>NZ_JBVJIU010000006.1:392454-496627 GCF_055586105.1 Actinoplanes sp. NPDC051537
CCGGTCTCCCGGATGGCGTAGATGATGCCGTTCCCGCCGGAGAACACGGTCGTGAAGGTGTTCCAGCCGACGCCGATCTGGTTTCCGCTGCCGGGCGCCCAGCCGCGTTCGGCGTGCGGCCCGTTGGTGCCGTTCCGCAGGTCGTCGCGGTACCAGAGCAGTTCGCCGGTCTCCCGGATGGCGTAGATGACGCCGTTCCCGCCGGGGAACACGGTCGTGAAGCCGTCCCAGCCGACGCCGATCTGGTTTCCGCTTCCCGGCGCCCAGCCACGCTCGGCGTTGGGCCCGTTCGTGCCGTCCCGCAATTCGTCGCGGTACCACAGCAGGGAACCGTCGCCGGTTATCGCGTAGATGCTGTGGTCGTCGCCGATGACGTCCAGGAATGCCATGTGACGACTGTTCCAGCGGCGCATTCGCGTGTCCATCGGCGGCGCCCGTCCGGTACGCGACAGCTCCGCGGCTCGCACCCGGCGTATCCAGCGGAATGTATGTCCGCGATATCTCCGCGCATATGCCTCGCCTCTACGGTCGTGATGCCTGGCCCATGGCCGGGCCGCGTCGCAAGGGACGCGGGGGACTTGTCGACACGGAGGTCGCGCGATGCACGGGATGAGTCTGTCTCGAAAACATCGATGGATAGCTATTTTATTGACGCCCGTGCTGGTCGCCGGCGTGCTGTCGCAGCCGGAGCGGGCGGCCGCCGCGCCCCGCCCGCACGGCGGTGACGTGCAGCCGCGCGGCAACGGCGGGTGGAAGGCGGCCAAGGCGCCGAAGAACACCACGGCCGCGTACAAGAAGCCGGCCGCCAAGGGTGGCACCCCGGTGCTGAAGCCCGACCCGCACGCCAAGCGGGTCAGGGAGCTGACCGGCCGGCGCACGGCGACCACCTCGTCGTACGCGATGTCGGACGGCAGCGTGCAGCAGGAGGTAACCGCCCTGCCGGTGCACTATCGGGACGGCAAGGGCGCCTGGCAGAAGATCGACCCGGCGGTGAAGCCGGTCGCGCACGACGGGTTCACGGCCGGGGCCGAGGGCAACGCCTTCCGCACCTACTTCTCGCCGAACGCGGCCGCCCTGCTGCGGATCGAGCAGGGCGGGACGTTCGTGCAGGTCGGGGCCGACGGCGCGACCACGGAGGCGCCGCGGACCACGGGCTCGACCGTCACCTACGCCGGCGCCTACCCGGGGGCCGATCTGCGTTACCAGGTCGGGCCCGAGGGCGTGAAGGAGTCGATCGTCCTGGCGAAGCGTCCGGCGGCGGGACAGGTCTACGCGTACACGATGAAGGTCGGCGGCGGCCTCGTGCCGAAGCAGGACGCGGGCGGCGCCATCGAGTTCCGCACCGACGCCGGCGCGACCGCCTTCACCATCCCGGCGCCCTACATGTCGGACAGCCGGAACGACGCGAGCTCGCCGTACGGCAAGACCTACAGCTCCCGGGTGACGCAGGCGATGACCTTCGACGCCGCCACCGGAACCGTGCGGGTCACGGTCAAGCCGGACGCCGCCTGGCTGGCCGGCGCCGAGCGCGCCTACCCGGTCACCATCGACCCCACGATCGTCGTGGCGCCGACCCCGTCGACGGCGGCCAACACGATGATCCTGGCCGACGGCGCGACCACGAACTACAGCACCTCGTGGCGGCTCTCGGTGGGCACGACCGCCACCGGCGCGGCCCGCACTCTGATCAAGTTCCCGTTGCCGGCGGTCCCGGCCGGCACCACGATCGCGTCGGCGAACCTCCAGCTCTACTACGACCAGACGTTCACCACCGGCAGCACCAGCGTCGCCATGCAGGCGCTGCAGGCCAACGCGGCCTGGAACCCGGCCACCGCCACGTGGAGCAACGCGAGCGGCATCGGCGGACCGGTGGCCGGCACCGCGACCAAGAAGGCGAACACGCTCGGCGCCTGGGTCGGCTTCCCGGTGACCTCGGCCGTCCAGTCCTGGGTCAACGGCAGCGCCAACAACGGCTTCGTGCTCAAGCAGACCAACGAGGCCACCCTCAACCAGGGCGGCCCGCGCTTCGAGGGTTCGATCTACGCGTACGGCGGGGAGGTCGTCACCTACCCGAAGCTGGTGGTCACCTACGGCGTGCCCGGCGTCGCCGTCAACGCGCCCACGGTCATCCACGCCACCGGCGCCGAGCTGTCCTGGCCGGCCTACGCGAACACGACCGGCGACACGGCCAACGACCTGGCCGAGTACCAGGTGCACCGCAGCGTCTACCAGACGTTCACGCCGGGGCCGAACACGCTGGTCTCGCCGGTCGCCCCGGCCGCCACCGCGTTCGCCGACTCGACCGCCGTGCCGACGCCGACCGACAGCGCCGACCCGTACGGCAACGCCTACTACTACATGACCGTGGTCAAGACCAAGGGCGGCAAGCTGATCGCGGGCCCGACCCAGCTGGTGCGGCTGCCGAAGGCGGGGCGCACCACGATCCTGTTGCCGGCCACGGCCGCGACCACCCTCTCGTCCAGCCAGCCCAACGCCGTGCTGAACACCCTGACCGACGGCGGCGTGGCCCAGCCGTGGGTCTCGGTCGGCGACAACTCCGGCACGTACGGGACTACTCGCTCGGTCTTTGATTTCGGTCAGCTGACGCAGGTGCCGGCCGGCTCGCGGATCATCGACGCGCACCTCAAGCTGTGGTCGGAGCAGACCACCACGACCAGCTCGGGCGCCGTCTACGAGCTGCACGGGCTGACCCGCTCGTTCGCCGGCAAGCAGGCGACGTGGGCGAGCGCGGCGACCGGAACCGCGTGGAGCGCCGCCGGCGGTGACTTCGCGGCGACGGCGGCCGGCACGGTCGCGGGCCTCACCAACGACCCGAACCGGCAGACGCTCGACGCCACCTCGATCGTGTCGGGCTGGCTCGGCACGGCCGGCTCGAACCACGGCCTGCTGGTGAAGCTGCGGGCGGAGACGGTGACCTCGCCGCAGGAGCGCACGGTCTTCGCCGGTCCCGGCACCGCCGAGCCGCGGCTCGCGCCGCAACTGGTGGTCAGCTACCTCGACCGGTCGACCGACGCCACCTACTACGCGCCGTCGACCCCGGACCGGATGGTCGCCGGCACCACGTACACGACGCCGGTGACGATCAACAACACCACGGACGCGGCCTGGACCGCGGCCGGCGAGGTGCTGACGTACCACTGGAAGCTGCCCGACGGCACCGACGTCACCGGCTCCGGCAACCAGCTGCGCACGCGGCTGCCCGCCGACGTCGCGCCCGGCGGCACGGCGACGCTCGACGCCCAGGTCGCCGCCCCGGCCGTGGCCAGCGGCAACGAGACCGAGGGCCTGTCGCTGGCCTGGGACATGCTCGACACCACGACGGCCACCTACCTGTCGGCCACCGCGGCCGGCGCCGGGTCGCTCGACCAGCAGGTCAGCGTCGACGCCACCGGCAACAACCAGCTCGGCCTCGAGGACTTCTACCAGTACACGACGACCCCGGCCGGGGCCGGCTCGACCATCTACACCAACCTGTCGTCCGGCAACACGGTCTGGAACTACGACCTGTTCGCCAACCCGTCCCGCGGCTTCACCACGCTGCTGCGGCTGAACTACAACTCGCTGTCCACGTTCGACACCAGCGCCGGCTTCGGCTGGTCGATGGAGGCGTCGGCGCCGATCCGGGTGGGCCAGCCGATGGAGTTCCACCCGAACCCGCACCCGACCGAGGTGGTGATGGTCGACGGCACCGGCAACGCGCACAAGTGGACCTGGGACGCCACCGCGAGCCGGTGGAAGGCGCCGCCCGGCGTCCACCTCTTCCTCCAGCAACTGGCCGACTGCGGCCCGAAGACCGAGAACGCCCGCGCCTGGTCGATGACCCGGCCCGACCGGACGGTCTTCTACTACGACTGCGACGGCTACCCGACGGCCCAGATCGACGCCAACGGCAACGAGGCCGACTACACGTACTCGTCGCGGCAGTCGCAGAACAAGCCGACCGAGTTCCTGACCTACATCACCGACCCGGTGTCGCGGCAGACGCTCACGGTGACCTACTACGCCAAGGGCGACGACTACTCGTACGTCGATGACAGCGGGAACCTGGTGGCGGCGACCAAGCTGACCGATCCGCAGATCATCGACCACATCAAGTCGGTCAGCGACATCTCCGGCCGCACCGTGAACTTCTACTACACCGTGCAGGGCCTGCTCGGCCGGCTCGTCGACGGCGCCGGCGACCCGGCGGCCAAGACGTTCAAGTTCACCTACGACGCCACCCAGGGCATGAAGAACGTCAAGCTGGTCGCGATCGCCGACCCGCGCGGCAGCACCAGCCGGATCGCCTACTACCCGCCGTCCTCGGCCTGGAAGTGGATGACCCAGTCGGTGACCGACCGGCTCGGCAAGACCATGCAGTACGGCTACCTGGCGCCGGGCACCGTCGCCGGGGCGGCGCAGCAGACGACCGTGACCGACGCCAACGGCCACGCCTACGCCTTCCAGATCGACGCCGCCGGCCGGATGATCCAGCAGGTCAACCCGCTCAACCAGAAGACCGGGGTGACCTGGGACGGCGACAACAACGTCGCCACCCTGACCGAGAACAACGGCGCCAGGACGACCTGGACGTACGACCCGGACACCGGCTACCCGATCAGCATGACCGACGCGGCCGGCACCGGGACCGCCCGGTACGCGTACCAGTTCTCGCTCTCCGGGCACGTCGCCGACCTCGTCGACCAGGTGTCCGCGGCCGGCCGGCGCTGGCACTACACGTACGACGCCTACGGCAACGTGCTGACCGCCCAGGCGCCGAACGGCACGGCGGCGGGCGCGGGCTACACGATGACGTACGCGTACGACTCGTACGGCGACATGATCAGCGCCACCGACGCCAACAACCACACCACCAACTACAGCTACTACCTGCCGATCCCGGTGACGGTGTACGAGCCCAGCGGACAGCCGCGCTCGGTCACCGATCCCTCCGGGAACACGACGCGGATGGCGTACGGGCCCCGTGGTGAGGTCGTCTCGGTGACCGACCCGCTCGGCAACTCCGCCAACCAGGGCTACGACGTCTTCCTGCGGCCGCTCGAGTCCAAGGTGCCGAAGGACCAGGCGGCCGGGATCTACGTCACCACGCCGGCGCCGGCCTACGACGCCAACGACAACGTCACCCGCTCGACCGAGGCCAACGGCGCCGTCACCACGGCGGTCTTCGACGCCGCCGACCGCACGCGGACGACCACCCTGCCCGGGGACGGCGCCACCGCGCCGGCCCGGACCGTCAGCTTCACCTACGACGCGGTCGGCAACCGGCTCACCACCACCACGCCGAACGGCAACCTGGCCGGGGCGGCCGCCGGCTCGTACACCACCACGGTCGGCTACGACATCGCCGACCAGCCGGTCACCGTCACCGACGCGCTCGGCGGCAAGACCGTCACCGGCTACGACAACGCCGGCAACAAGGTCAGCGTCACCGACCCGCTGAAGAACGTCAGCAAGGTCGCCTACGACCTCGACCACCGGGCGATCGGCACCACCGACGCCCTCGGGCACACCACCGCCACCACGTACGACGCGGACGGGCTCGTGCTCACCCGCACCGACCAGAACGGCGCCGTCACGTACTACTCGATGGACGCCAACGGCCAGGTCACCCAGGTGCAGGTGCCGCACGCCGGCGTCCTCAACACCACCCAGTACCGGTACGACCAGGTCGGCAACAACACCAGCGTGATCTCGCCGAAGGGCGTGGCGAGCGGCGTCGCGAACGCGTACACGGTCTCGGCCGAGTACGACGCGAACAACCGCCAGACCAAGCTCCTCGGGGCGTTCGACCCGGCGGCCGCGCACGACTCCCGGTACGGCTCGGACAACCGGCCCGAGACCGACTACGCGTACGACGCCGCCGGCCAGGTCACCAAGGTCAGCCAGCTCACCCGCGAGCCGGACGTGCCGCAGACCGCGACCACGACGACGTACGGGTACTTCGACAATGGCTGGATCAAGCACTCGGCCGACCCGTTCGCCATCACCACCGACTACGACTACAACGGGCTGGGCCTGCAGACCTCGCGGAAGGTCACGGCCGGCGACGGCACCGCGGCCCGCCAGATGAGCTGGGACTACTTCCCCGACGGGAAGCTCGCCTCGTACCGCGACAGCGGGCTCCCGGCCGGCTGGCAGTCCCAGATCCTCACCGCCGACGCCGCCAACACCTCGGCCGGCCTGGGCTGGGCGGCCGGTCCCGCCGGCCAGGGCTTCCAGGGATCGACGTACTGGAAGACCGCCGGCGGCGTCGGGGACTTCTCCTGGAACCTGACCATCCCGCAGGACGGCAACTACAAGGTCTACGTCTGGTACCCGGCGGTGGACGGCGCTTCGCCCAGCGTCCGGTACACCGTCGCCGGCGGCGGACCGGTCTTCGTCGACCAGTCGAAGAACGCCGGCACCTGGGTGCAGCTGGTGAACCCGCAGAACAACGGCGAGTGGGCGCTGAAGGCGGGCACCGGCCAGAACGTCGTCCTGTCACCCGGGCAGGCGCCGGCCACCGCCGACGCGGTGCGGGTGGTGCGGGACAACGCCGGCGACTCGCAGCCGCTGCCGACCACGGCGGCGTACACCTACGACGCCGACGGCAACCGGACGGACGTCAGCGACACCTCGCCGAACGCGCGGTTCGACCACTACCCGGCCACGTTCGACCAGCTCGGGCGGCCGACGCAGCTGCTCGAGAAGCTCGGCGGCGCGGTCGAGCACACGCTCTCCTACGCCTACGACGCGGCGAGCAACCTGCTGACCCAGAAGAACGACACCGACAGCAACACGTACGCGTACGACACCCGCAACCTGCTCACGAAGGTGGTCAACAACGGCGTCGCGACCCAGTTCACGTACACGCCGACCGGTCAGCGGGAGTCGCAGACCATGGGCAACGGGAACAAGGTCGCGTACACGTACAACCTCGACGGGTCGCTCGCCTCGATGGCCGAGAAGACGGTGGCCGGGACGACGGTCTCGTCGCACCTGCTCACCTACGACCCGAACAGCAACGTCACCAAGGACGTCACGTCGCTGCAGAGCGCGGACGACAACGGCGCCTTCCTCAACCGGGATGTCGATCGGGAGTACAGCCCGAACAACCAGGTCACCAAGGTGACCAACTCCGACGGCAAGAGCAATCAGGCGTACGAGTACGACAGCGCCGGCAACATCACCCGACAGACGATCGACGGCGCGGACGTCTTCTTCGACTACGACCGGGGACGGGTCTCGTCCTCGCTGGGCATCGCCGACCCGCCGGCCAAGGGTGGCTACCAGTACGACACGCTCGGCCGGCTGATCGCGATCTCCAACCTGGCCGTGCTCGGCACCAACCTCGGGGCCGAGCAGAAGTACACGTACGACGGCTACGACAACGTCACGTCGCAGTCGAGCACCACGGCCGAGGGCGCGCGGACGGACACGACGACGTACGACTCGCTCAACCGGGCGGTCACGACCTCCACGACTCTCGGGAACACGTCGATCGGATCGGAGACGTTCGACTACCTCGGAACCACCGGGACCGTCGCCGACGAGACCCGTACCTACGACTCCGGCGGGAGCGGCACCAAGAAGTACGACTACAGCCCGGACGGCGAGCGGCTGGCGCTGCACGACAGTTTCCTGGCCGCGCCGCCGCCGACCGATCAGACGAGCTACTACACGTACAGCCCGCATCAGGACGTCGAGGCGCTGACCTCGCCGACCGGGTCGACGATGGCCACGTACGGCTACACCGCCTACGGCGCGAACGACGCGTCGCACACGACCGGTCTCGACAAGGAGAACCTGTCGTTCGCGTACAACAGCTATCGGTTCAACTCGGCCCGGATCGCGGTCAGCACCGGCAACCTCGACATGGGGTTCCGCACCTACAACCCGAACATCAACCAGTTCCTGAGCCGGGACACGTACAACGGCGCGGACGCCGACGCCGGGCTGGCCGGCGGCCGGTACGGCTTCGCCGGCGGCAACCCGATCAGCAACATCGAGATGAACGGCCACGACTGGCTGTCGACGGTGGGATCGATCGCCGTCGGCGTGGGCATCTTCGCCGGCTGCCTGGGCCTCGGCATCGCGACCGAGGGCGCGGGGCTGCTGCTGTGCGGCGCGTTCGCCGGCGCCGGCGGCGCGGTCGCCGGGCAGGGCATCAGTTGCTGGCAGGGTGAGCAGGGCGCCTGTTCGCCGGGGGCGTTCGCGGCCTCGGCGGCGGTCGGGTTCGTGGTCGGCGGGCTCACCGCCGGCGTCGGGGAGGGGATCGCGGGCGCACTGCCCCGGGCCCTGCCCGGATGGGCGTCGCAGGCGATCGTCGGGCTCGGGTCCGGCGCCGTCGGCGGGGCCGCCGACTACTCGCTGACCTGCACCGAGTGCTCGTGGTCCGGTCTCGCGACGGCCGCGGCCACCGGCGCGGTCATCGGTGGCGGCATCGGCGCGGCGGCCGGGTTCGCGTACGGGCGCATCGGTTTTCTCACCCGGCTCGAGAACCGCTACTACGTCTCGAAGATCACCAAGCGGCTCACCGCGATCGTCAACCGGACCAAGGCCGACGTCGACGCCGGGCGGGTGCCGCTGACGCCCGACGAGCTCGACGCGCAGGCGGCAATGCCGGAGGCGACGCGCGGTAACGTGATCGACCGGGTGGCCAAGGAACGGGTGTCCCGGGACCGGTACCTGAGCTCGAGGGTGTTCTGGGCCCGGAACTGGCCGCCGGAGCCGCTGCCCGACTTCTGGAACCCGCACCTGCGCACCTGGTGGGACATGACCACGACGAAACAGTGGGCCGCCCACGTCCGGAAGTACACCAGCCGGTTCGGCGCCGGCATCCACCTGAACACCGACTGATCCGCGGGGTGGGATGCTCTCCGGGGCATCCCACCCCCTTTATCGTGGAGCTTCCATGGGATTTGACGAGCGCTGGCAGACCGCGGACGGCACCCGGACCGCCGGCAAGGTGCTGCGGCGGCTGCGCTGGGGCAGGTCGCTGGACGGGCTCGGCCTGCCCGCGGTGGACGGCCGGCTCGACCTGCGGGGATTCGCGCTGGCCGATCCCGGCTTCCAACCGGTGTCGGCCGCCGGGGTGACGGTCGACATCCCGACCGGCAAGCTGCCCGAGTTCCGAAAGCTGCGCGGGGTGGACTTCGGCTCGGCCCGGCTGCGGCATCTCCGCCTGACCGACGCCCGGTTCGAGAACTGCGTGTTCCGCGACGCCGACCTCACCGACCTCCGCGCCTGGCGCTCGCACATCGAGGACTGCGACTTCGGCGGCGCCTCGCTCTCCGGCGCCGTGCTCAGCGCCCGGCACCGGGGGACGGGCACGACGTGGCGGAACTGCTCGTTCGCCGCGACCGCGCTGGACGGCATCAACGCCGAGGGCGCGACGTTCGCGGACTGCGCGTTCTCCCAGGTGAAGATCAGCGACGTGGTCTTCGACGGCTGTGCCTTCACCGGCAGCCGGATCACCGGCACGCTGGAGAACGTCACCTTCAGCGGCGCGTCCCTTTCCGGCCTCGACCTGCGGGAGTGCCGGCTGTCCCGGGTGGACTTCATCGGGCAGCGGCTGGGCGACGTGCTGTTCCCGCCGCAGGAGTCGGTCGTCATCGTGCCGCACGCTCTGCGGGTGCTCGGCGAGATCCGATCCCGCTTCGGCGACCAGCGCTACCTCCAGGTCTGGAGCTCGTACCGGTTGCAGCACCACGGTCCCGATGACGACCTCTATCTGAACTTCGACGAGCTGGGCGGAAAGCTCGACCCGGACACGCTGGCCCGGCTGCGCTCGCTCGTCGCCCCGTAATCGACTTGCCCCGTTCCTCCCCGGCGCGCATCATGATCTGATGATCACCTCTCGAAAGGGCGTGCGCGCCCTCGCGCTTTGAGCGCCCGCACCCGCTCCGCCCCATCGCGTTTCGCTTTGTGGCGTGAAGCGGTGACGATCCGCGACGAATGGCTTCGGGTGGGCCTCTCCACCGCCCCCGCCGACCGGCCCACCACCGAGAACGCCCTGGCCGGCATCTATGCCCGGCACGGCCGCCCGCGCCCGTCGTTCCGCTGGTTTCCCTCGCCGGCGGCGGCCCTCCCGCACGTGGCCGGGGTGGCCACGCCCGAGGAACTACGCTCCTGGGTGGACGATCGCCGGCCACCGGGCAGGCCGCCGATCGCGAGCGACATCGCCGCCGGCCTGTCGCGCCTGCGCTCGGACCTGACCGCCGACATCGCCGAGCCGGCCCACGACCGCCCGCTGATGAAGCGCCCCAAGGACCGGTCCTGGCCCGCGCTCGCCGCGCCCGACGCCCTGAGTGCCGGGCTCCCGTTCCAGGAGCTGGTGCGGCAGGGCGTCCGGGAGGCTTTGTTCCGTTCGCTGGCGGCCGGCCTGTACCTGCGCATCCGAGCCGCGTGCGGGGTTCTTCCGCTCTGCTGGTACGGCAACCAGGACGCGGCCTGGATCGCCCACGCCGACGTCCTGCGCCGCCTCGGCCTGGTCCCGCCCGCTCGCACCGCCGAGTTCGAGACGTGGACGACGCTGACCCGGTCCGCCGGCTGGTGGTGGCCCGGCGAGCGCGTCTGCTACCTGGCCGACCGCCCCGCCGTGCTTCACACCGCCCCCATTCCCAGCGCCCTGCACGACGAGGTCCGCCCGGCCGGCTCCCCATTCATCGAATACCGAGACGGCTGGGCTGTTTTTCCATAAAGGCATTGTCAGGCGTTGCCTTGGTGCTCTACTCTTAAATGCGTCACCAGGGGAAGCGTACGAAAGGGGATCGAGATGATGTTCGATCGTCCCTGCATGTCCAAGCGCACGCGACGAGCCCCGAGTTGGCACTCCCCGCGAGTGAGCTGGCGAAACGACTGAGACCACACCGGTTTCGGCGGCCGCCCTCCCACTCTGGGGAAGGGCGGCTTTCTTTGTCTGCACCCGTGCTGAATTCGACTTGCGGGCGTAGCTCAATTGGTAGAGCAACGGTTGCCAAGTCCGTGCGTTGTGGGTTCGATTCCTGCCGTCCGTGCTCTTTAATTGAATAGTGTTTCCAAGTTTTCCGGAAATGGGGGCGAGGAGCGGCGGTCACACGGGCCGGCTGCGGCGGGTAGAACGACCGCCGGGCTAGCTGGACGGGACTACTTGCGCTACCCGGCCAACGTGCGCCCGCCGCCCCTCGCCCCAGCAACCCCTGCTCCGACATCTCGCCGCCATCCTCGCCCCGCGCCATCCTCGCCCCGCGCCATCCTCGCCCCGCGCCATCCTCGCCCCGCGCCACCCTCGCCCCGCGTCGCCGTCGCCCCCGGCCCCCGCGTCGGCTTCCCCGCCTCGCTTCACCGCCCGCTTCTCGGCCCCCGCCGTCGCATCGTCGGCAACCCCCTTCGGGCATCTCGCTCGCCCCCCGACAACCCCTTCAGACAGCACCAAGCCGGCGACCCGACAGTGTTTTCCGGGTCCCGCCGGTGATCGAGGGCTCGTAGCTCATCGGGAAGAGCACCCGTCTTGCAAACGGGAGGCGGCCGGTTCGAGCCCGGCCGGGTCCACGAGGAGCAGGGCGCCCGTCCTGCTCCTCGCCACCACACGTCGTCGTAGCTCAGCGGCAGAGCGCCGCCCTCATAAGGCGGAGGCCGGATGGTTCGACCCCACCCGACGACATCACACCCTTGTAGCGCCGCTAGCTCAATGGAAGAGCATCCGCCTCTTAAGCGGAGGGTTCAGGGTTCGACCCCCTGGCGGCGCACTCAGGTCGTCACCTTGAGCCAGCCCCCGTCGATGTAGTACGTCGACCCGACCGCGTAGGAAGCCCGCGGCGAGCAGAGAAAGACGAACAGATCGGCAATCTCCGCCGGCGTCGCGAACCGCCCGATCGGCGCGTTGTCCTCGGCGATCTTCTGGAGGTACTGCTCCCACGTCTGGTCGGTGCCCTCGGTCAGCAGCTTCGCCGTCTTGACCCAGTCACCGGTCATCACCAGGCCCGGGTTGACGGCGTTCACCCGGATGTTGTCCCCGATCAGCTCGTTGGCCAGGCACTTCGAGAACATCACCAGCGCCGCCTTGGTCACGTTGTAGATCGGCTCATACCCCAGCGGCTGCGTCGCACAGATCGAGGCGTTGTGCAGGATCACGCCACCGCCCCGGGCTTTCATCCCGGGCGCGAGCGCGCGGGCCAGCCGAACCGCCGCCATCACGTGCAGTTCCCAATACAGCTGCCACCGCTCATCCGGCGCCGTCAGGATCTTCTCCTCGCTCCCGGTGCCGGCGTTGTTGATCAGAATGTCCGCCCCGCCGAACTCCGCCCGAGCCGCGGCGGCCACCCGATCCGCGCCACCCGGACTCGTCAGGTCGGCCGCCACACCGATCGCCCGCACCCCCGAGATCTCCGAAGCCACCGCGCGCAGCCGCTCCTCGTCACGGCCGCACAGCACCAGATCCACTCCCTCGGCCGCAAGCCCTTGGGCAATGGCCAGCCCGATCCCGGCGCTGCCACCGGTGATGACGGCGACCTTCCCGGTCAGATTCAGGTCCATCGGACACTCCGTTTCTTGCTGAGGCGGGTACCGAGACCACCGTTCCACGAGCCCGGCATACCTGCGGTCCTCTTCCCGACCACACCGCGCCCCGGCCGCCGATCGCGATCCCTCCCCGGACCCCGCACCCGCCCGCCCCGCATTCGCACCCGCGCCCCGCACCCAGGCCCCTTGCCTGGGCGCGCGGCGTGCGCCCGCGCCCGACGCCCGGCCTCGCGCCTGCGCCCGACGCCCGGTCCCGCACCCGACACCCGGCCCCACGCCTGGCACCCGCGCCCGCGCCTTGGCGTCCGATGCCCGGCACCCGACGCCGGCCACCCGCGCCTGGCGCCCGGCACCCGTGCCCCGACCCCGTGCCCGCTTCAGTTTCCCGACATGGCTTGTGGCTCCCGCTGCTCGGCGCTCGTGCCCCCAGGGCCGGGGCTGCTCCCGCAACTCAGTGCCTGTGCCCCACGGCCTGCGCTGCGCTCGCCGCCTGGCGTCCGTGCGTGACTGCTAGCGCTCGTCGCGAATCTCGGCGCCGACGTCGTGCAGGTGACGCAGGGCCTGGGCGTAGGAGTCGGTCAGCGACGTCATCTCGTACGGGATGCCGATCTCCGCGCAGTACTGCTGGACGATCGGCTGGGCCTTGCGGAGGTTCGGGGTCGGCATGGCCGGGAACAGGTGGTGCTCGATCTGGTAGTTGAGACCACCCAGCGCGGCGTCGACCAGGAGACCGCCGCGGACGTTGCGGGACGTCAGCACCTGCTTGCGCAAGAAGTCCTCGGTGCCGTCGGGGTGCGGCATGCCCTTGTGGTTCGGCGCGAAGGTCATCCCGAGGTAGACGCCGAACAGGGCCTGGTGCACCACGACGAACGCCAGCGCCTGGAGCGGGTTCAGCACCAGGAGGAGCGCCGCGGCGTACGCGATCAGATGTGTTGCCAGTAGGACGCTCTCGAGGCCGCGGCGTTTGACCGTGCCGTCGCGCAGCGCCCGGATGCTGTCGCGTTTCAGGGAGAGGCCCAGCAGGGTCAGCAGTGGGAAGAAGAAGTAGGCCTGGTAGCGGGTGAGGAAGCCCTTGCCGCGGGCGGCCTCGCGGCTCCAGACCAGCACGCCGGGGCCGACGTCGGGGTCGAGATCGTCGTGGTTGGGGTTGGCGTGATGTTTGGTGTGCTTGTCCATCCAGTAGCCGTAGGACATGCCGATCGCCAGGTTGCCCGCGATGATGCCGGCCCGGCGGCTCGGCGTGTTGGTGCGGAAGACCTGGCGGTGGGCCAGATCGTGGGCGACCAGTGCCACCTGGGCGAAGACCACGGCCAGGAACGCGGCGACGGCGAGAGTCCACCAGGAGGCGCCGATCAGGAAGAACGCCGTCCAGCCGCCGACCAGCACCGCGGCCACCAGCCCGAGGCGCAGGACGTAGTAGGCGGGCCGGCGCCGGAGCAGGCCCGCGGCGTTGATGCGCCGGCCCAGCTCCGCGAAATCACTACCGGCCGCCGTACGCGGCCGCTCTGCCGTTGTCGTCATGCGTCAAGGCAACCGGTTCGCGGGCCTCAAGTCAGGAGAGCCAGGACTATATCTGAGAGTAGTGCTAGCCCTACTGAGTTCTTGGCGTCCTCGGGCCAGGATGGTGGGCATGGAGACGCGGGACTGGATACGAGACGGGTTGCGGGCGGTGGCCGGCGGCACGCTGGCGGTCGCTCTGTCGATCGCGAACATCGTGCTGTTCGTGCTCTTCCTCCTCGCGCTGGTGTTGACGCCGGTGTGGGGTGTGGGGCTGATCCTGCTGCCGTTGGTGACGAAGCTGGTTCGGGCGCGCGCCAACCTCGGGCGGCACATCGGCGGCTGGTGGGGCGTCCCGGTTGCCCGGCCCTATCGCCCGCGGCCGGAGAAGGCGCGGATGTTCGGCTGGCGCCACTACAAATGGATCGTCACCGACCCGGCGACCTGGCGCGACCTGGCCTGGCTGCTGCCCGGCGCGATCGTGGGGCTGGCGCTCGGGTTCGGCTCGCTTCTGATCCCGCTCTACGGGGTCGAGGGCATCGTCCTTCTTCCTTTGTGGATCTGGCTGGCCACTGGGTGGTACGGCTATGGCGTCACGTGGCCGATCGAGAGCGTCAGCGATGGGTTCCTCGCGCTGCCGCAGGGCGCGCTGATTCTGGCGATCGGCCTGGCCGCGGCGCCCTATCTGCGACGGGTCGACGCGTTGTTCGCGCGGTTGTTCCTGGCGCCGACCCGCAACGCCGAGCTGCGGCTCCGGGTCGACCAGCTGACCCTCACGCGGGCCGACGCGGTCGACGCCCAGGCGGCCGAGCTGCGCCGCATCGAGCGCGACCTGCACGACGGCGCGCAGGCGCGGCTGGTCTCCCTGGGCATGACGATCGGGCTGGCCGAGGAGATGGTGGACCGCGACCCCGAGAAGGCGAGACTCCTGATGGCCGAGGCCCGGGAGGTGAGCTCGACCGCGTTGGTGGAACTGCGTCATCTGGTACGGGGTATCCATCCGCCGGTGCTGGCCGAGCGCGGGCTCGACGGGGCGGTCCGGGCGCTCGCGTTCAACCTGCGGGTGCCGACGAGCGTCGACTCCGACGTGTCCGAGCGGCTCGACACGCCGGTCGAGTCGGCGGCTTATTTCGCGATCGCGGAGGCTCTGGCCAACGTGACGGTGCACAGCGGGGCGACGTTTGCCTACGTGAGCATCAAGCGCGGTGATGATCGGCTCTTCATGGAGGTGGGCGACGACGGGCACGGTGGGGCCGACCCGTCCGGTGGCACGGGGCTACGGGGGATCGAGCGCCGGCTGGCGGCGTTCGATGGGACGATGGCGCTGTCCAGCCCGGTGGGCGGGCCGACCATCGTGACCATGGAGCTGCCGTGCGTGTTGTCATCGCCGAGGACCACGCTCTCCTCCGGGACGGATTGACCCGGTTGTTGGAGGCGTTCGACTTCGAGGTCGTCGCGACGGTCGACAACGGGCCCGAGCTGCTGCCGACGCTGATCGAGCGAAAGCCCGACGTGGCGGTCGTGGACGTGCGGTTGCCGCCGACGTTCACGGATGAGGGGCTGCAAGCGGCGATCGCGGCACGGACCGAGGTGCCGGGGCTGCCGGTGCTGGTGCTGTCGCAGCACGTCGAGCCGCTCTATGCGCGGGAGCTGTTGGGGGACAGCCGGGGTGGGGTGGGCTACCTGCTGAAGGACCGGGTGTCCGATGTGGCCCAGTTCGTCGATGCGCTGCATCAGGTGGCGGGCGGCGGCACGGTGATGGATCCGGAGGTGGTGGCCCGGCTGCTCGATCGGGGCGGGCCGCTGGAGGTGCTGACCGTGCGCGAGCGGGAAGTGCTGAGGGAGATGGCGGCGGGGCGGTCGAACGCGGCGATCGCGGGGAGGTTGTTCGTGACGGAGAAGGCGGTGAGCAAGCACATCAACAACATCTTCATGAAGCTGGGCCTGCCGCCCTCGGATGACGACAACCGGCGGGTGCTCGCGGTGCTGGCCTACCTGAACGGCTGACTTCCGGCGCGGCCGCAGCGATGCGGCCAGCGCGGGCGCGAGAACGCGGCGCTGCGGGGGCGCGGTGGGGGCACGCGAGCGGGGCGCGGTTGGGGGCACGCGAGCGCGGCGCGGCGGGGCCAGGCGAGCCCGAGGGCGCGCTGGGGACGCGGCGCGGCGTGCAACTGTGGGACGGCCACGGCGCCCACCCGGCGGATCATGCCGGGCCGGCGTCGGCGTTCGGGAAACTGGGGCTCACGCGGCGATGAAGCGCGAGTTCTCCACTGCCATCTTGCGCACCTCGTCGGGGGTGAAGCCGGCCTCCAGCAGGCGGTCGGCGAACAGGGCGAGCCCGTCCTCGACCGGCGGGTTGAACGGCTGGCCCAGGTCGCTGGAGAGCACCGAATGCTCGACGCCCACCGCGCGGATGTTGGCGAACAGGTCGTCCCACGAGACCTTGCCGGTGAACGGCGTGGTGAAGCAGCGTTCCAGGAGGGCGCCCTCGGCGGCGAGCTCGCGCTGCTGCTCGACGGGCAAGCGCTGGGAGGTGAACTCGGGGTGGGTGACGACCACCCGGCGTACGCCCTCTGCTCGTGCCGCTTTGACGACCGCGAGGATCTCGGGGCCGGAAAGGTGACCGGTGGCCAGCACCATGTCGTGTTTGGCGATCACGCGCAGCACCTTGCGCACCTGGTCGAGGACGGCACCGTCGTCCGACACCACCTCGACCACGTCGGGCACGATGCCCTGAGCATGCAGATCGGCCTGGAGCGCGCCCCACATGGCCGGCTTGCTGCCGGGCAGGTCGGTGGCGGTGGTCGAGCGCTGGTTGCGGGAGTCCACCGTGGGCATCCAGACGATGCGCGCGCCCAGCCGGCCGGCGATCTCGACCGCCGCGGGGTTCATGCCGCCCATCGACCCGTTCAGCGTGATCGCCCCGAGAACGTCGACCCCGGGCACCGCGGCCCGGACGACCGCCGCGCGCTCGGCGGTCGTCACATAATGCGATTTCAGGATAAATCCGGAAAGTCCGACGGAGGAAAACCGCCGCGCCAGAGACAGGTCGTCAATCCGGCGCTCCATCACGTCGGGGGCGATGTGCACGTGCGTGTCGTAGCCACCGGCCACCAGCGAACGAGCGGCGGCGGACGGAACCGGATGGTCAACCATGAGTCTCCCCGATAAAACGACGGTTGGTGTGGGACAGCGCGTCCGAGACGTGCCCGAGGTGCTCCCGCATGGCCTTCTCGGCCGCCGCCGGATCACGCGCGGCGATGGCGGCAACGATCGCCGTGTGCTCGGCGAACGAGTGCGAAGCCCGCCCGGGCACCAGGATCGTGCGGAACTGGAAGCGCACCAGCTGCGCTCGCAGCCCGGTGATCAGCCGCGCCGCGGTCTCGTGCCGGGCGGCCTGGATGATCGCGGCGTGCAGGGCCGCGTTGCCCTCGGAGTAGCCGAGCAGGTCGCCCTCCTCGAGCCGGCGGCTCATCCCGGCCAGGATCCGGCGGATCGCCGCGATCTCCTTGGCGGTGGCACGCTTGGCCGCCTCGCTCGCGGTGAGCGCCTCGAGCACGGCGCGGGCCTGGAGGATCTCGACGGCCTCGGCGTCGGTGACCACGCGGACGCGGGCGCCGCGGTGCGGGGTGAGGATCACCACACCGTCCTGACCGAGGCGGACCAGCGCCGTACGGACGATGGCCCGGCTCACCTCGAGCCGCTGCGCGAGGTCGGCCTCGACGAGCCGCTCGTTCGGCATCAACTCGCCGCTGTAGATGAGGTCGCGTAGCCGCAGGTAGGCGTCGTCGGCGGCGGGCGACGTCAAACGGGCGCTCCTAGCAGGTGGGCGAGCGGGCTACGGATTGCTCACAATCTTGTGCACAGCATCGCTTCCGGGCCGAAGACTGTCAACCATACCGTGACCTGCATAGATGTCCATTTCGGACCCGTAACGTCATTATTCGAAGGTCTATTTAGGCCGAATTGAGCGCGATGACAGGTCATCCTCCCTGCTCTACGATCTCGACCGGACGCGGGGCCGGACGGACGGGTGTCGATCGACGCAACGTCCACGCAGGTCAGACGAACAGTCATCTCCGCCTGCTGGACGGGCGGATTCTCAGGAGGCATTGGATGATCAGACGCTCTCGTGTGCTGGCGGCTACGCTGCTGGCCGCCGTGCTCGTCACGGCGGGTGCGTGCTCCAGTAAGGACGACGGCGGTTCGACCGGCTCCGCAGCCGGCTCGGGCGGCGACCTCAAGAAGGTCACCTATGTGACCGCGTTCGGTGCGGTGGGCCGTGACTCCTTCGTATGGGTGGCGAAGGAGAAGGGCTTCTTCAAGGACGCCGGCATCGACGTCGACATCCAGAAGGGCGCCGGCAACGTCCAGAACCTCACGCTGATCAAGTCGGGCCAGGCGCAGTTCGCCGCCCTCGACTTCACCGGCGCCGAGATCCAGGCCGGCCTCGGCAAGTTCACCAACTGGCGCGCGGTCGCGGCGATCCACCAGCAGACGCTGGTCTCGATCATGACGACGGCCGACACCAACATCACCAAGCCGACCGACCTGACCGGCAAGACCGTGGCCACCGCCAAGGGCTCGGTGAGCGAGCTGCTCTTCCCGGCGTACGCCAAGCTGGCCGGCCTGGACGCGAAGTCGGTGAAGTTGCAGGGTGCGCAGACCACCGCGCTCAACGGCCTGATGGCCCAGCGCAAGGTCGACGCGCTCAGCACGTTCCTGCTGTCCAAGAAGGCGCTCGAGACGGCGTCGAAGAAGCAGGTCACGGTGCTGCCCTACAGCGAGTACCTGTCCGACCTGTTCGGCAACGCGATCATCGCCCGGGAGGAGCTGATCGCCAGCGACAAGGACGTGGTCAAGAAGTTCACCGACGCCGCCATGAAGGGCCTCCAGTACGCGCTGGACCACCCGGACGAGGCTGCGGCGATCATGAACAAGGCCGAGCCCACCGCGGCGGTCCCGGCCGCGATCGGTGAGATCAACGCCATGAAGCCGTACGTGTCCCCGCCGAACGGCGCCCCGCTCGGTCACCTGGACCAGGAGCGGGTGGCGCGCAGCATCGCCATCCTGCAGGGCAACGGCCTCATGCCGGCCGGCCTCACGCCCGACAAGGTCGTCGACTTCAGCTTCGTACCGGCAAGCTGACGTCCGGACGCGGGGCGGGCCAAGCCCGCGGAGCAGGTAGAGTCCCGCCCCGCGTCATTGATCAACCACGGAGTCGCGACATGACGGACATTCCCGGGCCGCAGAGCAGGGTGTGGTCCAACGCGGTCCTGCCCACGCTCGGCGTGATCCTCACGATCACGGCCTGGTGGCTGGTCACCACCGTGTTCCACATCGATCCGTTCTACGTGCCGTCCCCGGCCGATGTCGTCGACTCGTTCCTCAAGACGCCGTCGTTCCTGCTCCAGGAGACCTGGACCACCCTCCAGCGGGTCCTCATCGGGTTCGTCATCGCCGTCGCCTTCGGACTGGTCATCGCGGTGATCCTGGCCGCCTCCCGGACGGTCGAGCGGATGGCCATGCCCGTCCTGGCCGCGATCAACGCCATCCCCAAGGTCGCGCTCGCCCCGCTGCTGCTGGTCTGGATGGGCTTCGGCGACTCGCCGAAGATCGTCATGGTGGTGCTGGTCAGTTTCTTCCCGGTGATCGTGTCGACGATGGCCGGCCTCACCTCGACCCCGGCCGACCTGCGCGAGCTGGCCCGCTCGCTCAAGGCCTCGTGGTGGCAGACCTTCGTCAAGGTGCGGCTGACCTGGGCGCTTCCGCAGGTCTTCGTGGGCCTCAAAGTCGCCACCCCGCTCGCCATCATCGGCGCCGTGATCGGCGAGGTGGTCAACCCCGACCACGGCCTCGGCTCGGTGATCGCCGGCTCCGGCGCCTCCAACGACACCCCGCTCGCGTTCTGCGCGCTGGTGCTGCTCGCGCTGATGGGCGTCGTCCTCTTCTACCTGGTCGCCGGGCTCGAGCGCCTGCTCGTCCCGTGGGCCCGAGCGGTTACGGGGAACTGATGATCAGCATCGAGGGCGTCTCGCAGACCTTCCGCGGCAAGGCCGGCCCGGTCGAGGCGATCCGGGACATCGATCTCACGATCGGCGACGGCGAGTTCCTCACCGTCATCGGCCGGTCCGGGTGCGGCAAATCGACGCTCTTGCGCATGATCGGTGGGCTTCTCCAACCGACCAAGGGTTCCGTACGCGTGGACGGCGCCCTGGTGAAGGAGCCGCGCCGCGACGTCGCCATGGTCTTCCAGAAGCCGGCGCTGCTGCCGTGGCGCTCGGTCGAGGACAACGTGCTGCTCCCGGTCGAGATCTTCGGCTGGAAGAAGGCCGAGTACCGCCCGCGCGCCGCCGAGCTGCTCGAGATGACCGGCCTGTCGGGCTTCCGCAAGCGCCTCCCGCACGAGCTGAGCGGCGGCATGCAGCAGCGCGTCGCCCTCTGCCGCGCGCTGATCCAGAGCCCCAAGGTCATGCTGATGGACGAGCCGTTCTCGGCCCTCGACGCGCTGACCCGCGAGGAGCTGGCGGTCGAGCTCCAGCGCATCCACATGGACCTGGGTACGACGATCGTCTTCGTGACCCACTCGATCCAGGAGGCCGTGCTGCTCGCCGACCGCGTGGCCGTGCTGAGCTCCCGCCCCGGACAGGTGCGCCGCCTGGTCGAGATTCCCATTCCGCGCCCGCGCAGTTTCGGCCACAACGCGCACATGGACCAGGTGGCCGGCGTCAGCGCCGAATTGCACACGCTGCTGCTCAGCGACAACCATTTGCCGACGCATTCCTGAATTCTCACCGGCTCGCATTCCCGGCCGAAGCACGGCGCCCGCACCGCGAGCTCCGGTCGACATCCTGCGCACTGAGGTTCCGGTACTCAAGATCCTTATTAGATAATGTCCGGGTGAGCGGCATCGCGCTGCGCACGTTTGAGCGAACGCCTGGTCACGAACGTACCCGTGACCAGGCGAAGTCGTCATCGGGACCCGGTCCGTATGCCGGTGGATGTACTAATTTAACGGCATAAGTCCGGTTCTAGGGAATCGCGTAGTAAGGATCGATCGTGGTGGACGAGAGCACCGTTGCCGGCCTGCCCGGGGCAACCCTGGAGCGGCCGGACGCCCCGCACGTCGGGGGCGGCGTACCAGCTCGGAACCCCAATTTCACCGGCCGTGACGCCATGTTGTCGAGCCTGCACCGCAGCCTCGGCCGGGCCGCCGCGGCGTCGGTGCTGCCGCAGGCGCTGCACGGCCTCGGCGGCGTGGGCAAGACCCAGCTGGCGATCGAGTACGTGTATCGGCACGTCGACGATTACGACCTGATCTGGTGGATCCCGGCCGACGACCCGTCGCGAGTCCGGCGGTCGCTGGCCGACCTCGGCCAACGGCTCGGCCTACCGATTCCCGACGATCCGGATCTGGTGCTCGCGGCGCTGCGGTCGACGGAGCTGAACTGGCTGCTCGTCTACGACAACGCGAACGACCCGGACGACCTGGTGCGGCTCGTGCCGTCCGGCGGGCACGTCCTCGTCACTTCGCGCGACCCGACCTGGTCCGACGTCGGGGACGCGATCGAGGTCGACGTCTTCGACCGCCGCGGAAGTGTCCCGGACACGATCGCGTCCCTGGTCGGACCGCTCGCGTCGCCCGAGATCTACGTGTCCTACAAGTGGGGCGGCGCCGCCGAGGCGGTGGTCGACCGCATGGTCGTCGCGCTGGCCGGCCGCGGCCTTCCGGTGCGGCGCGACAAACATGAGATTCCCTACCGCGGCTCGATCGAGGGATTCATGCGCCTGCTGGGAAAGGCGGAATTCGTCGTCCTCGTTCTCGATGACGCTTATCTGCGGTCGCGCAATTGCATGTTCGAGCTCACCGAAATAGCCGGCCGCGAGAATTTCGCCAAACGATTGTTTCCGATCGTGCTGCCGGACGCCGACATCTTCGACGCGCGCGGCCGCCTGCGCTACGCGAAGTACTGGGAGGAGCGGCGGGCCGAGCTGGCGACCGAGATGCGCGAGGTGCCGCTGGAGTTTCTCCAGGGCATCCGGGAAGACCTCGACCTGTACGCCAAGATCGGCAGTACCGTCGGCCGCATCACCGACGTCCTGCGGGACATGAACACGCTGACCGAGGCGCAGCACTCCGAGGGTGACTTCGCCGCGCTGATCCGGGCCATCCGCGAGGAGCACGCGCGCCGGTAAAGCCGGTAGAGCCGATCGGGCCGGCCGCGCGAGTGCGGCCGGCCCGATGCAAACGAGTCAGAAGGCCAGTCGCGCGACCCGGCCCTGCTCGCCCGAGGCCCAGCAGGCGCCGTCGCGGGCGCAGAGGACCGCGTCGAAGCTGCCGGTGTCGAAGCGCTTCCAGTCGCGGCCGCCGTTCCAGGAGATGTCGCTGCCGGTCGGGCCGACCGCGAGCGCGACGGGGCCGTGGCCGAGCCAGGCCGCGCCCGAGCGGTACTCGCCCGGGACCGTGCGGGCGACCGTCCAGGTGCGGCCGCGAAGGTAGGCGGCGCCGGCCGGGGCGACGGTGGGGGCGGCGAAGTCGCCGCCGACGGCCAGGCCGTGGGTGCGGTCGCGGTACGCCAGGCTGTAGATGCCGGCGCTGGGCCCGCTCGGGATCGGGGTCGAGACCGCCGACCACGTGCGCCCGCGGTCGGACGACGTGAAGACGCGGGACGACGCGCCGCCGCCGGTGGCGAAGAACGCGCGG
This sequence comes from Actinoplanes sp. NPDC051537, assembly GCF_055586105.1. NCBI lineage: Bacteria > Bacillati > Actinomycetota > Actinomycetes > Micromonosporales > Micromonosporaceae > Actinoplanes > Actinoplanes sp. NPDC051537. The sequence goes on from NZ_JBVJIU010000006.1 coordinate 415,157, forward strand.
CCCTGCGACGACACCAGGCACGTGCCGCTCGCGGCGAACGCGAACTCGCCGTCCAGGGCCGCCGGCATGCCGGCCGGCGACGTCACCCGCCAGCTGCGGCCGCCGTCGGACGTCGCCAGGATGCGGAACTTGCCGTCGACCGGGTCGGAGAGCGCCAGCCCGTGCCGGGCGTCGAGGAACGTCATGCAGTCGTAGAAGGCGTTCGCGTCGTCGTTCACGAACGCCGACGTCCAGCTGCGGCCGCCGTCGGCCGTGCGGTAGATGCGGGAGTCGGCGCCGTTCCCGATCGTGAGCGCCACCGCCGTACGCGCGTCGAAGGCCTCGATGTCGCGGAACTGGAGGGCCGCCGCGTCGGCGGGACCGACCGACGCCCAGGAGCGGCCGCCGTCGACTGTGCGCAAGATGGTGCCCGACGAGCCGGCCACCCAGGCGACCTTGGCGCTGACCGGGGCGAGCCCGCGGAACCGGGCGGTCGTGGAGGTGTCGGAGAGCTTCCAGTGCGGGCCGCCGTGGCCGGTGAAGCCGGCGGTGGCGGCGATGACCGCCACGCCGGCCAGTGCGATAGACAACTTTCGTTGAAGCGTCATCCGGCGAAGCTACCGCTAACGATCGAGGAGGGCACGCAGCCGTACGGTGTCGTGGTCCGTCCACCCCGGCGGCGAGGCGACCGCGGCCCAGCCGTCGACCGTCCCCGACTTGTAGGTGTGGCCGTGCCCGATCGGCACCTTGTTGGCGAAGATCAGATCGGTCGTGGTCTGCCAGAACGTGATCAGCGGGTACCAGTGCATGGACGGCGTCACGTCCGGCCCGCGTTTGCCGCGCAGCCAGTCCGGGCGGTGCCAGAGCAGGCTCGGGTTCCACCAGACGACCGGGTCGGACGAGTTCTGCATGTAGACGACCTTGGGCGGCGGCCCGGTGAGCGATCGCAGCTGGGTCGCGTCGTTGGCGAACTCCACCGGCAGCGCGGGATACGACGGGTCCCAGACCGTGCTGCCCGCCGCCCGCTGCTCGGTGAGCCGCTGGTGGATCGGGTTCGCGAAGGTCGGGCCCTCGAGCAGGATCCCGTCGGCGCCGGCCACCATCTTCTCCGCGGTGCCGAAGGTCTTCTCGGTCCCGTACGTCCCCAGGCTCTCCCCGAAGATGAGCAGTTTCGGCCGGGACGGCTCCGGCATCGCCGCCCACCGGTCGTGCACGGCCGTGATCAGCGCCGACGCCGCGTCCACGACCTTGCCCCGGTCGACCATGAACGAGATCCAGCTGGGCAGGTACGAGTACTGCATCGAGACCAGCGCCGTGTCGCCGCCGTACATGTACTCCAGGGAGTCGGTGACGTCGCTGTCGACCCAGCCGGTGCCGGTCGGCGTGAGGACCGCGACCACCGCCCGGTCGAACGCCCCGGTGCGCTCCATCTCCCGTACGACCAGGTCGGCTCGCTTTTGAATGTCATCGGCCGAGGCGAGACCGGCGTAGAGGCGGATCGGCTCGATCGAGGGCCGCCCGGTGAAGGCGGTGATCTGCTGCCGGGTCGGCGCCTTGGCCACGAAGTTGCGGCCCTGCCGGCCCAGCGAGTCCCAGCCGACCATCGAGCCCGGACCGCCCGAGCGCAGGTCGGTGAGCGGGCGGACCACGCCGTGCCCGGTGCCGCTGTCGGTGACCGCGGCCGACCGGTCGGCCGTCGTGTAGAGGTTGTCGAACAGCAGGCCGTCGGCCGCGCCATAGCTGAGCATGGTGACCACCACGAAGCCGGCGCAGTAGGCCGCCGACTCGGGCACCACCCGGCCGAGCACGCGGGCCACCCCGTAGGCGGCGAACCGCAGCAGCCGGGCGGTGAGCAGCAGCAGGCCGAAGGTGAGCAGGCTGATCCCCACGGTGCGCAGGGCGTCGTACTCCTGCTGGGGTTCCATGTTCAGGCGGACGCGCAGGTCACGCTGCCAGCGGACGCCGAGCCACAGGAAGATCACGATGAGGACCGGCACCAGCGCGAACAGCAGGCGCCAGGCGATCAGCTCGGCCCGCCGCGACGGCCACCAGCGCAGCCGCACGACCGCGCCGATGGCGGTGCCGACCGCGTACCCGATCGCGGCGGTCAGCCCGGCGACCACGCCCTGGAGAAACCACGGCCGGGGGAGCAGGGACGGGGTGAAGGAGAGGCAGTAGAAGACGGCGGACAGGCCGAAGCCGGTGACGCTGAGACCGCAGCGGATCACCCGGCGGCGCGGGACCACCGACCGGGGGGCCGGTGCGTTCTCGGGACTGCGCCGCGGGGCAGGGAGCCAACTGCGCCACGGCGCGGATTTCTCCGGTAGCGCCGTCACCACCGACCTGCGCATACACGCCCCCTGCCGTTCGATGGAAGAACCGGCTCCCTCATCTTCGGCCACTACCGCCTCAAGCGCACCATGCCAAAACCGCCTATACGCGACATCGCGCGCATCGATGGGGGATGTTCCAGGGGACTTCCCTAGGGAAAAACCGTTCAGCCCGGTGCCCGCTTGCCGATGACAACGGCGAGGAGGGTGAGCGATGCGGCTACGCAACTGGACTGCCGTGCTGGTCAGCGTGTTGCTGCTGGCCGCGGCCGGCACCATCGGCATCTTGGTGAACAGGTCGGCGCTACGTGCGGCCGACGCGGTTCACCGTGCCGACTCGCAGGCACTGGCCGTCAACAATGGCACGCTCACCCGGCAGCTCAAGCTGCTGTCGGCGAGCGAGCTCGCCGACTTCACCGGCGAGCACGTGCTGCACCTGGGTAAGAACAGCGCCGGCGACCGGCTGGCGCTCAACACCCTGGTCGCCAAGAGCACGACCTTCGCGTACGGCGCCCTGCTCACCGACCTGGACGGCAACGTGCTCACCGCGAGCCGCAGCGACGGGCTGCCCTCGGCGACCGACGCCGCGTGGGCGCCGATGCGGGCCGAGCTCGCGGCCGGCCAGCCCGGGTTCTCGGCGGTCATGACCGTGGACGGCGTCATCCTCGAGGCGGTCGCCGTGCCGATCGTGGTCGGCGGGTCGCCGGCCGGCATCCTGATCGGCCTCGACGCGATCGCCTCCACGTCCCTCCAGCAGTACCTGCTGACCCTCAAGGACTCCACCCACAGCACCAGCGTGGTCGACGCGACCGGCACGATCGGCGCCACCGACGTCGCGGCCAAGGTCGGCACCAAGGTCGACCCGGCGATCCGGGCGGTGCTGGGCAGCGCCCCGCGGTCCGGGATGTTCGTCGAGTACACCGCCGACGACAAGCTGATGATCGCGACCGTGGTCGGCGGGCTGCCCGGCGGCTGGGCGTACGTGCGGGTGCAGACCAAGTCCTCGTTCGACGGCGCCGTGCACACCAAGAGCCAGACGCTGAACCTGACGCTGCTGGCGATCATGCTGATCGGCGTGGTCGCGATCTCGATCCTCGGCTACCGCACGATGGTCCAGCGCCGCCGCAACGACGAGCGGTTCCAGGCCCTGTTCCAGCACGCTCCCGACCTGGTGACGGTGCTCGACGCCCAGGGGCGGATCGCCTACTCGAGCCCGAGCGCGGCCAGCGTCCTCGGCTTCGAGGCCGGCCAGCTGGTCGGCACCACCGTCTTCGACATCGTGCACCCGGACGACCGGCCGTACATGATCCACCACTTCTCGGCGCTGGTCGCCGAGCGGGACGCGGTGGTGCGCCTGCAGTGCCGGGTGCGACCGGCCGCCGGCGAGTGGCGCTGGTTCGAGTTCACGGCGTCCAACCAGATGCACAACCCGGCGCTGACCGGCGTGGTCATCAACGCCCGGGACATCTCCCAGACCCGCGCCTTCCAGGAGCAGCTCGCCCACGACGCGGCGCACGACGCGCTGACCGGCCTGCCCAACCGCCGGCGGATGCAGGACGCGCTGGACGCGTCGCTGCGCGACGACGCGGTGGCGGTGCTCTTCGTCGACCTCGACGGCTTCAAGCCGGTCAACGACGCGCACGGCCACGAGGCCGGGGACGAGCTGTTGCGCCAGGTGTCGCATCGGCTGAGCTCGTGCGTACGCGAGCACGACGTCCTCGCCCGGGTCGGCGGCGACGAGTTCGTCGTCCTCATGCCCGGCGTGTTCGACGAGACCGACACCGCGGCGATGTGCGCCCGCATCCGGGCGGCGATCGAGACCCCGTTCCGGATCGACGGCCACGACGTGGTGATCGGCGCGAGCGTCGGCGTGCACCTGGCGCCGCACTCGTGCGACCCGGACGAGGCGCTCCGGGCGGCCGACCACGCGATGTACACGATCAAGAAGTCCCGCACGTCGGTCGTCGCCGCCGAGCCGGCCCGGACCGGGAGGCACCGCGCCGAGCCCTGAGACGGCACACTGGAGGTCCTGCCCCTCGACGAACGGCGGTGCCCCCGGTGTCCCGGATCCTGTCCCGGCGCGACCTCGACTTCCTTCTCTACGAGTGGCTCGACGTCGAGGCGCTGACCGCCCGGGAGCGCTACGCCGAGCACTCGCGCGAGACCTTCGACGCGTTCCTCGACCTCTCCGCGCAGATCGCCGAGCGCGACTTCGCCCCGCACAACCGGCGCAACGACCTCGCCGAGCCGTCGTTCGACGGCGAGACCGCGCACGTCATCCCCGAGGTGGGCGCGGCGCTCAAGGTGTTCGCCGAGGCCGGGCTGATCTCGGCGACCCTCGACGAGGAGCTGGGCGGCATGCAGCTGCCGGGGGTCGTGGCCCGGGCCTGCTTCATGTGGTTCCAGGCGGCGAACATCGCCACCTCGTCCTATCCGATGCTGACCATCGGGAACGCTCACCTGCTGCTCACCTACGGCACGCCGGAGCAGATCGAGACGTACGTGAAACCGATGCTCGCGGGCCGTTTCACCGGCACCATGTGCCTCTCCGAACCGCAGGCCGGCTCCTCGCTGAGCGACGTGCTGACCCGGGCCGTGCGGCAGGACGACGGCAGCTACCGGGTCAGCGGCAGCAAGATGTGGATCTCCGGCGGCGACCACGACATCAGCGAGACGATCGTGCACCTGGTGCTGGCCCGGGTCCCGGGGGCTGAAAATGGGGTGAAGGGCCTGTCGCTGTTCGTCGTGCCCAAGCACCACATCGCGGCGGACGGCACGGTCGGCGAGCGCAACGGGGTGAAGCTGGCCGGCCTCAACCACAAGATGGGCTACCGGGGCACGACCAACGCGGTGCTCTCGTTCGAGGAGGCGACCGGCTACCTGGTCGGTGAGGAGGGCAAGGGCCTCGCCTACATGTTCCACATGATGAACGAGGCGCGGATCGGGGTGGGCTCGGGCGCGGTGGCGCTGGGCTACACCGGCTACCTGCACGCGCTGGACTACGCCCGGGAGCGGCTCCAGGGGCGGCCGGTGTCGGCGAAGGATCCGGCCGCGCCACCGGTGCCGATCATCGAGCACCCCGACGTCCGCCGGATGCTGATCGCGTCGAAGGCGTACGTGGAAGGCGGTCTCGCTCTCGTGCTCTTCGCGGCGAAGCTGCTGGACGAGCCCTCGCCCGAGAACGCCCTGCTCCTCGACGTGCTGACGCCGATCGTGAAGGCCTGGCCGTCGCAGTGGTGCCGGCTCGCCGACGACCACGCGATCCAGATCTACGGCGGGTACGGCTACACCCGGGAGTACCCGGTCGAGCAGTTCTACCGGGACAACCGGCTCAACTCGATCCACGAGGGCACCGACGGCATCCAGGCGCTCGACCTGCTCGGCCGCAAGGTGGTCATGAAGGACGGCGCCGGGCTCGCCTTGTTGCTCGACCGGATCCGTTCCTCCGCGGAGAAAGCCCCGGAGGATCTTGGAGCGCCGGTGCTGGCCGCCGCGGATCGCCTGGCCGCCACCACCGCGAAGGTGTGGGCCGGGGGAGACCCGACGGTCGCGCTGGCCAACGCCTCCGCCTACCTGGACGCGGCCGGCCACCTGGTGATCGCGTGGCTCTGGCTCGAGCAGCTGGCCGCCGCGGGGGACAAATCGGGTGCCTTCTATGACGGCAAGCGGATCACGGCGAGGTACTTCATCACGCACGAGCTGCCGCGTACCGGACCGCTGTTCGATCTGCTGGACTCCCGGGACACCTTGATGGTCGATCTCCAGGACGCCTGGTTGGGTTAGGTTGAGCCCATGGCTTCTCCGGCGACCGTGGTCGAGGTCGGTGACCACGAGGTCCGCGTCTCCAACCCCGGGCGGATCTACTTCCCCGACCTCGGGCTGACCAAGATCGATTTGGTCGGCTACTACCTGTCGGTGGGCGACGGCATCGTCCGGGCGCTCCGCGAGCGGCCGTGCATGCTGCACCGCTTCCCGGACGGGCTGGCCGGCGAGAAGGTCCACCAGAAGCGGGTACCGCACGGCGCCCCGCCCTGGCTCGAGACGGTCCGGATCAAGTTCCCCCGCTACAACCGGACCGCCGACGAGCTGTGCGTGACCAAGCTGGCCGACGTGATCTGGGCGGTGCAGATGTCGACGGTCGAGTTCCACCCGTGGAACTCGCGCCGCGCCGACACCGAGAAGCCGGACGAGTGGCGCATCGACCTCGACCCGATGCCGGACTGCCCGTTCGACCGGGTGCGGGTCGTGGCCGGGGTGGCCCGCGAGGTGCTCGACGAGCTCGGCATCACCGGCTATCCGAAGACGTCGGGCGGCCGGGGACTGCACATCTACGTGCGCATCCGGCCCGAGTGGGGCTTCTCCGAGGTACGCCGGGCCGCGCTCGCCTTCGCCCGCGAGGTGGAGCGGCGCGCGCCCGACGACGTCACCACCACCTGGTGGCGCAAGGACCGCGACCCGGAGAAGCTGTTCGTCGACTACAACCAGAACGCGCGCGACCACACCATCGCCAGCGCGTACTCGGTGCGCGGCGTGCCGGCCGGGACGGTCTCCACCCCGATCGCCTGGGACGAGATCGCGGATGTGGACCCGCGCGACTTCACGATCAAGACGGTTCCCGAGCGCTTCGCCCGGCTCGGCGATCTGCACGCGACCATCGACGACGACGCGTTCTCGCTGGAGACGTTGCTCGAGTGGGCCGACCGGGACGGCCTGGAACTTTCCGAGGAGGATGCGTGAGGCTCGAGCTGCAGAAGACCGGCGGCAACACGACCGGCTTCCAGATCCCGGACGACTTCGTGACGGCCCTCGGCGGCGGTGGCCGGCCCAAGGTCGTGGCGACGGTGAACGGCTTCAGCTTCCAGTCGTCGATCGCCAAGATGGGCGGCAGCTACTGGCTGGGCGTCAGCGCCGCGCGCCGGGCCGAGGGTGGGTTGAGCGGCGGCGAGACGTACGACCTCGCCATCGAGCTGGACACCGCGCCGCGGGTGATCGAGGTGCCGGACGACCTGCGCGCCGCCCTCGACGCCGCGCCCGCCGCGGGCGCGGCCTGGTCGAAGCTCTCGTACTCGCACCAGCGCCAGCACGTCGAGGCGATCACCGCGGCCAAGGCTCCGGAGACCCGGGCCCGGCGCATCGAGAAGGCGATCGCTCAGCTCGGCCGGTAGGCGATCGCCGGGTCGAGCAGCCGCACCCACCCCGGGCGCCAGGCGCGGGCCCGGGCCTCCATCTCCTCCTGGAGGTTGGTGCGCCACGGGCCCGAGACGCCGTCGTCGTCCCACCACTCGGGCCACGAGTCGTAGCGCCGCTCGATGCGCATGCCGCGGGCGGTCGTCTCCACCCGCAGGAACAGCCACCGGCCGTACCGGGGGTCGGCCTCGGCCTCTCGCAGCCGCCGCACCAGGTCGTTGAGCTCGTGGAACGCGTGGTGGCGCCGCTCGTCGGGGCGGTCGGCCGGCGGCCGGTCGCCGGACTGCACGCTCATGCTGGTGGCGTCGGCGTAGGCGAGCACCGTGCAGTGCCCGTCGCCGGCCGGGGCCCGGTCCCGCATCCACTCGGCCAGCGTCTCGAGATCGTCGGTGGCCGGGGGAGCGGGCCGGCGCAGCTCGTCGGCGTCGTGCATGGCCGCCCAGACCAGCCGGTCGTGCTCGCCGCTGCTGAGCCGGCGGACCCGGCGCATCGGCGGCCGCTCGCCGGGCTCGATCCGCGGCGGGCGGGTGCCGGCCGTGACGCCGCCCCGGCCGGCCGCGAACAGGGCGGCCCGCAGGTCGAGCGCCGGGTCGGTGAGCCGGCCGAGCAGCCGCTGGAACGCCCCGGCGTCCACCTCGCCGCGCACGGCCGCGGCCAGCAGCTTCTCGGCCGCCTCGCGCACGTCGTCGCGCTCGGCCGGGGTCGTCAGCTCGTGCTGCCCCCACTCCTCGACGATGTCGGCCAGCTCACGCAGCGTGTTCTCGTTGCTGAGCACGGCGCCGACCGTGTCGACCAGGCCGTCGCCCATGGTGTCCGAGTAGCGCGCCCGCGACCAGCGGCCCTCGGCGTGCCAGACGACGAAGCCGAGCCGGTCGGCCTCGGCCAGCGTGGTCAGGTCGTCCCAGGGCAGCCAGGCGGGGGCGCCGGTGAGCAGGTCGATCGGCGGGTCGGCGGAGGCGGTCGCGCTGTGATCGCGGTCATAGCCGAAGAGGACGGCCCGGGCGCCGTCGAGCAGCGCGAGGCGGGCCCAGCTGCCGCCGTGGTCGTCGTGGTGGGCGCCGCGGTCGTCGACGAACCACACGTCGGCGTAGCCGATGCCGGTCAGCGTGGCGGCCAGGGTCGCCCAGCGGGTCCACAGCAACCCGGGCGCGGGGAGGTCCACGTCGGTCAGCATCCGTCCACTGTGCCAAATGCGGGCGCCCCGATGTCACCCGGCTTGCCCGATGCGAAGGTTGCAGCTCGGTGGTAGCGAGCAGATCTTGGTAAGGCGCCGGGGTGGCCGGGCGAAGGGACATGTGGCTCTTCCCCCGACACGGAAACGGATCATGCTTACCCACGCCCTCGGCTGCACCGGCGCCGCGCTGTCCATGTCCCTCTCCTGGCCCCAGGTCTACAAGTCCTGCGTTCAGCGCCGCACCAGCGGGCTGTCGGCCACGGCAACCGCGCTCGGGGTGGCCCTCCCGCTCGGCTGGATCACCTACGGCCTGCTCAGCGGCGAGCGGATCCAGATCGTGACGAACGTGGTCACCGGCGCGGCGGGCCTGGCGATCATGGTGGCGCTGCTCGCGACGCAGCCGGCCCTGCGGTCCCGGCGGCAGCTGGGGACCAGCGCGGGCCCGGCGGCCGGCCTCCTCGCGGTGCTTGTTCTGAGCGTTCTGCTGGCGGCCCTTCCGTCCGTACGCGGTGCGCAGGTCGCGCCCCTTCTCGGCCTCGTGCTGGCCGGCGTCTCGGTGCTCTCCGCCATCCCCCAGCCGCTGACCCTGCTGCGGGACCGCAAGCAGGACCTCTCCGGCCTCTCCCCGCTGCGCTGGCGCCTGGGTGCCGGGGCGGCCGCCTCCTGGCTCTGCTACGGCGTCGCCACCGGTCAGGCCGGCGTCTTCGTCTCGGCCTCGGTCGGCCTGGCCAGCTCCCTGATCGTCTGTGCCGTGCTGTTCCTGCGCAGCGAGCCGTCCGCGGACACGATCGACCACGGAGCGGCCCGCTGGCGCGACGGTGTCACCACCCGCAACCTGGCGATGGCCGGGATCTAAGACCTCAGCAGCTGCCGTTGCAGGCCAGCACCTTCAGCCGATCGAGCGACCCGTTCCACTGGTTCGAGTCGCCGGCGAACGGGCCCGACGACGAGTACTGCCAGAACGACCACGTGGGCGCCCCGGCCGGCAACGTGCCCGGGGCGCTCGCGTAGCGCGCCAGCCAGAGCGGCGAGTTCGCCCAGAACCCGCTGTAGTTGCCGGTGCAGGTGGTCCACCAGTCGGTGGTCGTGTAGATGACCGCCCAGCGGCCGGTCCGGTCGTGGTAGCGGTTCAGGAAGCCCGAGATCCAGGAGCGCATGCTCGCCTGCGACAGGCCGTAACAGGTCGCGCCGTACGGGTTGTACTCGATGTCGAGCGCGCCCGGCAGCGTCTTCCCGTCCTTCGACCAGCCGCCGCCGTGCGCGACGAAGTAGTCGGCCTGGGCCGAGGCGCTCGCGCCGTTCGGGATCGCGAAGTGGTACGACCCGCGGATCATGCCCACGTTGTACGACCCGTTGTACTGCTGCGCGAAATAGGCGTTGGTGTAGTAGTTGCCCTCGGTCGCCTTGATGTAGGCGAACCGCGAGCCGGCGCTCCACTGCGCCGCCCAGTTGACGTTGCCCTGGTGGCTCGAGACGTCCTGGCCGTACGTGACGGTGGCGGCCTGCGCGGGGGCGGCGATGACCGGGCCCGCGAGCAGAGCCGCCACGAAGACGATTGCGGTTTTTGTGCGGAATCTCATGACTGAACCTCCGTTCAGGAAGCATTCAGCCATAGAGGATCATAGATATCAAGTGTTGCGCCGGAAGCCCTCGTTGGTGGGTTTCCAGTCGGCGCTGTCCCGCGTGTCAGCGGTGCGGCCGACCATCGATGCGACGGTGATGAGCAGGAAGAAGACTGCGATTCCGAGTGCCATGAGGAAGAGTCTTCTCGCCCTCATCCATGGTCGACAGTGGCAGAGATGCCACACATCTTCAAAATCCTGCCAACCGGCCGTATGCTGCGTCACATGCTTCGCAACGTCGCCGTGATCGCCCTTCCCCAGGTGGCGGTCTTCGAGCTCGGGGTGCTCTGCGAGCTGTTCGGCTACGACCGGACGGCCGAAGGGCTGCCGGGCTACGACTTCGCGGTCTGCTCGCTCGGCGCGCGCCCGGTGCCGACCCACGCCGGCTTCACCATCACGCCCGCGGCCGATCTCGCCCGGGTCGAGGACGCCGATCTGGTCGCCGTGGCGCCCTACTACCAGACCGGCTATGCCGTGGCGCCCGAGGTGATCGGCGCGCTGCGGCGGGCGCACGAGCGCGGCGCGTGGGTGATGAGCGTGTGCACCGGCGCGTTCGCCCTCGGCGAGGCCGGCCTGCTCGACGGGCGGCGCTGCACGACGCACTGGCTGCACACCGACGAACTGGCCCGGCGCTATCCGGCGGCCAAGGTCGATCCCGGCGTCCTCTACGTGCAGGACGGCAAGATCCTGACCAGCGCGGGCACGGCCGCCAGCGTCGATGCGGGCCTTCATCTCGTACGCCAGGAGCACGGCACCGCGATCGCGACCATGCTCGCCCGGCGGATGGTCGTTCCGCCGCACCGCGACGGCGGCCAGGCCCAGTTCATCGAGACCCCGGTGCAGTCCGTCGAGTGCGAGACCCTGCAACCCGTGCTCACGCTCGTGCTGGAGTCGCTCGACCGGCCGCACACCGTCGACACCATGGCCGAGCTCGCCCACATGGCGCCGCGCACGTTCGCCCGCCGGTTCCGCAGCGAGACCGGCGTGACCCCGCACGACTGGCTCACCAACCAGCGCCTGCTGCTGGCCCGCCGCCTGCTGGAGGACTCCGACCTCGGCATCGACACCATCGCCGAGCGGTCCGGCTTCGGCAGCGCCGCGACCCTGCGCCACCACTTCGCCCAGCGGCTGAGCACGACCCCGCAGGCGTACCGCGGGACGTTCCGGTCACAGCCGGTGTGAGGCCGTCGCCGGGTGGGCAGAATCCGGGTCATGACCGTCTTCGTGCTCTTCGGCGCCACCGGCGACCTCGCCGCCCGGATGGTTCTGCCGGCGTTCTGGACCCTGCACACCGAGGGCCTGCTCCCGAAGGACTGGATCCTGGTCGGCAACGGCCGGGGCGACGTCTCGCACGAGAACTTCCGGTCCCGCGTGCGGGACACCCTCGACGCGCCCAAGCCCGGGCCGTGGCGCGACTTCGCCAAGCGGCTGCGGTTCGCGGGCGGCGGCTTCAACACCGACTCGCCGGGCAGCCTGCTCGACGTCATCGACGAGGCGCGCGCCGAGGTCGGCAAGGACGCCCAGCTCGTGCACTACCTCGCGATCCCGCCGGTGGCGTTCCCCGAGATCACCAAGGCGCTCGCCACGCACGGGCTCGCGAAGGGGTCCCGGGTCGTCTACGAGAAGCCGTTCGGCACCTCGCCGTCGGGGTTCCGGACGCTCAACCGCCAGGTGCACGCGGTGCTCGACGAGACGCAGGTCTACCGGATCGACCACTTCCTGGGCAAGGAGGCGACCCAGCAGCTGCACGCGATGCGCTTCGCCGACGAGGCGGTCGCCGCGATCTGGAGCCGGGAGCACGTGGAGAGCGTGCAGATCGACGTGCCCGAGACGCTCGACGTGGCCAACCGGGCCGAGTTCTACGACGCCACCGGCGCGGTGCTGGACATGCTGGTCACGCACCTCTTCCAGGTGGCCGCCGAGGTGGCCATGGAACCGCCGGCGTCGCTGGCCGCGGCCGATCTCCAGGCGGCGCGGGAGACCGTGATCCGTCGTTTCCGCCCGATCGATCCCGGCGAGGCGGTCCTCGGCCAGTTCGCCGGGTACAAGGACATCAAGGGCGTCAAACCGGGTTCCCGTACGGATACCTTCGTCGCGGCGAAACTGTGGATCGACTCTCCGCGCTGGCGGGGTGTGCCGTTCCTGCTGCGGACGGGCAAGCGGATGGCGGCGAGCGAGCAGCGGGTGAGCCTGGTGCTGCGCACTCCCGCGAAACCGTTCCCGAAGCTCCCGCCGCAGGCCAACGTGCTGTCCTTCTCGCTCGCCGGGGACGGCGAGGTCGACCTGTCGCTGCTGGCCAAGAAGCCGGGCATCGCCGAGAACCTGGAACCGGCCTCGGTGGCCCTCCCGCTGGCGCAGCTGCCGGACGCGGATCCGCTTCCGCCGTACGCCCGCTTGATCCACGACGTGCTCGAGGGTGACCGCGCGCTCTTCACCCGCCCGGACGGCTTGTCGGCCGCCTGGAAGGCGGTCCGCCCCCTGCTCGACACGCCGCCGCGCCCGATCACCTACCAGCCCGGCTCCTGGGGACCGCCGAAGGCCGGCAAGCTGGCGGCGCCGCACCGGTGGCTGCTCGGCCAATGACCCGCACCCCGGCCGCGGCTCGGGCGCTCACCGACGAGTTCACCGAGGCCGAGCGGCAGACCATCCTCGAGGCGCTCACGCTGCTCGACCGGCTGGCCGGCCGATGACGGTCGCCATCGAGGCGCGCACGTTCGACCGCCGGCTGATCGTCCCGCTCGTGCTGGGCGCGATCCTCAACCCGGTCAACTCGTCGATGCTCGCGGTGGCGCTGGTCCCGATCGCGATCACGTTCCACGCCGTGCCGGCCCAGACCGCGTGGCTCGTCTCCGGGCTCTACCTGGCCACCGCCACCGGGCAACCGGTCGTCGGCCGGCTCATCGACCGCTACGGCGCCCGCACGCTCTACCTGGCCGGCACGGCGCTGGTCGGCGTCGCCGGGGTGATCGGGGCGTACGCGCCCTCGCTCGGTGTCCTGATCCTCTCCCGGGTGCTGCTCGGGCTCGGCACCTGCGCCGGCTATCCGGCCGCGATGTACCTGATCCGCCGGTCCGGCGTCGAGAAGCCGGGCGGCCTGCTCGCCGCGCTCTCGGTCTCGGCCCAGACCGTCGTGGTGATCGGCCCGACCATGGGCGGCCTGCTCATCGGCGCGGCCGGCTGGCGGGCGCTGTTCGCGGTGAACATCCCGCTCGCGGTGGCCTGCCTGGTGCTCGGCGCGATCCTGCTGCCGCGGTCGGAGCCCGCCTCGTTCGAGCACCGGCTCGACTACCTGGGCATCGGGCTGTTCGGGGGCACGCTCACGGCCCTGATGCTGTTCCTGATGAGCCCGTCGATCGGCCTCGCCTGGCTGCTGCCGCTCGCGGTCGCGCTCGGGGCCGGTTTCGTGCGGCGCGAGCTGCGCTACGCCGATCCGTTCCTCGACCTGCGGGTCTTCGGGGGCAACGGGCCGCTCGTCGCGACCTACGGCCGGGCGCTGCTGGCGCAGACGGTGGCGTACGCGTACCTCTACGGCTTCACCCAGTGGCTCGAGGCCGGCCGCGGCCTCAGCGCCTCGCACGCCGGCCTGATCCTGCTGCCGATGTCGCTGGTCGCGATCGGCGTCTCGGCCCTGACCGGCCGGCGGGCCGCGTTCCGGGGCAAGCTGCTGGTCGGCGCGATCAGCCAGGTGATCGCCTGCGCGCTGATGCTGACCCTGAACTCGGCCAGCGCGATCTGGATTCCGGTCGTCATCTCGATCGTCTTCGGCCTGCCGCAGGGTCTGAACAGCCTCGCCAACCAGAACGCGGTGTACTTCCAGGCCGACGGCTCGCGGATGGGCGCCGCCGCCGGGCTGCTGCGGACCTTCTCGTACCTCGGTGCGCTGGTCTCCTCGGCCGCCACCGGCACCTTCTTCGCCCACGGCGCCGACACGGCCGGCCTGCACGACCTCGCCGTCTTCCTGATCGTCGTGGCGACGCTCCTGCTCGCCCTCGTTCTCGCCGACCGGTCGCTGCGCCGGGTCGGCACCCCGGCGAACGGCGACCCTCCGGACCGCGCTGGTCGCGATCGACCGGTTTAGCGCCGGAGCATCGCGTCGCGGACCTCGGCCAGCCAGGCGATCGCGAGGCTGAGGCCCTCGTCGGCCAGGGCCGCGTCCGGGTCGTTGCGGACCTCCGTCGCGCACGCCTCGATGCGGCGGGTCAGGTCGGCGTGCAGGAGCGGGTCGTCGATCGGGGCCGACCGTGGCTCGCGGGGGCGGCGTGCCCACTTCAGCACGGCGCCCGCCGCCTCGCCCACGAGCAGGGCGCCGGTCAGCGTGAGGGCCAGCGTCAGCGGCGCGGCCGGATCGTCGACCAGCAGCAGCACGGCCACGACGAAGACGACCATCGCGACGCCGCCCACCGCGGCCGGCGCGACGTCGACGGCCCGCGGCGCCACCGCGCCGTAGTGCCGGGCGGCCAGGGCGACCTCGTGCCGGGCCTGCCCGAACCGCGCGAAGCCCACCCGGTCGGGCCGCTCGGCCGTCCAGTCCCGGCACTGCGCGTCGAGCGTCACGGTGTGCATCCGCTGCGACAGCTTCCCGAGCCGGAAGCTCAGGCGGCCCTCGAAGATGTCGTCGTCGTCGCTCATCCGGCCTGCCTCGCCTCGGGCCGGTAGGCGCCGATCTCCACGAAGTCGATGGCCTGGCAGAGCAGCAGATCGGCGTGGCTGATGTAGCCCACCGACGGGTCGAACCGCGCCAGCAGGGCCAGGTGCCCCACCCGCCAGCGCCGGGACGGCACCTGCCGCAGCGCGCACGAGACCAGCCGCACCCGCGCCCGCAGCAGCACGTCGACCACCGGCTCCTCGTCGCCCGCGTGCGCGCTTGTGGCGTGACCGCCGGCGCCGCCTGCGTGCCGGGCGGCCCGCATCCGCCGGTGGTTCAGCGTCCGGGTCAGCCACCGGTTGGTCATCCCGGTCGGCACGACCGACGCGATCACCGCCGCGACGGCCACCACGATCACCCAGGCGCCGGCGAAGCCGATCGCCCGGGCCGCCGCCGCGGCCGCCCAGACCAGCGGGAACGCGATGACCGCGCCGACCAGGGCCCGGGTCCACGTGGACACCCCGCCCGCCGCCGACACCAGCACTTCGTCCAGGCTCCGGAGCCGCACGCACGCCGACTCCACCCAGTACGGCGCGTCGACGGCCGCCTTGTCCCGCTCGATCCGCTCGAGCCCGTCGGCCACCAGCGCCCGTACGGCCCGAAGCTCCGCACACACCTGCCGCCGTGACATGTGCCCGAGGGTGTCACCTCAGCGCAACGTTTCGATCACGTTGAGCAGCTCCTCGACCGTGCTCGCGGTCGCCTCGCCGGCCGGCCGTTCGACCAGCACGACCGGTATCCCGAGCGCCCGGGCCGCGTCGAGCTTGGCCGTCGCGCCGCCGCTGTCCTTGCTGACCAGCACGTCGATCCGGTGGTCCCGCACGATCCGGATTTCACCGTCGAGAGTGAACGGCCCCCGGTCGAGCAGCACCTCGAGGTTCCTCGGCATCGGCGCCGCCGGCGGCTCGACCGACCGCGCCAGGAACCAGCAGTCATCGAGGTGCGCGAAGGCGCCGATGCCCTGACGCCCGGTGGTGAGGAAGACCCGCCGCCCGATCTGCGGAACCAGTGCGGCCGCGGCCTCGAGATCGGGCACCCGCCGCCAGTCGTCCCCGGGTCGCTCGGCCCACCCCGGCCGCCGCAGCACCAGCAGCGGAACCCCGGCGGCTTCGGCGGCGACGGCGGCGCTGGCGCTGATCCGCGCGGCGAACGGGTGGGTGGCGTCGACGAGGAGGTCGATCCGCCGTTCCCGGAGGAAGCCCGCGAGCCCGTCCGCCCCGCCGAACCCGCCGATGCGCACCTCGCCGGGCGGCCGCAGGGGAGAGGAGGTCCGCCCGGCCAGCGAGGTGATCACGAGGTGGTCGACGGCGAGCGCGGCGGCCAACCCTCGCGCTTCGGTGGTGCCCCCGAGGATGAGAACGGTCAGGTGCGGCATCGGGCGGCGGAATACAGGTGGCTGTCGGGGAACTGGCCGGCGGTCAGGGCCCGGCCCACGACGATGACCGCCGTTCGCCGGATTCCGGCCGCCTTCACCTGGGCGGCTATGTCGGCGAGGGTGCCGCGGAGGATCTGCTCGTCGTCCCGGCTCGCGCGGGCCACCACGGCGACCGGGCAGTCCGGGCCATAGGCGGGGAGCAGCTCGTCGACGACGGCGTCGATGCGCTGGACGGCCAGGTGCAGGACCATCGTCGCGCGGCTGGCGGCCAGCGTGGTCAGGTCCTCGCCCGCGGGCATGGCGGTCGCCCGCTCGGCGGTGCGGGTCAGGATCACGGTCTGGGCCACGCCGGGGACGGTCAGCTCGCGGGCCAGCGACGCGGCGGCGGCGGCGAAGGCGGGCACGCCGGGGACGACCTGGTACGCGACGCCGGCCGCATCGAGGCGGCGCATCTGCTCGGCGATCGCGCTGAACACCGACGGGTCGCCGGAGTGCAGGCGGGCCACGTCCAGGCCGGCCCGGTCGGCGGCCACCAGCTCGGCCTCGATCTCGTCGAGGGTCAGGCCGGAGGTGTCGACCAGGCGGCAGCCGGGCGGGCACGACTCGAGCAGCTCGGCCGGGACCAGGCTGCCCGCGTAGAGGCAGACCGGCGACGACGCGATCAGGCGCTGGCCGCGGACCGTAATCAGGTCGGCGGCGCCGGGGCCCGCACCGATGAAATGGACCGTCATTTCGTCACCGACCAGATGGTCACCGGCATCATCGTCCTCCACCCCGTGAAGCCGCCGACCGGCGAGCCGCGGCTCACCGTGAGGCGGGTCAGCGAACCGCCGAGCCTGGCGTGGGCCGCCGCGACCACGGCCTCGGACTCGACGGTCACCGCGTTCGCCACCAGCCGGCCGCCGGGGCGCAGCGCGGCCAGGCCCGCGTCGAGCACGCCGTCGCCGGTGAGGCCGCCGCCGATGAAGACCACGTCGGGGACGGGGAGGCCGGCGAGCGCGGCGGGCGCCCGTCCCTCGATCACCCGCAGGCCGGGCACGCCGAGATTCGCGGCATTCGCCCGAATGGAGACGGCGCGCGCCGGGGACGACTCGATCGTCACCGCCCGGCACGACGGGTGACTGCGCATCCACTCGATCCCGATGCTGCCCGAGCCCCCGCCCACGTCCCAGAGCAGGGCGCCGGGCGCCGGGGCGAGCAGGGCGAGGGTCACGGCGCGTACCTCCCGCTTGGTGAGCTGCCCATCCGTCTCGTACGCCTCATCCGGCAGTCCCGGCACGACCGAGGTGGCCGGCCCCGCCCCGCACTCGACGGCGATCACGTTGAGCGGGTCGACGTCGGCCGCCCACGTCTCGGCCGTCGCCGAGATCGCGCTCTCGTCCGGCCCGCCGAGCCGCCCGAGCACCGTGAGCCGGGCCGGCCCGAAGCCGGCCTCGACCAGCAGCGAGGCCACCGCGGCCGGCGTGTCCGCGTCGCGGGAGAGCACGAGCAGCCGCCGGCCCGGGTTCAGGTAACGGCGCAGCACCGCGGGCGGGTCGGTGACCAGGCTGATCACGTCGGTGGTGGCGAGCGGCCAGCCCATCCGGGCGGCGGCCAGCGATGCCGAGGACGGGTGGGGCAGCACGCGTACGCGATCGGCTCCCCGCAACCGCACGAGCGTCGCGCCGATCCCGTGGAACATCGGGTCGCCGCTGGCCAGGACGCAGACGACCGACCCGCGATGGTCGTCGAGCAGGCCCGGAAGCGCCGGCAGCAGCGGCGACGGCCAGGCGATCCGCTCGCCCGGAACCGCATCGGGGAGGAGGTCGAGCTGACGGCCGCTCCCGAGGATGATGCCGGCCCGCTGGAGCGCGGCCATCGCCGTACGGGAAAGGTCGGACCACCCGCCGGCGCCGATGCCGACCACCGTGACCAGGTCGGGTTCGTCGGCTCGCACAGCGAGACGCTATCGCGGAGGTCCGCGCCGAGATTTTCCGGATCCGGTTGAGCGATGACCGTGCCGGTTGCGTATCTCCACCCGACGGCTCCCCGAGACCGGGTCGTCACGCCGGCCGCAGGGGGTGGCCGGCGCCGCAGGACGACTGCTGGGCGGGTGAAGGACGATGGCGCAAGGACCGCCGATGTTCCAGACCTCTCGTGAGCAACGCTATCCGCAGGACGACGACGCTCAGTTCTTCGCCGACCTGCGGGCGATGCCGGACGAGGACGACTCGTGGGACGCGCCGCCCCAGCGCGACACCTACGACATGCCTCCGGTCGAGCAGCACTCCCGGTACGACGAGGACGTGCGAGAGGCGCGCCATTCGCGGTTGTCGGACCCGCGGATGCCGTCGCCCGTCGACCCCTGGGACGGTGACCGGGACGACCGGGCCGCCGACGCGCGGGCCGTGCCCGAGATCGACGATCGACGCACCCCGACCTGGGACAGCTACATCGACGACGGGAACGCTCAGCCCGGCTTCACTCAGCCCGCCGTCGACGACCCCTACCGCCGCAGCGACATCCTGGTCGAGTCGCAGACCGACCCCACCGGCTGGAAGGCCGCCGGCCCGGCCCAGCCCCCGATCCCGGACGACCGGCCCCCGGCCGAGGCCGTCTCCGGCAACCGCCTGCTCGTCGTCCTGCTGTTCTTCTCGGGGCTGGCCACCAGCCTCTCGCTCTGGCTGTTCGACACCCAGGCCGGCGCGGTCAACGACACCGCCACGCTGATGCTCGCGGCCGGCCGCATCACCGGGCTCATCGGCGGCTACGTGCTCTTCATCCAGCTGCTGATGATGAGCCGGGTCTCCTGGCTCGAGGAGTGGGTCGGCGCGCGCGACCTGCTGCGCTGGCACCGCTGGCTGGGCACGTCGCTGGTGGTCTCGGTGCTCGCCCACATCGTGTTCATCGTCTACGGGTACGCGATGACCGCCGACACCGGCGTGGTCGACCAGGGCTGGACGATCATCACGACGTTCCCGGACATGCTCAAGGCGGTGGCCGCCACGATCATCCTGGTGGTGATCAGCCTGATCTCGATCCGGGCGGCTCGCGCGAAGCTCCCGTACGAACTGTGGCATCTGATCCATCTGACCGGATACCTGGTCCTGCTCCTCGGCTACGGTCACCAGGTCGCGAGCGGCGCCGACCTGAGCGGGAAGTTCGCCTCGGTGTTCTGGCCGGCGCTGACCGCCCTGGTCATCTCGGCGCTGGTCTGGGGCCGGCTGGTCGAGCCGCTGTGGCTCAACGTCCGGCACCGCTTCGAGGTCGCCGAGGTCGTCTCCGAGGGCGCCAACACGTTCTCGATCTACATCGACGGCAAGAAGCTGGAGAAGCTGCCCGCGCAGGCCGGCCAGTTCATGCGGTGGCGCTTCCTGACCCGCAACGGCTGGTGGCAGTCGCACCCGTTCTCGCTGTCGGCGGCGCCCAACTCGGAGTGGCTGCGGCTGACCGTGACCGCGGTCGGCGGGCACACGCTGCGGCTGGGCCAGATGAAGCCGGGGACGCCGGTCTGGGCCGAGGGACCGTTCGGGGTCTTCACGGCCCAGCGGCGTACGCGTCGACGTGCGCTCTTGATCGCCGGCGGCAGTGGCATCGCGCCCATCCGCGCCCTGCTCGAGGACATGCCGCCGGACACCATCGTGATCTACCGGGCGTCCCGGCCGGACGAGCTGGTGTTCCGGGGCGAGCTCGAGGAGCTGGCCGAGCGGCGGGACGCCTGGGTCCGCTACATCGTGGGGTCGCGCAACGATCCCGGGCCGAAGCGGCTGTTCACGCCGAACGGGCTGCTCGGCCTGGTGCCGGATGTCTCGCGTCGTGATGTTTACCTGTGCGGGCCGCCCGGGCTGGTCGAGGCGGCCGTCACCACGTTGCGCGAGCTGGACGTTCCGGACAGCCAGCTGCACCTGGACCCCTTCGAGTTCTGACCCCGCCCGCACCTCGATCCCCCTCCCCGACATTTTCGACATTTCCGTTTTCGGAGGAGAAATGCGACGTAGTACCGCAGCGGCGGTTGGCACGCTGACCGGCGCCGCCCTGATCGTCGGGGTGCGCCTGAGCGTCCAGCCGCCGGCGGCGCCCCCCGCCGCACAATCCCCGGTCGACCTCGTCGACAGCACGCCGTCCGCCACCAAGAAGCCGTCCTCGGCGGCGAAGAAGCCCGCGGACGGCAAGAAGACCACGGCGCCGGCGGCGAACAAGAGCGGCCTCAAGGACGGCGTCTTCAAGGGCAAGGGCGCGACCAACCCGTACGGCACCGTCCAGGTCTCCATCAAGATCGAGGACGGGAAGATCACCGCGGTCGAGGCGACGTACCCGACCGCCGGCAACAGCGCCACGATCAACCCGGTCGCCATCCCCAAGCTGAAGCAGGAGACCCTCCAGGCCCAGAGCGCGAAGGTCGCCGCGGTCTCCGGCGCCACCTACACGAGCGCGTCCTACCAGGAGTCGTTGCAGGCGGCGTTGGACTCGGCCAAGGCGTAGGGTTCCTGTTCGTGCGCCACGTCGAACAGGTCATGGGTACGGCGGTCAGCATCGAGCTGGTCGACGACCGGCCCGCCGCCTCGCTCCGCGGCCTGATCGACGACGTGTGCCGGTGGCTGCACGAGGTCGACGCGCGCTTCTCCACGTACAAGGACGACAGCGAGGTCATGCGGATGCGCCGCGGCGAGCTCACCGCGGCGACCTGCTCCGACGATCTTCGCCACGTGCTGGACGCCTGCGCGGACCTCTGGCGGGACACCGACGGCTACTTCGACGCGTACGCGAAGGGGCCGCTCGACCCGTCGGGCTACGTGAAGGGCTGGTCGGTCGAGGTCGCCTCGGCCCGGCTCGCCGACGCCGGGTGCGTCAACCACTACATCAATGCCGGCGGCGACATCCGGATGCGCGGCCTGCACCCGGACGGCGTGCCCTGGCGGGTCGGCATCCGGCACCCGTGGGAGGCCGACAAGGTCAGCTGGGTGCTGGCGATGACCGACGGCGCGATCGCCACCTCGGGCACCTACGAGCGGGGCGACCACGTGATCAACCCGCGCACCGGGCAGCCGGCCCGGGGTTTGCGGTCGGTCACGGTGGTGGGGCCCGATCTGGCGCTGGCCGACGCGTACGCGACCGCCGCCCTGGCGATGGGCGAACCCGGCCTGACCTGGCTCGCCAAGCTCGCCACCGACGGTTACGAGTCGGCCGTGGTGACCGACGACGGCCGGGCGTTCAGCTCGGCCCATCTGCCCGCCGCCGTTTAGGCGTCCCGCCACGCCTTGAGTCTCTGCGCCGCCTTCGCGCCGAGCGTGACCGTGTCCGCCTGCTCGGCCGAGCACGACTCCCACCCGACGTTGCTGACGAACGTGATCGCGTCGCCGACCCGCACGGCCGCCCAGAACACGCTCTGCAGCGACCCGTCGTCGAGCGGGTTCCCGGTCTCGTCGGTGGCCGGCCGGGTCTGCTCGACCACCACCGAGTCGTCGCCCGCCGCGAACGATCCGTGCAGGTGGTTGCGCAGCTCGGTGCCGCCGTCGTGCTGCGACTTGCACCCGGTCACGCAGGTGCGCAGCCCCTCCATGAACGCCGCGGCGCCGTCCGCCCGGTAGACCAGGATCTCCTGGAACACCTCCGCCTTGGGCGTCGCCTCGGGCGGCGCCCCCGCGCTCGAGAAGAAGTAGCGCAGCGTGGCGCGCGCGTCGATCCGGTCGCTCTGCTCGAAGCTGGCGCCGCAGAAGACGGGCAGCGGCCGGGCGCCGTCGCTCAGCCGCTTGGGCTTCCCCTTCAGCACACCAGGCATGTCGGCGCCCCGCAGGAACGCCGTGTCCGGAATCGCATTCGTCATCGTCAACCTCCCCCGAAGTCGGCACTATGACGAATTCTCACCCCTCGCGGGTCCTTTGTGGCGCCAATCCGACTTCTGCTTCTGTTCGCGCCCGGTTCACCGGCCTAGGCTCGGCCTGTCGCGGGGGCACCGATCATCACCTGTGGAGACTCGATGAGCATTTTGCGAGACCTGGTTTCCGCCATCGACGCCGGCACGATCGAGGTCATCGACCTCGCGGCGCCGCTGTCCAGCGAGACCCCGATCCTCAAGCTGCCGCCGCCCTTCTCCGACACGATCACCTTCGCCCTCGAGGAGATCAGCCGGTACGACGACCGGGGGCCGGCCTGGTACTGGAACAACATCCACACGGGCGAGCACACCGGCACCCACCTGGACGCGCCCATCCACTGGGTCACCGCGAAGGACGGCGAGGACGTCTCGCAGATCCACGCCCGGCGCCTGATCGCCCCCGCCGCGGTCATCGACGTCTCCGACCGGGTGGCCGAGGACCCCGACTTCCTCCTCTCGATCGACGACATCAAGCGGTGGGAGAGCTCGCACGGTCCCCTTCCGGCCGGCGGTTGGCTCCTGGTCCGTACGGGATGGGATGCCCGTTCCGCCGACCAGCAGGCGTTCCTGAACGCCGACGAGACCGGCCCGCACACGCCCGGCATCTCGGTCGAGGCCGCCAAGTGGCTGGCCACCGAGGCGCCCGTGATCGGCGTGGGCGTGGAGACGGTCGGCACCGACGCCGGCGCGGCGCACTCCTTCGACCCGCCGTTCCCGTGCCACTCGTTCGTCCTGGGCGCGGGAAAATACGGCCTGACGCAGCTGCAGAACCTGGGCATGCTGCCGCCGTCCGGCGCCGTCGTGATCGCCGCCCCGCTCCCCATCGTCGGCGGCTCCGGCAGCCCCACCCGGGTCCTGGCCCTGGTCGAGCGGTGACCCGCACGGTAGCCGAGGCGGTCGGCGCAACGCTGGCCGCCCTCGGCGCCAACCAGGTCTTCGGCGTGGTCGGCAGCGGCAACTTCCACGTGACCAACGCCCTGGTAGCGAACGGCGCCCGCTTCACCGCCACCCGCCACGAGGCCGGCGCCACCACCGCGGCCGACGCTTACGCCCGCCTGACCGGCCGCGTGGGCGTGGTGACGGTCCACCAGGGTTGCGGCCTGACGAACGCCATGACCGGCCTGGCCGAGGCCGCGAAGAGCCGCACCCCGCTGATCGTGGTGGCCGCCGAGGCCACCGCCCCGCGTTCCAACTTCCGGGTGGACCAGGACGCCCTGGCCGTAGCGGTAGGCGCCACAACCTGCCGAATCCAGAGCGCCGAGACCGCCGTCGCGGACGCCACCAACGCCTGGCTCCTGGCCATCACCGAACGCCGCGCCGTGGTCCTCAACCTCCCGCTGGACATCCAGTCCCAGCCCGCCCCCGCCGGGCCGGCCGCCCCCGCCGCACCGACCGTCCCCGCGCAGTCCGCGTCGCCCGCGCCCGCACCCGCCGGCCGCGCGCCCGCCCCCGCCGGGCCCGCGCCCGCCCCCGCCGGCCCGGTTGCCTCCTCAGCGTCGGTCGCGGAGCTGGCGTCGCTGCTGGCCGGGTCCGCGCGCCCGGTCTTCATCGCCGGCCGGGGCGCCCTGGCCGCGGCCGCCGAGCTGACCGCCCTGGCCGAAGCGTGCGGCGCCCTCCTGGCCACGTCGGCGGTGGCCAAGGGCCTGTTCGCCGGAAATCCCTGGAACCTCGACGTCTCCGGCGGTTTCGCCACCCCCACGGCCGCCGACCTGATCACCGGCGCCGACGTGATCGTGGCCTGGGGCAGTTCCCTCAACATGTGGACCACCCGCCACGGCGCCCTCCTCCCGCCGTCCGCCACGGTCGCCCAGGTGGACCTCGACGAGTCCGCCCTCGGCGCACACAACCGCCTGGACCTGGGCGTGGTCGGCGACGTCCGCGCCACCGCCGAGGCCGTCCGGTCTGCGCTGACGCGGACGGCCGACGCCGACGACAGTCCCGAGACCGAAACCGCCGCAGCCGAGGGCCACACCGAGCCCGCGCACGCCGGCGACGGCAGCGCCGAGCCCGCCGGCGACGATCACGCCGAGCTCGCGCGTGCCGGCAGCCTCCCGTCGAGCGCCGACGTGTCCGGCCGCGACTCGAGCGCTGATGCTTCCGGCCCCGGCCCGAGCGCTGATGCTTCCGGCCGCGGCCCGAGCGCTGATGCTTCCGGCCGCGGCCCGAGCGCCGACGCCTTCGACCCCGCACCGAGCGCGCCCGCTCGCGGCTACCGCACGCCCGACGTCCAGAACCGGCTGGCCGCCGCCGGGCGGTGGCGCGACCTCCCCTACGAGGACGACGGCGACGAAACCCACATCGACCCCCGCACGGTGACCATCGCGCTCGATGATCTGGTGCCGGACGCTCGGGTGGTGGCGGTCGACTCCGGGAACTTCATGGGCTATCCGGCTATGTTTCTCTCCGTTCCGGACGAGCGAGGGTTCTGTTTCACGCAGGCGTTTCAGTCGATCGGGCTCGGACTGGCGAGCGCGCTCGGTGCGGCGCTCGCGATGCCCGATCGGCTGCCGGTGGCGGCGTGCGGGGACGGCGGCTTTCTCATGGCCATCGCCGAGCTCGAGACGATCTGCCGGCTCGGGCTGGGCATGCTGATCGTCGTCTACAACGACAACGCCTATGGGGCCGAGGTGCATCACTTCGGGCCTGGCGGTCACCCCCTCGACACGGTCGTTTTTCCGGACACGGACATTGCCGCGATCGCTCGCGGCCACGGCTGTGCGGCCGTCACGGTGCGCGCGGCCGGCGATCTCGGGCCGGTCGGAGAATGGCTGGCCGGACCCCGTGACGGCCCCATGGTTGTCGACGCGAAAGTCGCCGCCGGTCGCCCGTCGTGGTGGCTGGAAGAAGCCTTCCGCGGCCATTGAGTGGTGTCATGCCGGAGAAGCTAGACCCTGCCTACGACAATTTTCGGCCCCAGCGCGCGAACTGGGCCCGGGCCTGCCGTTCCCCGCGCGCCAGCAGGATCGAGCGGCCGCCGGGCAGCCGTCCGAGGCCCTGGCTGATCACCAGGTTGGCCGCCACCCGCGTCAGCCCGTACCAGGGCAGCCGGTAGGGCAGGCCGAGGTCGCGCATGGCGGCCGGGCCGAGCAGCCACGAGCTCACCGACAGCGCGCGCTCCCGGTCGAGAAAGTCGCGGGAGTCGAGCGAAGACTCGATCAGCGCGCGGGCCAGATCGCGGCTGTTCTGGTCGGGCGGCGGGTCATAGGCCAGGAAGTGGTAGAGAAGCCGCCGCCCGCGCTTCTCGGTGTGGGGCAGCCACTCGTCGTCGACACCCATCAGCCAGCCCACATAGGACCAGAGGTGCATCACCGCCGCGGCATCGGCACGCGTCACCCGTACGCCCAAAAGGCGCAAGTGAAGCAGAAAGCTCGTGCTGAAGACGCCGAGCGTGCTCGCCTGGTCGTATTGGTTGATCGGCACACCGCGGAACGCGTGGTCCCAGGTCGGATCGGCCTCGAGCCGGGCGTTCACCAGCGCGTGCATGACCCGTACGTGCAAAGACATCAGGAAGCCCCGGCCACCCGCCGCCAGACCGCCCGGCTCGGTCACCGCCCGCCACCAGAGCGAGGTCTCGACGATCCGGCGCTGCGTCTCGCCGCCGGTCAGGCGCCCGGTGCGGACCAGCGGTTCGAGCGCCGCCGCCGTCCGATATCCACCGAGAAGCGAACCATAGGCCAACACCAGACCGGCATCCATCCCGTACGCGCGGCAGGCCCGCGCACCCCGGGCGAGCAGTGCGTCGTCGACCCACTCGGGCCGTTTCGTGACGATGTCGAAGAACGCCCGGACCGGCTCGGGATGGTCGGGCGACGGCCCTTGGGCGAGCGCGCGGTGGAGATGTTTTCCCGGTACGGCCCGGACCAGCTCCGCCGCCACCTCATCGCGCCGGGAAAGCCCGTCCCGCAGCGCCGCCAGCTCGTCCGCGGTGGGCGCCGGGTCGGCGCCCGCGAGCAGCCGCAACGGCCGCGCCGCCCGCTCGCCCCAGGCGCGATCGGCCCCAAATCGCCCCGGCGTCCGACCGGCACCCGAGCGGTCGGACTCAAATCGCCCCGGCGTCCGACCGGCACCCGAGCGGTCGGTCTCAAATCGCCCCGGCGTCCGACCGGCACCCGAGCGATCGGCCTCAAATCGGCCCGGCCCGGCGCCGGGGCGGCCGGCCTCGAATCGGTCAGGCGCCCCACTGTCGCCCCCGGTGGTCGTCATGACCCGAGCAGCAGCACCCCGGCGGTGATCAAGGCGGCGACCTTGACCAGCTCCAGGGCGATGTAGACGAGATGGGCCCGCGACCGAGGCGCGTCGAGCCCTTCGAGAACCGCGTTCGAGCGCCGGGTCAACGCCGGCCGCACGCCCACGAGCTGGGCGAGCAAGGCGACCGCCGCGACCAGGAACGCGATCCGCTCCGCGACGCCGGCCCCGCCCGCGGCCAGCCCGATCGCCACGACGACCGCCAGCACCAGCTCGACCGCGTTGAGCGCGCGGAACACCAGGCGCCCGATCCCGAGGCCGATCCGCAGCGTGACGCCCGGCGCCCGGAACTTCAGCGGGGCCTCGAGGAACGAGATGGCCAGCACCATGCCCAGCCAGACGAAGGTCGTGGCCACCGCGATCCCGTTGCTCACCGGACCCAGTCTAGAGAGCGGCCTCGTCGCCGGAGCCGAGCCCGGCGACGAGGCCTCAGCGCTCAGCTACAGGTCGCGCCGTTCAGGGTGAAGCCGCTGGGTGCGGCGCTGTTTCCGTTGTGGTTGGCCTGGAAGCCGATCGTCGTCGAGCCGCCCGGCGGTATCGAGCCGTTGTACGACGCGTTGGTCGCGGTCACCGCGCCGCTGGTCGGGGAGTACGTGGCGTTCCAGCCCGAGGTGATCGACTGCCCGGACGCCAGGTTGAACTTCAGCGACCAGCCGTTGATCGCGGACGAGCCGGTGTTGGCGATGGTGATGTTGTCGGTCAGGCCGGTGTTCCAGGCGCTCACCGAGTTCGTCACCTTGCAGGCGCTGGAGCTGCCGCCGGTCGGCGGTGGGCTGGAGGGCGAGGTCGGCGTTGTCGGACTTGTCGGAGTTGTCGGCCCGGTCCCCTCGGTCACCGTGATGTTGGAGCTGCCACTGCTCTGGTACCCCTCGGTGGCCAGGATCTGGTAGTCGTGCGAGCCGAGATTGAGCCCCAGGTTGGCCCACGCCCGGAAATGGTTCGCGGTGGTGATCGTGCCGCCGGTGCGGTGCTGCTGCCGGACGCTCCAGTACTGGTAGAACGTCGCGGTGCCGATGATGGACGGCTGGTTCACCCGCTGGGTGCGATAGATGTCGTACGTGCTGCCGTCGGTCGTGACCGAGCCCAGCCGCGTGGCCCCGCTGCTCGGGTTGTAGCTGCCGAAGTTCTCGACGATGTAGTACTCGATGAGCGGGTTCGTCGTCCACCCGTACAGCGCCAGGTAGCAGTTGCCGCCGCAGTTGAAGGCGCCCGAGTAGTTGACCGTGTGGCTCGATCCCGGCTTCCAGCCCTTGCCGACCACGGTGTTGTTGATCCCGTTCCAGCTGACGCTGTAGTTGCCGCCGGCGCCCAGGGTCATCGTGACGTTGCCGGAGTCCTTCCAGTACGAGAAGAAGTAGCCGTTGTGGGTGCCGGTCGTGTTCGAGGTGACCGTGCGGTCGGCCTCGGCATGGGCCACGCCGGCCAGCCCGATGGTGGTGACGGCCAGCGCGACAGCGCTGATGCCGCCGATGAGGAGCCTCATACGGTTACGCCCGCGCCGGGACGGGGGGACGGGGGAGTCGTTCACGCGCGTGCATCCTTCCTCGAGGGGGAGCCCGGCGCGACGCCCGGCGCCGGCGGTGGAACCAGCGGGAGCAGGCGCACCAGGCGGTGACATTCATCGATGGATGAAGTATTGGGCGCGCTCCCACGGGTGTCAACAACTTCCGGAAACGTCTCGATAAATGAAGAAGCCGTAATCCCTGCATATGGCGTCGCGAAGCCAACAGCGAGGTGGATCGGCGCGAGAACGATCGGCGACTTTACGACACAGAACCGAAAGTTTCGGAGGATCGCTCTTTTGATCTGCGGCGGCGGAACCTATGTTCGGGGAGTGACTCCCGGCGGCGACGGGTTCCGGCTGGCCGAGGCGGTTGCCGACGTCTACGGCGACCTCCGCCTCGAGTCCGTGCTGCGTCGCCTGCTGCGGCACACCGCGCGCCTCACCAACTCGGCCGCGGGCAGCGTGTCGCTCATCGACGCGGCGGCCGGGCGGTACACCAAGGCCGCCGAGTACGGCGCCTTCTGCCGGCTGGGGGACACGTTTCCGCTGGACGAGGGGGCCACCGGGCGGGCGTTCGGCAGCCGGCGGCCGGTGGTCATCCCGGAGTACGGGCAACTGCGCCGCGGGCATCTCGCCGGGGCCGATCCGGTTCGCCGGGGGCCGGCCGCCGCCGTGCCGATCTGGTGGCGTGGCGACGTCATCGCGGTCAGCGTGACCTTCGCGCCGGGCGCGGGGGCGTTCTCCACCCGCGACGTGGACGATCTCGAGACGCTCACCCAGACCGCGGCGGCGGCGATCGTGCGGACCGGGCGGCTCGACACCTCGCTGGCCACCGTGCTGCGGCGGGCCGGCACCGTGGTGACCGAGGCGGGCGTCGTGCGGCCGGTCGCGCCCGAGGTCGCGCGGGTGGCGGCCGATCTGGTGGCGGAGGCCGGACCGAGCCTGCGCGTCGGCATCGTCTACCGGCCCGAGGGCGTGCGGGTCATCGTCCAGGACGAGACGAACGGCGCGGCCTGGGCGGATCAACCGCCGCGCATCGCGGGCGGCGAGGTCACCGTCGAGAAGGTACGCGGCTGGGGGGTCATTCTGCGGGCCGACATCCCGTACGCGATGCCGGCCGCCCCCTCGCCCTTCACGGCGCGCGAGTCCGAGGTCCTCGAGCCGCTCCGCCAGGGGCTCACCTACCGGGAGATCGCGTCGCGCCTGGGCATGTCGCCGAAGACGGTGGAGAAGCACGTCGCCGCGATCATGCGGAAGACCGGCGCCTCGAACCGCACCGCCGCCGTGGTCACCGCGCTGGACAACGGTTGGCTGGGCCGGGGCCTGGGGGATTCACCCCATACCGCGAGCGGGTGACGCGTGGCTTGACTGGGCGCATGCCCGTCGTGTCCATGAAGGAGATCCTCGACCGCGCCCTCGCCGAACGTTACGGGGTCGCCGCCTTCAACATCATCAACGACCTGAGCATCGAGGCCGTCCTCGCCACGGCGGTCGAGGAACGGGCGCCGGTCATCCTGCAGACCTCGGTCAAGACGGTGAAGATGTACGGCCGGAGTCAGCTCTTCGACATCTTCGGCGCGCTGATGCGGGACGTCGACGTCCCGGTCACCCTCCATCTCGACCACTGCCCCGACCGTACGGTCATCTCCGATTGTCTCGCCGGAGGCTGGAACTCGGTGCTCTTCGACGCCCACGAGCTCGCCGTCGCCGAGAACCGGCGGCAGACCACCGAGGTCGTCGCCGAGGCGCGGCGCACCGGGGCGCACGTCGAAGGGGAGATCGAGGGCATCCAGGGCGTCGAGGACGACGTCGGCTCGGACGAGGCGTCGAAGATCCAGTCGCTCGAGGTCGCCGTCGACTTCATCAAGAACACCGGCGTCGACTGCTTCGCCCCGGCCATCGGCAACGCCCACGGCCAGTACAAGCAGGCGCCCACGCTGAACGCGCAACGGGTGAGCGACCTGGTCGCGGCGACCGGCATCCCGATGGCGCTGCACGGCGGGACCGGGCTTTCCGACGAGCAGTTCACCGACCTGATCGCGCGCGGGTGCGCGAAGGTCAACATCTCGACGGCCCTCAAGGAGAGCTTCATGAAGTCGGGGCTCGCCCATCTGCGGGCGGCCGCCGAGCGCGACAAATGGGATCCGCCCTCGCTGTTCCGCGAGCAGCGCGCCGCGGTGATGGAGATGGCCCGCGCGCACATCCGCCTCTTCGGAAGCGCGGGGAAAGCCTGGTGACCGCCCTCGTCTTCGACTGCGACGGGGTGCTGGCCGACACCGAACGGCACGGCCACCTGCCCGCCTTCAACGCCACCTTCGAGCGGTTCGGCCTGCCGGCGCACTGGAGCGAGCAGGAGTACGGCGAGAAGCTGCGGATCGGCGGCGGCAAGGAGCGGATGGCGAGCTTGTTCGACGATCCCGCCTTCGCCGCGGCCGTACGCGGTGACCGGGCCGACCTGCTGGCGACCTGGCACAAGGCCAAGACCGCGGCGTTCAAGGCCCTGGTCGCCGAGGGTCGCATCCCGCCGCGACCGGGCATCGCGCGGATCATCGAGGCGGCGCTCGGCGAGGGCTGGACCGTCGCGGTCGCGTCGACCTCGGCCGAGGAGTCGGTCCGGGCGGTGCTGGAGAACGCGGTCGGCGCCGCGACGGCGAAGAGCGTGCCGGTGTTCGCCGGCGACGTGGTGCCGGCCAAGAAGCCGGACCCGGCCATCTACGACCTGACCGTCGAGCGGCTGGGCCTGACCAAGGCGGAGACGCTGGTGGTCGAGGACTCGCGCAACGGGCTGCTCGCGGCGACCGGCGCCGGCCTGCGCTGCCTCGTGACGGTCAACGGCTACACCCGCGACGAGGACTTCTCCGAGGCCGTCCTGGTGGTCTCGGAACTGGGCGACCCCGGCCGCCCGCCGATCGAGGTGCTGGCGAATCGAAGTTTCGCGCGGCCGGGCGACTTTGTCGCGCTCGACGACCTGCGCGCCTGTCTTCCGGGAGAGAGCAGATGACCATCGACGGGACGGAACAGGTGGTACGGACGATCGCCGAGACCGCCATCGAGAACGAGAAGTACTTCGGCGACCTCGACTCGGTCGTCGGCGACGGCGACTTCGGCTATTCGCTCGCCCGGGGCTTCGAGAAGCTCCTGGAGGGGTGGGATGACCTGGACCGATCCAACGCCGGGACGTTCTTGAAGCGTACCGGCATGGTGATCGCCTCTCGGATCGGTGGCACCTCGGGACCCATCTGGGGCACCGCCTTCATTCGCGCCGGCACCGCCGCCGGTGACGCCGACCTGACCGGCGAGCGGGTCGTCGCGATGCTGCGCGCGGCGACCGACGGGATCAAGGCGCGGGGCCAGTCCGACGTCGGCGACAAGACGCTGCTGGACGCGCTGGTCCCGATGACCGACCGCCTCGAACGGTCGCTGAACGAGGGCGCGTCGGCGGAGGAAGCGGTCCGGGCCGCGGCGGCGACCGCGCGGGAAGCGGCCGACGCCACGAGCGGGATGGTCGCCAAGCGGGGCCGTGCGTCGTACACGGGTGAGCGCAGCAGGGGGTCGGTCGACGCCGGCGCCATGGCGGTGGCCGTCATCGCCGAACGGATCAGCGAGACCTGGCAGAAGGGAGCGGCGTCGTGAAGAAGTTCGTCAACGATCCGAAGAGCTACGTGGCGGAGATGCTGGAGGGCGTCGCCCTGGCCAACCCGGACACCCTCAAGTACGTCCCCGCCTACAACCTGATCATGCGGGCCGACGCGCCCCGGGCCGACAAGGTGTCGATCGTGCAGGGCTCCGGCTCCGGGCACGAGCCGGCCCACGTGATGGCGGTCGGCACGGGGATGCTCGACGCGGCCTGCCCCGGCGACGTGTTCGCGGCCCCGCCGATGGACTACGTCTACGAGACCGCGAAGCTGCTCAACTCGCCCAAGGGCGTCCTGCTGCTGGTGAACAACTACACCGGCGACCGGATGGCGTTCGACATGGGCAAGGAGATGGCCGAGGCCGAGGGCGTACGGTGCGAGATCCTCACCATCAACGACGACGTGGCCGTGCAGGACTCCCTCTACACGGTCGGCCGCCGCGGCGTGGCCGGGAACTTCTTCGTGATCAAGGCCGTCGGCGCGGCCTCGGAGAAGGGCGCCGACCTCGACGAGCTGCTCCGGATCGGCCGCAAGGTCAACGACGTGACGCGCACGATGGGCGTGGCGCTGACCGCGTGCACGCCGCCGGCCAAGGGCTCGCCGCTGTTCGAGCTGGGCGCCGACGAGATGGAGTTCGGCGTCGGTATCCACGGCGAGCCCGGCCGCGAGCGGCGCACGCTCGCCTCGGCCGACCAGATCGTCGACGACCTGCTCGACGCGGTGGTGACGGATCTCCCGTACGAGTCGGGTGACCGGGTCGCCCTCATGATCAATGGCCTCGGCGGCACGCCGGTGAGCGAGCTCTACATCCTCTACCGGCGCGCCCACCAGCAACTGGCCGCGCGCGGCATCACGGTCGGCCGCAGCTACGTGAACGAGTACTGCACGTCGCTCGACATGGCCGGCGCGTCGCTGACCCTGGTCCGCCTCGACGACGAGATCGAGGGCCTGCTGCGGGAGCCGGCCGACGCCGCCATCCGCGTCTTCTGACCGGAGTTTCCCCCCGCCGAACGCCGCTTGTGATGCGGCGTTCGGCGCCGGCGGCCCGGTCAGGTGGGTGCCATTGCCGGCGGCCGGGCGCCTCAATGGTCGGCGCCTCAGTGGTCGGCGCCGAGGAACGCGTGCACCGCGGAGATCACCACGGATCCCTCGCCGACCGCGGAGGCCACTCGCTTGACCGAGCCGGCGCGCACGTCGCCGACGGCGAAGAGGCCGGGCACGGAGGTCTCGAACGTTCCCCGGGTCGTCACGAAGCCCTTGTCGTCGAGCTCGACGCCCAGGTCGCGCAGCCAGGTGGTGGACGGGAGCGCGCCGATCATCAGGAACAGCCCGCCGGCCGCCTGGTGGACGTCGCGCTGCTCGTGCGCCTCCCGCCATGTCAGGTGGGTGACCCGGTCGTCGCCGCCGACCGAGGTCAGCTCCGACCTCGGGTGGACGGTGATCCGGTCGTGGTGGAGGAGCCGCTGCGACAGGTAGCTCGACATGGTCTCGGCGAGGTCGTCGCGGCGGATGAGCACGTGCACGCGGTCGGCGTGCCTTGCCAGGAAGAGAGCGGCCTGGCCGGCCGAGTTGGCGCCGCCGACCACGACCACCTCCTGGCCGAGACAGGCGCGCGCCTCGATCTCGGTGGCCGCGTAGAAGACGCCGCGGCCCTCGAACTCGGCCACGCCGGGGATCGGCAGCCGCCGGTACTGGACGCCGCTGGCGACCACCACGGCGCGGGCGTCGACGTCGGTCTGGTCGTCGAGCCGGACCCGGAATCCGGCCGGCACCCGCGTCAACCCGGTGACGGTGCGCGGCGAGACGAGCCGCGCCCCGAACTTGACCGCCTGCAGCATCGCCGACCGGGCCAGCTCGTTGCCCGCGACGCCACGGGGAAAGCCCAGGTAGTTCTCGATGCGCGAGGAGGTGCCGGCCTGCCCGCCCGGGGCGACGTCCTCGACGAGCACGACATCGAGCCCCTCGGAGGCCCCGTAGACGGCGGCCGCCAGCCCCGCCGGCCCGGCGCCGACGATCAGCAGGTCACACGGCGGCTGGCCGGGAACCGGGCAGAGGTCCAGGCCGGTGGCGGTGGCCAGGTCACGGGTCGTCGGATCGGCCAGCACCCGTCCCTGCCCGGTCACCACGGCCGCGCCCTGCTCGGGAAGCGCGGTCGTCGCGGCGAGGCCGGCCCAGGCGGCGTCGTCCGAGCGCAGCACCGTGCGGTAGGGGAGGTGGTTGCGTTCGGCGAACTCCTGCAGCCGGCGCAGGTGGAGGTCGTCGTCGCCGGCCAGGACGAGGCCACCCTCGCCCCAGCGGGTCAGCATGCGCCGCCGGGCATCGAACGCGGAAACCAGCAGGTCGCCCAACTCCACCGAGGTGGCGATGAGCCGGCGCAGGTCCTCGACGCGTACCCGCAGCAGCGTGCTGTCCGGCATCGCGACGCCCGCAAGGTAGGCCGGTTGCCCCATCAGCATCCCGAGTTCGCCGACGAAGTCGCCCGGCTCCACCACGACCACGACCCGGTCGTCCCGCCGATCCACGAGACCGATGCCGCCGGCGCGGACGAAGTAGAAGTCGTACGACTCGCCGCCGTCCCACAGGATCTCACCGGGCCCGGGCCGGATGACCTCACCGACCGAGTCCAGCAGCTTCCGCTCGTCCGCGCCGAACGCGGGCCAGCTCTGGGCGTCGATCTCGTCGGTCCGACGGGAGGAATAGCGCGTCCGCTCATCGGGCGCCGGCACAGTGCT
Organism: Actinoplanes sp. NPDC051537; assembly: GCF_055586105.1. Classification (NCBI taxonomy): domain Bacteria; kingdom Bacillati; phylum Actinomycetota; class Actinomycetes; order Micromonosporales; family Micromonosporaceae; genus Actinoplanes; species Actinoplanes sp. NPDC051537. Next base: position 449,439 of record NZ_JBVJIU010000006.1, read on the forward strand.
CACGTCGATCGAAAATACGGCACGGCCGCTCGGATCAGTCGTTGTGCACGATGATGTCGGCGTGGTCGGCCGGGCGGACGGTGGCGAAGTAGAGCCGCTGGGCGGGGATGTAGCGCTCGCGCCAGCGCCGCTCGACCTCGGCCCGGGACGACACCCGGCGCTCACGGATCACCGCCCGATCCACGGTCTTCTCGAGCGCGGTCGACACGAAGACGCGCAGATCCCACCGGTCGATCAGCTCCGGGCGCATGAGGAAGACGCCGTCGAAGAGCAAGACGGCGCCGGCCGGGGCGGTCGTGACCGGCGGGGACACCGTCGTGTCCGTGGCGTGGTCGTAGACGGCGGGCCGGAAGCGCCGATCCCCACCCGGACCGAGCGGATCGAGCAGCACCCGGTTCAGCGCGTCGTAGTCGTGGGTGTCGAAGTAGCAGCCCTCGGCCGAGTACTCCCCGCGCGGATACCGCCGCGCCCGCGGGAAGAGGAAATCGTCGATCGTCGCGCGGATGACGTCGCGCCCCCCGGCGCGCAGGATGACGGCCAGCTCGTCGGCGAGCGTGGTCTTGCCGGCGGCGGGCGCCCCGTCGATGGCCACCCGCGTCGGGTGTGCCACCGTGACCGAGCCGACCGCCGCGGCCAGGCGCCCGAGCACCTCGTCGCGGGCGCCTCGATCCATGTCCTACTCCATCATGACGTCAGGGTGAACGTCACGTCTCCGGTGCCGTCGCCGTTCTCGACCAGGATGGCCTCCCCCCGGGCCTTGCGGTAGGCGCCGGTGCCGCCGGTCACCGCGAAGTGCTTCACCGGCGGCGGGGTGTTCAGGAACTGGGTGGCCAGCTGGCCGCCGGGGAGCGCGAACGTTGCGGTGCACTGGGCCTCGGGGCCGCCGTCGGGATCGGTGATGGTGCAGGCCACGCCGTCGTGGCCGACCTGGCGCCCGGCGGCGTCGAAGAGCAGGTCGTGGGAGATGATCTGGTCGCCCATGGTCGGGCCGGGCGCGCCGAGATCGAGGTACGAGAACGGGCTGAACTGCACGTGGAACCGCATCGCCGGCCGCGCCGAGTCGGTGGCGGCGGCCGGCGTCGAACCGGCCACCGCGGCCAGCAGTCCGGCGGTGGTGGACGCGGCGAGAATGATCAAGACCGGACGCTTCATGGGTTCCTCCTCGGGTCGGAGCTACCGGGCAATCCGGTTCGGATGCTCCGCTCCGGGCCGCGCCCGGACAATTAGCCGATCATCCAGCCATCGACGCCCGGCCATATCGGGTGAGGACGGCGGCGCCGGAGGGGTCGGCGGACAGCGTCCGGAGGTGGCTCGCCGGGCCGGCGGCGGGGAAGAGGCGGCGGCCGGCGCCGAGGATCGTGGGAAAGGTCAGCAGGCGGTACTCGTCGATCAGGTCGGCGGCCATCAGGGTGTGCACGACGCCGATGCTTCCCGTGACGATGACGTCGCGGTCCTGGCGCTTGACGGTGTCGATCAGGTCACCGTCGATCGTGCGGGAATTCGACCAAGCACCGACGTCCATTGCCGTACGCGTGGCGACCAGTTTCGGAATGGCGTTCATCCGCGCCGAGAACGGGTCGTCGCGGCCGGGCCAGAGCCGGGAGAACAACTGCCACGTGGTGCGGCCGAGCAGCATCACGCCGTCGTCCATGAGGGCGCCGAGGCGGAACTTGTCGCCGGCGACCGCCTCGCGACCGTGCCGGAATGCCCAGCCGCCGGTCGGGGTGCCGGCGGAACCGTCCGGATCCTCGACGATCCCGTCCAGGGTGATGAACTCGATGACGATGACGCTCATGGTGACGATCCCTTCGTGTCGGTCGGTGTCCGGCGGTACCTACCGGCGACATCGCGGGGGCTCATCGCGTACGGGCGAATTGCTTCAAGAAATTTCGGTGGGCAGGCCGAAGGAGCTCAGCACGGCGGGGTCGGCGAACACGACGTTGTGCGCGACGAGACCGCCGGTGATGGTGAGGACCTGGAGGGTGTGCAGCCGTTTTCCGCCGTCGGGGAGGGGCGCGTACGCGGCGAGCGCGGGCTGGCCGTTGGCATCGAGCCGCGTCATGGCCCAGCCCGCGCCCCGCATCCGGAAAACGCGCTCCATGAACCGGCCGTAATCGGCACGGCCCCGGTACCACAGCGGAACCGGCGGCATCTCGAGCACGGCGTCGGCGGTCAGCAGCCGTACGAGACCGGGAATGTCGGCCGCCTCGAAGGCCCGCACATATTCGTCGATCGCCGTGCGCACCTCCGGGTCGCCGGGCTCGGCGACCTCGCCCTCGCGGGCGCCGGAAACGGCCGCGCGGGCCCGTTGCAGCGCGCTGTTGACCGCCGGAATCGTCGTGCCGAGCTGGGTCGCCACCTCGGCCGCGCTGAACTCGAGGACCTCGCGGAGAACGAGCACGGCACGCTGCCGGGCCGGCAGGAACTGCATCGCCGCGATCAGCGCCAACCGCAGATCGGCCCCCGATCCGGGGCCGGGAAACGGCTGGAGCCAGGGAATGTCCATGGCCGGCGTGAGAGGCGCGGCTGGATCGTCGCTCGGCGCGCCCAGACCCGACGGCAACGGCCGCTTCCGCCCGGATTCGAGCGCGGTCAGACAGACGTTCGTGGCGATGCGATAAAGCCACGTCCGCACCGACGCGCGTTCGCTGTCGTACCGTTCCCGCGCTTTCCAGGCGCGCAGCATCGTCTCCTGAACCAGGTCCTCGGCCTCGTGGAACGAGCCGAGCATCCGGTAGCAGTAGACGACGAGCTCACGGCGGTAGGGCTCGAGGTCCATTCCCGGAACGCTAATTCATTCGCCGGTGGCGCCGTCGATGGCCTCGCGGATCAGGTCGGCGTGGCCCACGTGCCGGGCATATTCCTCGATCAGATGCTCGAGCAGGAACCGGACGTCGGTGTCGCCGAACTCCGGATTGGCGACCGTACGGCCGAGGTCCTCGGTGACCTTGCCGAACAGCTCCCGCGACTGGTCGCAGGCCGCCAGGTAGCCGGCGTAGATCTCGGCGGCCGACGTGGGATCGGTCGCCGGGGGAGTGATGCCCGCGAGCCGCACCTGGAACCAGTACCGCTCGACCCCCCGGAGGTGGCGCATGAGGTCGAGCAGGGTCAGCTCCGACGGCAGCGGACGGCGCCGCAGCTGAGCCTCGGTGAGGCCGGCGCACTTCCAGAGGAAGGTCGCCCGGTGGTAGTCGAGGTTCGAGGCGATCACGTCCAGCCACGATCCGGCGAGCGTGCGCGCGGGCCGGGCGATGCTTTCGATCACGATGTCGTTCATGCCCCACCGACGAACGGGACCGGCCCCGGATCGACAGGCCGGCGTTTCTAGGGCCCGAAGCCGACGCCGCCGATGTCGCCGGTGTTCGCGTCCGCGCTTCCGAACTGGCCCGGCCAGCGCCGGCGGGGCTTCTCGACGCCGGCCACGTGCTGCAGGCAGATCGCGCCGGGGAACTCGTGGCACTGGCCGCGGCCGCCGCAGTCGGCGAGGTAGTTCCGGCCGCCCCTCACCACGAGCGCCTTATCCACCCGGAACAGCAGGGGCAGCTCGCCGGGGCCGCAGCCCTCGTCCTCGCGGGCCCGGCGGAAGGCGTCGGCCAGGCCCGGGCCGGTGTGCTCCGGCTGGTAGGCCAGGAGGCGCCCGAAGGCGGCGTCGCAGAGGTCGGCGTAACCGCGGGTGTCGCGGATCGTCTCGCGCCACAGGTCGTCGGCCACCACCGAGGGCATCGACAGGGTGGCCCGCGGGTGGCGGGCGGCCAGCCGGAACCACTGGCGGGTGGCGTCCTCCACGAGGGCGATCCCGGCGGTGTCGAGGCTGTCGTGTCCCACCGAGAATCGGTGGCGGACCCCGGCCGGGAACCGGTAGTCGCCGATGATGGCCAGCCGCTGAGCGGTTCGCCGATCGATCCAGCTCATGGCCCACAGCGTGCGACCGCCGGGCGACCGCGGTCAAGGGTGTGTACCTTCCCCTGGACCTTCCCCCTGGGGTAAGGCACACGATCGGTGCCGTGAAGCTCTTTGTCGATCGACGGCCGTTGACGGTTCCCGCCTTCCGCCGGCTCTGGGTGGCATCGGCGGTCACGGCGGTCGGCGGCTCCTTCAGCCTCATCGCGGTGCCGACGCAGCTGTTCACGATCGCCGGCTCGTCGGCCCTGGTCGGAGTGTCGGCCGCGGTCTCGTTGTGCGCCCTGGTCGTGTCGGCGCTGTGGTCGGGCGCCCTCGCCGACGCGATGGACCGCCGGCGGCTGCTGCTGGCCGGTAACGCCGGGCTCGGGCTGGCCTATCTCGGGCTTTGGGTCAACGCACGGGCCGGGCTCGACTCCGTACCACTGCTGCTTCTGCTTGTCGCCGTGCAAGGGGTCAGCTATGGCGCCACGCTGACCTCGATGGGCGCCGCCGTGCCCCGCGTCGTGCCGGCCGGGCAACTGGTCGCGGCCAACAGCCTCAGCGCACTGACCCGGTACAGCGGCGCCGTCGTCGGCCCGCTGCTGGCCGGCGTGCTGATCCCGGCGATCGGGCTCGGCACGCTCTACCTGCTCGACGCGCTCGCGCTCGGCACCGTGCTGTGGGCGGTGGCCCGGCTGCCGGCGATGCCCCCGACGGCGACCCTCGCCGGGGGCACGCTGCGCCGGCTCGGCGACGGCTTCCGGTACCTGGCGGGGCGTCGGGTGCTGGTCGCGATCCTGGCCGTGGACCTGGCCGCCATGGTTCTCGCGCTGCCGCACGCGCTGCTGCCGGAACTGGCCGAGCGCACGTACGGCGGACCGGCCGGCGGCGGCGCGGAACTGGGCGTGCTGTTCGCGGCGTACCCGGCCGGGGTGCTGCTGGCCGGCCTGCTGTCGGGGACGTTCAGCCGCGCGCGGCGGCACGGCGCGCTCATGGCCTCGGCCGCGATGGCCTGGGGCGGCTGCGTGGTGCTGCTCGCCCTGACCGCGAGCCTGCCCATCGCGGTGGCGGCGCTCGTGCTGGGCGGCGCCGTCAACTTCGTGCTGAGCACGTTCCGCAACGCGATCTCCCAGGCGTACACGGACGATGCCCTGCGCGGCCGCATCCAGGGCTCGCTGACCGTGGTCCTGATGGGCGGACCGCAACTGGCCAACGTGGTGCACGGCTTCGCGGGGGCGGCAGTGGGCGCCCGCGCGGCGATCGGCGTGGGTGGCGTGCTCACCGTGGGTGTGGTCGCCCTCCTGGTTCGCGCCGTCCCCGAGCTGTGGCGGTACGACGCCGGCTGCGGCGATGGATGATGGATGCATGATCGGTGACCGGTGGGGCGTGACCGACGGCGAGATGTCGCGCTCCTATCCCTGCGATGACTTCGTTGTCTCGCCCGCGCTGCAGGCGTGGCGGGGTGTGCGAGTCGAGGCGCCGGCCGAAGCCGTGTGGCCATGGGTGGCCCAGGTGAGGATCGCCCCGTACTCCTACGACTGGATCGACAACCGCTGCCGCCGCTCTCCTCGACAGCTGGTAGGCCTGCCCGAGCCCGAGGTCGGCGAGGCATTCACCACGGCCGGCGGCCGGCGCCTCGGCCGGATCGTCTCGGTCGACCCCGGAAAGCAGCTGACCGGCACGATCATGGGCGCCTTCATGTCGTACGTCCTCGTGCCCGAGGAGCACGACCGGACCCGCCTGCTGCTGAAGGTCGTCATGCAGACCAGCCGCTGGACCGCACCCGGACTGTCCATCGGCGACCTCGTCATGGCTCGGCGGCAGCTGCTGAACTTCAAGCGACTCGCTGAACGGGACCGCCCGGTTTCCAGGGCGGTGGCGGTCGTGATCGAAGGATCTCGAGTCCTGCTGATCAAACGGTTCCTCCGGCAGGAGTCCTCGGCGGCCTGTGTGATGTGCGAGGACGGTGGCCGGCCGGGCCCGGGCTGTCCCGGACACCGTTACGCGGTGCTTCCCGGAGGCCACGTCGAGGACGGCGAAACCGCCGAGGTGGCGGCGGTGCGCGAACTCCTCGAGGAGACGGGGCTGCGGGCGACGATCGGCCAGCGGGTGTGGACGGGACGACACAACGGCCGTCCGGCGTTCTATTTCCTGATGGCCGATGTCGAGGGCGTGCCCGTGTTGTCCGGCCCGGAGTTGGCGGAGAGCGGCCCGAACAACAGCTATGAGCTTCTGTGGGCCACGGCGGATCAGTTCGAGGCGCTGAACCTGCACCCGGCCGATGTCCGCGAGATCCTGGCCGAGCTGGCGCCCCGTCGACATCGATGATCGGAAGACCCGCTCAGCGCGTACGCTCGCGCCTGTTGTCGCCCAATCGACGCGGCCTCAGTGGAGGGTGGAGCGTCGGGTGGGCCGGAGGCGGAGGTTTTCGACCTTCACCACTTCCGCGGGTACGTCCGCCTCCAGCGGCGACCGGGTTAGCCAGACCAGCGCATGTTCTCCCTCCCGTACCGGTAGCCCGGGGAAGTTGTTCGCGGCGTACTCGGTCCGCAACACGGCCAGAGTGTCCCGCGGAATCCGGGTGGGGTCCGGGAACGGGCCGGCCCAGTACCAGATCGTCGCGTGCAGAACCGATTCGGGATTGGCGGCGCCGCGGTCGAACACCGGCACCGCAACGATTTCGCGCAGCAGCAGCACGTCGTCCGTATCGAGCATCGTCGCGTTCGCGGCCGGCCCGTGCTTCGCCCACACCGGGCCCGAATAGAAGGCCGTCAGCCCGGCCTGACGCGAGGGCATGTCGGTGAATCCGCGCAGCCACACGAACCGGTCGGCGCGGTCGAGGTCGCGGAACTGACCCAGCACGGCCATCCCCAGTTCCTCCTGGGTCTCGACGAACTCGCGGTCGAACAGGTCGATCAGTTCGGCCCGGCGACCCTCGCGCAGGGTGTAACGGCGCAATTCGACGATCATGCCAAAATCCTCTCCAGGACGTCGGTAACGGTCGAGCGCGCCAGCGCGTTCCGGAAAGCGTCGGTCGCCTCGTCGTACAGGTCGGTGAGCACCGGGCGGATTCCGCGTCCGACCGGGCACTCCAGGTTCGGCTCGGAGTGGTGCAGGGCGAGCAGCGGCTCCGGCGAGACGGCGAGCCAGACGTCCAGCAGGGTGATCTCCGTTGCCGGCCGGCCGAGGGAGAAGCCCGCGCCGTTGCCGCGGCGTGCGCTGACCAGGCCGGCCTGCCGCAGATCGCCGAGGCTGCGCCGGACGATGACCGCGTTCGTGTTGATGCTGGACGCGACCTCGTCCGAGGTGAGCACGTCACGACCGCGCCGCCTGGCCAGTTCCAACCACGCCAGGGCGTGGGCCGCGATCGTCACCCTGCTGTTGGCCGTCACCCGAGCAGTCTCACCGGCATGAGCTTTAAAAGCAACCATTTCTATTACGTTTGAAGGTCCGCGTGCACCATGCGGGGGCTTACCGCTCGACCTAAAGTTGCCTGGAATCCGGCAGGATCGTCACCGACCGCGAGGGGACCGCGCCGATGCACGTCACCACACCGCTGGTCCTCGCGGTCGATTGCTCGACGACCGCGGCCAAGGCCGTCGCGCTCGACGGGTCCGGGCAGGTGGCGTCGTCCGCCGTCGAGCTCCTGGACCTGGCCCGTCCCGGCCCCGGCCGACACGAACAGGACGCCGGGCAGTGGTGGTCGGCCACGGCCGGTGCCCTGACCAAGGCGGTGGCCGCCCTGGGCGCGGACGCCGCCCGGGTGGCGGCGGTGAGCGTCACTCACCAGCGCGAGTCGTTCGTCTGCCTGGACGCCGCGGGCCGCCCGCTGCGGCCGGCCATCCTCTGGCTCGACAGCCGGGCCGACCGCGAGATCGCCGAGCTGGGATCCGACCGGGTGCGCGAGGTGTCCGGGAAACCGCCGGACGTCACCCCCGCCATCTACAAGATCGCCTGGATGTCCCGGCACGAGCCCGAACTGCTGCGATCCGCGGTCCGGGTCGCCGACGTGCATGCGTACCTCGCTGCCCGGCTCACCGGTCGATGGGTGACGAGCGTCGGATCGGCCGACTCCCTGGGCCTGCTCGACCTGCGGGCCGGAGACTGGTCCCCGGAACTGCTCGAGCTGGCCGGTGTCCGCCGCGACCAGCCCCCGACCTGGTGCCGCCGGGCACGCCGATCGGGCCGCTGCTGCCCGAGGTCGCGGCCGCCATCGGCCTGCCGTCACCCGTACCCCTCATCGCCGGGATCGGCGACGGCCAAGCGGCCGGCCTGGGCGCCGACGTCACCGGCCCCGGAGTCGGCTACCTCAACCTCGGCACGTCCATGGTGATGGGCGTCGCCGCCACCGACTACGCGACGTCGCCCGCCTTCCGCACTCTGGCGGGCGCGCCGTCCGGGACGTTCGTGCTCGAGACCATCCTCAACGCCGCCGCCTACCTGACCGGCTGGTTTCGGCGCGAATTCGGCGATCCGGCCCTCGGCGGCGCGCTCGACCCGGCGCTGGAGGCGGCGGCCGAGGCGGTGCCACCCGGCTGCGACAGCCTGCTCACGGTGCCCTACTGGAACTGCGCGCAGACCCCCTACTGGGACACCGCCGCCCGCGGCGTGACCCTCGGCTGGCACGGCGGGCACACCCGGGCCCACCTCTACCGGTCGCTCATGGAGGGGGTGGCCTTCGAGCTGCGCCTGCACCTGGAAGGGCTGGAGGCGGTCACCGGCACGCGGGTCGACCTGCTGCGGGCCATGGGCGGCGGCAGTCGCAGCCCGCTGTGGACACAGATCGTGGCCGACACCACCGGCCGCCCGCTGCGGTTGTGCCACGGCGAGGAGATCAGCGCCCGCGGCGCGGGCGTGCTGGCGTGGGCCGGGGCCGTCCCCGGATCGGACGTCGTCTCGGCCGCCGCGGGGATGGTCTCCTTGGGCGACACCGTCGTCCCCCGGCCCGAACACACCGCCAGGTACGACCGCCTCTTCTCGGTCCAGCGGCAGATGTACCCCAGGCTGCGGGAGGTGTTCGCGGAGCTGGCCCGAGCCTGACCGAGCACGGCACCTTGATGAGGCCCGACTCGAGTCAGTCATCCCTGCCGGATGAGGCAACGGCAGGCGATCGGAAGGACGGTCAGAGTGCCTCTGGGGACGGAACGCGCCCTCCCTCAGGCTGGCGGAGGTGTGTGCGATGCCCACGGAACCAGCACCAGAACCACGGGAGCCGGCCGACATCGTCGCGGCGTATCGGGAAGCGATGCGGGAGCTGGCGGTGCTGCGGCAGGAACGAACGGCGTCCGCGCGCAAATTGCGGGCTGAGCGCGGGTTGCGCCCCTGGCAGGTCGAGCTGCTCAAATTGCAGCGGTACCTCGAGGTCGAGAACCTGCGCATGATCGTGCTGTTCGAGGGCCGGGACGCGGCCGGCAAGGGCGGCGCGATCCGGCGGGTCACCCGGTTCATGAACGAGAAGCACTACCGGGTGGTCGCGCTCGGCCGGCCGACGGAGGAGCAGCGTTCGCAGTGGTATTTCCAGCGGTATGTGGCGCAGTTCCCGATCGGCGGGGAAATCGTGCTGTTCGACCGCAGCTGGTACAACCGCGCGATGGTCGAACGGGTCTTCGGCTTCTGCACCCGGGAGGAGTACCAGCACTTCCTGCGTGGCGTCACCGGATTCGAGAAGGACCTGGTCCGTCAGGGAACGATTCTCGTCAAACTGTACTTCAGCGTGACCAAGGAGCAGCAAGCCCACCGGTTCGAGCGCCGCCTCACGGATCCGCTGCGGCGGTGGAAGCTCAGCGAAATCGACCTGCAGGCCCAGGACCGCTGGGACGACTTCACGAACCGCAAGTACGAGATGCTCGTCCGCACCGGCACCAAAGCCGCGCCCTGGCTGATCGTCCGGTCCAACGACAAGCAGTCGGCCCGCCTGAACACCATGAAGGTCATCCTGAACGCGATCGACTACAAGGACCGCGATCCGGACCTCGACTTCGCGCCGGACCCGCGGATCGTCGTCTCCGGTGCCGACGAGGTCGCCCTGATGCGCGCCGAGCGCACCCGTACCGGCAAGTTCACCAACTGAACGCGCTCTGCCCACCGCCCGGACGTGATCCGAGGTGATTTCGCCCGCCACCAGCTCGAGGATCAAATCTGCCCTCCAGGGTGCCGGGGCCGGCGCCGGGGGTCGGCCCACGCTCGCCGGCGAAGCCAGACTCGGAGGCGACAACCTCGAAGCCATCACGCGCGACGCGGTGGCCTCCCGGCACCGGCCAGCCGCAAGCCGGAGCACCTTGGCGTGACAACCATCTCCGAAAGGTGACAACCACGACCGAACGGCCCACCGGTTCGTGCCGGTGCCGGGCCGCTCACCCGAGTTGAAACAGAACGGCGTCAGCCGCCGCGAGGCTGCGCCGGCGCTGGTGACCCGAGGCGCCGTAGCCGGGTTTGTCCGGCGAGATCCACCGCGGGCGGGCGATACGCGCGGTGTCGTCGTAGCAGGCCCCGCCTAGGCCCGACACCGGGGTCCCGGCCGTGGAGATGACCGGGGATGCGTCCGGGTTGCCGAACTCGTGCCAGCTCAGCGGCCGGCCATCGGCAAGGATCAGCACGGCGGACGTCATGCGTACATTCTGACTCGGGTCGCCCATCGGGTTGCCGGACGTTCGGTGGTGCCGGTCAGAGACGCACGATCAGGCGGCCTCCGACCTGCTCGGCGTCCTCGCAGCTCAATCCCTCGAGGACGCCGGGGACGTCGGCAAGTTCGACGGCGATCGCGTCGGTGCGGCGCAGGGCCGCGACGAGTTCCCGGACAAGCCGGCCGACCGGGACACCGCCGAGCCCGATGACGCGGACCACGCCGTCGTCTCCGGTGCGGGTCAGGGCCACCGCGGCGGGTGGGGCGGCCGGCGCCGCAGCCACGTCGACCAGCTCCCACCAGATGGCGTCCGGGGCGCCGGCGGCCGGCGTGACATGCCGGGCGACGGCGCGGCGGCCGGGCGGCACCCGGCGGAAGACCAGATCGTGGAACATGCGCCAACGGTGCCCGTCACGGCTTGCGCGATGCTTGCATGCGGTCCGCGGCCGGCCTCATCAGCCGTGGCGCGCGGCAGACGTCGCCGAGCTCGGCGCTGCGGGCGGCGGACTCGGCGACCAGGGCGGCGGACCGGTCGGTGTCGCCTGCCAAGGCGTGCGCCTCGGCCCGCAGCAGCAGGTAGAACGGCGCGAACATGAGCACCGCGGACGCCGCGAAACGGTCGTACGCCTCGTCGCAACGGCGGGCCCCGTCCGGCTCGCCGAGCATCGCGTCGGCCCAGGCGAGCAGCATCGCCGCGTGGATGCCGTACAGCGGGCCGAGGTCGGCGGCCGCCGCGCAGGCGCCGGCCCGGGTGCGGCACCCCTCGGCATCGCCGCGCATCGCCCGCAGCCAGGCGGCGTAGAGGTCGGCCTCCATCACGACGGCCTCATTGGTGCCCGCCCGGGCCCGGGCCAGCTGGTCGAGCCGGTCCGCGGCGTCGTCGTCGCCCCGGCAGTGGGCGACGAGGGCCGCATAGCCGGCGGCGGCGACGCCCACCGCCGGCACCTGCAGGCCACCGATCGCCTCGAACGCCCGGAAGTGCCCGTCCGACTCGTCCAGCCGCCCACGCACGCACTGCCCCCACCCCGCGACGAAATGCGCGGCGGCGACCGCGGCCGGGGGGTGCGGCCCGTCGAGCGCGCGTTCGGCGGCCTCGACGGCCTCGGCATAGTGACCGGTCAGAGCCCGGGTGAGCAGGACGTTCACCCAACCGGCCGGACTCTCGTCGAGGTCCGGTCCGGTTTCGTCGAGGACGGTGGCGGCCGGCTGCCGGCCGCTCCAGGTGCGGACGACCGACATCCGGACCCGCACGGTCGCGGCGAGCCGGGCGCCCTCCTCCCGGTCCGGTGCCCGGCCGGCCAGGTCGAGCGCCTGATCCAGGAATCGCTCCGCCTCCCGGTAGCCGTTGCGATTCATGGCGTCGTCGGCCGCGGCGGCGAGGTAGGGAACGGCGGCCGGGCCGACCGCCGGCTCGGCGAGAACGAGGTGGCGGGCGACCGCGACGACCTCTTCGGGGGTGAGGTCACCGCCGGTCCGCAGGGCGTCGGCCAGGCGAGCGTGCAGACGTACGCGGCGGGCCTGCGACACGCCCCGCTCGAGCGTCTGCCGGATCAGGTCGTGGCGGAGCGCGAACCCGGGGCCGTCCTCGACGAGCAACTCGGCCAGCAGGGCGCTCTCACAGGCGTCGAGTACCGCGTCGGCATCGAGGCCGGACACCGTGACCAGCGTGTCCAACCCGATCGGACCGCCGGCCAGCGCGGCCACCGTGAGCAGGGCGACGGTCTGCTGCGGGAGCCGTTCCAGCCGCCGGCGCAGGACTTCTTCGACCTCGGCCGGCAGCGCCTCGTTCACCGCCGCCGGGTCCAGCCGCTGCTCGCTGACCAGCAGCCGGGCGACTTCACCGACGAAGAACGGGTTGCCGAGCGTACGCCGGTGGATCGCCGCGGCGACCTCGGAATCCGGTGGCCGTCCGGACAGGCGGCGGACGATCTCGGCCACGTCGCCGGCGTCGAGCCCCGGCACCGGCACCCGCACGACCGCGTCGCGCCGGATCCCGCGCAATGTCGCGGCCACCTCCTCGGTGCCCGGCTCCTCGGTGCGCACCGCGACCGCGAACATCACGCCGTGCTCGACCAGCTCGTCGACGGCGAGCGCGAGCAGCGTGCGGCTGTCCGGGTCGACCCATTGCAGGTCGTCCAGCACGACGGTCAGCGGACCGCCGGCGCGGGCGGCCAGCAGCAAGTCGATGACGCCGCGGAAGAGCTGCGTCTGCGAGCGGTCGGCGCCGGCCGGCCCGCCGGACCGCATGAGCGTCCGGGCTTGATCGGCGGCCTCACCGGCGGGCAGCGCCTCGTCGTCGGGAAGCAGCTCGGCGACCGCACGGACGATCGTCACCCACGGCCACAGCGCGGGCATGGCGCCGATACCGACACCGGACGCGGCAACGGCGTTACCGCCGGCCGCGGCGGTGCGTTCGGCCACCACGCGCAGCAGCGTGGTCTTGCCGGAGCCGGCCGACGCCTCCAGCACGAGCAGCGAGCCGCGCCCGGCGCGGGCCCGGTTCACGGCGTGGTCGACGGCGGTGAGCGCGGCGTCCCGGCCGAGCAGGCGCTCGTCGGGCCGCTCGGCGGCGGGCGGCGGGGCGGCCACCGGCTCGGGGTGCGGCGCGAGGTCCAGCGCCGGGTCGTGCCGGAGCATGCCGGTCTCCAGCGCGGCGCTCTCCGGCGAGAGGTCGAGGCCGAGCTCGTCGGCGAGCGTGTGCCGCAGCCGGGCCACGGTCGCCAAGGCCTCGGTCTGGCGGCCGGTGCGGTAGAGGCCGAGCGCGAACGCCCGCCGGCCGCGCTCGCGGAACGGGTTCTCGGCGACGAACCGGCCGCCCGCGACGACGGCGGCCTCGGGGTCGCCGGCGACCAGGGCCGCCTCCAGCGCCAGCTCCTCGGCGTCGAGCCGAAGCTCGGTCAGCCGGGTGGCCTCGGCGCGGGCGAAGGACAGCGCCTGCAGGTCGGCCAGCGGCTCCCCGCACCACAGGCGGCGCGCCTCGGCGAGCAGGGCGGCGGCCTCCGCGCCGGAGCTGTGCCGGGCGCGGGCGACCAGGTCCTCGAAGCGGGACACGTCGACCAGCGCCGGGTCCAGGTCGAGCTGCCAGCCGGGCGGGCGGGTCAGTAACCGCGGCACGTGCGGGTCGGTGGCGGCCGCGGTGGCCAGCTCCCGGCGCAGGCGAGACACGTACGACTGGAGGCCGAGCGTCGCGCGGGCCGGCGGCTCGGCGGGCCACAGTTCGTCGACGAACCGGTCGAGCGGCACGACCCGGCCCGCGTTGAGTGCCAGCAGCGCGAAGACGGCGCGCTGCTTGAGCCCGCCCAGCCTCAGGGACACGGCGCCGGACGTGGCCGACACCGGGCCGATCAGGCCTACCCGCATGCCGGGGAGTCTTCCATCTCTGCAAGCGGCGTTCAAAGGTGCGGCAAGCCCGACCGGTGAGCCTGCAGCCATGAAAGCGTCGATGAAGCAAGTCGTGGTCCGCCGTCCGATCACCGCCCTGGTGGTCATCGTCTTCTCGGTCGCCTACCCGGCGATGTTCCTGGTCGCCCTGGCGACGCACCGGGTGATTCCCGGCGGGGACCTGATCGAGCGCCTCCCGTTCGCTCCCGACGAACTCGCCGGGCTGCTGCTGACCGCGCTCGTCCTGTTGCCGGCCGCGCTCTTCGTGACCTGGGCGGCGGACGGCCGGGCCGGCGTGCGGCAGCTGTTCCGCCGGGTCGCGTGCTGGCGGTTCCCGCTCCGCTACTGGCTGCTCGTGCTGACCGCGATACCGGTGCTGACCACCGTCGCGGGGCTGCTGCTCGGCGACACCTGGCGGCCGGACGACCTGGCTCGCCTCGTGCCGGTGCAGCTCGGACAACTGCTGATCAACCTGCTGCTGGTGAACCTGTGGGAGGAGACGGCGTGGGCCGGGGTCGTGCAGACCCGGCTGGCGCAGCGGCACAACGTCGTGGTCGCCGGGCTGCTCGCCGCGATCCCCTTCGGGCTCGTGCACTGGCCGCTGGCCTTCATCGGCGAGTTCACGCTCACCTCCGTGCTGGTCGCGCTGCCGGCCTATGTGGTGCTCGGGGCGCTGGTACGCCCACTGGGCGGGCTGGTGATGCGCGGCGCCGGGGGCAGCGTGCTCGCGTTCGCCGTGCTGCACAGCGTCTTCAACCGGTCCAACAACCCGGACGGCATCCTGGCCGCGGTGCTGGACGGCAGCGCGTACCAAATCGGGATTTTGATCGTCCTGGTGCTCCTCACGGTCATCGTGGCGGTGCTGCAGCATGGCCGTCTCGTGCCCTTCGTGCGCAGGCACCCGTACGCGTCATTTCTGATCGTCTTCAATGTTCTCGGGCAGGCCGCGGCGTTCGTCCCGGTGATCGCGCACCGGGTATACGGCGCCGACTGGGACATCGAGCTGTATCTGATCGGGCCGACCCTGGTGTTCCTGCTGCTGCCGGCGCTCGTCATCACCCGGATCGCCCGCGGCGCCGAAGGTCTCCGCGAGCTGGCCCGGTCGATGGTCCGATTCCGCGTCCACCCCGCCTGGTATCTCCTGCCGCTGGTCGCCGTGCCGGCTCTTACCCTGCTCACCGCGCTGCCGGCGCCGCCGGGCGTGACCGTCGCCGAGGCCGCGACCGCCTACCTGACCGTGTTCCTGCCGGCGCTGGCCTTCCAGTTCCTCACCACGAACCTGTGGGAGGAGACGGTCTGGCTGGGCTTCTTCCAAGGGCCGCTGCAGGACCGGTTCGGACCGTGGCGGGCGGTGCTGCTGACCACCCCGTTCTTCGCCCTCGAACACCTCTCACTGGTCTTCGGCGGCACGTTCGGTCAGGGGCTGGCCCAGTTCGGCCTGATCCTGGTCGTCGCCTTCTTCACCCGGGTGCTGCTCGGCCGGATCTACCTGCGGACTCGCAGCGTCGCGCTCGCCGGACTGGTGCACGCCGCCGCCAACGCCGCCGGCATCGCCCTCGTTCCGCGGCTGTTCCACCAGCCCGGCGGCGGCGGAACGGCCCTGCTGCTGCTCGGACTCGTCGTCATCCTCGCCACCCTGGCCGCGTCCGCGGTCACCACCCGGAAAGGACTTCGCCATGCGTGACCGCACCGCCATCACCCTCGGCCTGACCGCCCTGCCGCTCTATGCGCTGCTGCTCGTGGTCGGCACCCTCACCCCGCAGCCCGACCAGGTCACCGATCCCGACGGCTGGGCCCGGTTCGTCAGCACCGACTCCTACCTGATCAAGCACATCGCCACCAACGTCGTGGGAGCCGTGCTCGTCGTTCTCGGCACCTTCGCCCTCGGCGCGGCGATCAAACGGCGGGCGGCCGTCGTCGGCATGGTGCTGTCGGTGATCGGCCAGGTGCTGTTCACCGTGCCCGGGGTGATCTCGACGTTCGCTACGCCGCCCATCGGCCAGGCCTATCTGCGCGGCAACCACGAGGTCATGACGATCGCCTTCGCCGACGCGATGACCGTCATCACGATGCTCGCGGTGCTGCTGGTGGTCGGCGGAAGCATCGTCCTCGGAGTCGCGGTCGCGCGGTCCACGGTGTTCGCCCGGTGGACCGGGGTCTTCTGGGCCGCCGCCGCGGTGATCTTCTACCTGCTCGGCGCCGCGCTCGGCATGGCGACCACCGGGGCGAGCCTGGCCACCCAGCCGGTCGGCGCCGCCCTGATGGCCGTCGCCGGCGGCGCCATGGCGTGGCGGGCGGCCCGGTCATGACCGCCCTCTACTTCGGCCTGGCCTTCCTGCTCTCCTGGCTGCCCTGGCCGCTGGTCCTGCTCAACCCCGACAGCAGCCCGATGGTGCCGTTCGGCCCGCTGCTCGCGGCCGTCGTCGTGGCCGCCCTGACCCACAGCTCGAGACAGCTGTACGCGCAGCTGGGCCGGTGGCGGGCGCCGGTCCGGTGGTATCTGGCGGCCGTCCTGGTGCCCATCGCGATCACCGGGCTCGCGGCGGCGCTGACCCTCGCGGCCGGCGGCTCGCCGGTGGCCGCCGCGGCCCGGCCCGATGCGATGCAGGCCGTCGCCGTCTTCGGGTCCACGCTCGTGCTGGTCGGTCTCTTCGAGGAGGTCGGTTGGCGCGGCTTCGCCCTGCCGCGGCTGCAGAAGCGCATGACCAGGTTGTACGCGGCCCTGCTGCTCGGCGCGATCTGGGCGATGTGGCACCTGCCGTTGCTCATCTCCGACCCGACCCGGCAGCGGCCGGTGATGCCGTTCCTGATCCTCGCCGTCGCCCAGTCGATGTTCTTCAGCCGGCTCTACAACGCCACCGCGGCCGGCCTGCCCCTGGCGATCATCAGCCACGCCGTCATCGACACCTCCGCCCGGTTCGTCCTGCCGATGTTCGCCGGCTCCGACTACCAGCTCGCCTGGTGGGCGATGGTCGCGCTCTGGACGATGGTGGCGGTGCTGGCCGAGCTTCCAAGGTCTGAGCGGCTCCGTAGACATCAACCAGGCGGCGTCGATCCGGCCGCGGCGGTCAGCGGCGAGGGACCTGGAGTCCGGCAAGCGTGACCGTGACCAGGCGCCGCACGGCGTCGGGGTGGGGGACGGTGCCGGCCGCGGTGAGGGCGTGCGGGCAGTATCCGGCGAGCTCGTCGGCGCCCACGTCGCGGACGGTCCCGTCCCGGGCGGCCTCGTTCTCGTCGACGCGCCGATCCCCCATACCGCTGCCAGCGGGCCACCGCCCCGGCGGTCCACACCCATCTTCGGGCGGACGGCACTCCTGCAGGCAGTGGCAGCGGGTCAGCCAACTGTTCGCACTTGGAAGCCGATCCTCGGGGCCGTCGCCTTCAAGCGGCACCCGCCGCGAAAACCTCGACTTGATTCGACCTGCACCTGGGCTGGCCCGACCCTGAAATGATCTTGTGCTTCCCGGTTGTGCCCACGGTAAGCAGCAAAACGCGAACGGCTCGTTACCCAAGATTTGGTAACGAGCCGTTGAGCTGCGAAAACTGTGGTGGGCGATACTGGGATCGAACCAGTGACCTCTTCCGTGTCAAGGAAGCGCGCTCCCGCTGCGCCAATCGCCCTTGGCTTTCGCCGAGGTGGAGACGGGATTTGAACCCGTGTACACGGCTTTGCAGGCCGTTGCCTCGCCTCTCGGCCACTCCACCGAGGCGGCCCCGCACTAACCTGTGAAGGCCTCTCCGAGCGGACGACGGGATTCGAACCCGCGACCCTCACCTTGGCAAGGTGATGCGCTACCAGCTGCGCTACGTCCGCTTGTCTCTCCGGGGGGCTTGCGCTCCCTGGCGACGGATGAAACCTTAGCCTGTCGGCCAGGGCCTTGCCAAACCGGGGTGCCCCGGCGCGTTGCGTGGACGGCCCGAGCTGGGATTACCACGGTTGTCCACAGGCCAGAAAACAAGCGAGCGCCCCGTACGGCCGCCGGTGTTGGATTAGCCCATGAACTTCCGGCAGATCAGCGCAGCGGAGCGCACGGCGACGATGTTCCCCCTCCAGGCGTACGCGTTTCTGTCCTCCCCCTGGCCGGCGGAGGAAGAGGAGGCATATCGCCGCCGCATGGGCTTCTTCGAGACGGCGGTGAGCCTGGTCGCGGAGGAGGAGGGCCGGGCGCTGGCGGCGGTGGCGGCCTTCCGCATGTCGCAGAACGTGCGTGGTCTCGTGCACGACATGGCGGGCGTGGCCTCGGTGTCGTCGCATCCGTCGGCGCGGCGGCGGGGGCTCGTGCGAGAGCTGATCCAGCGGCTGTTGCGGCAGATGAAGGACGAGGGCGCCGTGGTGAGCGCGCTCTACCCGTTCCGGGCGAGCTTCTACGCGCGCTTCGGCTTCGTGGGCATCCCGCGGAACCGCACGGCGACCTTCGCCCCCGAGGGGCTCGGTGACTACGTGCGGGCCGAGCTGCCGGGTGAGGTCGAGCTGCTGCCGATGAGCGAGGGCTTTCGGCCGTACGACGATCTGACCCGTGAGCTGGTCGGGCGGCAGCACGGGTTCGCGGTGTTCGACGAGGTGCGCACGGCCGAGTTCCGCGACGACAAGATGTGGGTGGCGGTCGCGCGCGCCGAGGGCCGGGTGGTGGGCGCCGTCCGCTATCGGGTCGACTCCTACGGCGGTGACCTGGTCGCCTCCGACCTGCTCTACAGCGGGCCGCTCGGGCGGGCGTTGCTGCTCCAGTTCTTCGCCCGGCACGTCGACCAGGTGGCCCGGGTCGTGGTGCGGCTCGGTCCCGACGAGGTGCCCGAGCTGTGGGCCACCGACTTCGCGGTGGTCACCGAGGGGCGGGTCGGCTATCCGCGGCAGGGCGGCCCGATGGTCCGGGTGCTCGACATGGAGGCGCTGACCGGCAGCCAGGCCGGCCCGGGCGAGGTCACCATCGAGATCCCCGACGACACCCTGATCGGCGGCGTGTGGCACCTGACCGGCGATGGCGGCGCCCTGACCGTGGCAAAGGGCACGACCCCGCAGGCAACGCTGAGCGCGGCCGGGTTCAGCGCGTTGCTCTACGGCGTGCTCGACCCGATCGAGGTCGTCACCCGGGGCCTGGGCGAGCTGACACCGGAGGCCATTCCGCCCCTGACGTCGATGTTCCCGAGGCAGATGCCCTATCTGTTCGCCGACTTCTGAGAGCGCGCAGCCAAGGGCGGGCCTATTGCGAGAGGAGGGCGTTCTGAACCGCCGGGTCGGGCGGTGAGGAGACCGCGGGCGGGCGGCCGCGAACGACGTCCCAGAGTGCTTTGCCGCTGGCGAAGTAGTCGCGGACCGACTTCGAGACGAGCAGGGTTGTGGGGCAGTGGCAGCGGGCCACGACTCCGGTGGCGTCGATGCCCAGGTGGCGGCAGAGGGTCACGGCCCGGGAGACGTGGTACGACTGGGTCACGACCAGGGCCTGCTTGACGCCGTAGACGTCGCGGGCTCGGATGCAGGTGTCGTACGTGTCCAGGCCGTAGGGGTCGCTCACGATGCGCGCCGGGTCTACGCCGAGGCCGGCCAGGTAGGTGGCCATGGCGGCGGGTTCGTCGCCGGAGCCGCCGCGGCTGTCGCCGGAGACGAGCACGACGCGGGCCTTGCCGTCCTTGACCAGGTCGGCGGCGGTCTCGAGGCGGCCGGCCAGGCGGGGCGACGGCTGACCGGCGACGGTCACCTCGGTCCCGAGGACGATCGCGACGTCGGCGGCGGGGGCGTCGTCGGCGGGGGACACGTGGCCGTGCGCGGCGAGGGTCGTCCACGCCCAGGGCACGCTGACCACGACGAGCAGGACGGCAACAACGAGGAGGGCGCGAAGCAGGCGACGTCTCATGGCGGCGGCGAGCGTAGCGCCCACCCGCCACCACCCGGCCGGCCGATGTAACACGGCGAAAGGGGTCAGTTGGGGGAACGGGGGAGCGGCGGAAGCGCCACAACGTCAGGCCCGCCCGTGATCGACGGCCTCGGGCACGGCTTCTCCCCCAGCAGCGCGGCACCCAGCGGCGTGATCGTGTGGAGCACCGCCTTGCCCACGCGGCTCGTGTGGATCAGGCGGGCCTCGCGCAGCACGGCCGTGTGCTGGGACACCGAGGCGGCGCTCACCCCGACCCGGCGGGCCAGCTCCGACGTTGTCGAACCGTCGCCTATCGACTCGAGGACCGACGTGCGGGTCTGGCCGATCAGAGCCGCCACCGAACCGCCGTTTGCGGCGGGGCGCTGGGCCCAGAACGCCGCCGGGTCGCGCTCCACCGGGTAGACCAGCACGGGCGGCAGCAGCGGGTCTCGGAACACGTCGGGGGCGCCCCACGACAGGTAGGACGGGACCAGGACCAGGCCGCGGCCCTCCAGCTCGATCGACTGCTCGAAGGGGGTGTCGACCTCCAGCACGGGCGCGTTCCAGCGCATCATCGGGCGGAAGCTCTCCAGCAGGCCCTCGGCGCCGTGCTCCAGCAAAGCACGGGCTCGGCGGGAACGGTCGGCCTCGACGTGGGCCTGCGCCTGCGACCAGAACGGCGCGACCGCGACCTCGTGGTGCGAACGCATCGCGGCGGCCACCCGCTCCAGGACGGGACGGTCGCCCTCGGCCAGGCGGCGCATCCACGACGGCGTGGGCTCGCCCAGGCGGGCCAGCTCGGTCATGTCCTGCCGCAGGCGCGCCGCGGGGGTCGAGAGGATGGCCTCGATCGCGTACGGCAAACCCTGCGCGCCGGCCGCGGGGGTGAGGAAGTCGGGGTAGTACGGGCCGCGCACCAGCGGAAGCAGAATGTCGAGATCGGCCCGCCGGGCGGTGCGCACGACCTGCTCACGCCACGGGCCGAAGATCGGCGTCTGGCCCGGGCGGGTGAGCCGGAACACGCTGAACACCGTCTCCCACATGGGATCCGGCTCCGTGGCCATGCGTACACGGCCGATGTCTTCCGGCGTGAAGTGGACGCGCAACACGTCGGCCCCTCCGGCTTACCTCGCGTTCAGATCGCGAGCTTATCCGGATCAAGCCCAACCACCCACTCCCCCATAGGGGGCCAAAAGGGCACAGGGGCGCGATCGCGAGGATCGCGCCCCAGTCGAGCCGCCGCCGCACGTGCCGCCGCTGGGACGATCCCCCGTCGTACCTAACCGCCACGGCGGTCAGCTCGCCCGGTGGCCGGCTCGACCAGACGACGATCGCCGGAGGAGGGCGCTTGCCTCAAGACATTTAACGTCTCGCTGAATAGTTAGCAGTCTTAACCATTCAAAATCGACCCAAATCTAGTACGGTGTCGGAATCCGTCGCACGGGAAGCGTCGGCTCCTGGTAGTCGTCCGCTTTCTGCCGCTTCGGGAGCTTCACGTCCTTATGCGCCAGCGGCTGGTACGGCACGTTGTCGAGCAGATGCGTGATCACGTTGAGCCGGCCCCGCTTCTTGTCGTCCGTCGTCGCCACGTACCAGGGCGCCCAGGCGGTGTCGGTCAGGCGGAACATATCGTCCCGGGCGCGCGAGTAGTCGTACCACCGGCTGTAGGACTTGAGGTCCAGGGACGAGAGCTTCCAGTACTTACGCGGGTCGTTGATCCGGTTCTTCAGCCGGCGCGTCTGCTCCTCCGAGCTGACCTCCAGCCAGTACTTCAGCAGGATCACGCCGGACTCGACGATCGCCCGCTCGACCTCGGGCACCAGCTTGAGGAACTGCTCCGACTGCTGCGGCGTGCAGAACCCCAGCACCCGCTCGACCCCGGCCCGGTTGTACCAGCTCCGATCGAAGATCACGACATCCCCGGCGCCGGGCAGGTGCGGCACGTAGCGCTGGAGGTACATCTGCGACTTCTCGCGGTCGGTCGGGGCCGGCAACGCGACGACCCGGAACGTCCGGGGGCTCACCCGCTCGGTGATCGCCTTGATCGTGCCGCCCTTGCCCGCCGTGTCGCGCCCCTCGAAGACCACGCAGATCTTCGCCCCGGTGTCCTTGACCCACTCCTGCATGGCCACCAGTTCGCCGTGCAGCCGCCGCAGCTCGTGCTGGTACTCCTTCTCCTTCATCCGGGGGAGCACCTCTTTGTCGGATTCCATAGGCCACCGTGGCACGCCGCACGCGCGCCCCCATCACCCCCGGCGGATGGATAAAAATCAAAACCATGACAACCGCGATGGTGTACGCCGAGTTCGCCGCTCGTGAGGCACATGACGTCTCACCCGCGTACGAGAAACTGTCCGTCGCCGTCTCGCGGAGCCCGGAGCTCATCGCCCGCCTGGACGCGCTGCCCGAGCCCAAACGTCAACCCAATCTGCTGTACGCGGCGGTGCGTTTCCTCGGCGGCCCGGTCACCGATCCGGCCGCCTTCCTCGCCTTCACCGCCGCGAACTGGCCCGCGATCGAGGCCGAGATGCGCACCCGGGCCACCCAGACCAACGAGATCGGCCGCTGCGCCCTGCTCCTGCCCGTGCTCGCCGCCCTGCCGCAGCCCCTGGCGCTGCTCGAGATCGGCGCCTCGGCCGGCCTCAACCTGTTCCCGGACCGCTACTCCTACCGGTACACCGATCGCCGGCGCGGGGATGAAGGGAAGGGGGAGCGGGAAAGCGGGCGCGGCGATCACCGCCTCGGCGACAAGGACCCGGTGCTCGACTGCGATCTGACCGGTCACCAGCCCCCGGCGCGGCTGCCCGAGATCGTCTGGCGGGCCGGCCTCGACCTCAACCCGCTCGACATCACCGACCCGGCCGACGCGCGCTGGCTGGAGTCGCTGATCTGGCCCGAGCACGAGCACCGCCGCGAGCTCCTGCGGGCCGCCGCGCGCATCGCCGCCGCCGACCCACCGCTGCTGGTGCGGGGCGATCTCGTGGACGACCTGCCCGAGCTGGCACGACGGGCGCCGTCGGACGCCACGCTGGTCGTCTTTCACACGTCGGTGCTCTATCAGGTGCCTGCTCCGCGTCGCGAGACGTTTCTTCACCTCGTACGGGAAATGTCCGCGCACTTGATCTCGATCGAGAATCCCACGGTGATCGCGTACGCCGAGGTGCCGCGGCCGCCCGCCGAGACGCTCTTCAACGTGATGGCCCTCGACGGCCGGCCGCTCGCCTGGTGCCGGCCGCACGGGCAGGGCATGATCTGGTTCGGGCGGTGAGAAATGCTCGATCTGTTGCGCCCGGTCGTCGTCGCGCCGATGGCCGGCGGGCCCACGACGCCCGACCTGGTCGTCAACGCGTCGCGGGCCGGGGCGCTCGGCTTCCTGGCGGCCGGATACAAGACGCCGGAGGCGGTCGAGGCCGAGCTGCGGGCGGTCGCCGGCGTGCCGTACGGCCTCAACATCTTCGTGCCGATGCCGCCGCCGCCCGATAACGAACCGCTCGAGCGCTACCGCCGCCTTCTTCAGGCCGAGGCCGACCGCTACGAGGTGGAGCTGCCGGCGCTGCGGCTGACCGACGACGATCATTTCGCCGCCAAGGTCGAGCTCGCCATCCGGTACGCGGCGCCGCTGGTCAGCTTCACCTTCGGCGTGCCCGACCGGTTCGTCGTCAAGGCGCTTCAGGACGCCGGCTCGGCGGTGCTGATCACCGTGACCTCGGCCGGGGAGGCCCGCGACGCGATGGCCGCGGCGCCCGACGCCCTGATCGCCCAGGGCGGCACGGCCGGCGCCCACTCCGGCACCACGCACCCGGCGACCTACCGCGGCACGAGCACGGCGGCCGAGGCGCTCGCCGAGGTGCGCGCGACCGCCGACGTCCCGGTCGTGGCCGCGGGCGGCGTCACCGCCGCCGCGGACGTGCGGGCCCTGATCGACGCCGGCGCCGCGGCGGTGCAGTCCGGCACGTACTTCCTGCTCGCCGACGAGGCCGGCACCCGGCCCGCGCACCGCGCCGCGCTCACCGGCGGCGACTACACCGAGACGGTCGTGACCAGGGCGTTCACCGGCCAGCCGGCCCGCGGCCTGCGCAACCGGTTCATCGACGCCTACTCGGACGCGGCCCCGATCGGCTACCCGGCCATCCACCACCTGACCGCCCCGATCCGGGCGGCCGCGGCCGCCCGCGGTGACGCCGGCGGGCTGCACCTGTGGGCCGGCACCGGCTTCGCGGCCGCGCACGCCGGACCGGTCGCCGATCTGGTCGGAGAACTACTTTCCCCGTCATGACAACCGACTGGTCGCCCGCCCCCGTCTGAGGGGTGTTGAACCCGGCGGAGGGACGCGGATGGCGGACGGCTCGGACGTGTCTGATGGCTCGGATGTCTCTGATGGCTCGGATGTCTCCGATGTCTCTGATGAGGAATACGTCGACTACGTGGCGGCGCGCATTCCGGCGTTGCGGCGGCTGGCGTTCCTCCTGACCAGCGACCCGCATCGCGCGGACGATCTGGTCCAGCAGACCATCACCACGCTGTACGTGAAATGGCGGCGGGCCCGGCAGGCCGGCAACCTCGACGCGTACGTCCGCACCATGCTCGTGCGCACTTTCGTGGACGAGCGGCGACTGGCCTGGGCGCGGGTGCGGCTGTTCCGGGAGATGCCCGAGCCGCCGCCGGCCGAGGAGCACGGCGTCGAGGACCGCCAGGTGGTGCGGTCGGCGCTGAGCCGGGTTCCGCGCCGCCAGCAGGCCGTCCTGGTGCTGCGGTTCTTCTACGACCTGCCCGTCGACGAGGTGGCCGCGGTGCTCGGCTGCTCGGCCGGGACGGTCAAGAGCCAGACCTCACGGGGCCTGGCCACCCTGCGGCGACTCCTCGGCGAGCGCCAGTTCGCGAACTATCTCAGTTAGGAGTCGGCCATGCCTTCGGAATCAGATCTTCTCCGTCACCTCGACGACGAGCCGGGCGTGCCGTCGACCGTGGACATTCAGCGCGCGATCGCCACCGGCCGCCGCAAGCAGCGCCGCCGCCGCGCGACCGGATACGTCGGCGCCGCCGTGGTCACCACGGCCGCCGTCGCCGCCGGGGTCACTCTCTCCGGGATCACTCTCACCGGCGGGCAGTCGAAGCCGGTCGCGGTCACCGCGACGGCGCCGTCGCCGTCCCGATCGGCGGCCAAGCCGGCCTACACGATTCCCGGCGCCACCGGCTTCATCGCGCCCGGCGCGAGCGCGCCTGCCACCTGCGCGATCGAGCGCCTGCCGGTCCCCGGCAACATCTCGATGGCGCTGGTCTCCGGGGCCGACCCGACCGGGCAGTTCCTGGTCGGCCGCTCCTATCCGCACGACGGCTACCAGGCCGTGATCTGGCACAACGGCAAGGCCAAGAACGTGATGCTCCCCGGCGACCTCGAGGAGGGCCTCCACGACGTCAACTCGGCGGGCGAGGCGGTCGGCTTCAGCTACGTCGCTTCCGGCGGCCAGGATGCGGTCTCGCTTCCGTACGTCTACCGGGACGGCGAGGTCGCGAAGCTGAAGGGCGTCGAGAGCGGCCAGGCGAACGCGATCAACAACGCCGGCGCGATCGTGGGCAACGACGAGGGCCGGTCCGCCGCGGTGGTCTGGCCGTCGGCGACGGCGGCCCCGGTCCGGCTGCCCGCGCCCGCCGGCACCGGGGTGGCGACGACGAGCGACATCGACGAGGACGGCACCACCGTCGGGAATCTCGACTACAAGGTCCCGTACGTCTGGTTCCCGGATGGCACCCACCACGCGCTGCCGCTGCCCACCAGCAACGGCAAGAAGGCGGTGAGCGCCCGGGTCTTCAGCATCCGCAACGGCATCGCGGTCGGCGTGGCCGACGAGACGGCGAAGGGCCGGGCCGCGGGCGGCAAGGAAACCGGCGCGATGTGGGTGGTCCGCTGGAACGTCCGCACCGGCGAGTCGGCGATCGTGCCGGGCGCGGCGGCCCCGCCGAGCGGCTCGAACGCCCAGGGCTGGCTGGTCGGCACCGACGCGAAGGGCCGCCCGGTGCTGGCCGCTGACGGCCACGACGTGGTGCTGCCCGAGCTGGTGCACCGCGCCCCCGACGGCCTCTCCACCATCCCCACCACGATCAGCGACGACGGCCGCGTGATAGCCGGCCAGTCCGACGACGCGGCGGGCACGATCCACGCCGTGATCTGGCACTGCCACTGACCATCAGCTGTCGAACCAGACGACGAGCCGGACGGCGTCCTCCCCGTACTCACCGGCCAGGGACCGCATCGCCGCCAGCAGATCGCGCAGCTCGGCGTTCCGCAGAACCTCGCCGCCGTCGACGCGTTCCACCCGCCACAGCGTGGCGCCGGATCGCCACTCGGTCCCCTCGGGATAAGAACTGCCCCGGGGGTCGGCATCCTCCCCGGCCACGGCCCGCCATCGCGGACCGTGGCCGGCCGCCTTGCCCCGGAAGACCGGCCCGTCCTCGGTGATCTCGTATTCGTGGATCCGATCGTCGACCCGCGGCGCGGGCGCCGCCCAGTCGATCGCGGCCAGCTCCGTCCACGCCACCCAGGTGTGATCGTGAATCCCGGTGTACGCCGTCGTCGGCCGCACCACCGCATCGGCGGGAAGCCCGCGCCCGGCCGCAACGGGCGCGAAACCGGCGTAGTTCTTGACCCCGAACAGAAGCCCGTAGGCGTCGTAGTCCCGCCAGGTGCCGACGCCGACCCCGGCCGGCGCCCACACCCCGTCCTTGCGGACCTCCACACCACCGTCGATGTCGGTGCCCATACCGCCCCCTGTCTCGCCGACGTCGACGCTGGTCACTGGGGAAGCAGTTCGATCCAGCCTCGGATGTGGTCGGCCGTCTCGACCTCGACGAGCTCCGGATGGTCGGCCGCCACCTGGTCCATGATCAGCTGGATGACGGCCGCGTCGGTGTCGCCGCGAGCGACGAAACCGCACTCGCATCGAACCTGCCGCGTCATCACCGACCCTCCCCGGCGCAGTGTTTCGGTGAGTCTGCCACGAGGTGTCCACGATGCTGGGCGCCGGCGCTGTCGGCCCATTTCGTGGCTCGGCGGGGGTTCTTGCCGGAGGCCGGGGCGGCATGGTCGGAGACGTGGCGCCGCCGGCTGGCCGAGGTCGACCGCCGGGCGCTGGAATGCTACGCGACAGCCTGCTTGTCGTCCTCGGCGACCGGCTCGGCCTGTACCGGGCCCTCGCCGACGGACCGGTGACCACGGCCGGGCTGGCGAGGAAGTCCGGCACCGCCGAACGATACGTCCGGGAATGGCTGGCCGGTCAGGCCGCGGGTGGCTACGTCTCCTATGAGCCGGCGACCCGGAGGTATTGGCTCAGTGCGGCGCAGGCGGCGGCGTTCGCCGATCCCGACGGGCTGGCCCTGCCCGGTGCGTTCGAGATCGCCGTGGTCTGCATCAGCGACGAACCCAGGATTCGCAGCGCCTTCCGGACCGGCGAGGGCGTCGCCTGGGGCGACCACGACCCGGGGGTGTTCACCGGCTGCGAGCGGTTCTTCCGTCCGGGCTACGTGGCGAACCTGGTGAGCGCCTGGATCCCGGCGAAGAGCCCATCGCGCGGATCGCGGCCGAGGCCGGCTTCGGCACCTTCCGCCGGGTCGCCGAGACCGCCTTCGACATCGTCTACGAGGCGCGGCCCTGACATGGCGTTCCCGATCGACTTCGGGGATCGCCGATGAGGGGCTCGGATCCGCGAATCCTGGTGGTGGGGGCCGGGCCGGCTGGACTCGCCACCGCCCTGGCCCTGCACCGGCGTGGCTTCGCTGTGGAAGTCGTCGAGCGGCGGGGTGGGTGGGAGGACGGCGGCGCCGGTCTCTTCCTGCCCGCCAACGGCGTACGGGCGCTGAAAGAGCTCGGGGTGGACACGCCGGGGCGCCCGGTACGCCGCCAGCGACTCCACGACCATCGCGGCCGGCGGCTGGCCGACATCGACGTCAGCCGGATCTGGCCGGGGCTGGGGGATAGCGTCGGGGTCCACCGGGCCTCCCTGCATCAGGCACTTCGCGACGCCGTGCGGGACGTTCCCGTACGGATGGGCACGGCGGTCACTTCGATCCGGGACGGCGACGCGCCGGTCGTGCTCGCGTCCGACGGCACGCGCCGGGCGTACGACCTGGTGATCGGAGCCGACGGCCCGCACTCGACCGTGCGGGCGAGTGGCGTTCGCCGGGTTCGCCGAACCGGTCGGCTCGCTCATCGCGGCGGCGACGATCGTGCACAGCGCGCCGATCGAGGAAGTGACCCCGCCGGCGTGGCATGGGCCGTTCGCTCCAGGCAAGGCCGCCGGGAGGTTTTCACGGATTCGATGGAACCGAACGGGCGTGTCGGGGGTTCTTAGGGTTGTGAGCGAAATGTCGTCCGGCCCGGAAGCCGTCGGTGAGCTGTACCGAGCCTGCTACGGCCGGCTGGTCGGGGTTGTCGCGCTGGCCGCCGACAGCCGTGCCGAGGCCGAGGAATGCGTGCAGGAGGCGTTCATCCGGCTCCTGAATCAATGGTCCCGGGTGTCGCGGTACGAGGCGCCGGAGGCGTGGTTGCGGACCGTCGCCTTCCGGCTTCTGTCGAACCGGCGCAGAAAGGCCCGCAACGCTTGGCGAGCGCTGATCCGGCAAGGCCCCGCAACGGACGCCGCCCCGCCGAACGCCGACCAGATCGATGTGGTGCGGGCGCTGCGGCAGCTTCCGGCGCCGCAGCGCCAGGTGGTGGTCCTGCACCACCTCGCGGATCTCCCCGTGCACGAGGTCGCCCGGACGCTCGCCGTCTCGGAAGGCACGGTCAAGTCACGGCTCAGCCGAGCGCGCAGCGCCCTGGCTTTTCTGCTCAACGAGGAGGCGACCCATGCCTGATCTCAGGACGCTGCTGAGCTCGGCCGCGCAGCAGCAGGAGCCCGGCCACCGGCCCGAGTTTGCCACCCTGCGCGACCGGGCCCGCCGGCGCCGGCGACTCAAGCACGTCGCGACGGGCGTGGCGGTGGTGCTCGTGATGGGGCTCGCGATCGGCACGATTCCGTTGCTGCGGGCATGGAACCGGCCGGGTGCCGACGACCGGGCCGCCGCCCGGCCCAGCACCGGGACCGCCGCCGTGACGGCCACCGTGAACGGGCGTCTGCTGCGGGTCGGCGGCCCGGCCGGAACCCGGCCCGCGGGTCTGCCGGGCACGGTGCGGTTCCAGGCCGAGGGCGGCGGAATCGTCACCGCCCGGACGGCCGACGACGGCCGTTTCTCGATCGCGGTGGAACCGGGACGATACGTCGTCACCGGGACCAGTCCGCTATTCGGTGACGGTAAATACGAATGCCGTACGGAGAAGTCTGTCGAAATAACTGAGGCTGGTCTCGACAACGTACAGGTGATCTGCAATCAGCGGTGATCACTTCAGGTCACGACGACGGGCCGGCCAGCCGTCGTGATTACGCAGCGCTGCCGGCGCTCGGGCAAGAATGGCGGAGGCGGTCACGCAGCGTCGGAACGGCAGTCGAACAGTCGGTCAACATATAGATTGCTGTCAATAATGTGACGGCATGGTCCACGGTGGACGAACTTACTCTCGGCCTATCCCGATAAAGGAGGCCAGGGTGAGGAAAGGATTCAGGGCCGCAGTCGTCGCCGCCTGCGTGGTGACGGTGGGGCTGATCGCGCCGCAGGCGGCACGGGCCAGCACGCCCGGTTGTTCGCTCAGTTCCCACTGCTACTCGATTCTGCGGGGGTCGGGGACCACCTTCTACGGCATGTACGGCACGTGGAACCGCGCCGCCATGGGCACGTCGTCCTCGGCGTCGAACCCGCAGTTCGTCGACTCGGAGATGTGGTTCTCCCCGAACGCCAGCACCAATGCGTGGGTGGAGACGGGACTGGCCCGGGGCTACTTCTCGGTGCCCGCCGCCACCGGCTACTACGCGTTCGGCGCCTACCAGACGACCGGCGGCAGCTACCACGAGTACAGCTTCGGCGCGGTCTCCCAGAGCTCGGGGGTCACCGACGAATACCAGATCTCCCGGGGCGGCACGACGAACACCTTCCGGATCTACTTCGACGGCTCTTACAAGACCACTCCCAGCGTCGGCTTCTGGAGCGGCAGCACGCTGGACATCGGCGCCGAGGTGGCCACGTCGTCGGGCACCGCGGCGACCTTCAACATGTATCCGAAGGGCCTGAACTCGGGCGGCTCGCGCGTCAACCTGGGCACCGAGACGCCGATCGTCGACTCCCCGCTGTACGGCCACCGGCCCGGTGAATCGGCCTGGACTTGGAGGATTCCGTGATGAAGAACCGCTATCTGATTCTCGCCGCGTCGGCGGTCGTCGCCACCGGTTCGGCGATCGCCCTGGCCACCCAATCCGCACAGGCGCAGGCGCCCGTGCTCGGCGGTGGCGCGAGTTCGGCGGTCGCCGACTCGTCGTGCCGGCTCGACGCCGTGGCGGCCGCCCCGACCGGGCGGGACTCCCGCTGGGTCGCCATGTGGCGGTCGAATCCCGCCTCGCAGAAACCGGCCGCCACCGCCCGCACCCTCGCGGCCCCGGACGCGGTCATCGCGGCCGAAGCCGTGCCCGGCGCCGGCGGCGGGAACGGGACGAAGCTGGCCGGTGCTCCCGCGGCGGCGGCGCAGATGTCCTACGCCCGGGCGGCCGCCTCGACCGGAGACGACGTCGCCGAGGGCATCGTCGCCCCCGACCGATGTGTCTGGCTGGTCACGGTCAAGGCCGCCTTCACACCCCGGTCGGTGCCGTACGGCGCCACACCCGTGCGGTACGACTCCTACACGACCGTCTTCGACGCGGCCACCGGCCAGTTCCTGTCGATCACCGCCGGCACCGCGGCGCCCGACGTGCTGAGCGCTGCGAACATCGCGTCCTGACCAACCCGGCTGGTCGGCCCCGGCCGGGCGGCGCTCAGGCGCCGACCGGCCGGGCGTGCGCGGATCGTGACCGGTCCGGGCGGCCGTGGCTCGCCGATCGGGAGAAAGCCTGCGCGATACAGGATCTCCTCAGCGGCCTCTCAGAAAACCGACGCACAGTGTAGGAGCTGCCCCGTTCGGTAACTGGAGGAAAGATGCTCGCCCTCGTCAGCTTTGTTCTGCTGCTGGTGCAGGTTCTGCTGGTGGCTCGCGCACTGCTCGACTGGAGCGTCGCGCTGGCCGGGCCGTCCGTGGCCGGCTCGTTCCGGTACCGGTTGACCCGCGGGGTCACCGCCGCCACCGAGCCGCTCCTCGCCCCGGTCCGGCGGCTCGTCCCGCCGCTGCGGGTGGGCGGGCTCGCGATCGACCTGGCCTTCATCATCGTGTTCTTCGCGATCGTGCTGATCCGGTCGCTGATCGCGTAAACAGCGCCCTCCTTCCCGGGGGATGAGGCGGGACGTCCGTTCCGGGCCCGATACTGACCCCATGTCCGTACAGTTCACCGCCGACGACTACGCGGCCCGCATGCGCCACACGGTCGACTCCGCCACGGCCGCCGGGCTGGCCGGCGTTCTCGTCGGGATCGGGCCCGACCTGACCTGGCTCACCGCGTACAAGCCGACCGCGGTCACCGAGCGTCTCACCCTGCTGGTGCTCACCGCGGATCGGCCGCCGACGCTCGTGGTGCCGGCGCTCGAGCGGCCGGACGCGGCCGCGGCGACGGGCGCGAGCGCGCTCACCCTGGTCGACTGGTCCGACGGCGGCGACCCCTATCAGACGGTCGCGCCGCTGCTGCGGGCCGGCGGCCGGTACGGCATCTCCGACTCGACCTGGGCCATGCACCTGATCGGCCTGCAGAAGGCGCTGCCGGGCACGTCCTACGAGGCGATGTCCGACTGCCAGCCGATGCTGCGGGCGATCAAGGACGAGCACGAGCTGGGCCGGCTGGCTGCCGCGGGCGCGGCCGCCGACGCTGCCTACGGTGAGATCCTGGGCGTACGCTTCGCCGGCCGTCGCGAGACCGAGGTGGCGGGCGACCTGGCGTCGTTGTTGCGCAAGTTCGGCCACGAGCAGGTCGACTTCACCGTGGTCGGGTCCGGCCCCAACGGCGCCAACCCGCACCACGAGGCCGGGCAGCGGGTGATCCAGGAGGGCGACGCCGTGGTGCTCGACTTCGGCGGGCTGCTCGACGGCTACGGCTCGGACACCACCCGTACGGTCTCGGTGGGAACGCCCTCGGACGAGGTGCGTGAGGTGCACGAGATCGTTCGCCGCGCCCAGCAGGCCGCTTTCGAGGCGGTCCGCCCCGGCGTCGCGTGCGAGGAGATCGACTGGGTGGCCCGGCAGGTGATCCGGGACGCCGGCTACGGCGAGTACTTCATCCACCGCACCGGCCACGGCATCGGCGTCACCACGCACGAGCCGCCCTACATGGTGGCCGGCGAGAAGCAGCAGCTCGTGCCCGGCATGTGCTTCTCGATCGAGCCCGGCATCTACCTGCCCGGCAAGTTCGGCGTGCGGATCGAGGACATCGTCACGGTGACCGCCGACGCCGGCCGCCGCCTCAACAACACCGACCACGGTCTGGGAGTCGTCGCCTGACCCCGGTGTCAGACATCTGCCATCGCCAGGCGTGGTCCGGTCATCGACGATGGTGAGATGCGGCCGTCCCACCTCACCGGTCCCCAGATGGGCGAGCTCCAGCGGATGCTCGCGGCCGCGTTCGGTCGCGAGCGGTTCGGGCAGTTGCTGCGGCACCGGCTCGACCGGGACATCGACCACTACGTCGCGCCCGCCGACGACTATCTCGCCGCCCTCTACCGGGTCATCGACCACGCCGATCGCGAGCAGTGGTGGCCCGCCCTCGTCGCGTCGGCCCGTGCCGCCCGGCCGTCCGATCCGGCGCTCCAGGCGTTCGGCGAGCGGTTCGCGCTGGCGCCCTCGGTCGTGCCGCCGGGCGGCGAGAGCCTGGACGACCGGCGTCTCGAGGCGCAGATCAGAAAGGCGCGGTCCACGTACGACATAGCTTCGTGGCGTGCCCGGCTGGGCGAGATCGAGGGCCGCGTCTGCCACGTCGGCCTGCCCGGCGGCGGGGGCACGGGTTTCCTGGTCGGCCCCGGCGTCGTGATGACCAACTACCACGTGGTCGAGCCGGTGCTCCGCGGCCGGATCCGCCCCGCCGACGTGATCCTGTGGTTCGACTACGCGTACGCCACCGACGGCGCCACCCTCCGCCGCGGCACCCCGCACCGGTTGGCGGGGGACTGGTGCCTGGCCGCGAGCCCCTACAGCCGGTCGCCCGATCCCACCGACGACGAGCTGGACTTCGCCCTGCTGCGCGTCGACGGCCGGCCCGGCGAGGAGCCAGTCGGCGGCCCGTCGCCCGACCCCGCCCCACCCCGCGGCTGGATCGCGATGCCCGAGACCGACCACGACTTCGCCGAGTCCGCCGCCCTGCACATCGTCCAGCACCCCGGCGGCGGCCCCCTGGTCGTGGCCCTCGACACCGAGGCCGTCCTCGGCGTCAACCGGGCCGGCACCCGGGTCCGCTACCGCACTCCCACCGAGCGCGGCTCCTCCGGTTCCCCCTGCTTCGGCCCCGACTGGCAGTGGATAGCCCTGCACCACGCCTCCGACGGCGCCCGCCCGGCCGCCTTCAACGAGGGCATCCCGGTCGCGGCCCTGCGCCGAGCCACCGCGAGGTGGAACACCGGCACCGCCCTGAGCGGCTGACCACGATGCGAAGGCTCACCCTGACCGGCCCGCAGAAGGCGGCCCTGGAGACCGCGCTCGCGCGCGCCTACACGTCCGACCGGCTCGCCTTCCTGCTGCGCGAGCTCGACCGGGACTACGACCACATCCAGCTGACCGGGGCGAACTTCCCGGCGAACGTCGCCGAGGTGGTCAAGACCGCCCAGCAGCAGGGCTGGCTGATGGATCTGCTGGTCGCCACCCGCGCGCGGGACCCGCGGATCCAGGAGATCTACGAGGTCGTCACCGAGGCCCGGGCCGTGGCCGACCCGGAGCCGGACGCCCGCGGCGACCACGTCGTCGTCGCCTTCTCGTGCACGGCCCGCGGCCAGGAGATGGCCGACGAACTCGCCGCGCAGGTGCGGCGGATGACGGCGCCGGCACAGCCCTGGCGGGGCGCCGGCGCCAAGCTCCGCGGGTCGAACGTTCTGGTGCTCATCGAGACCCCGGATGCCGCCGCGGACCGGCGGTGCCGCGACGAGGTTGCGGACGCGCTCGCCATGGGTCTGGACGTGATCGCGGTGGTGACCGACCTCGCCACCGATCGCGCCGACTGGAGCCGGCCGCTCGACGCCGTGGACGGCCCGGAGGAGCTCGAGGAACGGCTCCGGCGGGCCGGCCTCCCCGCTCGCCGCCTCCAGAAGCTGCTCGACCGCCGGGAGATCCTCCGCCGTAACCGCGATCGTGCCGACGGCCCCGAGGCCCGCCGTATCGACGACGAGCTCGTCGAGCTGGACGGACTGATCGCCGGCCTGAACCTGCGCGGCGGCCCGGGCCGCCGCGCCGCGAGGGCCGACCCGCCGATCGCCACCCCACCCGAGGAGCCGTGGTGCGCCGGAGAGCCGCCCGTCGTGCCCGACGGCGAGTTCCAGGATCGCGTTCCCTACCGCGACGCGATCGTCCGGCATCTCACCGGCCCGGACGTCCGGATGGTCACGCTGACCGGCGCGGCCGGGATCGGCAAGACCGGCTTGATCGCCGACCTGCTGGCCGGCATCCGGGCGGGTGCGCTCGCGTGGCCGCTTAAGGGCTTCATCTACCTGCCGGTCTTCGGGTTCCGCCCGGTCAACGCCGCCACCCTGGTGCTCGGCGTGCTGCGGATGGTGCGCGACCAGGACGCCGCACGGCGGCTCCACGCCGCCCGCCGGCAGGGCATCCCCTGGCGGGACCTGCTCGACCGGGCTCTCGACGAGTTCGCGGACTGCCCGGTTCTGGTCGTCATCGACAACGCCGACGAGCTGTTCGAGACCGCCGGCGGCCGCACCCGTTTCGCCGACGAGGAGCTGCGCGAGGTCGTCGACCTGATCCTGGCGCGCCCCGACCACGACCTCCGGCTCCTGCTCGCGTCGCAGGGAACGGACGTGCCGGCCGGGGGCGCGCTGGTGGAGCTCGATCGGGGACTCGACCGGGACGACGCGCGGGCCTTCCTGCTGGCCCTCGACGCGGACCGGCTGCTGGGTCTCGCGGACGTCCCCGCGAGCGATCTGAACTACGTGTGCGACGAGGTCGATGGCCTGCCGCGCGCGCTGGAACTCGTGTATGCCTGGCTGAGCGGCCGATCGGACCGGTCGCTGGCCGGCCTGATCACGTCGTTGCAGCGGGAGAGCTACGACGACGCGGCGGCGTTTCTGCTCGACAAGACCTTCGGTCGGCTCTATCTGGAGTACCAGCGCATCCTGCAGATCCTGGCGGTCTACGGCCGGCCGGTGCCGGCCGCTGCCGTCGACGAGCTGCTCGCCCGTTACATGCCCGGGGCGACGAGCGGGTGGTCGCTGCCCCGGCTGGCCCGGTTGCGCCTGGTGCGGCGCGAGCCCGACGGCCGGTACTACGTGCCGCCGCGGCAGGACCGGGACGCCCTGCTCGAGACGATCGACCCGGACGGCGGGCTGCCGCTCAACCAGCTCCGGCTGTCGCACCTGGCGGCCGAGTACTTCGCCCGCCGCCCGGCGACACCCGCGAAGATCTCCGGAATCGACGACCTGCACGACCACCTCGCCGAGATCGATCTGCGCATCCAGGCCGGCGAGGTCGACCGGGCCCTGGACCTGATCGTGGCGATCAACGAGCAGTACCTGATGCGCTGGAACTACTTCACGGTCGCCGTCCGCGCGCTCGCCCAGTTCGAGGGCCTGCTCACCGATGACCGGGAGCGGCGCCTGCGGTGCGCGCTGGCGTGGGCCTACAGCAAACAACGGCGGCCCGCACTCGTGGTCGAACACGCGGAAGCCGCCCTCGCCCTCCGGCCCAGCATCACGAACAGGGCGCGCCTGCTGGCCACGCTCGGGAATGCCGCGAGCGACGAGGGACGGTACGAGGAGGCGGCCCGCCGGTATCGGTCGGCGCTGCGGGTCTCGCTCGTCCGGCCGGATCGGCGCCGCGCGATCCGGGCCATGGCCTACATCGGACTCGGCGTCGGGCGATCGGTCGCCGGGGACTTCGACGGCGCGATGCGCATGCAGGCGCGGGCGAACCGGGCCATGCCGCGTACGTCGAGCACCGAGGCGGCGCAGTTCCGGGTCGCGGCCGCCGCCAACGAGGGTCGGATACTCACGCTCACCGGCGACTACCCGAGGGCTCGGAGCCGGCTCGACGAAGCGATCGTCCTCGCGCGACTGGAGAAGCTGAACCTCGAGCGGGCCGAGTGCCACATCTACCGCTCCGAGCTGCTCATCCTGCTGGGCGAGTCGACGGAGGCGGTCGAGGACGCGGGCGAGGCCGCGAAGATCGCGGCCGAGACCGGTGACCGTCTGCTGCACCGCGACGCACGGGAGCTGCTCGCGCTGGCCGGACTCGCCGAGGGCGATCTCAAGGGCGCCGCCGAGGCGATCGGCGTCGCCGTCCGGCATGGCCCGACCCCGCGCGGGCTGGCCCTGCAGGGGATGATTGCCTACCGCGCCGGTGACCAGGCGGCCGCCGCGGCGGCGTTCGAGGAAGCACTGGCGCTGGTGCCGGATCGTCCCTACTTCGAGCACCTGGATGCGCGGTGGCTGATCCTGACCGGGCTCGCGGTCTCCCGGCCCGATCCCCCTCTGCTCGACGACGCCGCCGCGGCCTTCCGGGCGGCACGCGGAATCACGAGCGCGGACGGTGTGACGAAGCGGGCGGATCTGATGATCGACTTGCTGGAGCCCGATCCTGCTTCGTCGAGTCGTCTCCGTCCCCGATAGCCATCACACCGCCGAAGGCCAGCAGGGCCAGGAGGATCAGCCCGACGATCCACACACCGATGTCCCCCGAGCTGTCGTCGGGGTTCCCTCTGCCCAGGACGTATCGCCGGTGGAACATTTGGCTTCGACGCTAAGTGGGTGGGTTGATGCCGGTCCATGACGCAACGTCGGTGGCGTGGGGGTGACGGGTGGTGGCGCGGCCGCGACACGCCACCGCGAAGCGCTGGTCAACGTGGGCGCGGTGGACGACTATCAATCGATGGTCCTCCGGGTCGCGGTCGTCGATCCGTTGCCGTTCTTTCGGCTCGGGGTGATGGCGGCGATCGCCGCGGCCGGGCATGCCGCCGAGGAGACCGATGACGTCGTCGCCTGGGCCGCGGTGCCCGAGGCGCGGATCGTGCTGCTGACCGTGCGGGCGCTCGGTGACTGGCTGACCCTCGACGCGGTGTGCCGGGGCGCGGCCGGGAACGGCGTCATCGTGCTGCTCGATCAGCCGAGCCTCGCGGCGCACGTGCGGGCGCTCGCGGCGGGAGCCGTCGCGGTGCTGCCGCGGGACGCGCCGCCGGATGCGCTGCGGGAGGTGTTCGCGGCCGCGGCCGACGGCAAGAGCGTGGTGCCGACCGAGGTGCTGCGGGCGCTGCTGCGGCCCGCTGAAGCCGACGCCGGGCCGTCGGCGGACGAGCTCTCCTGGCTGCGGCAGCTCGCACGAGGGGAGAGCGTCGCCGAGGTGGCCGGCCGGTCCGGCTACTCCGAGCGCATGATGTTCCGGCTGCTCCGCGACCTCTACGCCCGGCTCGGCACCCGCAACCGCACCGAGGCGCTCATCCACGCCAAGGAGCAGGGCTGGCTGTGATCAGGCCGACGGGTTGCGGTGGGTCACCTCGTGCGGGAAGTGCAGCCGCACCGAGGTCGTCCCGGCCGAGGTGTGGGTGGTGACCACGTCGGCGAGCTGGCGGGCCATCCACAGGCCGCGCCCGGAGCCCTTCTCCGGCGACGGCGAGTAATAGCCGGCCGTCGGCGGCAGCGGTTGGCCACCCGCGTCATCGATCTGAAGGACGAGGGTTCCCGCGTACGGCCAGGCCCGCAGCCGCACCGGCGCGGCCCCGTGGACCAGGCCGTTCGTCACCACTTCGGCCACCGCGATCACCACGTCGTCGACGGCGCTGCCCTGGAACCGTTCGTGCCTGGTCCACGCGCGCACGGTCTCGCGGACCCGGCCGAGCTCGTCGAGCCCGGTGACGGTCATGTCGAGGGAGATGAACGAGGGCGGCGGCGCGAGCGGGATCTCGTTGCGGCCGGCCAGGTAGACGGACGCCGGGACGTGCTCGGTGTTGACCTGGTGACCGGACTCGGTGATCTCGAAGTCGTGCAGGCTGCGCACGTTCTCGATGGTCAGCGTCGGGTGACGGCGGCTGTCCCAGATGCAGGTGACCGGGCAGCCGTACGCCGCGTAGGTCTCATTGCAGACCGCTTCATAGGAGAGGTACGCCGCGGCGCGGTCGACCGGACTCGCGGGATCGATGGTGGTGGCGATGTCCGGTTCGGCGATGACGTGGATGCGACGGCCACCCTTGTGCTGATCCTCCAGGTAGCGGCGGAACTCCTCGTACGCGAAACCCAGCCGTTGATAGAAAGCGGCCGGCTCGCTCCACTGGAACCCATCGCTGAGACCGCCGAGGTCGGCCCGCACCAGGCGCTCGGTGTCGGTGCTCACGACCATGAGGATCGGGATGTTCTGGTCGACCGAGAGCCGCAGCGCCGGGATCAGGCGGGCGCGCAGGGCCTCGTCCGAGTCGACGATCAGGGCGGCGTGCACGAACCCGGCGGCCTGACTGGTCATGCGCCGATTCCCGGGCGGCTGAGGTCGAAGCCCGGCATGTCGGCGATGCCGCAGATCTGGAGCACGCGGTACGCCGCCGGCCCGCAACTGACCTCGAGGACGCCGCCGTCGGGCAGGGCGTCGCGCCCGACCAGCAGCGCCCGCACGCCGGCCGCGCCGCAGTAGGTCACCCCGGTCAGGTCGAGGCGGCCGGCGCCGTCGAGGACCTCGGCGACGATCTGCTCGGCGATCTCCGACCAGTTTTCCTCGTCGATGTCGCCGGAAAGGCGCAGGACCGCGCCGGCTCGCGACATCGAGGCCCGCTGAGCGTGTCCGGCACGAGATGACTCACCCACGAACTCACCATACGCGCTGGGGCCGCCGCCCGGAGGAGCCCGAAACGGTCATGACATCACTCGATGGGGTGGTCGGCGAAGCCCGGGTGGGTCGATCAGCTTTTGGGCTTGGACAGGTCATAGACCGTGCTCCCGCCGACCGTGGTGGCGGTGTAGTTGTCGGCCACCCACTGGCTGATGTCCGAGTCGCCGCCGCGGCCGCCGAAGCCGCCGCCGCCCTGGCCGCCGCCGATGTAGTAGCGGATCTCGCCGGCCTTCACGTAGGCCTGGAACTCGGCGAGGGTCGGGGACGGGTCGCTGCCGGTGAAGCCGCCGATCGCCATGACCGCGCGGCCGCTGGCGAGCTGGAGCGGGGCCGCCTGCATCGAGCCGTTGGTGGCCGCGGCCCAGCGGGAGTCGGTCGCCTCGAGCAGCGCCACCACCTCGGAGTCGGCCTGGCCGCTGCCGCCGGGGCCGCCGCCGCCCATCTGGCCGCCGCCGGGGAAGCCGCCCTCGAAGTTTCCACCGCCGGGGAAGCCGCCGTCGCGGCCCCCACCGAAGCCGCCACCGCGCCCGAACCCGTCGCCGGTCGAGACCCCGGCCGGACCGGACGTCGGCGTCGACCCGGTGTGCGCCACCCCGGCCGTGCTCACGCCCCAGGCCGCGCTCGCCAGCCCGGTCGCGCCCACCGCCACCGCCGCGACCGTCACGAGACCGACCCGGCGCAACGCCGTCGACGGCACCAGCAGGCCGGCCGCCGCGACGAGGCCGGCGATCAGCACGATCCACCGCAGCGCGGGCGCCCACGACACCCGGCCGAGCAGCTCGAAGTCCCAGATCGCGGTCACCGCCACCATCGCCGCGAGGCCGGCCCGGGCGACGATGGTCGACCGCATGCCCCACATCACCCGGGCGCCGATCGCGACCAGCGCCGCGATGCCGGGAGCCAGCGCGATCGCGTAGTACGGGTGGACGGTCCCGCTCATGTAGCTGAACGTCAGCGCCGTGACGATCGTCCAGCCGCCCCACATCACGGCCGCGGCCCGGGTGCGGTCGGTGCGCGGCGCCCGCGCCGACAGGACGAGCAGTCCCACGAGCGCGACCAGCGCCGCCGGCAGCAGCCAGGAGATCTCCAGGCCGAAGGAGTCGCCGAACATCCGGGTGAGGCCCGGCGACCCACCGAACATGCCGCCCCCG
This sequence comes from Actinoplanes sp. NPDC051537, assembly GCF_055586105.1. Taxonomy (NCBI): domain Bacteria; kingdom Bacillati; phylum Actinomycetota; class Actinomycetes; order Micromonosporales; family Micromonosporaceae; genus Actinoplanes; species Actinoplanes sp. NPDC051537. Next base: position 489,339 of record NZ_JBVJIU010000006.1, read on the forward strand.
CCGCCCCCGCCACCGCCGTTGCCCTCGCCGCCGAAGATGCGGCCGAGCCCGTTGTAGCCGATCGCGAGCTGCCACAGCGTGTTGTTGGTCGAGCCGGCGATGTACGGCCGCGACGACGCCGGCCACAGCGACACCAGCAGCACGAACCATCCGCCCGAGACGACCAGCGCGACGCCGCCGATCAGCAGGTCACGCAGCCGCTTCAGCATGGTCGTCGGCGCCGCGATCAGGTAGACCAGCGCGAACCCGGGCAGCACCAGGAACGCCTGGAGCATCTTGGTGAGGAAACCGAAGCCGAGGAGTACGCCGCACAGCGCCAGCCACTTCCAGGACGCCTTCTCCACGGCCCGCACGGTCGCGTACGCCGCCCCCGTCATCAACAGCACGAGCAGCGCGTCGGGGTTGTCGAAGCGGAACATCAGCACCGCCACCGGCGTGACCGCGAGCGTCGCCCCGGCCAGCAGCCCGGCCACCGGGCCGAACCAGCGACGGACCGCCGCGTACAGCAGAGCCACGCTCGCCACGCCCATGAGCGCCTCGGGCACCAGCAGCGACCAGCTGTTCGCCCCGAAGATCCGCATGGACAGGCCCATCACCCACATCGCGGCCGGAGGCTTGTCGACCGTGATCGCGTTGCCGGCGTCGAGCGACGCGAACAGCCACGCCTTCCACGACTGGGAGCCGGCCTGGGCCGAGGCGGCGTAGAACTCGTTCGCCCAGCCGGAGGCCGACAGGTCCCACAGGTAGAGGACGGCGGTGGCGGCCAGCAGGGCGCCGAGCGCGGGCCGGTCCCACGCACGGCGGCGCTTGGACGGAGTCTCCAGCGGCGCCGGGGCAGGGTCGAGCGTCAACGTCATGCGGCCACTGTCGCCGGGCGGGCTACGCGGACTCTAGGTACAACCTGTGAGCGGCCTGTAGATCTTGGGTGGGGTTACGCGGTAGTTACACCCGAATTGAGCACCCGCAGGGCGGCCTGGACGGTGTCGGCCATCGCGATGCGTGCCGACGCCAGGTAGCGCCGCGGATCGACGAGATCGGGCTGGTCGCCGAGCGCCGTGCGCACCGTACCGGTGAATGCCGTGTTCAATGCCGTCCCGATGTTGATCTTCGCCATGCCACCCCGGACCGCCTCGCTCAGCTCCTCGTCCGGCACGCCCGACGAGCCGTGCAGCACCAGCGGCACCGGGACGGCGACGGCGAGCCGGCCGATCAGGTCGTGGTCGAGGCGGGCGCTGCGGGTGGTCATGGCGTGCGACGAGCCGACGGCGACGGCGAGCGCATCCACGCCGGTGGCGGCGACGTAGGCGGCGGCCTCGTCCGGGTCGGTCCGGGCGCCGAACGCGTGCGCGCCGCCCTTGCCGCCGATCTCGCCGAGCTCGGACTCGACCCACAAGCCGGCGGCACGGCATCGGGCGACGGCGGCGGCGGTGGCGGCGACATTTCCCGCGTACGGGAGGCGCGACGCGTCGTACATGACGGACCCGAACCCGTTCGGCGCCGCCTCGGCGAGCAGCTCGTCCGACTCGACGTGATCGAGATGCAGGCCGACGGGCACGTCCGCGGCGCCGGCGATGCTGCGGGCGGCGGCCGCGATCGGGGCGAGCCGGCCGTGGTGGAACCGCACCGCGTTCTCGCTGATCTGCAGGATCACGGGGAGACCGGCGGCCTCGGCCCCGGCCACGATCGCCTCGGCGTGCTCGATGGTGATCACATTGAAGGCGCCGACCGCGGTGCGCGCCGACGCGGCGGCGGCGACCAGGTCACCGGTGGGTGCGAACACGAGAACCTCCAGCGGTGGCGGCGGACGACGAAGCGGCGGCGAAGGACTCGGCCGAGACGGTGGCCCGGAGACGCCGGTAGACGCCGGGATCGAAGGCGCCGGCCACCGGCGCGGCGACGGCGGCCGCGGAGAGGGCGACGGCGTCGGCGAGCAGCTCGGGCCAGGGCGTGTGGTCCCGCAGCCCGCGAGCCAGCGCGGCAACGCAGGCATCGCCGGCGCCGGTGGGGTTGCCCTCGACCGCCTCGGGTGGGACGCATTCCCAGACGTCGTCGCCGTCGACCGCGAGCAGCCCGGCCGCGCCGCGCGAGACGACCACCGGCCCGGCGGCGAGCGAGCGCACCGCGTCGGCGAGCCCGAGCGGGCCGGGCCGGCGGCCGTGGCCCGGCCCGGCGGCGGCCGGAGGAACGGCGGCGGCGGGCGGGAGCAGGGCGGCGAGCTCGTCCGTGTTCGGCTTGGCCAGGGCCGGGCCGGCGCTGAGGCCGGCGAGCAAGGCCGGGCCGCTGGTGTCGAGGACCGTAGGCACGCCGGCCGCGGCGGCGAGGGCGATCAGGGCCGCGTACCCGTCGATCGGCACGCCGGGCGGAAGGGAACCGCTCAGGGTGACCACGGTGGCCGGTCCCAGCAGCTCGCGGAACTCGGCGAGGAAGAGCGACCACTCGTCCGCGTCGACCGGCGGGCCGGGCTCCCAGAAGCCGGTGGCATCGGCGGGGTCGACCACCGCGACCGTACGCCGCGTCTCGCCCCCGATCCGGACGAAGCCCGACCGGACCCCTTCGTCGGTGAGCAGGCCGGACACGCGATCGCCGGTGCCGCCGCCGAGAAAGCCGGTCGCGAGCACCGGCTCGCCCAGCGCGTGCAGCACGCGCGCGACGTTGAGGCCCTTGCCGCCCGGGCGCTCGGCCACCGTGGCGACCCGGTGCGTGCCGTGCGGCACCAGCGCGTCGACCGCGTAGGTGAGATCGAGGGCCGGGTTCAGCGTGACGGTGACGATCATGGCGAGACTCCGGAAAGGATCTGCCCCGCCTCGGGCTCGGGAACGGCCCTGGCGACCCTGACTGCCGGACTGGATACCGGCTGGGCTCGATCGCGTCGGTCTCGATTCCAACTGATCGAACGCGCACGTGTCAATAGCCGATCATGCGCGTATGGTGCTCCCAAATTGTTCATATGGACAGCGGAGGCGGCCGTGACCGAGTTCGACGTTCTCGTGGTCGGGGACGCCAACCCCGACCTGCTGCTGCGTGGCGACGTGCGCCCCCGGTTCGGCCAGGCCGAGCAACTGCTGACCGCGGCCGATCTGGTGCTGGGCGGTTCGGCGGCGATCACCGCGGTGGGTTGCGCGAGACTCGGCCTGCGTACGGCGTTGCTCGCGGCCGTGGGTGACGACATCTTCGGCGGCCTGGTCCGCGCCGAGGTCGAGCGCGCGGGCGTGACGCTGCTGCCCGCCGACCCGCACGGCGCGCCGACCGGCATCACCGTGGTGCTGTCCGAGAAGGACGATCGCGGCATGCTGACCCTGCTCGGGACGATCAACGGCCTGCGGCCCGGCGACGTCACCGACGAGCTGCTGGCCCGGGCCCGGCACGTACACGTGGCCTCGATGTATCTCCAGCCGGCCCTCGCGGCCGGTCTCGCCGGCGTCATGAAGCGGGCGCGGCAGTCGGGGTTGAGCACGTCGCTCGACACCAACTGGGACCCGGCCGGGAAATGGGAGTCGATCACCGAGATCCTGGCCCACATCGACTTCTTCCTCCCGAACGCCAACGAGCTGCGAGCGATCGCCGGCGTCCCCGACGTCGATGAGGCCGCCGAAATCCTGATGAAGACCGGCGCCGCAGTGGTGATGAAGGACGGCGAGCGCGGGGCACGCGCCTGGTGGCCGGGCGGCGGCGAGTGCGCGGCGCCGGGGGTAGCGGTCGAGGTGGTGGACACGACGGGCGCGGGCGACAGCTTCAACGCGGGTTTCCTTTCCGCCCGGCTCAGTGGCAAGGACATGCCGGAAGCGGTGCGCTGGGCCGCGGTCGCCGGCTCGCTGAGCACCCTCGCCGTCGGCGGCACCGCGGCCCAAGCGCGCATCGCCGACCTGCACGGATGATGCCTGCCGCGGCCCTTTGCTCTGCTTACCGATACGCGCACGATGAATATCGATTCACGCGGCGCGTATGGGTGAGCAGTGCGAGAGTCGCTCTGCTCACCTATACGTGCGGGCTGAATCGACATGCGTGAGGCGCGTATGGGTGAGCAGAGCCAAAGTCGCTCTGCTTACCCATGCGTGCGGGCTGAATCGATATGCGTGAGGCGCGTATGGGTGAGCAGAGCCAAAGTCGCTCTGCTTACCCAGGCGCGCGGGCTGAATCGATATGCATGAGGCGCGTATAGGTGAGCAGAGCAAAGGGCGCCGGTGTGGGGGTCAGCCCTTGATGCCGGTGAAGGTCATCGTGGCGATGAACTTTCGCTGGGCGAACAGGAACGCCAGGATCAGCGGCATCGTGGCCAGCACGTTGCCGGCCATCAGCTGCGACCACTCGGTGCGCCGCATGCCCTGGAAGTTTGCCAGGCCCACCTGCAGCGTGAACCGGGTGTCGTCGGAGATGGCGACCAGCGGCCACAACAGGTCGTTCCAGCTCCACAGCAGCGTGATGATGGCCAGCGTGGTCAGGGCCGGGCGGGCGAGCGGCAGCACGATGCTGCGGAACGTCCGCCAGCGGCCGCAACCGTCGATCAGGGCGGCCTCCTCCAGCTCGACCGGCAGGCCCAGGAAGAACTGCCGCATCAGGAAGATGCCGAAGGCCGAGGACAGCCATGGCACGAAGGCCGCGGCCAGGGTGTCGACGATGCCGATCCGGGCGAACATCAGGTACGTCGGGATCATCAGTAGCTGGATCGGGATCATCACGGTCGCCAGGATCAGGACGAAGGCGATGCCGCGGCCGGCGAACTTGAGGCGGGCGAAACCGTAGCCGGCCATCGAGCACAGGACCAGGTGGGACACCACCGCGATGCCCGAGACGATCACCGTGTTGGCGAACCAGCGCAGCGCGTGCGTCTCGGCGAACAGGTGGCGGTAGCCCTCGAGGTGCAGGCTGGTCGGGATCAGCTTGGGCGGGAACTGATTGATCTCGGCGCTGCTCATGAACGAGGTGAGCAGCATCTGCACGAGCGGCAGCACGAAGATCAGGGCGAGCGGCATGAGCAGCAGGTGCCACGGGCTGAACGGGAGACGCCGACGCATTTTCAGAACACCTCCGAGCCGCGGCGCCGGCCGTACAGGATCACGGCCAGGCTGAGCACCAGGGTCACGATGAACAGCAGGTAGGCGGCGGCCGCCCCGTACCCCAGGCGTTGGGTTTGGAAGGCCAGCTCGTAGATGTAGTAGACGATGGTCTGGGTGCTGTTCAGCGGCCCGCCGCGGGTGGTCGTGTAGACCAGGTCGAACAGCTGCATCGCGGTGATCGTCTGCCAGACCGCCACGAAGATGGTGACCGGCCGCAGCTCGGGCAGCGTGACGTGCCGGAAGACCCGCCACTTGGAGGCGCCGTCGACCACCGCCGCCTCGACCAGCTCGCGCGGGATGTCCTGGAGCGCGGCCAGGTAGATCACGGTGGTGAAGCCGACCTCGCCCCAGAGCAGGATCAGGCAGATGATGTAGAGCGCCTGGTGCTGGCTCTCCAGGAACTGCTGCTGCGGCAGGCCGAGGTGGCGGAGCACGTCGTTGGCGGCGCCGAACTGGGGGTTGAAGACGAAGCCGGCCAGGATGCCGGTGGCCGCGGCCGACGCCACGTACGGCACGAAGATGCAGGTGCGGTAGAAGCCGATCAGCCTGATCTTCTGGTTGAGCGCGACCGCGATGAGGATGCCCAGGATGATCGAGCCGGGCACGAAGATCGCGGTGAGGATCAGCGTGTGCCGGGTCGCCGCGATCATGTCGGGGTCCTGGACGAGCTGCTGGTAGTTGCGCCAGCCGACGTTCGTGCCCGGGGCGATGCCGTTCCACTTGGCGCGGGAGATGAAGAACGCCCAGACCGCCGGGAAGACGGAGAGCCCGACGACGATCACGGTGGCCGGCCCGGCGAACGCCCAGCCGGTGAGACTCCGCCGCAGAGCGCGGCCGCGAGGGCCGCGCTGTGCGGGAGTGGCGGAGTGGGTACGCGGGGTCACCGCGAACGTGACGGCCATCAGGAGCCGATCGAGTTGGCCGACTTCTTGGCCGCCTCGTCCAGCGCCGCCTTGGGCTGGGCCTGACCCTGCAGCACCTTGGCGATCGCGTCGCCGACGTTACGGGACATCTCCTCGTAGCCCGGCAGCGTGGGCCGGGCCTGCTTGGCGTTGGCCAGGTTGTCGAAGAACTTCTGGCCGCCCGGGTACTCCTTGACGTAGTCGGCGAACTCGGGCGAGTCCTTCTCGGTGGTACGCAACGGCAGGTTGCCGACCGCGAGGTTCCACTTCGGATCGATCTCGGCGCTGGTCAGCCACTTCGCGAAGTCGCGCGTGGCGCCGGCCCGGTTCACGTCCTGGTGGTCGAACAGCACCCACAGGTCGGGGCCGGAGACGGTCTGATGGTCGCCGTTGTAGCCGGGCAGGTTGACCACGCCGTAGTCGAGCTTGGCCTCCTTGAGCTCGAGCAGCGCCCACGGGCCGGAGAGCATCATGCCGATGTGCCCGCTGTTGAACAGCGGCGCGTACTTCTCGTCGGTCTGGTCCAGGTACATCGACTTGTCGTCGACCGCGATCTGGCGCAGCGTCTCGAGCGCGGCCACCCCGGCGTCGGAGTTGAAGGCCGGCTTGTTGCCGTCGAGGATCTTGCCGCCGTGCTGCCAGAGCATCGGCCACAGGTGCCAGGTGGTGTCCTCGCTGCCGGACACCGAGTACGCGGTGCCGTACTGGTTGATCGACTTGTCGGTCAGCTTCTTGGCCGCCGCCCGGAAGTCGTCCCACGACCAGTCGTCGGTCGGGTAGGCGAGGCCGGCCTTGTCGAAGATCTTCTTGTTGTAGATCAGCGCCAGGTTGTCGACCAGCGCCGGAATGCCGATGACCTTGTTGTTGCTGGTCGCCACCTCGCGGGCGGCGGCCGGCATCTCGTCCCACTTGAAGGACGGGTCATTGACGTACGCGGTGAGGTCCTGCGCCTTGCCGCTCGCGCCCAGATCGCCCGCCCAGTTGCCGTAGGCGTACGAGATGTCGGGGTAGCTCCCGGCCGTGAAGCCCGCCGACAGCTTGGTCAGCAGGTCGTCGGTGGTCGGCGCGCCGGGCGAGACCTTGATCGTGACGTTCGGGTGCGCGGTGTGGTACTCGGCGGCCAGCTGCTCGGCCACCTTCTCCTGCTCCTGCGGTTGCCCGGTCCACCAGGTGATTTCGACGTTCGCCTTCGGGTCGTAGCCCACGGCGGCGTCCTTGCCGTCATCGGTCGTTCCGCCCATGCAGGCGGAGAGCAACAGTGGGGGGGGGGGGGGGCGGGGCAAGAGCAAGCTGCCCGCGTTGACAAGCCGCAGCACCAACACCCCTCCCGCTC
>NZ_JBVJIU010000006.1:496637-546078 GCF_055586105.1 Actinoplanes sp. NPDC051537
TTGCCTGGTCCGCGGGTTGGTTTCGCTTTTCGTTTTTGGGTTTGGTCCTGTGGTGGTTTTTTTTTTTTTGTGGTTTGTTCCTCCCGGGAGGGCGGAGACCGCCCCCCCCCCCCCCCCCCCCCTAGCCAGCAGCCGGAACGACCGGCCGCGCCGAAGGGATGTCATGGTCAAGCACCTCGATGTTCGTCTCGGGTGGACTCAGGGGGTCAGCACGACGGATCGGGTGAGCAGTCGGGGTTGATCGGGGTCAAGACCGCGGTGCGCGGCCAGGGCGAGCGCGAAACGCTGGGCGAGAACGAGCTGGGCGAGAGGATCCATGCGATTCCGGTACGCGACGGCGCCCGCGCTTTCGATGACCTCGTCCAGCTCCGGGTCCGTGTCGCCGATCGACCAGACCAGCGAGCGGGGACCGGCCACGGCGACCGGGCCGTGCCGGAAGTCGCGGGCCGGGTAGGACTCCGAGTACGCCTGGGCGGCCTCGCGCACCTTGAGCGCCGCCTCGTTGGCGAGCCCGAACGTCCAGCCGGTGCCGAGGAAGACCAGGTGGTCGATGCCGGCGGGGTCGGCGGGCAGCGCCTCGGTCAGCGCGGCCCGGCCGTCCGCCACGACCGGTTCGAGGTTCTCCCCGAACGCGTGCCGGGCCAGCGCCAGCACGGTCGTGGGGAACCGGGTCTGCACGACGCTGCGCTCGTCCGCGAAGTCGAGGACGAGCTGAGCGCTCGTGAGGTCGTCGACCGGCTCGCCGCGGACCGCGGTGATCGCGACCGTGCGGGTCGAGGACGGAATCATGCGGAGCGCCTCGAGCACCTCGGTCGAGGTGCCGGAACGGGTGACCGCGACGATCCGGTCGTAGTGCCGGCGGGGGAGGAACTCCGACGCGCAGATCGCGTCGGTCTCCCCGAAGCCGGCTCGTTCGCGCAGCTCCGCGAGGCTCTGCGCGACGAACCACGAGGTGCCGCAGCCGAGCACGAGCATCCGCTCGCCGGGAGCGATCAGCTCGTCCTGGGCCTGGCCGGTGCGGGCCAGGCTCTGCAGCCAGACGTCCGGCTGGCTGGCGATCTCGGCCGCGGTGTCATTCATGTTCGAGGATTATGCTCGTTTACGCTCGCTTCACAAGATGTGCGCATCAAACGAACAGTCCAGAGTGTGCGTTGCTACCGCAGCGCCGCCGGCATCAGGTCGCCGTGCGCGGCCGTGAGCTCGTCGCACAACTCCCAGATCTGGTCGACGGTGAGCGTGGCGGCCGTGTTCGGGTCGACCATGGCGGCCTGTCGCACCATCCGCTTGTCGCCGGTCAGCGCGGCCCGCACGGTCAGCTGACCCACGCTCGCGAAGCTCCGGTTGAGCGCCGCGCACTGCACGGGCAGGTCGCCGACCCGCTCGGGCCGCACGCCCAGCCGGTCGACCACGCACGGCACCTCGACGGCGTAGTCCGCGGGCAGGTTGCTGATCAGGCCGCGGTTGGCGACGTTGGCGTGGATCCGGCGCATGGTTCCGGTCACCACGCTGTGGATGACCTGCGGCGCGTACTCGGTGGCCTCGCGGGTGAGGTCGAGTTTCTCGCCCCGCTTCATGGCCTCGCGGACGGATTGGTACTCCGCCACGTTGTCGGCGCTGATCTGCAGATAGTCGCCGACCGGGATGCGCAGCCGGGCGATCTCCTCGTCGTGGTGCAGGTACCAGGGGACGTACTCGGACGAGTGCTCGCTGGTCTCGGTCGGGAAGTAGCCGAGCCGGCGGTACATGTCCATCCGCACCCGCCGGCGCATCTCGGGGTCGCGTTCGAGCAGCTCGTCGAGCTTCGGATAGAGCGATTCGCCGCGGTGCTCGAAGCGGAGGAGCCAGGACTGGTGGTTGAGTCCCGCGCCCAGGTAGTCGATCTCGTCGAGGGGCACGTCCAGCAACTGCGCGAGATCGTGCACCGTCCAGAAGACCGAGTGGCAGAGTCCGACGGCTTTCACGGCCGGCGCGGCGGCGGCCAGGTAGGCCACGTTCATCGCCATCGGGTTCGTGTAGTTGAGCAGCCATGCGTCGGGACAGACCTCGGCGATGTCCCGCGCTATCCCGTCCAGAACGGGGAAGGTCCGGAGAGCGCGGAAGATGCCGCCGACCCCGAGCGTGTCGGCGATCGTCTGCCGCAGGCCGTACTTGGCCGGGATCTCGAAGTCGCGCACGGTCGCCGCGTACATGCCGACCTGGATCGAGTTGATGACGAAGTCGGCGCCCTCGAGCGCCCGCCGCCGGTCGAGGCTCGTGGTGATCACCGGGCGGCAGCCGAGCTGGTCGGCGGTGCGCCGGGCGATCGCCTCGGCCGTCTCGAGTCGTTCGGTGTCGATGTCGTGCAGGGCCAGGGTCACGTCCCCCAGCTCGGGGAAGGAGAGGATGTCGGCCAGCAGCTCGCGCGTGAAGACGACGCTGCCGGCGCCCAGGAAGGCGATCACTGTCATGGCGGGATTCTTGGCGTCTCCGCCAAGAGCGCGCAATAGCAACTGGTGTATCGCTTGAAAACGAACTACATTGACTGCGCGTTTGATCAATAGGGTTAAGAGGATCAATGAGTTCGCTGCGCCGGGCCGACCGGGTGTCGGCCATCCTCGAGCGCGTCGCCAGCCACGGCTCGGTCGACGCCGGGCACCTCGCCGACGAGTTCCGGGTCTCGCCCGCCACGATCCGCCGTGACCTCCAGGTGCTCGAGGACCAGCGGCTGCTGTCGCGCACCCACGGCGGCGCGGTCGCCGTCGACGTGGCCTACGAGCTGCCGGTGCGCTACCGGGTCGGCCAGCACCGCGAGGAGAAGGCGCTGGTCGCCAAGACCGTCGCCGACCTGCTGCCGCGGGGCCCGCTCACGCTCGGCCTGACCGGCGGCACCACCACGCACCTGCTGGCCCGGCTGCTCGCCGAGCGGGTCGACCTCACGGTGGTGACCAACGCGCTGAACATCGCGGCCGAGCTGGCCCTGCGCCCCCGGCTCAAGCTGATCATGACGGGCGGGGTGTCGCGCACCCAGTCGTACGAGCTCGTCGGCCCGATCGCCGACCAGGCGCTCAAGGGCCTCAACATGGCGGTGGCGGTCGTCGGGGTGGACGGGATCAGCGCCCGGGGCGGCCTCACCACGCACGACGAGATCGAGGCGAACACGAACGCCACGATGATCCGCCGCGCCGACCGGGTGATCGTGGTGGCCGACGGATCGAAGGTGGGCAAGGTCTGCCTGGCCGGGATCTGCCCGGTCACCGACGTGTCGGCGCTCGTCACCGACTCGACCGCGGACCCGGCCGGCGTGGAGGCGATTCGCCGAACCGGCACCGAGGTGATCGTCGCCGGCACCTAGGATCGGCCGCATGTACACCGCCCGCCTGCCCGAGCGCTGGCGCGCGCTGTTCACCCTCGCCTCGATAGCGGCGTCTGTGCCGGTCCTGTTCCTTCTGTCCGATATAACGGCAAAAATCGCGGCAGTCGCGTTAATCGCGGTGCAGGCCGCCGCGGTGTGGTGGCTGGACGCCCACCCCCGGCTCGGCACCGCGGTCGTGCTCCTGGTGAGCGGCGCCTTCCAGGTGCTGGCGCCCTCCTTCGGCCCGGGCATCGCGTTCGTCGTCCTCTGCACGTACGCGTGGCTGCGCCCCGCCGCCGAGACGCTCTGGATCCTCGGCCTCGCCGTCGTCGCCGTGTGCGGACCGCCGCTGGCGCACCAGCGCTGGGTCGCGGCCGCCCTGTGGTTCGGCGCGGTGCTGCTCGCCTGGAGCTGGGGCGCGCTGGTGCGGGCGCGCGGCGAGCGGCGGGTGGCCGAGCGGCGGCAGGCGGTGCTCGAGGAGCGTGCCCGGATCGCCCGCGACCTGCACGACATCCTGTCCCACACGGTGTCGGTGATGGTGGTGCAGGCGGCGGCGGCCGACGACGTCTTCGAGTCGAACCCGGTCCGGGCGCGGGAGGCGCTGCGGCGTACCGAGGAGGCCGGCCGGCAGGCGCTGGCCGAGCTGCGCGGTTTCCTGCGCACGGTGCGCGCCGAGAACGAGGACGACGCGGCGCCGCAGCCGACACTGGCCGATGTGGACCGGCTGGCGGCGACGATGGGCGAGTCCGGGCTGCGGGTCACGGTGCGCCGCGAGGGCGAGGGCGAGGTGCCGCTGGGCGTGCAGGTCAGCGCCTACCGGATCGTCCAGGAGGCGCTGACCAATACGCTGCGGCATGCCCGGGCCACGGGGGCCGAGGTGCTGGTGGGGATCGACGAGGCGGAGGTTCGGGTGCGCGTGCGCGACGACGGCAAGGGCGGGGCCGGGTGGAAATCGGGCGGCGGCCACGGGCTGGCCGGCATGCGGGAGCGGGCGGGGCTGCTGGGCGGCACGCTCGCGGCCGGACCCCGGACCGATGGCGCCGGCTTCGAGGTGGACGCCCATTTGCCCGTACGGGAGGAGTCGTGACCATCAAGGTGCTGATCGCCGATGACCAGGCCCTCGTGCGCTCGGGTTTCCGGATGATCCTCGAGTCCCGCGACGACCTCGAGGTGGTCGGCGAGGCGGGCGACGGCGAGCAGGCGATCCGGCTGGCCGGGCAGACCCACCCCGACGTGATCCTGATGGACGTGCGGATGCCCGGGCTCGACGGCGTCGCGGCCACGGCCCGGCTCACGGCGGCCGAGAACCCGCCCAAGATCATTATTTTGACCACGTACGACCTGGAGGAGCCCCTCTACGCGGCGCTGCGGGCCGGGGCCAGCGGCTTCCTGCTCAAGGACGTGCGGCCGGCCGACCTGGTCGAGGCGATCCGGGTGGTGGCGGGCGGCGACGCGCTGCTCGCGCCGACGGCGACCCGGCGGCTGCTCGACCGGTTCCTGGTCACCGACGTGACGCCGGACGCGCCCTCGGGCAGCCTCGACCGGCTCACCGAGCGGGAGCGCGAGGTGCTGACACTGCTGGCCCGGGGCTCGTCCAACGCCGAGATCGCCGAACGGCTGGTGGTCACCGAGGCGACGGTCAAGACGCACGTGTCGGCGATCCTGCGGAAACTCGAGGTGCGCGATCGGGTGCAGGCGGTCGTTCTCGCGTACGACCTCGGCCTGGTCCGCCCCCGACCCTCCTCCTGAAGTCGTAGAGGCAAGACCCGTCTCGCGCCGGACGTAGGCGGCCGCCCGGATTTCTACCGTCGAGGTATGACCTCTCCACAGCAGCTCAAGGCCATCCACCTCGTCGTGGTGCTGCTCGTCGCGAGCATCGCCACCAGCGTCGCCGTCACCGTTCTCGCCCTGGCCACGCACGCCGTCGCGCTCGGGCCCAACCAGATCCTGATCCTCGTGGTGGCGATCCTGTACGTGTGGGTGATCCGCCGGCTGCGGGCCGGGTCGCCGCGGGCCTACCGCCGGGTGCGGATCGTCTCGGTGGCCGGTTTCGCCGCCGTGGGCTGGCAGCTGTTCTCCGGCGCCTACCCGCTGTGGCTGCGGCCGATCGAGGCGGCCCAGCTCGCCCTGCTGGCCACCCTCATCGTCGCGGCCAACCGGCCGATCGTGCGGGCCGCCTTCCCGGCCGTCCCCGACCCGCGGCCGCGCAACCGGCGCGCCGCGCTCGCCCTCGTGCTGCTCGCGCCGGTGGTCGCCGAGGTCACGCTGGGCACGGTGTCGCTGCGGGAGGCGTGGGTGTGGCCGCTCTTCGTGCCGATCTACGGGGCGGGCGCGCTGTTCCTGCGCGAGATCGTCCGGCGCACCGGCGGCGGCCTCGGCAGTCTGCTGATCGCCGGCGTCGCCTACGGCCTGGTCGAGGAGGGCCTGGCGCTGCAGAGCCTGACCAGCCCGCACCTGTACGACGCGGCCTCGTGGGCGCCGCGGCTGCTGGGCGTGAACACGGCGTACACCGAGCTCAACCTGGTCTACCACCCGGTCTTCAGCATCGTGATCCCGGTGATCCTGGTCGAGTTCCTGTTCCGCGGCCACGGCCCGGCCCCGTACCTGCGCCGCGGCGGCCTGATCGCGAGCGGCGTGATCGCCCTGCTCGGCGCCGGCCTGCTGCGGTTGAGCGTCCCGCCGAACGAGGACCCCGGCTACACCATGCCCCTGGCCGCCATCCTGGTCGTCGCCGTCCTGGCCGCCGCCGTGCTCGTGCTGTCGCTGCGCCTCGAGATCCGGCCGGTCGGTAGCCTCGTTCCGCCCGCCCCGCCGTTCCTGGCCGCGATTGCCGCCGTGACGACGTTCGGTTTCCTGGCGATGCTCTGGCCGTTCGGCGCCGCCCACCGCCCGCTCTTCACCCACGGGGACTGGACCCTGCTCCCGATGGCCGGCGCCGCCCTGATCGTGGCGTTCACCATCCACGCCGCGCGCACGCTCGCCTGGACCCCGAGGCACCTGGTCGCGGCCGCCTTCGGCGCGCTAGTCGCGCACAGCCTGTTCGGCCTGCTCAGCAACGCGGAGACCCTCGCCGACCGGCTGTTCCTGGCCGGCATCGCGATCGCCACCGCCGCGCTCGGCGTCGCCCTGCTGCGCCGGTCGCCGCACGCCGCTTCGCCCGCCGGGGCTTCCGCCCCGCGCCGGCCATCCGTCGGCGAGCCGGTGTCCCAGACGCTGGCCGGGGAGCTCGATGAAGCGGTGCGCCAGCCACGACAGGCCGAAGAGCAGCCCCAGGAAGCCGGCCACGGCGACCAGCTCGACCGGCCCTCGAAGGCGGTCGCCTAGCGCGGTCAGCGCCGGGGCGAGCAGGCCGATCAGCGGCACGTGGATCAGGTAGATCGAGTAGCTGATCACGCCGACCCAGGCCAGCGACCGCGGAACCCGGCGATTCCGGCCGGCCAAGCCGATCGCGAAGGTCCCGCCGATGACCAGCAGCGTGATCACCGACCGGGCCATGTACTTCGGGGTGAGGGCGTGCAGCGACTCCAGCTCGGCGAACCAGTTCACGAGCAGCGCGGCCGCCACCACCCCCGCGGCGACTGCCGCCTGATACTTCGGAATTTGTCCGGCCGCGGCGCGGTAGATGGCCGTTCCGGCGAACATCACGGCCGGGATGAGCAGGCCGTCCCAGACGTGCGACGGGTCCTGGCCGGCGACCAGCAGCACCACCGCGAGGGCGAGCAGCACCACGGCACCGGAGATCATGGCGAGCTTGCGGCGGGAGACGAGGGCCGCGAGACCCGCCGCCAGCAGGAGGGCGATCAGCAGCGGCGGGGTGGCCACGGCGCGGGACGAGAGCGGCGCGAGTGCCACCCCGGCGACGGCCAGCACGATCGCCGCGACGGCGCTGTCCCGGTGCCGGCCGAGGGCGAACAGCGCCGCCACGAGCAGGTAGAACGCCATCTCGAAGCTGAGCGTCCAGACCACCGGCGTCACCAGGGGCGCGCCGAGCAGCTGCGGGAGCATCGTCAGGTGGGCGATCACCTGCTCCCCGGTCAGCGGCAGTGTCACCGCCACCAGACCACAGACCACCAGGTAGAGCGGGTAGAGCCGGGCCAGCCGGCCGATCCAGAACCGGCGCAGGTCGCCGTGCCGCTCCAGCGATGCCGGGATGATGTAGCCGCTCACGAGGAAGAACAACATCACCCCGGCCGGGCCGGCGTGCAGCCACTCGGCGCTGACGTCACGGGCGCCGCGCAGCAGATAGTGGCTCAGATGCGCGTACACGACGAGCAGGGCCGCGACCGCGCGCAGCGCATCGAGCCACGCCATCCTCCGCTGCGGCATCCGCGAAGGGTACTCGCGATCTCCGGGCTAGTACCCCACCCGGAACGTCGCGTCCTGCTTGTCGGTCGCCGGCGACGAGCTGGTGATCGGGTCGATGCGCAGCACGTAGTTCGCGTGCCGCAGGTATCGATCGGGATAGTTGTACGACCGGAAGGACGTCCACGTGCTGTCGGCGAACCCGGCCGTCCTGGTGAACGTCGCGTCCTGGGCGAACTTGGCCGTGCCGTCGTTGGTGGCCAGCACCATCGCGTAGTTGGAGTGCCGCAGGTACATGCCCGGGTAGTTGACCGACTGGAAGGACACCCCGGCGCTGTCGGCCAGCCCGGCCACCAGCTTCCACTGCTGGTCCGGCCATTGGTCGAACGGGTACTCGTCGATCCGTCCGACGTAGTTGGCGTGCCGGATGTAGCGCCCCGGGAAGTTGTAGGACTTGATCCGGTTCCAGGACGGCGTACCGGAGGAAAGCAGCTTGGAAAGCTCGGCCGAGGTGATCGGCGTGATGCCCGGGTGCTTGGAGTTGAGCGGCTGGGTGTACGACCGGTCGTTCACCGGGGTCCACGACCCGGACGCCAGCGAACTCGTCGACCAGGCGAAGAAGCGTCCGTTCGGGCTGTAGGTGTCGCCCCACAGCGTGTAGCCGCTGCCGGAGAGCGCCGGCACCAGCTCGGGCGCCTCGACCCCGCGGCCGGGCGTGATCCCGGTCAGGAAGGTCGTGAAGCTGCCCGGGTTGAGCGAGCTCGACCGGGCCGCGTTCAACGTGCTGTTGCCCTTGAAGTAGAGGTAGTTGACCCCGCCCTGGCTGGCCAGGTCGCCGTCGATCACGTCGTAGCCGGGGTCGAAGAACACGGTCGGGCCGGTCGCGGTCGCGAAGTCGGTCGTGTAGTCGACCATGATCACGTTGCGCCCGCCGCTGACCGCGGAGTAGATGATCGCGTACTGGCCGCGGGCGGCGTCCCAGAACGCCTCGGGCGCCCACGAGTGGGTGGCCAGCGAGTGCACCTTGAGCCGGTGGTAGTTGGTGAAGGTGCGCAGGTCGGTGGACTGCCAGACGTGGATGTACTGGCTCTGCTGAGTCCAGTCGGTGCCGTTGAGGTCGGTGGCCAGGATCTCGAAGGTCCCGTCCTGCTTGCGCAGGATGAACGGGTCGCGCAGGCCGAGCGTGCCGGCGGTCGGCGTGACGAGCGGGTTGTTCTGGTTGGTCGGGGTCCAGTTGAGGCCGTCGGAGCTGACCGCGATGTGCAGGCCGTAGTTGGCGGCGGACATGTTGGGGGACTCGGTGAAGTACGCCATCGCGTAGCCGGCGTAGGTGGCCGCGGCCGCGGGGGAGGCAGCGCCGAAAACCACGGCGAGAAGGGCGGCGAGGACGGGACCGCAGAGCTTGCGTGACATGGGCGTTAACGTTAACAATCACGCCCGTCAATGGAAAGAGGCGACGGCCTCCATCTCGGCGTCGTAGCGCATCCAGCACCCCTTGCCGGCCGACTTGGCCGCGTACATCGCGATGTCGGCCCGGCGCATCAGCGAGCGCACCTGGTCGCCCGGCTGCGCGGCGGCCGCGCCGATGCTCGCCCGGGCCCGGACCGGGGTGCCGGCCAGCTCGACCGGCTGGGCGAGGGCATCGAGGATGCGCTCGGCGGTCTGCTCGGCCTCGGCGCCGGTGCAGCCGTGGAGCAGCACCGCGAACTCGTCGCCGCCGAGCCGGGCCGCCACGTCGCCGGCCCGCAGCGCGGCGCGCATCTTGTCCGCCACCGAGATCAGCAGCGTGTCGCCGGCGGCGTGGCCGAGGGTGTCGTTCACGCCCTTGAACCCGTCCAGGTCGACCAGCAGCACGTCGACCGAGACCCCGCTCGGCTCCGCGAGCGCGGCGACCAGCTGGTCGCGGAAGTGGCTGCGGTTGGCGAGCCCGGTCAGGCCGTCGGTCTCGGTCTGGCGCCGCAGCCGGTCCTCCTGCTCGCGCAGTTGCTTGATCAGGTCGGTGTTGTCGTGGAAGGCGGCGAGCTGCCGGCCGGCCACGAGCGCGCAGATCAGCCCGAGCCCCGCCACCACGCCCCACAGCCGCGTGTCGACGCCGGCCGGCATGATCACCACGAGGGCGACGAAGGCGATGACGATCGAGCCGTACGGGAGGAGGCTGTACGGCTTGCGACGGCGCTCGCCGAACGGCACCGGGTCGAACCGGGCGATGATCTCCTGGATCCGTGGCCCGAGGGCGATCAGCAGCGACGGCATCAGCCGCACCAGGTAGACCCCGGCCGGCAGCGAGCCGACCGTGGGCGGCGCCACGAACAGCCCGACCAGCGTGAACCCGGCCGACGTGATCATCGGGATGGCCGCCGACTTCCGCATCGGCGCGTTCCCGCTGAGGATCATCTTCACGGCCGCGAACGTGGACGCGACCGCGACGGCGGCGGCCCCGAGCGTGGCCAGCGTGTCGGTGCGGCTCACCTGTCCCGGCTTCACCGCGAAGCACCAGGCGATGACCGCGCCGCCGACCAGCACGCTCGCCGAGTCGAGCCAGAACGCCAGCCGCTCCCGCCCCGAGCGGCCCGGATGCGGGTGCACGAGCATGGCGATGACGATCGCGGCGAGGCCGACGGTGAGACAGGTCGACTGGATGATGCCGCCGGTCGTCGACCAGAAGCCCGGTTTCATGACGAAGACGAGCACGGTCTGGAACGAGTCACCGCACAGGAAGAGCGTTCCGACGCTGCCGAGCACGCCCCAGAACCGGCGGGTCGGGCCCGTCGCGACCCGGAAAACACGCCAGGAGGAGTACGCGAGGAGCGCGTCGAGTGGCAACTGGAAGAACCAGAACGTCCGGACCTGCCAGGTCGTGCTCGCCACCGAGTCGCCGGCCAGCGCGAAGAAGAGGATCGCGGCCACGGCCGTCCAGACCACGGCGCCGATGAGCACCGGGTCCTTGCGCACCGCGGGAGCCTCCACGCGGTTCTGATCGACAATGCGGCGGCGGACATGAGAACCCGCCGGTAAGAACGGCCCATCCCGGCGCACTACTCGGTGACGGCTTACCTTCCACCCCCTTTTTCACCCCCGGAGGAGCAGGAGTGCTGTGACCGACCCCGACCCCGACCCCGAACGGCGGTTCACCGCGATCTACGACGCGCACCGGCGCCAGGTGTACGCGTACGCGGTGAGCCGGGCCGGCCGCCAACTCGCCGACGACGTGGTCGGCGACACCTTCCTGGTGGCCTGGCGCCGGCTCGACACGATGCCGCCCGACCCGCTGCCGTGGCTGCTCGGCGTGGCCCGCAACGTGATCCGCGAGCGTTACCGCGACGAGTCCCGCCAGGCGAGCCTGGCCGCCGAGCTGCGCGCCTGGGTGACCGAGGCCGAGGCCGACGTGGCCGACGGCGTGGCCGACCGCGTCGCCGTGCTCGCCGCCCTGGGCGCCCTGACCGAGCCCGACCGCGAACTGATCACCCTGGTCGCCTGGCACGGCCTGACCCCGCGCCAGGCCGCCCAGGTGGTCGGCTGCACGGTGGCCGCCTATTTCGTCCGCTTGCACCGGGCCCGCAAACGCCTGCACGCCGCCCTCGACACCCGCCCCGCCGAGATCCCTCAGCCCACGACGGAGAAGACCCGATGACGAAAGACCTGATGAACCGGGTGGCCGCCGCCCGGCCCGCCGCCCTCGACGAGCCCCCCGCCGCCCACCCGACCGCCGCCGAGATCATGGCCCAGTCCCCCGGCTCTGCTCACGTATACGCACCCCGACGTGCAGCTCTGCTTACCCCCGCGCGCCCCGGCGCCGGCCCATCGGCGGGTGGTACCTCGACGCGTCCCGGTGCCGGCTCGTCGGCTGGCGGTACCTCGACGCGTCCCGGCGCTGGTTCGCCGGCTGGCAGTACCTCCACGCGTCCCGGCGCCGGTTCACCGGCTCTGCTTACCCCCACGCGCCCCGGCGCCGGTTCGTCGGCTCGCGTTCGGCGTCGGCTGATCGTGGCCGGCGCGCTCTCCGTCGCCGCGGCCGTGACCGGGGCGGTCGTCGTGGCCCGGCCGGACTCGCCCGGCACGACCCCGCTGGTCCAAGCCGGCACGAGCGCGCCCACCTTTACGACCGCTCGGGAGTTTCTCCTGGTCGCCGCGGAGCAGACCGGACACGATGCGACCGCGGGACGCTACTGGCACACCCGGGTCGATCAGGGCGAGCGCACCGGCGCGGGGACCTATCGGCGGAACACCCTGGAACGGTGGCTGCCGACCTCCGGGCCGGCCGTTCTCGTGATCACGGCGCCGGGCGGGCAGCGGGGGATCAAGAAGGGTCCGGCCGGTCTGGTGCTTACCGGCAGCCCGATCACCGTCGCCGAGCTCGCCGCGTTGCCGACCGAACCGGTCGCCCTGCGCAAGGCGCTGCTCGACCGCTTTCAGCAGACGAGCCCGGACGAGCCGGAGGACTATCGCCTCTTCGTGAGCGGCCAGGCGCTGGTCACCGAGTTGCCGGTCGGGGCGGCGGTGCGGGCCGCCGCGTACCGGATGATCGCCTCTGTTCCCGGGGTTCGGTTGCTCGGCGCCGTCACCGACCAGCGGGGGAGGCCCGGCATCGGGGTCGCCTACGACCAGACCCGGCTGATCGTGGACCCGGATGACGGGCGCGCCCTGGCCGTCGAGTCGTGGCACGGCGACACGCTCATGAACTACGCGGTGATCGAGAAGGCCGGCTTCACCGAGGAGGCGCCCCCGACGCGCTGAAACATTTGCAAACGATCTTTGCAAAGAGCTTCCAACGGGTTTGAGCTGGGGATGTCCACAGACGACGCACAGGTACTGCAAGACTTTGCAGAAACTTGTTGACGTATTTGAAACAGGCGAGCATTCTCGTCGTAACCCCCTCCTCCCCGGACCCCAAGGAAGTGCCATGAAACGAAGCCTGCGTGCGATCGGCGCCGCGGCCGTTCTCGCGGCCAGCGGCCTGGTCGCGTTCTCGGTGCAGACGATGACCGCCCACGCGGCCGTCACGCTCAACAACTCGGACGTGACGGCCAACCTCTGGTCGTGGAACTGGAACTCGATCTCCACGGCCTGCACCCAGCAGCTCGGCCCGGCCGGTTACGGCGCCGTCCAGGTCGCCCCGCCGGCCGAGTCGGTCAGCCTGGCCACCAGCGACGGCGGCGCCCACCCCTGGTGGGAGGTCTACCAGCCGGTCTCCTACAACCTGACCAGCCGGTTCGGCACCCGGGCGCAGTTCTCGGCCATGGTCACCGCGTGCCACAACGCGGGCGTCCGGGTGTACGCCGACGCCGTCGTCAACCACATGGCCGGCTCGAACAACACGCTCACCACCACGTACGGCGGCTCGACGTTCAGCCCGACCGGCTACACCTATCCCTCGGTGCCGTATTCCTACGACGACTTCCACCACCCGAACGACGGCTACTGCGCCGACGACGACGGGGTGATCGACGACTGGAACAACACGTCCGAGGTGCAGAACTGCATGCTGCTCTCGCTGTCGGACCTGAAGACGCAGAGCGCCACGGTCCGCACGAAGATCGCCGGGTACCTCAACGACCTCATCGGACTCGGCGTCGACGGCTTCCGGGTCGACGCGGCCAAGCACGTCGCGAAGGCGGACTTCGCGGCGATCCTCGGCATGCTGAACCCGACCACGGCGGAGGGCAAGGCACCGTACATCGCTCAGGAGATCTTCACCGGCGCCACCAACAGCGAGCTGCAACCGGCCGCGTTCACCTCGAACGGCAGCGTGCTCGGATTCTCGTACGCGATGGGCCTGAAGACGCAGTTCACCAACGGCACCCTGAGTAACCTCGCCACCATCGGTTCGTGGAGCCTCGACGCGACCAGCGCCCAGACCGCCGCCATGGTCACCAACCACGACCTCGAGCGGGACGCGACGACGTTGCGGTACATGGACGGGTCGAAGTACACGCTGGCGAACTACTTCCTGCTCGCCTACCCGTACGGCAAGCCGTTCATCTATGACGGCTTCACGTTCCCGACCTCGAACACCGGCCAGTCCCCGCCGGCCGACGCGAACGGCTTCGTCGCCGACACGTCCTGCACGAGCGGCGCCTGGCAGTGCATCACCCAGTCGACCGGGGTGAAGGGCATGGTCGGCTGGCACAACGCGACGGCGGCCGTCACCACCGTCTCCGACTTCACCGCGACCGCCGCCAATGTGATCGGCTTCCACCGGGGGTCGCTCGGCTGGGCCGGGATCAACGGCTCGGGCAGCGCGTCGACCGCGACCTACACCACCGGCCTGGCCGATGGCACGTACTGCGACCGGATCACCGGCGGGGCTTCCAGTTCCGGTTGCGCCGGCACCTCGGTCACCGTCGCCGGCGGTACGGCCTCGGTGACGATCCCGGCGAACGGCGCGGTGGCGATCGACATCAACGCGAAGTCCGGCGGCGGTACGACCACTCCTCCCACCACCGCCCCCACGACGGCTCCGACCACCGCTCCGACCACCGCCCCGACCACGCCGCCCACCTCCAACCCCGCGACGGTGGCGGCCACCTTCCATGAGTACGCGACCACGACCCTCGGCACGAACGTGTACGTCAGCGGCAACGTTCCCGCGCTCGGCAGCTGGAACACCAGCAACGCCGTCGCGCTGTCGGCCACCTCGTACCCCATCTGGTCGGGAACTTTTGCTCTGCCCGCCGGCACCGCGATCGAGTACAAGTACATAAAGAAGGACGCGGCCGGCAACGTCACCTGGGAGAGCAACGCCAACCGGACCACGACGACCGGCACCTCGGCGGTGACGCTCACCGACAGCTGGGGTGTCGCGAGCGGCACGGCGGTCACCTTCAACGAGACCGCCACCACCACGACCGGCACCAATGTCTACGTGGTGGGCTCGATCGCCGCCCTCGGGAGCTGGGACCCGGCGTCCGCCATCCCGCTGTCGGCGGCGAGCTACCCGACGTGGAGCCGGGCGGTGGCCGTGCCGAGGAGCACGAGCTTCCAGTACAAGTACATAAAGAAGGACTCGGCCGGGGCCGTCACGTGGGAGTCCGGGAGCAACCGGACATATACCACGGGTACGGCTTCCTCGTACGCGGTCAGCGACACCTGGAAGTAGGTTCCGCGCCCGCCGGTCGTGGCAAGTCTCGCCACGACCGGCGTGGCCTGCGGCTCAGCCGAGCGCATCGGAATTAGTGAAGGGTTATTGTGACCGCATGCGTGCACGTCTCTCGGATATCGCCCGGCAGGCGGGCGTCAGCGAGGCGACGGTTTCGCGCGTCCTCAACGACCGCCCCGGTGTCTCGGCCGACACCCGCCAGGCCGTCCTCACCGCGCTCGACGTCCTCGGCTACGAGCGTCCCGAGCGGCTGCACAAGCGCAGCGCCGGCCTGGTCGGCCTGATCGTCCCCGAGCTGGAAAACCCGATCTTCCCGGCGTTCGCCCAGATCATCGAGTCGGCGCTGGCCCAGACCGGCTACACGCCGGTGCTGTGCACGCAGACCCCCGGCGGCGTCACCGAGGACGAGTACCTGGAGTTGCTCCTCGACCGCCAGGTGAGCGGCATTGTCTTCGTGGCCGGCCTGCACGCCGACACGACCGCCGACCACGAGCGCTACCAGCGCCTGATCGACCGCCCGATGCCGATCGTCTTCGTGAACGGCTTCGCCGAGGGCATCGCGGCCCCGTTCATCTCGTGCGACGACAAGCAGGCGGCCGAGTCCGCCGTCGCCCACCTGGCCGCGCTCGGCCACGAGCGCATCGGATTCGTCTCCGGCCCCGAGCGTTTCCGCGCGGTCCAGCGCAAGCTCGACGGCTACCACAGCGCCATGCGCCGCCACGTGCCGTCCTACGACTACCGAGCCCCCGACGAGCTGGTGGCGCTCACCCTGTTCGGCGTCGAGGGCGGCGAGGTGGCGGCCGGCCAGCTGCTCGACCGCGAGGTGACGGCCCTGGTCTGCGGCTCCGACCTGATGGCCCTGGGCGCGATCCGTGCCGCCCACCGCCGAGGCCTGCAGGTGCCGCGCGACCTGTCGGTGGTCGGCTTCGACGACTCCCCGCTGATCGCCTTCACCGACCCGCCGCTGACAACGTTGCGCCAGCCGGTGGCCGCGATGGGTAACGCCGCTGTTCGTGCGCTGGTCGACGAGATCAATGGACACGCTGCTCCTCGGTCGGAGTACGTTTTCCCGGCTGAGCTGGTGGTTCGTGGCTCTACGGCGGCGGCGCCGACTCGCCGTCTCTCCAAGCCACACGTTCCGGCTGCTTAGGGGAGGTCGGGCGGGCCCGGCCTTTTGGGGTCGGGCGTCGCCGTCCTGGGGCTCCGCATCATTGGGGTCATGCGGAGAGTTCGCGTCCCGTTGTGGATAACCCGCGGAGAGTGTCGTACGTGGGCCGCAATCTCACCCCACCCAGTAACGAGGGTGGGGTGCGTAGCGGCGAGATCGGTTCGGGCGAGCGGACGTCGCGCGGCCCTCCCGCCCAGCGTCGCGTGCGGGTGGGGTCGTGGGCGAGCTCGCGTGCCGTGGTGGATAACTGGCGGAAAGTGTCGTAGCCGGGCCCTAGTCTTGCCCCACCCAGTGACGAGGGTGGGTTGCGTAACAACGGGAGGCGGGGGCGAGCGGGAGCCGCACGCCTTCGGCGGCGGCGTCCGCGTCCCGCATCGCGCGCGTATGGGTGAGCAGAGCTTTGGGTAGCCGTCCTCGCCGGAGTTGGCCTGGTTGAAGCTGCACGTCTCCGGCGTCGATGGCGGTCGCCCGCGCGTATTGGTAAGCAGAGCTGCACGTCTCTGGTGGCGATGGCGGTCGCCCGCGCGTATTGGTAAGCAGAGCTGCACGTCTCCGACGGTGATGGCGGTCGCCTGCGCGTATGGGTAAGCAGAGCTGCCCGTCGCGCGCGAGCGATGGCGGTCGCCTGCGCGTATGGGTAAGCAGAGCTGCCCGTCGCGCGCGAGCGATGGCGGTCGCCTGCGCGTATGGGTGAGCAGAGCTGCACGTCTCCGGCGGCGCGGATGGTCATCCGCGCGTATTGGTAAGCAGAGCAAAGGCCCGGCGGCGCGGGCGGGCGCCGCCCAGCGGGGGTGGGATCAGAGGCGGGCCGCGATCCAGTTTGCCACGTCGCCGGCCGAGAGGATGACGGCCGAGTCGTGCGTGGCGCCGGCTATCTCGTTGAACTGGACGGGCTGGCTGTATGCCTGTAGCTGGGGCAGCAGCAGGTCATGGGTGATGAAGTACGGCACGGCCTCGTCGTCGGTTCCCTGCACGATCAGGATCGGCGCGGTGGGAGTGCTCTGCGCGGGGTTGTCGAAGTGGGCCAGCTTGGTCACCACGGCGGCGGGCAGGGCGCCTCCGATCAGGAGCTGGGTTGCGGTCAGGTTCTGGTACGACGCCAGGATCTGCTCCAGGCAACCGGTGGACAGCACCGTCTGCTTGGCCTTCGCCTGGGTGCCGAGCACCGAGTTCGGGTTGAAGGTGGCGTCCACGGCCGACAAGCCGTACAGCCCCATCACCAGGTAGCCCTGGCCGGGCGTGCCGGGGATCAGGGGGGCCAGCGCGTCGACGTTGGAGACCGGGGCGATCGTGGCGGTGCCCTTCAAGACCAGGTTTCCGTCGTACGACGGGGCGATCTGGCTCGCGAACAGCGCGCCCTGGCCGCCCTGTGAGTGGCCGTCGATTGCGTACAGGGCGGAGAGCGAGGAGTCCAGGTATCGGGCCGCCTTGACGCTGTCGATGATCGCGCGCGCCTCGCTGGCGCCGATCAGGTATGGGTGCTGCTGCGCCGTGCCCAGCCCGGGGTAGTCGGTGGCGGCCACCGTCCAGCCCTTGGTCAGCAGCGCCGCCACCGCGGTGCGGGCCTCGGGCCAGAACACGGCCTGATTGGTCGACGGCGCGCACTGGTCGGCCAGGCCGGTCGTGCCGTGCGCCCAGGCGACGGTCTTGTTCTGCTTGTTGGTCTTGGGCGTCATGATCAGCCCGGTCGCGGTGATGAGGCTGCCGTTGACGTCGGTGGAGATGTACTGGATGCGCTTGCCGGTCGCCAGCGGCGCGAGCTCGGGCGGCAGGGTGGCCGTCGCCGAGGTCAGCACCATCCCGGGCAGTGACGCGGCCGAGGCGGCTCCGGCGGGCGCGACGAGGACCCCGCAGGCGCCCAGCAGAACGAGGAGAAGTAACCGAGGACTTGTTTTCACGCGTGCTCCATTTCCGGTGTGGGGCGGGAATGATCAGAACCGAAGTCAGCGTATGGCGATAACCGGAGCTCGCTGAAGTACGCAGATGCGTAGGACTCGGAGACCAATACAAGAAGTCCAGTTCACGGAGCCGGACCGAAAATGGCGCGCGAAACGACGCTGAACGCCGGGCCGGCAAAGGCCAGTGTCCGATTCGGACAACTCGGACCTGCCGCGCCACCTGGCCGGGTGCGTCCGGCCCGCGCCGGGGGAGTCCGGCGATGACCCACGAAAAACCGCCGGCCACCTAACGGCGACCGGCGGTCGGGGGAATCGATCTTGACTGATGGATGATCGAGCTGGTAAGGGGGTATTCGCTCGATCGGGTGCAATGTGTACGGTGCTGGTTTATTGGCTGTCACCTCGCAAGTTGCACAGTTTAGGGGTCGACGGAGCCCGCTCGTCGACATTGGCACACTCATTTGGCGAACACGCATTGTGTTCGGGCCATCACTGTTCGTACTCTGTTGAACACCAGATCATTGATCAGTGTGAGTGCGAGCAAGCGGGCCGCCTTGTCCCGCGGGGGAGCAGAACATGCTTATCAAAGTTGTCGACCAGATCATCGATGAAGATCTGCACAGTGCTGCATGGCAGCTGTACCAGGACGCGTTCGAGGAGCTGAACACCCTCGCGGTCCAGCGGCACATGATGTACAGGTCCGAGTTCGACGAGGTCATGCGTGACACCCGCGTCGACAAGTACCTTGCCCTCACCGACGAAGGCACACTGTGCGGGATCACCACCTACACCAACGACCTCGACGCCGTTCCGTTGATCTCACCTCAGTACTTCGAACGCCACTGGCCGGAGCACTACGCGGCTCGCAAGATCTGGTACATCGGGTTCATTGCCGTGGGCCCCGAGCACCAGGGTCGCGAAGCTTTCGTCCAGATGGTCGAGCAGATGTACCTGGTGGCGTCGATCCAGAACGGTCTCGTCGGGCTGGACATCTGCTCCTACAACGACGATGTCCGCCACATGTCCCGCGTCTTCCGACTGATGATCAGCCGGAACTCGGAGAGCATGAAGTTCAGCCGGATCGACCAGCAGTCCTTCTGGCTGTACGAGTTCCCGACCGCGGCCTGACGAGCCTGACCTGACGAGCCTGACCTGACGAGTCCGGCCGGCGTCATCCCATAGGCGGCCTCCACATCGTCCAGAGTGGCGGCCCGTCGGGAAGGTCGATCACGGACCGGACCCGGTATCCGTGTCGCAGGTAAAGGTCACGGTTCCGGGGCTCGTTGGCCTCGAGGTACGCCGGCACGCCGGCCGCGTCGAGGCGGCGGTGATGCCGGTCGAGCAGGGCACTGCCCAGCCCTTGCCCTTGCCGGCCGGGTCGCACGGCCAGGAAAGCAAGGTAGTGGTGCGGTCCGATCGGATGCTCCGACTCGAGTGCCGCATCGAGAAGACATGCGCGGTCGTACGCGTCTCCGGCGATCTCCTTCAGCCGGCGCTCGTAGTCGACCGGCGTGGGCATTGCCACGGTGAGTGGGAACCAGAGGGCGACACCGGTCAGGCGGCCGGTGTCGCCCTCCGCCGTCGCGTAGACCTCGCCGTACTTCGCCGCGTGCTCGACGAAGATGGCGAAGTAGGCGGGACTGCCCCGGTGACGTACCACGGGATCGGGCTCCATCCAGCGTGCGACCGCGCCGTCGTGCATGGCTTCGGCGACGAGCTGGGTGATCTCGCCGGTGTCGACCGGCGCCAGATCGCGGATCACGAGCTCCTTCACCGCGTACGTCATCGGGGTGTCCTCCTTTCCTTCTTATATAGAGCCGTCGTATCCAGAGCCGCTCAGTACGGGTAACCGCCGCTTCGCGAGGCGCCCACCGGGTCGGCGTGCAGCGGCTTGGCGAAACCGGCGTCGGCCAGGATGCTGACCTTGCCGTCGGTGCCGCGGCCGATCTGCTGGTAGACCTCGGGCCGCCCGGCCCGCATGATCAGCGCCCAGCCCATGCCGACCCCGGCCACGCCCAGGTAGAGGACGGGGATGAGCCACTGGAAGATCGAGTCCCCGGGAACCTGGAGCAGCTCGCCGAATCCGATGACCGTGGCGGTCAGCACGACGGAGAGAAGTAAGAAGGAAAGGAACGGCGCGAGGTACGCCCGCCAGACGTTCTCCCGGCGGCGGCCGCGGGCGAAGAAGCCGATCACCGCGGCCGACGTGGCCCACATCAGGATCAGCACGCCGAGCCCGCCGATGGTGGTCAGCCAGGCGAAGACGTAGCGCACCGGCTCGAGGCCGGACACCGCGTACAGGCTGAGCACGATGATCGCGAGCACGCTCTGGGTGATCGAGCCGGCCAGCGGCGCGCCGGTACGCGGGTGGGTGCGCCCGTAGAACGACGGCAGCACGCCCTCCCGGCCCAGCGCGAACTGGTAGCGGGCCACCGCCGCGTGGAACGCGAGCAGCGCCGCGAACACGCTGGTGAGGAACAGCAGGTAGCCGATGTCCACGAGGGCCGTCGGCACGTGCTTGCCGACCAGGAAGAAGACCAGGTCGGTCTGGTGCTCGGCGGCGGTCGCGGCGATCTTGTCGGGCCCGGTGGTCACCGTCATGGCCCAGGCCGAGACGCTGCACAGCAGGCCGGCGAGCAGCACGGCCCAGTGCGTGGCCCGGGCGATCGTGCGCTTCGGGTCCTTCGCCTCCTCGGAGAGGACGACCGTCGCCTCGAAGCCGACGAAGCCGGCCACGGCCAGCACCAGCAGTGAACCGACCACGGGGGTGAGCAAGGGCGCCGGGTTGAAGGTGGAGAACGTGACCTGGCCGCCGGCGGGGTGCGCGACCATCACGGCGTTGTAGATCAGCACCAAGCTGATCTCGGCGACCAGCAGGATCGCCAGGACGCGGCCGCTGAGGTCGACCCAGAGGAGGCCGAGCACGGTGACGATCAGCCAGGCGGCGATCGCGCATATGTACCAGGGGGCCTTGACGCCGAACGCGGCGAGGATGCCGGACGCCGCGGAGCCGAAGAGCCCGAACAGGCCGATCTGCATCAGCGAGTACGCCGGGAGGGCCACGAACGCGGCCCCGACGCCGATCACCCGGCCGAGGCCGTGCGAGATGTAGGAGTAGAAGGCGCCGGAGTTGACGATGTGCCGGCTCATCGCCACGAAGCCGACGGTGAAGAGGGAAAGGATCCCGGCTACTGCCACGTACGCGATCGGCACCGCGGTGCTCCCGATGATCGCGTAGATCGCCGAGATCGAGCCGATGATCACGGTCAGCGGGGCCGCGCCCGCTACACCGAAGAACACCACCGACGGGACACCCAGCCTATTTTTGGCCAGCGCCCGTGCGACGATATCCGGCTCGACGGGGTCCTTCTGCGCCATCAACATCCTCCCGGCCCAATGGTCGACGTTTGAACGCCGGAGGTGGTGACGCCCAATGGCGCTCACCGCCGACCGACGGTAAGGACCGAGCCCACGGAGGCCTCGGTGAACTCGATGAGGTCCCGGAGATCGCCGGACAGCGCGCTGACCGCGCTCGGCAGGGACTGGAACGCTTGCCGGTGCATCTCGAAGTCATAGAGCACGTGCCGGGTGAGCCCGGTCGCGGCCACGAGGCCGACCAGGACCCGGTCACTGAGGCTCAGCTCGATGCCCCGGACGAGAAGGTTGGCCAGACGGGCCGGGGCCCAGGCCGCGGCATTGCGCTGCTCGGCCGTGTTCGGCATGAAGACGGTCTCGGTCGAGAGCATGCGCCGCCGGGTGATCAGGTCGACCGCGCCCAGGCGGACCAGCCGCTCGCCCACGCGCACTTCGGCGTCCTGGGAGAGGAAGGCCAGCCACGTACGCACGTCGCGGTGTTGCGGCTGTGCCACGAGCAGGTCGAGAATGTCGTGCGCCAAGGCATCCGCCGGGGGATGCCGGTCCAGGATGATGAGGTCTCCGTCGGCTATGCCGACACGGCCCTCGAGGATCAGCTCCCCCAGCAGAGCTGCGGCCAGACCGAGACCGGTCGCCCGCGGGTGCAGGCGAGAACGTCCGGTCCGGTCCTGGTGTGCGATCAGGAAGTACTGGTCAGCCAACACGCTGCCACGCCCCTTAGAACCCAAGTAGACCCGAGTACGAGCATCGTTACTGTAGGTATAGGTCGTCATAACTCGATGTCCGCCGCATCATGTACCCAACATCAAGGTCAATACAAGAAGTACTAGACTTCTTGTTTAGGGCTTCAGTCCAAGTTGGATCATGAGCACGCCGGTCGTAGGATCGGCTACCTGAGGAAACCTGAGGGCCAAGGGGAGTCCAGGTGTCCGTTGATGAAGGCCCGACGCTGCGACGCCGGCGACTGGGCGCGGAACTCAAGCGTTGTCGCGAGTCCGCGGGATTGACGCAGGAGAATGTCTCGCGTCATTTCGAGTGGCATGCTGCCAAGGTCACGAGGATCGAGACGGCTCGGGTCGCGGTCACTGCGCGCGACGTACGGGACCTACTCGATCTCTACCACATCCGGGACGAGGCCTACCGCGAGGCGCTGATCGAGCTCGCCCGCATGTCCCGCGAGCGCACCTGGTGGAGCGACTACCGCGACGTCATCCGCCCGGGCAACTTCGTGGGCCTCGAGGCCGGCGCCTCGGCCATGATGACCTGGGAACCCGTGATCGTGCCGGGCCTGCTGCAGACCGAGGCGTACATCCGGGCGCTGATGCGCACCGGGCGCTCGTTCGACCCGCCGCACGAGATCGACCGCCGCGTCCGGCTGCGGCTGACCCGCCAGGGCCGGCTCAAGGAGGCGCGCCCGCTCCAGTTCTCCGCGCTCATCGACGAATCGGTCGTCCGGCGCACGGTGGGCGGCCCCGACGTGATGACGGAACAGCTTCGGCATCTAATTGAAATGGCTCAATTACCGAATGTGAACCTGAGCATCCTGCCGTTTGGTTCAGGTGAACACGGGTTCCTTGGTGGACCGGTAGCGCTATTGGAGTTCCGAACTGTAGACGCGCAGGTGAACCATGGGAATTCAGCCCCCCAACTCACCCATCTGGATGTTGTCTATCTTGAAGGTCTTGCGGGAGACTCTTATGAGGAGCAACCGGCCGAGGTTGCCCGTTACCGGAGAGAGTTCGAGCGATTGAGCGCACAGGCGCTCGACCAACGCCAGACAATCAAGATGATCGAGAGCCTGCTGGTCGCTTAGGGCTCCGAGACAATCACATAATTGAAGGGGGGTGCCTGAGTTGCTCACGCACCATCTCAACGGCGCTGTCTGGAAGAAGGGCAGCCGCAGCAACGGCAGTGGCGGCAACAACTGCGTCGAGGTCGCAATCCTCGACAACGGCGTCGCCGTCCGCGACAGCAAGGACCGGTCTGGACCGGCTCTCATGTTCACGCAGGCGGAGTGGGTTGCCTTTGTGGACTCGGCCAAGGATGGCGAGTTCGACCTTTCCTGACCCGAGAGCCTACCGATAGGCACGCACCGATGGGAAGTGCTTACGCAAAGTCAACTTCTCCGATGCGAGCCCGTCGTAGCCGCAACGTCCCTCACGGGGCGTTGCGGCGCCGTTGCCGTCCGCGTGATTGTCTTCATATAGACACCTGCAGATGGTCGAAATTAACGTGAGAAAGCTTTTGAAACCGGGTTGGCGACTCTAGGTTCGCTCGTGTGGAGCTCGAGCTGCGCCATCTCCGAATGGTGCTCGCCATCGCCGAGGCGGGCAGCGTCACCAAGGCCGCGGCGTCGCTCGGCCTTGCCCAGCCCGCCCTGACCACACAACTTCAGCGCATCGAGCGGATTCTCGGCGGTGCGTTGTTCACCCGTGACCGGCGGGGCGTCGTGCCCACCCCGCTCGGCGACCTCGTGCTGGCCCGCGCCCGGGTGCTGATCCCGGCCGTGATCGGGCTGCACGACGAGGCCAGCGAGCTCATCACCGCGGGCGGCGACGCCCGCTACCGGCTCGGCGCCACCAACGGGCCGATCGTGGCCGGGCTGGTGCGCCGGCTCAGCGACGCGCACCCCGGAGGGCCGGTGTCGATCCACTCGACCTGGTCGGAGAACGAGGTCGCCCAGATGACCGTCGACGGGCGACTCGACTACGCGCTGCTCGGCGCCTGCTCGACCCCGCCGGCCGGGATGCCCGCGGGGCTGACCTGGCAACCGATCTCGGTCGACGCCGTCTGGGTGCTGCTCAACGACGAGCACCCGCTGGCCGGCCGGGACGAGGTCGGCCTCGGCGAGCTGGCCGGCGAGGCCTGGATCACCGCGCCCGGGGACGGCTGCTTCCTCGAGTGCTTCGCGGCCGCCTGCGCCCGGGAGGGCTTCGCGCCGCGCTCGCCCACGTCCATCGACGCGAGCAGCGCCTTCGACATGGTCGCCGGCGGCTCGGCCGTCGCGCTCTGCCAGGGGCTCGTGCGCTCGTCGCCGGGTACGATCGCGGTCCCGCTGCGCGGGGTGCCGCTGCGCTGGCGGCACCTGCTGGGCTGGGACCCGGACGGGCCGGCCGCCGCCCGGGCCGCCGAGGTCTTCGGGTACGCCGTCGAGGCGTACCTGGAAATCGTGGAACAGCGACCCCGCTATGCGCGCTGGCTCGCCGCCCACCCGGAGCTCGGGGTGCAGAAGTCGGTCTCGCTGCTGCCCCGCCCCGGCCGCGCGGGCGGCCGGGGCGACGCGATGATCGCCTGACCGGCTCAGCAGGTGCCGAGCATGCTGGTCAGGGCCGACTTCTCGGCGCTGGTGACGGTCAGCGCCCAGACGTACTTCACCCGCACCCACATCCGGGCGTAGAGGCAGTAGTAGCTGCTCAGCGGCGGCTTCCAGGAGTCCGGCGACTGGTCGCTCTTGGACTGGTTGACGTTGTCGGTGACCGCCAGGAGCTGCGGGTCGCTGAGGTCGTTCGCGAACGACTCCCGCTTCGACGTCGTCCAGGCCCAGGCGCCGGAGATCCACGCGTTCTTCAGCGGCACCATGTGGTCGATGTCCACGTCGGAGGCCGCGGTCCAGGTCGCACCGTCGTACGGGCTGTACCACCGGCCCGAGGTCGCGGCGCAGGCGGAGTTGACCACGACGCTCGTGCCGTCGCGCTTGAGCACCGTCTCCCGGGTGTTGCAGGTGCCGGAGATCGTGTCCCAGGTCGGGAAGAGGTCACGGTCGTAGGTCGTGGTGTGCGTCCAGGCGGCCACGGTCAGCGTGGCGAGCTGGGTCCTGGCGGCGGAGGCGGTGGGGATGCCGGGCGGGGTCGCGAACGCCGGAGCGCCGAACCCGAACTGGACCAGCGTGGCCAGCAGGGCGAGGACGAGGGTCGCGGAAAGCACGCGATTCTTCACGGGGGCCTCTCAAGCTGCGAGTGCGGCTGTTGCCCGTGAGTCTCGGCGGCCCGGGCGATCTCCGGCTAATGTCAAAACATCCATAGACGTACGGCTATGGAAAGCCGTGGTGATGTCAGTGCGCGACCAGGCCGGTCAGGGTGCCCTGAGCGGTGGTGGTCTTGGTGATCGCGGCGAAGGCGTCGTCGAGCGATTTGGCCTTCGTCGCCTCCGACAGCGCGTAGACCGTGAACCGGTAGTGGTGGGTGCCCGACGGCGGGCAGGGCGGCGTCCACTTCGGGTCGCCGGCCGAGTTGTCCAGCTGCCGGGCCGGCGAGGGGACGGTGTCGGTGACCTCGCCGGTGCCGGCCGGCAGGTCGACCACGACCCAGTGGTAGTAGTCGCCGCTGGGGGCGTCGGGGTCGAGGACCACGATCGCGTACGCCGCGGCGGTCGCGCCCGACCACCGCAACGGCGGCCGGTGGCCGGCGCCGGCGCAGGTGAACTCGGCCGGAATGGTCTCGCCCTCGGCGAACGCGGTGGAGGTCACCGTGAGCCGGGAGGCGGCCGGCGGCGCGGGCGGCGACGGATGATCGGACCCGCCGCCGCAGCCGGCCACGGCGACCAGCATCGCGGCGCCGGCTGCGGGGAGCGCGCGGCGATCCACGACGACCATTTTAGAACCGGGCGAGCCGTGGTTCAGCCCATCGGTGGTTCAGCCCATCCACCAATCCGCGGCGACCAGCTCGGCGATCAGGGTCTCGGTCATCAGGCGTACGCGTGGATCGTCGTCATGCCGGAAGCGGACCGCGAAGGCCGCGCCCTCGACGTCGCCGCCGACCGCGATGACGGTCGACCCCCGGGCCCGCAGCCACTCGAGGGCCTGCTCGTCGTAGCGGGAGCCGGGGAAGAGCAGGGCGCGGTAGTCGAGGGTCTTGGTGAGGTAGACGTCGACGTGGGCCCAGTCGCCCGTCTCGCAACCGTCGGCGGGCACGCGGGGGCCCTCGCGGAACATGAGCGCCGACT
This sequence comes from Actinoplanes sp. NPDC051537, assembly GCF_055586105.1. Lineage (NCBI taxonomy): Bacteria > Bacillati > Actinomycetota > Actinomycetes > Micromonosporales > Micromonosporaceae > Actinoplanes > Actinoplanes sp. NPDC051537. Next base: position 522,749 of record NZ_JBVJIU010000006.1, read on the forward strand.
GGAGGGCCGAGGAGAGGCGCTCGACCGGGGCGATCGGGAAGATCCCGTCGCCGCGCAGCAGGTCGCTCACCCGCGGCAGCCAGGCGTCGCGGCGGTCGAGGAGGTCCTCGGTGGCCTCGGCCGTGCGACGGGCCAGCTCGGCCGTGCCCTCGTTCCCGGCGGCCAGGGCGTCGAGCAGGATCAGGGTGTGCTGGAACGAGCGGCAGGCGACGCCGCCCCGCTCCGCGCCGGCGTGCATCTCGACCGTGTGGGTGGCGCGTTTCGCCAGTTCCGAGGCGGGGTCGTTGGTGAGGGCGACGAACTCGTCCACGCCGGCGACGGCGTCCAGGGTCTCACGGCTCGCGCCGGTCGCCGAGATCGCGATGACCAGCGCGTCGCCGGGGAACGGGCCCTCGGCGGAGGCGTACTCGGCCACGGCGTCGACATTCCGGGCCCGGAGGCGGCGGGCGGCGACCTCGGCGGCATAGCGGGAGCTGCCCATGCCGACGAAGACCACGCGGTTTTGTCTCTTGAGCGGCCACGGGTCGTCGGCCAGGCGGTGGGCCAGCGCGCGCAGGGTGGCGGGCTTGGCCTCGAGGTCGGCCCGGAACAGTGCCGGATCCACGGTGATCACCCGTACCAGGATCGGAGGACGCCCATCGCGGCATAGCGCCAGCGGGGGAGGAAGCGGGCCGCGTAGATCAGCTCGCGGCACTCCTGCTCGACCTCGAAGGGGCGCAGCAGCTTCTCGTCGAGCAGATGCGCGAAGCCGTGCCCGGCGAGCCCGGCGCGGTAGGCGGTGAGCAGGTCGTCGGTGGCGCGTCGTCCCCAGTCGAGCAGGTCTCCGCGGTGGCGGCCCTCGGTGCGGCGGTTCGCGATCTCGGCCACGTGCAGGACGCTGGTGCGCAGCTGGGCGAGATCGCGGGCGACCGGTTCGGGGCGGGACGCGACCGTGGGGTTGCCGTCGAAGTCGGTGATCGCGTAGCCGTCCCGCCAGCGCAGGACCTGACCCACGTGCAGGTCCCCGTGCAGATGAAGGGCCGGAGCCGCGGTCTCATAGCTCGATAAAACGGAAATGTCGCCCGAGAGGAGGGGGGCGATGGACCGCACCCACGCGCCTTCTTCATCGTCGCCGGCGCAGGCGAGCGCCTCCGCGAGCACGTCCGTGGCCGAGGCGGGGAAGGAGGGCGCGGCGGGGGAGGAGGGCGCGGCGGGGTAGGAGGCCGAGGTGGGGGAGGAGGGCGCGGCGGCGGGCGAGAGGGGGTTTGGGCAGATGGCGGTAGAGGTCGCTAACGCAGCGTGCAGGTCGGCGGCCAGGGCGCCCAGGGCGGGCGCGAAATCGGCGGGCGGGCCGCCGTCGAGCCAGGCCAGCAGGTCGTTCGTGCACCAGTCCCAGCCGTCCTCGGCCTCCGGGAGAAAGGCCGTGACCAGGGCGATCAGCTCGCCGTCGCGGAAGGCGGCGGCGTACGGGGCCGGCATGCGGGTGAAGCCGGCGGCGGCCAGGTGAGCCAGCAGGCGGGGGGCCCGGGCCTCGCCCGGGGTGCGCATCCACTTCACGACCACGCGCTCGCCGACCACCACCGACACGTTGGTCTGGTCCACGGTGATCGGGCGCTCCGCGTGGCCGGCGGACGGGAGCGGCGCGAACACCTCCAACGCGACGCCGGCGGGGGCCCGACCCGCGGCCAGCGCCGCGGAGGCGCCGGGCTCGACGATCACGGCGCGACCCGCAGCGGGTTTCCGGTCACCTGGCGGGCATAGGAGAGGATCAGCTCGGCGGCCTCGGCCGCGCCGAGCGTCGGGTGGCGGGCGACGATGCGGTACCCGTACGCGTCCTCCAAAGCCACCAGATTTCGCCCCACCGAGAGTGAGTCGGCCGTCAGGGTGAAGGCGCCCTGCGCCGCGCCCGCCTCGAGGATCATCTGATACATCGACACCTGGCGGTCGTAGAGCGACGTGAGCAGGGCGGCGTAGACCCGGTTGCGCCCGGCCGAGCCGCCGAGCTCGCAGAGCAGGCGCACGTCCACGTCGTCGGCGTCGGTCGGCAGGCCCGAGCGGATCGTCACCACCAGCTTCTCCACCGGGTCGGTCACGCCGGCGATCCGGCGCATCCGGGCCTCGTAGAAGCGCTCCATCCCGGCCTGGTTGGCCTCCAGCAGCAGGTCCGAAAGGTCCGGATAGTGGTAGAGCACCGCCCCCGACGTCAGCCCGGCCTGCGACGCGACCTGGTTGAGCAGCACCCCGTCGGGACCGTGCCGGAGCATGGCCCGCCGGGCCGCCTCGATCAGGTCGGCCCGTCGCTCGGTGCGCGACTTCCGGGTCGTCACGGCTACTCCGTTCACGCTCGGCTCAACAGACGCCGACAACCATAGGCTCTGCATATTGACTGTGCGCAAGGCCCCTTGTTGAATTGCTCTTCAAAACAGGTGGGGAGAGCGTCGATGTCCCTGACGGTTCTGTTCATGCCCGAGAGCGCGTACGGGCCGACCAACAACTGCATCGGCATCGGTGACGTGCTGCGCCGCCGCGGGCACCGGGTCGTGTTCGCCGCCGAGGCATCGTGGGACGGCAAGCTGACCGCGCTCGGCTTCGAGGAGGACCTGGTCAGCCTCGCCCCGCCGCCGGATGTGCCGCAGGACGCCGGGCAGTTCTGGAAGGACTTCATCCGCGACACCGCGCCCGAGTTCCGCAAGCCCACGATCGAGCAGCTCGAGACCTGGGTGAAGCCGGTCTGGCAGGAGCTGATCGACGGGGCTCGCTTCTGCCAGCCGCGCCTGCTGGAGATCATCGAACGGGTGCGGCCGGACGTGATCGTCGAGGACAACGTGGTCGCCTTCCCGGCGCTGAACACGGCCGGCGTCCCGTACGTGCGCATCGTCTCCTGCAATCCGCTCGAGGTGAAGGGCGCGAACATCGCGCCGGTCTTCTCCGGCTATCCGGCGGCCTCGCGCGAGGGGTGGGACGACTTCCTGGCCGAGTACGACCGGAGCCACCGCCCGATGTGGGAGCAGTTCAACGAGTGGGTCGTCGCCCAGGGCGCCCCCGAGCTGCCCGACCTGGAGTTCATCGGCGAGGGCGACCTCAACCTGTACGTCTACCCCGGCGCCCTCGACTACACCGACGACCGCCCGCTCGGCCCGACCTGGCACCGGCTCGAGTCGTCGGTGCGCGAGACCGATTCGTCCTGGGAGCCGCCGGCGGGCTTCCTGGACAATCGCAAGCTGATCTACTTCAGCCTCGGCTCGCTCGGCTCGGCCGACGTCGACCTGATGCGCCGGATCATCGCCGCGCTGGCCGGCACCGAGCACCGCTACATCGTCTCCAAGGGACCGCTGCACGACGAGATCGAGCTGGCGCCCAACATGATCGGCGCGGAGTTCCTGCCGCAGACCTCGATCCTGCCGATGGTCGACCTGGTGATCACGCACGGCGGCAACAACACGACCACCGAGGCCATGCACTTCGGCAAGCCGATGATCCTGCTGCCGCTCTTCTGGGACCAGTACGACAACGCCCAGCGCGTGCACGAGAAGGGCTTCGGGATCCGGCTCGACACGTACGGCTTCACCGACGCCGAGATGCACGCGGCGATCTCGACCCTGCTCGGCGACGCCGAACTCCGCGCCCGGCTCGACAAGGTCAGCGCCGAGATCCGGGCGGCCGACGGTCTGCGGGTCGCGGCCGACGCCATCGAGAAGCTCGGTGAGGGCACCAAGTGACGAATCTGATCAACCCCGCTTCCGGCGTACGCGTGGAAGAAGTCCCCGACAATGACCCGGCCGACGTGGCGAAGGCCGTCGCCCGGGCCCGTGCCGCGTTCGAGCAGTGGCGGGAGTCGACGCCGGCCGAGCGGGCCCGGGTGCTGCTCAAGGTGGCCGACCTGGTCGAACGGGACGCCGCCGAGATCACCCGGCTCGAGGTGGAGGAGACCGGCAAGCCGGTCCCGGTGATGCGCGACGGGGAGTTGCCGTTCAGCGTGGACAACCTGCGGTTCTTCGCCGGGGCGGCCCGTTCGCTGGACGGGACGGGCGCGGGCGTGCTGTCGGCCGGCTATACGTCGATGCTGCTGCGGCGGCCGGTCGGGGTCGTCGGCTCGATCGCGCCGTGGAACTTCCCGCTGGTCATGGCCGTCTGGAAGATCGGTCCCGCGGTCGCGGCCGGCAACGCCGTGGTGATCAAGCCGGCGCCGGCGACGCCGCGCAGCACGCTCGCGCTGGCCCGCCTGTTCGAGGAGGCGGGCGCGCCGTCGGGACTGGTCGGCGTGGTCACGGGCGGGGCCTCGGTGGGGTCGGCCCTGGTGCGCGACGAGGGGGTCGACATGGTCAGCGTGACCGGCTCGACGCGGACCGGTCGTGAGGTCATGCTCGGGGCCGTTGACGGCGTCAAGCGCGTACATCTGGAGTTGGGTGGCAAAGCGCCGGCGCTGGTGTTCGCTGATGCCGACATTTCGGAAATGTCGGGCGGGGTGGCGATGGGCGCCACGTACAACTCCGGTCAGGATTGCACCGCCGCCACCCGGGTCTATGTCGAGCGGTCGGCGTATGCCGACGCCGTCGCCGCTCTTGAAGCCGCCTTGGGCCGCGTGCGGGTGGGGGATCCGCTGTCCGATTCAACGGATATAGGGCCATTGATTTCGTCGGCGCACCGGGATCGGGTCGCGGGCTTCGTCGACCGGGCCGTGGCCGCCGGGGCCCGGGTCGCGATCGGCGGCCGCAAGATCGACGGTCCCGGCTTCTACTATCCGCCGACGCTGGTGCTCGACGCCGCCCAGGACAGCGAGATCGTCCAGGACGAGATCTTCGGCCCGGTCGTGGTGGTGGTCCCGTTCGACGGCGAGGACGAGGGCATCCGCCTGGCCAACGACATCCGCTACGGCCTGGCGTCATCGATCTGGACGCGAGACGTCTCCCGGGCGCTGCGCGTGGCCCACCGCCTGGACGTGGGCGTGACCTGGATCAACGACCACTTGCCGATCGTCTCGGAGGCCCCGCACGGCGGCGTGAAGGGGTCCGGTTTCGGCAAGGACATGAGCCAGGAGGCGCTGGCCGAGTACTCGGTGACCCGCCACCTAATGATCAAACACGCACCCCCGGCGGCGAGGGATTCGTTCCGCCCGGCCTGATGCGGGGTGGCGGGCGTGGGTGATGCCGCGCTGTGGACAGCCGCCGGAAAATGTCGTAGGGAGCTGCTCTACTCACCCCACCCAGTGAACGGGGTGGGGTGAGGTCCGGCGGCCGCGACCATCACGGCACCTGCCCGGCCGCGTCGAGGAGGAGCTCGTCGCGTCCGGCCAGGCACCGTGATGGAAAGAGAAATCAGGACGGCGACGTAACCCGATCAGGCGCGACCGAAGTCCTGCGTCCAGTACGGCGCACCCCCGCCGGTGTACGCGACCCCGACCCCGACGGCCGTGCTCCCGCAGTTCAGGATGTTGGCGCGGTGGCCGGCGCTGTGCATCCAGGCGTCGACCACGTCGGCCGGCGTGCGGTAGCCCCACGCGATGTTCTCGGCCGAGGCGCTCTTGCGCGGGTAGCCGGCCGCCACCTCGCGGTCGACGAAGTTGCTGCCGTTCGAGCCGGTGTGGCTGAAGAACTTCTGGGCGACCATGTCCGTGCTGTGGGCACGGGCGGCCTTGATCAGCCGGTCGTCGATGCGCAGGGCCGAGCAGCCGTGGGACGTGCGCTGGACGTTGGTGAGGCGCACGACCTCGGTCTCGTAAGCGGCCGAGACAGCGGCGGAGGGCTTGGCGACGGGGGAGGCGGACGTCGTGGAAGCTGCGAAGGCCGGGGCTCCGAAAAGGGTCGGAACGGCGACGAGGGCGGCGATGGCGACGAGACGCTTCAAGTGGTTACTCCTCCTGCGATCGGTGCTGACGCGATACCGATCGGGGAGGCCGCCGGGGCGCTGAGCGGGAGAAACCGCTCTGCACCCCGGGCCAACCGACGTGCTACCTACTTGTCGACCGTGGGGGCCTTGGGGCAGCCGTGCTTGGCCTTCCACGCCTTCACCGCGGCGACCGGGGACTTCTGCCCGCCGGCCTTCCACGAGTCGAGGTACGGCCAGGGGTACAGGGTGCCGCGCTGGTTCCACCAGTCGGTGGTCTTGGCGCACGGCGGCGAGATGCCGAAGTGCAGATGGCAGGCGCTGGCGTCGCCCGTGTCACCGGTCGTGCCGAGCTTTTGCCCCTTTTTGACCCGAACACCCGGATTGATGCCGCCGGCGACGGCCGACAGGTGCGAGCCGTAGTAGCGCACGCCGTCGTCGCCGAGGATCGCGACCGAGAGGCCGCCCCGGGTCTCGCCCGCGTTGACCTTGGGCGACCAGGTGTCCTTCTTCCTCGCGGTGAGGACGACGCCGCTGGTCACGGCCACGAATGAGTGGCCGCACGCGGTCATGACGTCGGTCGCCTGGTAGTCGTGGTGGGTGTGCGCGTACGAGCTCTTGCCGCCCGTCACCGGGAAGGTGTAGCTGACCTTCACCGCCGTGACCGTCGCGGTCGGCGACTTCGACGGGGTGGCCTTGGGCTTGGCCGACGGCGTCGCCGCGCCGGCTTCGGGGACCTCGAGCGAGCGCGCGGGGGTCGGCGTCGACAGGTCCCCGACCGAGCCGGCCCAGACCGGCTCCTCCTTCGGCTGCGAGGAGCAAGCGGAGGAGGACGCGGCGATCGCGGCCACGCTCAGGCCGACGAGGACGACCTTCCGGATGGAGGAAAGCAAAAGATCAATCTTCCTGCTCGGGGAAAATCGCGGACCGACCGCCCAATATAACGGCCCGGCCGCGATCTCGCGGCCGGGCCGGGTGCTCAGGCGACCGAGCGGGGGTTGAGCGGGGCGATCGAGTCGCCCGGTTTGACCGGCTCGATGTGCATGCCGTGGCGAATGGTCTCGAGCATGGTCATGCCCTGGGCGGCGAGCGACGCGACCACGCTGTTGAGGCCCTCGGCGCCGTCCAGCACCGTCACGTTCGCCCCGCGCAGGCCCTCGGCGGCGGCCTGGAGCATCTCCGGCAGCTTGTCGATGATCGCCTGGTCCAGCGCGATCCGGTCCTGGGCGGCGGCGGCCTCGGCCGACAGCTTCGTGGCGTCGGCCTCGGCCCGGGCCAGCGCGCGGATCCGCTCGGCCTCGGCCTCGGCCGGCCGGATCACCTCGGCGATCAGCTCGGCCTCGCGCAGCGCCGCGTTCTTCTGGGCGACCAGCGCGCGCTCGGCGATGACGTCCTGGGCGGCGCGGGCGGCGGCGAGCGGGCCGGACTGGGCCGCGGTCTGCTGGGCCTGGTCGATCTCGGCCTGGTAATGGGCCTGGGCGATGGCGGTCTGCCGCGCGTACTCGGCCTGGTGCCGGATGCTCTCCTGCTGGGCCATCGCGCTCTCCCGGTCGGCGGCGGCCTGCGCGACCTTCGCCTCCTGGTTGACCCGCGCCTGGTGCGGCGCGGCGAGCGCCCGGATGTAGCCGACGCCCTTGTCGTCGATGCTGCTGATCTGCAGCGAGTCGACGGCGAGGCCGATCCGGGCCATCTCGGTCTTGCTGGCGTCGACGATCGCGTCGGCCAGCGTCTGCTGCTCGCGGATGATCGCCTCGACCGTCATGCTGCCGATGATGCTGCGCAGGTGGCCCGAGAAGATGCGGCCGACCAGCGTCGGCATCTGGCCCTGATCGCCCTGGAAGCGGCGGGCGGCCGCGGCGATCGACTCGTGGTCGTCGCCGACCTTGAACGCGATGATCGCCTGGACCGAGAGCGTGAGGCCCTGCTTGGTGTAGCAGTCCTCGATGACCTCGGCCTCCTGCATGGCCAGGGTGAGCCGGGTGGCCTTGGAGAAGACGGGCGCGACGAACACGCCGTGCCCTGTGACGATCTTGAACGGCAACGCGTCCGCGCCCCGTTGTTTCCGGCCGCTGATGAGCAACGCCTCATTGGGGGCGGGCACCCGATAACCGAACACTTTCTACAGCCCTTCTTCGACGGGCCATGGCTCGACGTCGATCTGGCGCGCGCCACGGTTGTTGATGACGAGGACCTCTGACCCGGCGGGAACGGGGGCGGGGGCATACGCCAGGTAGTAATGCGCGATGCCCTGGAGCAGCAGGCGGACCTCGCCTGCGCGCTCGCCGCCGCGGATCGCGGTGATCACCGTGCCGACCCGGCCGACCAGCGTCTCACTCGTCACGCCTGCATTGTGCGCCTGCCCCGCTCGCCCCCGCTCGCCCGGGCGGACGGGTAGCCGACACCATGCACGTCATTTTGGATCTACCGTCGCGGGATGGCGGAACGTCTCCGCGCGGCGGAGAGAACAGCGGGGAAATCGGCGGGGGAGATCGCGGACGAGGATGCCGCGCCGATGGTGGTGCGCCCGGCGCCGGCGGCGAGCAACCGGGAGGCGGCGGCCACGCTGAGCGGTCCGGGCGCCGGCCCGGTGGCCACCGACGAGGTGGCGGGCCTGTCCGGCCGGGCGGGCAACCGCGCGGTTTCACAATGGCTGGGACAAGGCTCCGGTACGAGTTCGGGACCGCCCGCCTCGGGAGCGGTTGCGGGTCCGGCGCCGGCCCCCGCGCCCGGGCCGGTCACCGGGCCGGTCGCCGGTCCCGCCGTACCGCAGAAACAGCCGGCGCCGAACCCGGCAGCGCAAGTGACCGCTCCGCCCCCGCCGGCGAAGGCGGTCGAGCCGCCGCCGATCGACTGGATCGACGCCCTGCCCCCGCACATCAAGATGCAGATCGACACGTTCGACGCCGCCCAGGAGAAGCTGGCCGACGACGGCAACAAGGCGCTGGCCGACGCGCGAACCCGGAACCGGGTCACCTTCATGCACACCATGCGCTGGTGCATGGGCAACGACGACGCGGTGATCCAGAAGCACTTCCAGGAGATCGCGCCGATCGACGTCGGCGACGGCGAGCAGCTGTGGGCGCACATCTCCACCCGCGAGAAGCTGGCCGCGGTCAAGACGGACCTCGAGGCGCTGAGCATCCCGATGCCGCAGACCGACGTCGGGCTCGGCATGCGCGGCGACCACCTCAACCCGGGCAAGCACGGGCGTACCTGGTTCACCCACGCGGTCGGCTTCGCCGTCGACTGGCGGGCCTACCAGACACCGCGGATCACCGACGAGCGCCTGATCAAGCTGTTCGACATCGTCACCGGCGGCCGGCCGGACATGAAGACCAGCGTCGAGGGCGACACCCGGCTCGACCTCGAGATCAAGATCGGCCAGGGCAAGGCCGACGCCGGCGACGAGAAGAAGCTTCTCGACTCGGTGGAGTCGGAGTACAAGCGGCTCTCCGAGGGGTCGGAGAAGTTCAAGACCGACCTGCCGGCGGAGACCCTGGACCGGCTGCGGGAGGTCGAGCAGAGCCGGGTCGCGGTGGTCCGGGCGCAGCGCGCGCTCGCCCAGCTGACGTCGCCGAAGCGGCCGAAGAAGGCCACCGCCGAGCAGGTCGAGGCGGGCAAGAAGACGGTCGCCGACGCCAAGGAGAAGTACGACAAGGTCGTCGCCGCGATCGGGCCGGACCTGCCGAAGCTGTTCGAGCCGTGGGTCAAGAAGATCGACGCCCTGATCGCGCCCCTCGACCAGCACTTCAAGGCCCTGAACGTCGACGTCGACATGCTCACCAGCGACTTCGGGTTCGGCGAGCGGCAGACGAAGATCGAGCAGATGCAGGCATCCCAGGCGAAGCTCGTCAAGGCGGCGGGCGGCGACCTGCCCAAGGTGCTCCAACTGCACCGCGACGCGCTCGACCTGCAGGCGAAGATCGACGCGGCGAAGGGCGCGCTGCCCGACCCCGACAACGGCTGGCGAAGCGACCTCGAGGCGATCGAGAAGGAGACCGGCGGGGTCCTGACCGGGCTCGGTCCGGTCGAGGACGTGCTCGGCGAGCTCCTGCCGAAGGCGAAGCTCGAGGTGAAGCCGGCCGCGCCGGTCAAGCCGGGCACGCTGAAGCAGCCGGCGATCGACGCGCTGCGGACCGCGGCCGGCAAGCTGGGTCCGCGCTTCACCGCCCTGGCCGTCCGGCTCGTGCCGTCGGCGGCCACCTACGGCCTGACCGACGCCGACATCACGGCGGCCAAGGAGGACGTGGCGGCGCGCCGCAAATACCGCGAGGACAAGACGGCGGAGCTGGGCGGCGGCACCGACAAGGCGTCGATGGCCAAGGGACGCAAGACGATCCAGGACCTGATCGACGAGAAGTTCCAGCTGCTCACGCTGAAGGGCCTCAAGGACGGGCTGATCACCAACGCGAACGGTTTCGTCTTCCGGAGCAAGCTCGCCACCGACGACCCGGCGATCGACCAGCTGCTCGGGCTGATGCCGGAGAACAAGGGCGGGTTCTTCACCCCCGACGCCGAAGGCGGCGAGGCCGAGGCGAAGAAGGGGAAGTTCAGCGGCGGCCACGGGTACGGGCTGGCCTTCATCAAGACCATGGTGAGCCACGGCTTCGAGGCCGGCATGGCGTGGCGGGGCGGCTCCGACCCGATGCACTTCGAGCTGGCCGAGGGCCGCAAGTTCCTGCAGACCGCCGGGGCGAGCCCGGTCACCGCGGGCGCGACGCTGCGGGCCGAGGAGGAGGAGGCGAAGAAGAAGAAAGGGCCGACGCCGTAGCGCCGGCCCTTCCTCATCGGAGTGTCAGCTCACGTTCAGAGCCGTGTTGTCGATCTGGAACGAGGTCGCCAGCGACGAGTCCTCGGTTCCGGTGAAGCCGATCGTCACGGTCTGGCCCTTGTACGCGGCCAGGTTGAACGACTTCTGCGCGTAGGCGCTCTTGTTGAGGTTGGAGTACGTCGCCAGCGTCGTCGAGCCGGCCTTGACGGTCAGCTTGTCGTACGCGGTGGTCGTCGTGGTCTCCGAGGACGTGATCTTCAAGAAGAAGCTCAGCGTCGCGTTCGTGCAGGTCGACGGGATCGTCACCGACTGGGACAGCGTGTCGGTGTGGGTGGCGCCGTAGCCGTCGAGCCAGGCGAAGTAGCTGCCCGCGTAGGGAACGTTGGTGCCGGACGCGGTCGAGATGACACCCGAGGTCTGCGCCCACGTGGTGGCGCCGCTCTCGAAGCCGGAGTTACCCAGCAGCTGCGCCGAGGTGCAGGTGCTCGGGCCGGTGGTCGGCGGGGTCGTCGTCGGCGTGGTCGGCGGCGTGGTGCCGCCGGAGCAGGTCGGGTCGCCCGACTGGGCCGGCACGCTGACCGCGTCCCAGGCCGCCTTGACCGTGTTGAACGCGGAGCATTCCCCCGGGTACAGGTTCTTGGCGGCGGTGAGCGTCCAGGTCCGGTACTTCAGGTACGACGAGCTCGAGGTCTTGAGCAGCATCGCGTTGTACATGATGGTGATGGCCTTCTGGATGCCCAGGCCGGTGACCGACGAGCTGTTGCAGGTCGAGCTGGCGGGCTGGCCGTTGCCGCTGGTGCCCTGCGCGAGCAGGTAGAACCAGTGGTTGCCGGGGCCGGCCGCGGCGTGCACCTCCTGCGACGGGACGCTGCTGGAGTAGCAGTTCGAGTCGCCGAGCGCCGACGGGTTGTACATGTTGCGGATCGGGCCGCTGCCGACGAGGTTGACTTCCTCGCCCACGGTGTAGTCCGGCGGGTCGTTCGGGTTGTTGATGTACCACTCGGTCGCGGCGCCGAAGGTGTCGGCGACGAACTCCTGGGTGTTGCCGTTCGAGATGCCGCCGGGGGTGTTGTCGTCGATGCCGTGGCCGAGCTCGTGGCCCACCACGTCCGCCGAGGAGATCCACTGACCGGCGGTGTTCTTGCCGATCTGCACCTGGGTGCCGTCGTAGTACGCGTTCTGGTCGTTCAGGCCGACCCGCAGCGGCCACGCGCCGTTCGAGCCGTTCTGGCCACTGCGCCCGAGCCACGCGGAGAGCATCGCGGTCTGCTTCTCGGCCACGTAGAGGGCGTCGACACAACCGGTCTCGCGGTTGGTGCCGGTGCCGTTGCCCCAGACGTTGTCAGTGCCGCTGAACGTCGTGTTGCTGGCGGCGTCCTGGCACTTGAGCGTGGACTGGGTGGAGGACTGCATCGAATACGTCGAACCGGAGAGGGTGGTGTCGATCGAGACCGAGCCGTTGATCCAGCCGGTGCCCGTGCCGGTCACGTCGGTGACGTGCTCCTGGGTGCCGAGCACGGCCCCGGTGGCCGCGTCGACGTCCACGGTGAGCCGGCTGACGCCGTCGGCGCCGATCCCGTTCACGGTGGTCTGCCAGGCCAGGCGTGCGGCCGAACCTTCCTTGGCCACCACGACGAGCTTGGTGCCCTCGACGCTGCGGACCGACTTGAGCTGCTTCTTGGCGATCGCCGCGGCGGCCGAGTCGGCCAGCGTGGGCGTCGTGGAGAGCTCGCCGATCGGGCTGGACTGCGCGACCGAGGTGTACTTCGTCGCCCCGTTGGCGTCGGTCATGACGACGAGATCGCCGCCGTCGACCGGGAGGCCCTTGTAGGTGCGGGTGTAGGGGACGTAGTGCAGGCCGTGCGACGTGATCACGGGCTTCTGCTGGAAGGTGTCGTTCGCGCCGGCCTGCAGGATCGAGGGCCGGCTGGCGACCAGGGCGTCGGCCTTGGCGGCCGCGGTCTTCGCGGCCGCGGCCGGGTCGACCGGGGTTGCGGTGGCCGGTCCGGCCACCGCGACCATCGCCGACGCGGCCGCGGTGCCGGACGCGAGTGCGATGATCAGGGGGGTTCGACGTTTCACGCGGGTACTCCTTCCCTGCCCGGGGGTCTGGGCAGGCTCAAGATCCGGTGGACGATGAGTCACACCTGGATGACTTGAGGTGGACGCTAGGCATCGACGAGTGTCTTTCGAAACAGGGAAAACCCTTGCGCCCGGCGTGAGAACGCTTTCTCGGCATACGACCTAGGTCGTACGAGAGGTGTAGACCGTGGTCGGACGCGCCCCCGGCGGCGCCCCGGAAGGATCGTCGGCATGACTGAGCGTGAGTTTCGCTTCGGCGTCACCGCCGGAAAGGCGCCCTCGGGCGCGGAGTGGATCGCCACCGCGCGGCGGGCCGAGGAGCTGGGTTACGACACCCTGCTCATTCCCGACACCCTGCATACGTACGCGCCGTTCCAGGCCCTGGCGGCGGCCGCCGCCGTGACGAGCACGCTGCGCGTGGGCACCTACGTGCTGAGCGCGCCCAACCGGCCGCCCGGCCTCGTCGCATGGGAGACCGAGACCCTCCAGCAGCTCTCCGGCGGCCGGTTCGAGCTCGGCCTGGGCGGGGGCCGGCCGGGCGCCGACGCCGACGCCGAGGCGCTGGGCGGCTCGTGGGGCACGCCGGCCGAGCGGATCGACCGGGTGGCCGAGACCATCGCCGCCGTCCGCAAGGGGGAGAACCCGCCGCGGCTGCTGCTCGCCGCGAGCCGCCCGCGCATGCTGCGCCTAGCCGCGCAACAGGCCGACACCGTGGCGCTCGGCCTTCCGCCGCAGTCCACCGAGCCCGACCTGGCGCGCACGGTGGCGGCCTTGCGCGAGGCGGCCGGCGACCGCTTCGGCGCGATCGAGGTGCATCTCAACACGGCGGCCGTGACCGAGACCGTCGACGACATCCCGCCGTGGCTGTCCCGCATGGTCGGCGGCGAGCCCCGAGCGATGGCGGCGGCCGGCGGCATCGCTTTCCTGATCGGCTCGCCCGAGCAGATCGCCGACCTCCTCCGCCGCCGCCGGGAGGAGCTGGACGTGTCCTACATCGGGGTGAACGCCCTGTTCATGGAGCAGTTCGCCCCGGTACTGAAGCTGCTGCGATCAGCATGACCGGTGGCACCCGACCAGACCGGCAAGCGTGTCGTGCAGCGTCTTCACCCGCGCCGCACTGAGGTCACCGACCGTGTTGTGCAACTGGTCCGGGTCCGTCGCATGGTCGTAGTACTCCCGGGTCCCGTCCGCGTATTCGACGTAGGTGGAGCCGGCGGTCCGGATCGCCGAGTACGTCGGCGGGTTGCCGCTGTTCTTCTCCGGGTGGTCCGGGTCGGTCGGGTCGGTGTCCGGGCCGTGGTGCTCGATCAGCGCGGCGGTCCTGGAGGCGAGGTCGTCCCGCCCGCTCAACTCCGGCATCAGGCTGCGGCCGTCCACTTCGGGCGCCCCGGCCCCGGCCAGCTCGGCAAAGGTGGGGCGCAGGTCGATGTTCTCGGCCGGGGCGGTCACCGTGGCGCCCGCCCGCACGCCGGGACCGGCCACGATCAGCGGCACGTGCACATCGGTGTCGAAGGCGGTCTGCTTGCCGGGCATGAGCCGGTGCTCGCCCATGTGGTAGCCGTTGTCCGAGGTGAAGACGACCATGGTGTGATCGGCGACCCCGGCCGTGTCGAGAGTCTTGCGCAGCGACGCGATCATCCGGTCCACCGCCTGCACCGACTGCGCGCGCTTCCGGAACGCGGTGTCGATCTGCTTCTTCTCGGCGTCGGTCAGCGGCGCCCGGCCGGCGAGCCACTTCGGCGCGTCCGTGGGCAACGTGTCGTAGGCGCCGGTGCGCGGCGGCGCCAGGCCGGGGAAGGCGTCGAGGTCCCGGTCGGCCGGCGTGTACGGCGCATGCGGCGCGAAGGTCGCGACCTCGACCAGGAAGGGCTTGTGCGCGGCCGCCGACGACGTGATGAAGGCCGACGCCTTCGTGCCGATCACGTCGGTCAGGTAGTCGTGCCCGTAGTGCACGACCTTCCCGTTCTCGAGCAGGTTGTAGTTGTATTCGCCGTAGCCGTTCCCGGCGACGTCCCACTCGTCCCACCCGGGCGGCACGAACTCGTCCTTCGGCAGGTAGCCGTTGAGGTACTTCCCGAGCATCGCGGTGCGATATCCGGCCGCGTGCAGGTCGGTGGCGAACGTCGACGACTCCTCGCCCCGCTGGTGGAAGGTGCCGAAGCCGCCGTCCGCGCCGCCGTTGGTGAAGATCCCGGTGTCGTGCGGGAAGTTCCCGGTGAACAGCGAGGACCGCGACGGGCAGCAGAGCGAGTCGGTGACGGTGTAGTTGGTGAACGAGGTGCCCTCGCGGGCGAGCGCCTGCACCGACGGCAGGTACGGCAGCAGGTTCATGGACAGGTCGTCGGTGAGCACCAGGACGACATCGGTCTTCGCGGTGCCGGCCGGCGACGCGGCGGGCGCGGTGCACGCTCCGGCGATCACCAGCGGCAGGAGTGCGGCCATCGAGCGACGGATCATGCGCCGAACGCTAGGACGGGAGCACCCGCCCCGGCGTTCGAGCCATGTAAGGGTTCGGTCAGCTGTGGGTGGCGCGCCGAGCGCGCCGGCGACCGCGGTCTGACCTTGAACAACCTTAAATAACGCCGCGGACCGCCCAGGCCCTCGCGGTCAGCGCGATCGAGCCGTCGGGCCGCCGGGGGAGCCGGTCGTCGAGCAGGTCGCGGATCGCGGTCTGCCGCTCCGGGGCGAGCCGGGCCAGGTAGACCGGCGCCGGGCCCTGGCCGCCGAGGAACGGCCGCCAGTAGTCGTCGAAGTCCGCGAACACGGTCGGGACCTCGATGCCCCGGGTCTCCACGCCGGACAGCCCGGCCTCGTCCCAGGCCGCCGCGAGCGCCTCGGGGTGACAGATCGGGAAGCGCGGCCCCTCGTCGGCGTCGGCCGCGCCCGGGTCCACCTCCTGGGCCGCGTCCCAGAAGTACCGCATCATCCGCATGCCCTCGGCGTAGTCCCAGACGTACGCGCCCACCGTCGCGCCGGGCGCCGCCACCCGGGCGAACTCGTTCACCGCCGCCTGCGGCCGGGGCACGAAGTTCAGCGCGAGGCCGCTCACCACCGCGTCGAACCGCGCGCCGGCCAGCGGCAGCCGCGCGGCGTCGCCGGCGACGAAGAACGCGGGAACCCGTCGGAGCGCCTGGCCGAGGAACCCGGTCGACATGTCGACGCCGGTCACCAGCTCGGGCGCGGCGGCGGCCAGGGCCGTACCCGTCAATGCGCCCGTCCCGCACCCGGCGTCCAGCCACCGTCCTCCCGGCGGCACCCCGAGCCACCGTACGAACTCGGCCGCCACCGGCCGGCTCCATCGCCCTACGTAAGCCTCGTACGCGTCGCCCACTGCCCACACGTCTCCCATGTGGAGGAAGGTACCTGCGTCTTCGTGACGGTTTGACTACAGGGTTTTCCCTACATGTTGTAGGTGCGTCTTGATCGATGCGGTGCGACGCGAGAACGATGCGCGCGTGCGTGTGGTGACTGGCCACAAGCGCTCCGTAGTCAAGGAGGGGCAATGCAGCCTCGTCTCGCCGCCGTGGCCGTCACGGCGTTGATCCTGGTCATCTCACCGACCGCCGCGTCGGCGTCCGGCGCCAACGGCGCCGGCCGTCCCGCGCCCTATCGCCATCTCAAGGAGGCTGCCGCTTCCCGGGCCGCGCAGGCCCTCACTACGAAGGCCCAGGCCCAGGCCAAGGCCGAGGCGGACGACGACGAGGGCGAGGACCCCGAGGAGATCGCCGAGCAGGCCGAGCAGTGGGCCGAGGCCCGCTCCGCCCCCGGCATCGTCGCGCCCGGCGCCTACTCCGCCGCCTGGCAACAGCAGCAGAGCCTGCCGCACACCCCCGGCAACTGGACCTCCGTCACCAACCTGCCGTACAACGCCGACGACCCCCGCTACCGCGACATCGACAGCAACTCCTCCGGCGGCGCCGGCCTGGTCACCGGGCGCGTCACGGGCCTGGCCGCGGATGACTCCGGCTACGTCTTCGCGGGCGCGGCCAACGGCGGCGTGTGGCGCTCGTCGAAGGGCGGCGGCCGCTGGCAGCCGATCTCCGAGAAGCTGCCGTCGCCCTCCACCGGCGACCTGCGGCTCGACCCGCGCGGCCGGCTCTGGTACGCGACCGGCGAGGCCAACACCAGCGCCACCTCGTTCGTCGGCACCGGCGTCTACGTGCTGAGTCGCCCGCACAGCGGGACGTTCGCGCCGGGCGACCGGGTCGGCGGCACCGAGCTGGAGAGCACGATCATCCGCAAGCTGCGCTTCATCGGGAACACCGTGTGGGCGGCCACCAGCAGCGGCGCGTGGACACACTCGCTGAGCAACCTGCACGGCCCGTGGACGCGGGTGTTCGCGCCCAACCCGGCGTTCCTGGCCGGCGGCGCGAGCGCGGCCGACCCGAACGCGCCCTACAAGAACATCGTCAACGACTTCGCCGTCGACCCGAAGCACACCGACCGCGTGATCATCGCGGCCGGCTGGCGCAGCGGTGACGACTATAACGGCTTCTACACCCGCGTCGGCGGCGCCTGGCAGCGCACGACGCCGGCCGGACTGCCCTCCGGGCCCGGCGACGTCGGCCTGGTCACCTTCGCGGCGGCGTCCGACGGCTCCCGGCTGTACGCGATCGAGCAGTCGCCGACCCAGCTGGCCACCAACCCGGACAGCGCCCTCGGCGGCATCTACGTGTCGCTGTCGGGCTCGCCGGCCGGCCCGTGGACGCTCGCGGCCGACTACCACAAGCTCGCCGCCTCCGGCTCGGCGCTGACCGATCCGGGCTACATGCCAGGCATCCAGGCCTGGTACAACCAGTTCCTCCAGGTCGACCCGGCCAACCGTGACCACGTGTGGGCCGGCCTCGAAGAGGTCTTCGAGACGACCGACGCGGGCGCCAGCTGGACGACCCCGGGCCCGTACTGGAACTTCGGCTTCCCCTGCTGGAACATCGACCCGGCCAAGCAGACCGGCGACTGCCACCAGACCGTCCACGCCGACCAGCACTCGGTGGCGGTCGGCCGGGATCACGGCAAGTCGTACGTCGTGGTCGGCGACGACGGCGGCACGTACCGGCGACCGGTCCGCGGCCGGGCCGACGCCTCCGGGCACGCCGTCGACTGGACCTCGCTCAACGACGGCACGATGGACGTGCTGCAGTACTACTCGGCCGACGCCGGGCGGGACCGGCACGGCCTCGCCTTCTCCGGCGGCCTCCAGGACAACGGCGAGTCGATCCTGCGCCCGGGCGACCGGGTGATGGGCTCGAACTTCGGCGGCGACGGCGGCGACACCATCGTCGACCCGGCCAACGGCTGCAACATCGCCGAGGAGTACGTGTACCTGGACATCTGGGTGACGAACAACTGCGCGGTCAACGACGGCGCCTGGACCACGAACCCGGCGCTGGCCACCAGCTACGAGGTGGCGCCGCCGGACGCCGACGACGCCCTGGCCCGGTTCATCGCCCCGATCACCCAGGACGCGCGCAACAGCAAGGTCTGGATCGCCGGCGGCCAGCACGTCTGGCTCAACACGCTCGGCTACGCGATCCGGGACGGCGAGCAGTGGACGTCGCTGGCCGACCTCGGCGCCGGCCATGTGGCCACCGCCGTCGCGACCAGTGGCGGGCTCGTCTACGCCGGCTGGTGCGGACCCTGCAACAACCTGGGCTTCACGCGGGGCATCGCGGTCGGCCGCACCGACGGCACGGGCTGGCACCAGCTGACCCTGCCGGTCGACGGCACCGTGCCGAACCGGTACGTCGCCGGCTTCGACGTCGACAAGACCGACCCGCGGCACGTGCTCGTGGCGATCAACGGGTTCTCCCGGAAGTGGACCGAGGGCCCCGGCGCCGGCATCGGTCACCTCTTCGAGTCCCGGGACGCCGGCGAGCACTGGACGGACATCTCCGGCAACCTGCCGGACATCCCGGCCAACGCGGTCCGGTTCCTGCCCGGCGGGGCCATCGCGCTCGCCGGCGACTCGGGCGTCTTCTACCGCCCGGCGTACAGCACCAAGTGGTGGACCCTGGGGCGCGGCCTGCCCACGACCACCGCGCTTCAACTGAAGATCGACCCGTACGGGCGGCTGATCGTGGCCACCCACGGGCGCGGCATCTGGGCATTCTCCCTGCACAGATAGTGGGTTATGTGGTCCGGACACACTGACGGCCCGGGCCGGTGGTGGGACGCTTCGGCGATGGAAGAGGTAACCGTCGCGGTACGCGGCATCGCGCTGAACGTCCTGCTCACCGGCCCGGCCGACGGCACCCCGGTGCTGCTCGTCCACGGCAACTGCTCGTCGGCCGACTTCTGGCGGCCGCTGCTGCGGCACCTGCCGCCCACGCTCCGGATCGTCGCGCCCGACCTGCGCGGGTACGGCCGGTCCGAGACCGCGCCGGTGGACGCCACCCGCGGCCTGCGTGACTTCGCCGACGACGTGGCCGCCCTGCTCGACGACCCGGCCCTCTTCCCGAGCCGTTCGCCGGTCTCGGTCGCGGCGCACTCGATGGGGTGCGGGGTCGCGATGCAACTGCTGATCGACCACCCCGAGCGGGTCTCCTCGCTGCTGCTGGAGGCGCCGCTCAGCCCGTACGGCTTCGGTGGCACCCGCGACCTCGACGGCACGCCGACCTCGCCCGATTTCGCCGGCACCGGCGGTGGCACCGGCAACCCCGACTTCGTCCGCCGGATCGCCGAGGGCGACCGCGGCGACGAGGGTCCGACCAGCCCGCTCACCGTGCTGCGCACCGCCTACGTCGCCGACCCGGCGTCGCTCGGCTCGGACGAGCAACTGCTGCTGGACACGGTGCTGTCGACGGCGATCGGGGACGACAACTACCCCGGCGACAGCAAGCCCAGCTCGAACTGGCCCGGCGTGGCGCCCGGCGACCGTGGCGTGCTCAACACGATGGCGCCGAACCACTTCAACGTCGCTTCGGACCTGGTCGCCGTCGCGTCCAAGCCTTTCATCAGCTGGGTGCGCGGTGACAAGGACGCGATCGTCTCCGACACCTCGTTCTTCGACCTGGCCTATCTCGGCTCGCTCGGTGTCGTGCCCGGCTGGCCCGGCGCCGAGGCGTGCCCGCCGCAGCCGATGGTGAGCCAGACCAGGGCCGTACTCGATCGCTACGCGGCGGCCGGCGGCGCGTACCGGGAAATCGTCCTGGAGAACTGCGGCCACTCACCGCACGTGGAACGCCCGGCCGAGGTGGCCGCCGAGCTGCTGCGGTTGCTCTGAAGGTTTGACGCATACTCAGATCATCTTTATGTTTGCGGCATGGCCAAGGCTATGCGCGAACCCACCTTCTGGATCCTGACCGCGCTGGCGCAGTCCGCCCGGCACGGCTACGGGATCATCCGCGAGGTGACCGTCCTGTCCGACGGGCAAGTGACGATCCAGGCCGGGACGCTCTACGCGGCCCTCGACCGGCTCACCGCCGAGGGCCTCGTCGAGGTCGACCACGACGAGAAGGTCGACGGCCGCGACCGCCGCTACTACCGCCTCACCGGCGGCGGGGTGGCGGCCCTCGACGCCGAGATCGCCCGGCTGGAGAGCAACGCGCGTACGGCGGTCCGGCAGCTGGCCGCCCGCCGCCCCGAGCTCGGCCCCGCGCACCGCTGGGCCTGGTGATCGCGTAACGGCCTACCGCTTTGCTGCTGCGGGCCTACCCGCCGGGCCGCCGCCGCGCCGAGCTGCTCGACACGCTCCTGGAGGCGGGCCGCGGCCGCCCGACCGCGCGCGAGGCCGCCAACCTGCTGCGCTGCGGGATGCGTGCCCGCCTCGGCCGGCCCGCGAGCCCGGGGCGTGGTCGTGCTCGCCATCTCCTGGGGTACGCGTTGCTGGCCGTCGCGCTGATCGCGGCGGCCGCTCGGCCGGCCGAGGATTCGACGATCGCCATCACCTGAACCGGCGAGCATGCAGGCGTTTCTCCCGCTCTGGCCGCCCGCTCTGGCCTGCCGCCCTGGCCGCCCGCTCTGGCCTGCCGCTCTGGCCGCCCGCTCTGGCCTGCCGCTCTGGCCTGCCGCTCTGGCCTGCCGCTCTGGCCTGCCGCTCTGGCCTGCCGCTCTGGCCTGCCGCTCTGGCCGCCCGCTCTGGCTGCTCGTTCTGGCTGCTCGTTCTGGCAGCCCGTTCTGGCTGCCCGAGCCCCTCCCGATCCCGTCCCGAGCCCACCCCGTTTTCTGGGTGGGTCGAGTAAAGCAGCCGGCTGTGACAATTTCGGGGCGTCGTCCACAGGGCCAACCAGCTTCGACCGGGCCACGTCATCAGGGCCGCGCGTATAGGTAAGCAGAGCAACATCGGGGCCGCGCGTATAGGTGAGCAGAGCCAAATCAGGGCCGCGCGTATAGGTAAGCAGAGCAAAGCGCCCGCCGACGGAACCTGCGGCGGGAGGGGCGGGCAGGGCGGCGCCCGCCGGCGGGAACCTGCGGGGGCGGGGGCGGGGGCGGGGGCAGGGCGGCGCCGAGGGTCAGACCTGACGATCTCGCCCGGCCGCCATCCCCGCGATGATCTGCGGCACCATCAGGCCGACCATCAGTGCGAGCGGCGCCCGCCACCCGTTGGTGTGATCGTGCAGCACGCCGATCAGGATCGGGCCCGGGATGGCCAGCAGATAGCCGACCCCCTGGGCGAAAGCCGACAGTCGCACCACGGTCGCCGGGGAACTTCCGCGCAATCCGATCATGGTCAGGACCAGCGGGAACGCCGTGTTGACGATGCCCAGCAGGACGGCCCACACCCAGGGGGCGGCGGCCGGATCCCACCACAGACCCAGATACCCGGCGATGCCGAACAGGCCGAGGATCAGCGCGATCGTGCTCTGGCTTCGCAGCCTGCCGGCCAGGGCGGACAAGGCGAAACCCAGCGGCACGCCGAGGAAGGACGTGGTGGCGAACAGCAGGCCGGCCTTGTCGGCCGACAGACCGGCGTCGCGGTAGATCTGGGGTAGCCAGCCGATGATGACGTACGCCGAGGTGGACTGCATGCCGAAATAGATGGCGAGCGCCCACGCGACCGGGTGCCGGCTTACCCGTACGACCTCGTGGGGGTTGGTTTGCGCCCGGGAATGAGCGGCGGCGCGGGTGAGTGGCAGCCAGGACGGCAACGCGATCAGCGCGAGCAGCGCCCAGCAACCCAGCCCCAGCCGCCAGCTGCCGAGCGAGTCGGTCAGCGGCACGGTCGCGGCCGCCGCCAGGGTCGCGCCCAGGTTCAGCGCCACCGTGTAGAGGCCGGTCATCGAGCCGACCTGGTTCGGGAACTGCTCCTTGACGATCATCGGGAGCAGCACGTTGACGACCGCGATGCCGGCCAGCGCGACGACGCTGAGCAGCAAGAACAAGGCGGAGCCGGGCGCGTACGGGCGCAGCGCCAAGCCGATCGCCAGGACCGCGAGTCCGACGATGATGACGCGGGCCGCGCCGAAACGCTGGGCCAGCCGGGGCGCCGCGAGGCCGAGCACGGCGAAGCAGAACGCCGGGATGGAGGTCAGCAGGCCGGCCACCGAGGAGCTCATCCCGAGGCCCGTGCGAATCTCGCTCAGCACCGGGCCCACGCTGGTCACCGCGAGGCGCAGGTTCAGGGCGGCGAGCAGCAGCGCGGCCACCGCCACGACGCGGGCACGGGTCGGGCTGGTCAGCTCCTCTTGGGCAGTCACCACTTACACATCATCGGTGTTACGCGCCGGAAACGCGCGGGCGAGTAAGAGCGCTCACACCTCCTGCTCGCGCTCCACCTGCTGGTTCCACTCGCGCTTCGAGGACTGCCAGCCGTCCTCGTTCAGGCCCAGCCGCCAGTAACCGGAGATCGACAGCTGCTCGAGCGGGATCGCGCAGTCCTTGCGCAGGAAGGCGCGCGCGTCCTTCACGAAGTTCGCCTCGCCGTGCACGAACGCGTGCACCGGGCCGGACGGGAACGCGCAGCCGCGAACCGCCTCGGCCAGCATCTCGCCGACCCGCCGGTCGCCGCGGTGCAGCCAGACGATCTCCGCGTCGGCCTGGGTCTCCAGCTTCTGCTCCTCGTCGGGGCCGGCGACCTCGACGAAGGCCCGCACGGTCGCCCCGGCCGGCATGTTCTCGAGGGCCGCGGCGATCGCCGGCAGCGCGCTCTCGTCGCCGGCCAGCAGGTGCCAGGCCGCCTCGGGACTCGGCGCGTACGCCCCGCCCGGACCCATGAACAGAATCTCGTCGCCCGGCTCGGCCCGCGCCGCCCACGGACCGGCGATGCCGGCGTCGCCGTGCACCACGAAGTCGAGCCACATCTCGGGGATCTCGGGCAGCCACTTGCGCACCGTGTACGTCCGGGTCACCGGCCACGCCTCGCGCGGCATGGTCTCGCGGATCGCGCCCGGGTCGAACGGCTCCGGGTAGGTCACGCCCGGCGCCGGGAACAGCACCTTCACGTAGTGGTCGGTGAAGTCGCCCGCGGTGATCGCGCGCAGCCCCTCGCCGCCCACAACCACCCGGACCATGTGCGGTGTGAGCTGCTCGACCCTGGTGACGGTCGCCCGGTGTGCGGGACGCGCCGGCCTGTTGGGCATGCTTGTTCCTCCCTCGTCGCCGGTAAGGCTACCCTCACCGCCGACAAAGAAGCGGGGCGGACGGGGCGGGGGGGGGGGTTTTTTTTGGAAGGTTTGCTTCCAGGGGGGTTTTCTTCCCGGGGGGTTCGGGGGGGCGGTGCCGGGTCAGCGTCCTAGCC
>NZ_JBVJIU010000007.1:0-127222 GCF_055586105.1 Actinoplanes sp. NPDC051537
CCTGCCCCCCCCCCCCCGCCCCCCCCCTCCCCCCCCCCCTCCTTTCCTTCTCCCTCCCCTCTCCCCCCCCCCCCCCCCCCCCCCCCCCCCCCCCCCCCCCCCCCCCCCCCCCCCCCCCCCCCCCCCCCCCCCCCCCCCCCCCCCCCCCGCCGCGGGGTGAGGTGACGTCAGTACTTGAAGGCGCCCACCAGGTTGCGCAGCTCCTCGGCCGTGCGGGCCACCTCGTTGGCGGCCTGGCGGGTCTGCTCGACGCCCTCGGCCGACGTGGCGCCGGCGGTCGAGACGTCGGCGATGTTCAGGGCGATACGGTTCGAGCCGTTGGCGACCTCGCCGATGCTGCGGCTCATCTCGCCGGTGGTGGCGGTCTGCTCCTCGATCGCGGAGGCGATCGTGGTCTGGAAGTCGTTGATCTGGGCGATCACCTCGGAGATGCGGGAGATGACCTCGACGGCGCCGCTGGTGTCCTGCTGGATGGCCGCGACCCGGGCGCCGATGTCCTCGGTCGCCTTCGCCGTCTCCTGGGCCAGGTCCTTGACCTCGGAGGCGACGACCGCGAAGCCCTTGCCCATCTCGCCGGCCCGGGCCGCCTCGATCGTGGCGTTGAGGGCGAGCAGGTTGGTCTGCTCGGCGATCGCGGTGATCAGCTTGATCACGTTGCCGATCTCGGCCGAGGAGTCGCCGAGCTGGCGGATCGTCTCGGTGGCGCGGGCGGCCTCGGCCACCGCGACGGTGGCGACCTGCGCCGACTCGCTGGTGTTGCGGGAGATCTCGCGGATCGCGAGGCCCATCTCCTCGGAGCCGGCCGCGACCGACTGCACGTTGCGGGAGATCTCCTCGGCCTCGGCGGCGGCCGACGCGGTCTGGGTGCTGGTGTCGCCGGCGGCGTCGGCGATCGTGCCGGCCACGGCGGACAGCTCGGCCGACGCGCTGGCGAGCATGTCGGCGTCGCCGGCGATCGTGCGCATCGACTCGCGCAGCTCGTCGAGGGTGCGGTCGAGGTGCGCGGCCATCACGCCCAGCTCGTCCTTGCTGGTGATGCCGCTGCGCATGGTCAGGTCGCCCTTGGCCAGGCCGTCGACGACCTCGCCGAGCCGGCGGACCGGCTTGAGGATCGAGCGGACCAGCGGCACCGCGAAGGCGATCATGATGATCAGGCCGAGGAGGGCGACGATCAGCGCCAGCATCCGGGAGAACCGGACGGTCTCGTCCATCTTGGCCTGCTCGGCCTCGGCCGCGGCGGTGGCGCGGTCGGTGAGCGCGCCGAGCTCGTCGTCGGTCTTGTGGTTGCGGTCGGCGATGTCGCCGATCCGCTTGACCGCGGCGGCCCGGTCGGACTTGGCGTCGTTCGCGAAGTTCTTGACGAACTGGCTGAAGTCGACGAAGTCGGGCCGGATGGTGGTGAACGTGGCCAGCATGTCGGCGGCGAGGCCGGACGCGGCGACGGCGTCGGCGGCCTCGGTCGAGGACTGGATGTCGTCGGCGACGTCCTGGGTGACGTCCTGGCCGAGCAGCGAGCGGTAGGCGTCGACCTTCAGCTCGCTCTGCCGGGTGTCCAGGTGGTGCAGCGCGGCCAGGCCCTGGTCGAGCCCGGTGATGACCCGGCTCTGCGCGGCCAGCTTGTTCTGGCTGTAGAGGTTGATGCCCGCCAGCGAGGTGAGCAGCACGGCCCCGGTGCCGACGATGAGCCCGAGCCGGGAAGCGACTCCGATGTCTTGCAACTTCCGCATGGTCTCTGCCTCTGCCTCTGTTAGCCGAGCGTGGGTGGTTGCCACGCTGATCGGCGCGAGAGTCAGCTCACATGAGGCCGACAACCCTAAAGCAACAAAAGGGACGTCTTACCATTCGGCGACGATCTCGTCGACGGAGGCCGGAACGGCGGGGGCGGGCGCGTCCGGTGGGGTGCGGGCGAATCGCGGGGCCGGCGCCGGCTGCGGGACGCCGCCGACCTCGACGAAGGTCTTCCGGGCGCGGTGGTGCGGGTCGGCGGGGGCCTCGGCGGGGGAGAGCACGGGGGCCACGCACGCGTCGGTGCCGGCGAAGATCGAGATCCAATCCGCGCGCGTACGGGTGGCGAACACCGCCTCGAAGCGGGCGCGCAGCTCGGGCCAGCCGTCCCGGTCGTGCTGGTCCGGAAGGGCGGCGCCGGCCAGGCCGAGACCGTCGAGCAGCGCCGCGTAGAAGGCCGGCTCGAGGGCGCCGACCGCGACGAAGCCGCCGTCGGCGGTCCGGTACGTGTCGTAGAAGGGCGCCCCGCCGTCGAGCAGGTTCTCGCCGCGCGGCCGGGGAAACAGGCCGGACCCGTGCAGGAACGCGGTGAGCAGCGCCGAGCCGTCGACCATGGCCGCGTCGACCACCTGTCCGCACCCGGACCGCTCCCGTTCCAGCAGCGCCGCCAGGATCCCGACGGCGAGCAGCATGCCGCCGCCCGCGAAGTCGCCGATCAGGTTGAGCGGGGCGTGCGGCCGTTCCCCGGCGCGGCCGATCGGCTCCAGCGCCCCGGCGAGCGCGATGTAGTCGATGTCGTGCCCGGCGCGCGGCGCCAGCGGGCCGTCCTGACCCCAGCCGGTCATCCGCGCGTACACCAGCCTGGGGTTGATCTTCTCGCAGTCGATCGGCCCGAACCCGAGACGCTCGGCGACGCCCGGACGGAAGCCCTCGACCAGCACGTCGGCCCCGGCCGCCAGCCGCAGCAGATCGGTGACCCCGGCCCCGGTCTTGAGGTCGAGGGTCACCGTCCGGCGCCCGCGCTGCAACGGGCTGGGCGGCGCGACGGACCCACCCGGCCGGTCGATCTGGATCACCTCGGCGCCCAGGTCGGACAGGATCATGCAGCCGAACGGGGCCGGGGCCAGGCCGGCGAGCTCCACCACCCGTACCCCGGAAAGAGGCCCGCTCATGCCGGCACGAAGCGCTCGCCGTAGCGGGCGGCGAGCTCGGTGGCCCGTCCCGGGAAGTCGGTGTGCTGGTGCGCGAACCGCAGCACCCCGCCGGTCCACGCCGGGTAGCCGATGCCCAGGATCGAGCCGACGTTGCCGTCCTCCTCGGTCCGCAGCACCCCCTCGGCCAGGCATTTCCGGGCGTCGAGCGCCTCGGCGAACAGGAACCGGTCCTGCAGGTCGGCGAAGGGCACGGCGCGGCCGGCGTCGGTGGCGAGCTCGGCGAGGCCCTCCCACAACCCGGCGCGCTTCCCTTCCGCGTACGCGTAGAAGCCGCCACCGGCCGCGCGACCGGCCCGGTCGTGCTTGTCGACCATGGCGTCCACCAGGTCGTGCGAGGGCAGCCGGGCGAACGACTCCCCGGCCGCCGCCTCGAACTGCCGGCGGATCCGCTGCACGAGCGAGAGGCTGACCTCGTCGGCGAGCGCGAGCGGCCCGGTCGGGTACCCGGCCTGCAACGCGGCCTGCTCGATCGACGGGGCCGGGACACCCTCGGCCAGCATGCCGATCGCCTCGTCGATGAACTTGCCGATCACCCGGCTGGTGAAGAAGCCGCGCCCGTCGTTGACCACGATCGGGGTCTTGCCGATGCGCCGGCCGAGGTCGAACGCCCGGGCCACCGCCTCGTCCCGGGTCCGCTCGCCGACCACGATCTCCAGCAGCGGCATCTTCCCGACCGGGGAGAAGAAGTGCATGCCGATGAAGTCGGCGGGCCGGCTCACCCCGGCGGCGAGGCCGGTGATCGGCAGCGTGGACGTGTTCGAGGCGAGCAGCGCGCCGGGCGCGAGGACGGGCTCGACCTCGGCGAACACCTTCGCCTTGAGCGCGGGGTCCTCGAAGACGGCCTCGATCACGACGTCGCAGCCGCGCAGGTCCTCGACGTCGGCGGTGGTGGTGATCCCCGGGCCCGCCGCTCTCTCCGCGAGCGCAGGGGTCACGTCCTTGACCACGACCGGGATGCCGGCGCGGGCGCAGGCCTGGGCGATCCCGGCGCCCATCATGCCGGCGCCGAGCACCGCGACCTTGGTGGCCGGCAGCACCTCGGCGCGCGGCCGGGCCAGGCCGCCGTTGACCGCGCGCAGGTCGAAGAAGAGCGCGCCCATCATGTTCTTGGCGATCGTGCCGGTGAGCAGCGTGATCAGGTGCCGGGTCTCGATCGGCTGGGCGGTCTCGAAGTCGACCTGGGCGCCCTCGACGGCGGTCGCCAGGATCGCCTCGGGCGCCGGCAGCCGGTTGCCCTTGAGCTGCTTGCGCAGGGTGGCGGCGAAGGCCGGGAGCTGGGCGGCGAGCTTGGGGGTGGCCGGGGTGCCGCCGGGCATCCGGTAACCGGGCCGGTCCCAGGGCTGGGCCGCGTCCGGGTTGGCGGAGATCCACGCGCGCGCCTTGGCGATCATCTCGTCCGGCGACGAGGCGACCTCGTCGATCAGGCCGTTGGCCTGGGCCTCGGCGGGACGGTACCGCTTGCCGGTCAGCAGCCAGGACATCAGAGCAGGAGCAAGACCGAGCATGCGTACGGTACGGGTGACCCCGCCCGCGCCCGGCAGCAGTCCCAGGGTCACCTCCGGAAAACCGAGCCGGGTGCCGCGGGCGTCGAGGGCGATCCGGTGGTGGCAGGCGAGCGCGATCTCGAGGCCGCCGCCGAGGGCCGCCCCGTTGACGGCGGCGACGACCGGGCTGCCGTACGTCTCGAGCCGCCGCAGGTCGCGCTTGATCGTGCCGAGCATCTCGAACAGCGCCGGCGCGTCGGCCGGGGTGGCGGTGCTCATCATCGGCACGTCGCCGCCCGCGAAGAACGTCGTCTTGGCGCTGGTCACGATCACGCCGGTGACGTCGTCCCGCTCGGCCTCGAGCCGGTCGAGCGCCGCGGTCATCGCCGCGACGTACGCCGTGTTCATCGTGTTGGCCGACTGGTCGGGGTCGTCCATGGTGAGCGTGACGACGCCGTCAGCGGCGCGCTCGTAGCGGATCATTCAACCGTCTTTCTCTGCAGTGCGGCAACGCCGCCTTGACTAGGCAAGCCTCTCGATGACGGTCGCGACGCCCATGCCGCCGCCGATGCACAGGGTGATCACGGCCCGGCGCTGGTCACGCCGTTCCAGTTCGTCGAGCGCGGTGCCCAGCAGCATCGCGCCGGTCGCGCCGAGCGGGTGGCCGAACGCGATGGCGCCGCCGTTGACGTTGACCTTCTCCGGGTCGAGGCCGAGGTCGCGCTGGTACTTGAGCACGACGGCCGCGAACGCCTCGTTGATCTCGAAGAGGTCGATGTCGTCCACGCCGAGGCCGGCGATCGCGAGCGCTTTCCGCGTGGCCGGGATCGGCCCGGTCAGCATGATCGTCGGTTCCGCGCCGGTCACGGCCGCCGCGATGATGCGGGCGCGGGGGGTGAGTCCCGCCTTTTCGCCGGCCTGGGCTGACCCGATCGCGACGAGCGCGGCGCCGTCGACGATTCCCGACGAGTTCCCGGCGTGGTGGACGTGCTCGATCCGCTCGACCCAGTGGTATTTCTGCAGCGCCACCGCGTCGAAGCCGGCCGCCTCGCCGACCCCGGCGAAGGACGGGTTGAGCTTGCCGAGCCCCTCGCGGGTGGTGTCCGGCCGCGGGTGCTCGTCCTTCGCCAGCACGACCAGGCCGGCCGGGTCGCGCACCGGGACGATCGAGCGGTCGAAGTGCCCGGCGGCGGTCGCCTTCGCCGCCCGTTCCTGCGACTGCACCGCGTACCCGTCGACGTCGTCGCGCCCGAAGCCCTCGACCGTCGCGATCAGGTCGGCGCTGATGCCCTGCGGGACGAAACCGGTGGCCAGCGCCGTCTCGGGGTCGAGGAACCAGGCGCCGCCGTCGGAGCCCATCGGGTTGCGCGACATCGACTCGACGCCGCCGGCCAGGATCAGGTGCTCCCAGCCGCCGCGGATGCGGGCCGCGGCCTGGTTGACCGCCTCGAGCCCGGAGCCGCAGAAGCGGTCGAGCTGCACGCCGGCGACGGTGTCGGGCAGGCCGGCCAGCAACGCGGCGCTGCGGGGCAGGACGCCGCCCTGCTCGCCGATCGGGGTGACGATGCCGAGCACGATGTCGTCGACGGTGGCCGGGTCGAGGCCGGGGTTGCGCTCGCGGATGGCGTCGATCAGGCCGGTGACCAGCGAGATCGGCTTGACGCCGTGCAGCGACCCGTTCTGCTTGCCGAGTCCGCGCGGGGTGCGGACCGCGTCGTACACATAGGCTTCAGAGGACACGGGCGATCAGCTCCTTCATGATCTCGTTGGTGCCACCGTAGATCTTCTGGACGCGGGCGTCGGCGTACATCCGGGCAATCGGGTACTCGGTGGTGTAGCCGTAGCCCCCGAAGATCTGCAGGCACTTGTCGACCACCTCACACTGTCCCTCGGTGAGCCACAGCTTGGCCATGGCCGCGGTCGGCACGTCGAGCTCGCCGCGGGAGTGCCGGCCGATGCAGTCGTCGAGGAAGATCCGCGACGCCCGGGTGCGGGTGGCGCAGTCGGCGAGCACCATCCGGGTGTTCTGGTGCCCCATCAGCGGCTTGCCAAAGGCGGTGCGCTCCTTGGCGTACGCGACCGAAAGCTCCACAGCCCGCTGCATCGCAGCGACCGCGCCCACCCCGATGACGAGCCGTTCCTGGGGGAGCTGTTCCATCATCTGGAAGAACCCGGCGCCCTCCGCCTTTTCGCCGCCCAGCAGGTTCCCGGCCGGCACCCGCATCTCGTCGAAGAACAGCTCGGCGGTGTCGTTGGCGTGCAGGCCGATCTTGTCGAGCAGCCGTCCCCGGGTGAAGCCCGGCGTCTCGTCCCCGAGCTCGCACACCAGCAGGCTGATTCCGGCCGCGC
Organism: Actinoplanes sp. NPDC051537; assembly: GCF_055586105.1. Classification (NCBI taxonomy): domain Bacteria; kingdom Bacillati; phylum Actinomycetota; class Actinomycetes; order Micromonosporales; family Micromonosporaceae; genus Actinoplanes; species Actinoplanes sp. NPDC051537. The sequence goes on from NZ_JBVJIU010000007.1 coordinate 6,773, forward strand.
CCTGGCTCGTGTCGGTCTTGACCGCGAGGATGAGCAGGTCGGCGAGGCCGCCGTTGGTGATGAACGTCTTCGACCCGGTGACCACGTAGTCCTCGCCGTCGAGCACGGCCCGGGTGCGGATCGCCTGGAGGTCGGAGCCGCCGCCCGGCTCGGTCATCGCGATCGCGCCGACCAGCTCGCCGCTCGCCAGCCCGGGCAGCCAGCGCTCCTTCTGCCCGGTGGTGCCGTAGCGCCCGATGTAGCCGGTGACGATGCCGCTGTGCACGGCCAGGCCGAGGCTGCCCTCGCCGCACATGGTCTGCTCGTGGATCAGCACCGCCTCGTGCGTGAAGTCGCCGCCACCGCCGCCGTACTGCTCGGGCACGCTCAGCCCGAGCAGGCCCAGCTCGCCGGCCCGCCGGTAGTGCTCGCGGTCGGGATGGCCCTGCCGCTCCAGGCGCTCGGCGTGCGGCAGGACCTCCTTGGCGAAGAACGCGCGGGCCAGCTCGGCCAGGTCGTCGTGCTCGGGCTTCAGCCACGGCGGGGCGTAGCCGTCCAGTCCGGGAGTGGGCATGCCGTCACTCTCCCGGCATTGTTGGCAGTGTGTCAACAACGCCGTTGCCGTAAGGTCCACTTCGTGAGTGTGGACGCGGGCCAGCGCCGCCGGCTGGAGCCGGACGCCCGGCGCGAGCAGATCCTGTCGGTCGCGGTACGGCTGTTCGGCGAGCGCGGCTACGCCGAGGTCTCGACCGGCGACGTGGCCCGCGGCGCGGGGGTCGCACGGGGTCTGGTCAACCACTACTTCGGGACGAAGAAGGAGCTCTACCTCGAGGTCATCCGGGTGATGCTGACCGTGCCCGAGGTGGCGCTGACCCGGTTGCCGCCGGCCGGACTGCCGGCGCGGGTCGACGCGATCGTCGCCTGGTTCCTCGACGTCGTCTCCCGGCACAGCACCTCGTGGCTGGGCGCGATCACGGCCGGCGGCATGGCCGGCGACACCGACGTCGACCGGGTGATCGCCGAGGCCATCGACGTGGCCGCGGACCGGGTGCTGACCGCCGTCGGGCTGCCGGTCACCGGGGGCGCGCTGCACGCGATGGCCCGCTCCTATGTCGGGCTGGCCACCTCGACCGCCCGCGAGTGGCTGCAGCGGGGCGAGCTGACCCGTGCCCAGGTCCACAAGCTCCTGGCGGCCACCCTGCTCACGATGGTGGACCAGGTGTTCCCCGACGCGTGACCGTTCGGGTGACGGTGCGGGCCGCGCACGAGGCGCGACGATGGGTATCTGTGCGCCCGGTCGGGCCACCTCAGCGGTGACCGACGCCCACGCCGAATCCTGGAGGCGGACCCATGCGCAACTTCCCGAAGCGCCACAGTGACGACACGCTCCTGTTCGTACCGCCCGCCTCGGCGGTGGCGGAGGCCTCGCCGGCCGATGACGCTCCGGCCGATTCCTCGCCGGCCGATGACGTTTTCGCCGACAAACCGGCCGGCCATCTCGGGGTCGCGTCGGTCAAGCCCTTCGGCCACGCCGCCGGCCACACCGATCTGGTCAAGGGCTGGGGCCACCTCCTCGCCCAGGCGCTCGGCCAGGTGACCGCCGTGCTCCACCAGCACGGCGTTGCCGCGTCGCTCGGCGCCGGCACCTACCTCGGCGGCCCGGCCGGCGTTCTGCCGATCACCGGCGACGTCGACGAGGTGCTGTCCATCCTCGACCCGGACCAGGCGGCGAACTGGGCGCGCGACCCGATCCACTTCGACGGCACGTTCGCCTTCGCCAGCAAGCCCTTCGGCCACGGCCTGGCCTTCGCCGAGGTGACGGTCGAGAACCCGCCGACCCCCGCGTGGGAGCCCCTGCCCGCGGGCCTGCGCCGGCCGGTCGTGGCGGTGCTCGACACCGGCGTGCGCGCGCACGCCTGGCTGCCCGCCACCCCCGCCGCCGACCCGGTGCTGATCGAGGCCGAGCAGCAGGACCCGCCGTGGCGGCCGGAGCTGGGCGGCGAGGGCAAGGTCGTCGCGCACGACGACGCGGGGCCGGACAAGGCCGGGCACGCCACCTTCATCGCGGGCATCATCCGGCAGGCGGCCCCCAGCGCCCAGATCCTGTCCGTACGCGTGATGAACGACCAGGGCCGGGCCAAGGAGTCCACGGTGTGCCGCGCCCTCGACTGGCTGATCGACTACCGGGAGCACCACCCGGTCGACGTGGTCTGCATGGCGTTCGGCCGCGAGCCCGGCGACGACTCCGACGGGCCGCTGGTTGCGGTCATGAAGCAGAAGCTCCAGACGCTCGCCGACGCGGGCGTGCAGCTCGTCGCGTCGGCCGGCAACGACCACAGCGCCGACGACGTCTATCCCGGCTCGTTCGACATGGTCACCGCCGTCGGCGCCGGGTTCGGCGGCTATCACGCCGGGTTCAGCAACTTCGGCCCCTGGGTCGACCGCTACCGGGACGGGGTCGACGTGCTCGGCATCCTGCCCGACGGCAAGTGGGCCCGATGGACCGGCACCTCCTTCGCGGCGGCCAACTTCGCCGCCGACCTCGCCCGGCCCCATGCCGCCGGCTGACGCGTCCCCGCCGGCCCGGCTGCCCGACAGCTCGCGCCCGGCCGGCGGTCCGGCGCCGGACCGCCGGCCCGAGAGCTCGCGCCCGGCCGACGCCGACGCTCACCTCGGCGCGCTGCTCGAGCGGGCCCGCGACGGCGACCGCGAGTCGCTGCGCGAGCTGGTGCGGGTGCTCGACCCGGTGCTCTGGCGGGTCGCCCGCGGCCAGGGCCTCAGCGCCGAGGACGCGGCCGACGTCGTCCAGACGTCCTGGCTGGAGCTGCTGCGCCGGCTCGACGAGATCCGCACCCCGCGGGCCGTGACGTCCTGGCTGATCACGGCCACCCGCCGCGAGGCCTGGCGGCGCCGCGAACGGGCCCGGCGCGACGTCCCCGACGGCACCGGCGCGCTGTCGGCGGCGGTCGATCCGGCGCCGCCGCCCGGCGAGCGCCTGATCGAGGACGAGCGCGACCGGGTCCTGTGGACCCACTTCGAGCGCCTGTCCGAGCGCTGCCGCGACCTGCTGCGCATCGTCGCCCAGGTGGACCGCCCCGACTACACGGTCATCGCCTCGGCCTTCGGCATGCCGCACGGCAGCATCGGCCCGACCCGCTCCCGCTGCCTGGCCAAGCTCCGGTCCATGCTGCTGGCCGACCCCGCCTGGAGCACGTCATGACCGACTTCGACGAGTTCGACCGCGACATCCTCGACCGCATCGCCCGCGACGACCCACCACCGCCCGACCTCGACGAGCGGGTGCTGTTCGCGCTGGCGCTGACCGACCTCGAGGCGGAGGTCGCCCGCCTGGCCGACGCGACGCCGGCGCTGGCCCGGGCCGGGGAGCAGGCTCGGACGATCACCTTCGACTCCACCAGCCGTACGGTGATGATCACCATCGTCGAGCGAACCGACAACCTGGTCCGCGTCGACGGCTGGCTCGCCCCCGGCGGCGCCCTCACGGTCGAGTTGCGCCTGCCCGAGCCGGCCGCGTCCCGGGTGGTCACCGCCGACGAGAGCGGCCGCTTCGTCTTCGACGAGGTCCCGCACGGCCTGGCCCAGCTGCTGATCCACCCGCCCGCGACCGGAACTCCCCGGGTGGTGACGCCATCGCTTCTGCTGTGACCGAGCCCGGCGCGCCGCCCGGGCTTCCGCCCCGGGCCGAGCGGCTCTATGCCGCCGGGCGCGCGGCCAGCGACGACGGCCGTCCGGCGCTGGCCGTCCGCCGGATGCGGGCCGCCCTGCGCGCGGCCGACCGGGCCGGGAACGCCGACCCCGCCGCCCGCGGCCGCCTGATGGTGAGCCTGGCCTGGTCCGAATCGGAGCGCGGCCGGGTAGCGCTCAGCTTCCGCCTCCTCGACGACGCCGAGCCGCTGCTGCCGCCCGACCGCCGCCCGGTGCTGCACGCCCAGCGAGCCGCCCTGCTGTGGCGAAGCGGCCGCCACGAGGAGGCGATGGCCGAGTTCGACCGGGCGGTCGGCGGCATCCACGAGCGGGACAGCCCCCTCGACCTGGTGAAGGCCCTCAACAACCGGGGCATCCTGCACCTCGACGCGGGCCGCGTCGGCGCCGCCCGCGACGACCTGCGCCGCGCGCTGCGCCTGGCCCGCCGCCACGACCTCACCCTGGGCGCCGCGCTGCTCCGCATCAACCTCGGCTGCTTCGACGTGGTCTCCGGCGACCTGCCCGCCGCGCTGGGCGCGTTCGCCGAGGTCCGCCCGGTCTACGAGCGGATAGCCCCCGGCCGCCTGCCGGCCCTGGCCGTCGAACGGGCTCGGGCCCTGATCGCCGCCGGCCTGTTCGGCGAGGCCGACCGCGAGCTGGCGGCTGCGGTCGCCCAGATGACGACGCAGGGCCAGGACCACAACCGATCCGAGGCCCTGATGACCCGGGCCGAGGCCGCATTGCTGGCCGGCCGCCCCCAAGCAGCGGCCTCCTGGGCGGCCGAGGCCCACGCCGGTTTCATGCGCCGGGGCAATCGCCGGAAGGCCGCCCTCGCCGAACTCCTCACCCTGCGAGCCGCCCTCCCCACCGCGACCGATCCACCGCCCGCTCCCGCTCCCGCTCCCGGTCCCGCGCCCGCTCCCGCGCCCGGTCCCGCGCCCGCACCCGCCCCCGGTCTCGCGCCCGGTCCCGCGCCCGCACCCGCCCCCGGTCTCGCGCCCGGTCCCGCGCCCGCTCCCGGTCCCGCGCCCGCTCCCGCTTCCGCCCCCGCGCCCGCGCCCGCCGAGCCTCCGAGCGGGCCGGGGGACCCCTCTTTCGAACCGGCCGATCCCTCCCTCGCGCCGGCCGACTCGCCTCGCGCCGCGGCAATGGCCGACCCGCCGAACGCGCCCGCGCGCCCGGCCCCGGTGGCCGCACGGGCCGAACGCCTCGCCGCGCGCCTCCAGCGGCTCGGCCTGCCCGAGGATGCCCGCGTCGCCCTTCTCGTGGCGGCGCGGTCGACCGTGACCCGCTCGCCGAGGGCGGCCGGACGGCTCATCGCGCGGGCCGGGGCGCCCGGGCGGCTCGATCGGCTCGACACGCGGCTGCTCTGGCGGCTCGCCCGCGCCGAGGCGGAGACGGCGTCGGGACGGCCGGGAGCGGCCTCGCGGCAGCTCGCGGCCGGGATGGAGACGCTGCATCGATATCGAGGGCGGTTCGGGTGCCTCGACCTCCAGACCGGAGCCTCGGCGCACGGGCGGGACCTGGCGCTCGCCGGGCTGGCGGGGGCGATCTCGTCGGGGTCGGTGGCCGGGGTGTTCCGGTGGGCCGAGCGGGGGAGGGCGCAGGCGTTGCGGTTGCCCCCGGTGCGGCCGCCGGACGATCCCGACGTCGCCGCCGCGCTCGAGGAACTGCGGCAGACCCGCCAGAACCTGCGCGCGGCCGAGGTGGCGGGCCGGCCCGCGGCCGGGCTGCGCGGGCGGGCCGAGACGCTGCAACGCCGGATCCGGGAGAGCGCCTGGTCGGTCCGCGGCGCGACGGGCGCGCCGCGCGGGGCGGCGGCCGGCAAACCGGGCCACGACGCGGGCGGCGGCAAACCGGGCCACGATGCGGGCGGCGGCAAGGCGGGCCACGATGCGGGCGGCGGCAAGGCGGACCGCGACGCGGGCGGCGGCGAGCCGGGCCACGACGCGGGCGGCGGCAAGAGGGACCGCGACGCGGGCGGCGGCAAGGCGGGCCACGACGCGGGCGGGAGCGCGCCGGATCAGGGGGCGGGCGTGGCGTCGCTCGCCTCGGTGCGCCGGGAGCTGGGGAGTGCGGTGCTCGTCGCGTACGTCTGCGCCGGTTGGGAATTGCATGCTCTTGTTGTTGATCGGCGGGGCGTGCGGCTTCGGGGGCTCGGGACGATGGCCGCGGCCGAGGAGGCGGTGCTGCGGCTGCGCGCCGACCTGGACACCAGCGCCGGGCGGGCGATGCCGGCCCGGCTGGCGGCGGCGGTGGGGGAGGCCACCCGGCGGGATGCGGCGGCGCTGCAGGCGCGGGTGCTCGATCCGGTGCTGGAGCTGGTGGGAGACCGGGATCTCGTGGTGGTGCCGACCGGCCTGCTGATGACGGCGCCGTGGGGGATGCTGCCGGCTTGTGCGGGGCGCCCGGTGACCGTGGCGCCGTCCGCCACCGCCTGGCTGGCGGCCCGGCGGCGGCCCCGGCGCTATGCGAGCGCCCTGCTGGTGGCCGGGCCGGACATCTCCCGTGCCGGTGAGGAGGTGGCCCGCATACGGCAGATCCGGCCCAGCGTGGCCCTGACCGACGAGGCCGCGACGCCGGCGGCCACCCTCGCGGCGCTGGACGGCGTGGACGTCGCGCACCTCGCGGCGCACGGGCGGCACGAGGCGGAGAACCCCCTCTTCTCGGCGCTCGATCTGCACGGCGGGCCTCTTCTGGGGTACGACCTCCCGCGCCTCCGCCGCCCGCCGGCCCTCGTGGTGCTGGCCAGCTGCGAGCTCGGGCTCACCGAGGTGCGGCCGGGCGACGAGACGTTCGGGATGGCGTCGGCGCTGCTCGCGGCCGGGACCGCGACCGTGGTGGCGAGCGTCGGGCGGGTCGCCGACGACGCGGCCACCGATCTGATGGTCGGCTTCCACCGCGCGCTGGCCGGCGGCGACTCCCCGGCCGCGGCGCTCGCCCGCGTCGGGGCCGGAACCGGCTTCGTGTGTTTAGGGGGTTAGAGCGCCTCGAACGCCCGGTTGATGTGGCGCTCGATCTGCCGGCGGGCCTCGTCCGGCACGTCGGTCAGCGCCAGGCCGAGCTCGACCTCGCCACCGACGTCGCGGCGCCGCACGACCCGGCCGGCGAGGCTGACCCGGACGCCGTTCAGCTCCGTCTCGGCCTGCACCTGGTCGCCGACCGCCATCGCCGTCCGGCCCGGCACCGTGCAGCCCATGCCGCCCTCGCTGAGGTCGGTGAGCCGCCCCTCGGCCGCCGGCCGCGACGGCGCGCGCAGCGTGACCGCGCCGTCGGCGGCGAGCCGGTCGGCCCGGCGCCGTTCGAGCCGCTCGGCCACCTCGGACAGGTCCTGGATCTGCGCCATCGTCGCGTCGACCGTGCTGTTGAGCCGCTCGACGATCTGATGCTGGTCGTCCGCGATCCCGTCGAGCAGGCCCATCGCCTGCTCGATCTCGCCGACGTCCTGCACGATCGCGGTCAGCGTGCCGCCCATCTGCTGCACGTCCGCCTCGAGCGCCGCGATCGTGGCCGCGATCTGCTCGGTGGAGTCGGCCGTCGTGTCGGCGAGGTTCTTGACCTCGTCGGCCACCACCGCGAAGCCCTGGCCGGTCGGGCCGGCCCGGGCCGCCTCGATGGTGGCGTTGAGCGCGAGCATCCGCGTCTGCGAGGCGATCTCCGAGATCACGCTCGCGATGCCGGCGACCTGGTGCAGGCTCTCGTTGAGCGCGGTCGCGGCCTCGTCGGCGCTGCGGGCCCGGCGCACCATCGTGGTGGCGGCCTGGCTGGTCTGCGCGACCCGGTCGTGGGTGGCCATGGCGGCCTGCCGGGCGGCGCCGACCTGCTCGACGACGTCCCGCAGCCGCTCGCCGATCACCGCGCCGGTGTCGTCGATGGCCTCCTTGGCCCGCCGCCGCAGCCGCCCGTTGACCAGGCGCTGCTCCTGCTCGGAGTTGCGGATCCGCTCCTCGCGGTCGACCCGCATCTGCTCGATTTCGGCCTGCCGCTCGGCCAGGATGACGGCGAGCGAGGCGAGGTCCGGGCCGGCGGGGGCGCCCACCGTGGCCGCATCCGCGGGCCAGACGGCCGAGATCTCGGCGGCGAACTCACGCTCGTCGGCGGCCCGCTGCCGGCGACCGCCCAGCACGTACGCCCCGGCTCCCACCCCGATCATCAGACCGATCCAGACCCAGGTCACGCCGCAGCCCCCGGGACTCGCACGACGTGAATCACGGCTCTCCGTTCCGCCGCGAAGGCCGGATGTCTGACGATGGCGCCTACGGTGTTCTGTTCGGCGGTTTGGGGCATTCCTTTAGATTCCGGGTCATCAACCGCCCCGAGTTCGTTTCGCGGCCGCCGACATCGCTCTAGGTAGCTCCCGGACCCCGTCGCGGGAACAGCGTGTAGCTGAACGAGATGACGAAGTCGACCGCCAGCACGATCCCCCACACCCCCATCACGCCCCACATCGGCGCCGCTCCCGAGGTCAGCGCGCTGAGGGCGCCGAGAATCACGGCCGCGATCCCGAACGCGGTCACATGCCGGATCCACTGCTTCCTCTCGTACGCGGCGTGCTCGCGCCCGGTCCGGGGCGGCTTCACCGGCGGCGGGCCGCCCGCGAACCGGTGCGCGAACCGCTGGTCGGCCCAGGCGATCATCTGCGACCCGAACACCACGGTGATCCCCAGATAGACCGCCGACAGCCCGTGCGCGGTGTCCGCCGTACCCCCTCTCCGCAGGTCGATGAGGGTGACCGAGAGCAGCACCAGATCGATGGCCGGCACCGCGAGCAGCAGCACCGTGCTCAGCCGGCGGGCCTTGAGCAGGTAGCGCGCGGCCAGCCCGGCCGCCAGGAACGCCCAGAACCCGATCTCACAAGCGACGATCAGCGCGATCATCCTTCGTTTATAACACGGTCGTGCTATATAAAATGCATGCCGAAGGTTGTCGACCACGACCAGCGCCGCCGCGAGCTGGCCGCCGCCGTCTGGCGCGTCATCGTGCGGGACGGGGTCGCCGACGTCTCGATCCGCGGGGTGGCCGCCGAGTCGGGCTGGTCCACGGGCGCGCTGCGGCACTACTTCGCGACCCGGGCCGAGCTGCTCGCGTTCGCCTGCGAGGAGGTGATCGCCCAGGTCACCGACCGGATCCGGAGCATGACTCCGGCCCCGGGCATCCGCGAGGCCACGGCCGAGGCGCTGCTCGAGACCATGCCGGCCGACGAGCGGCGGCACACCGAGGCGGCGATCGCCTTCTCGTTCCTCGCGCTCGGCCTGCGAGATCCGGCGCTCGCCCGGGTGCAGCGACTGCACTTCACCAGCATGTACGAGTTGTGCGCCCGCCTCGCCCCACCGCCGGCGGCCCGGCGGCTGCACGCCGTCGTCGACGGGCTCACGGTGCACGTGCTGGCCGGGCACCTGTCGCCGGCCGAGATGGTCGCGGAGCTGAGCGCGTACCTCGACGAGCTCTTCGCCGCCGAAAGCTGAAATCATGCGAGGATGCCGCTGCTCGCCGCGCTCCTCGACCCCGCCGATCTCGACGCCGCCCTGACCACCGGAGAGGGGACGTTCGCGCGGCACGACCTGCTCGGCTGGGCCGCGTCGATCGCCGCCGACCTGGCCGGCGCGCGGATCGTGGCCGTCGACGCCCGGCCCGGCGCCCCCACCATCGCCGCGATCGCCGGCGCGCTGCTCGCGGGCGTGCCGATCGTGCCGATCCCGCCCGACGCCGGCGAGCTCGAGCGCGCCCACATGCTGCGCGACTCGGGCGCCGAGCTGCTGCTGACCGACGACCCCGCGGCCCCCGATCGCCCCGCCCTCGATCGCCCCGCCGCCCCCGATAGCCCCGCCGCCGCCGATCTTCCCTCCACCGGCCCGGCCGGACGAGCCGCCGCCGCGCGCCTCCCCACCGTGCCGATCACCCGGGCCGCGCGGGCCACCGAAATTCCCGCCGAGCCGGCCCCCGACCGCCCGGCCCTCATCCTCTACACGAGCGGCACCACGGGCGCGCCGAAGGGCGTCGTCATCTCCCGCGCCGCCATCGCCGCCGACCTCGACGCCCTGGCCGAGGCCTGGAACTGGACCGCCGCCGACACGCTCGTCCACGGCCTTCCGCTCTACCACGTGCACGGCCTCGTGCTGGGTGCGCTCGGCCCGCTGCGCACCGGCGGCCGGCTGGTCCACACCGGAAAACCGAGCCCCGACGCGTACGCCCGAAGCCTGGGAACCATGTATTTCGGAGTGCCCACCGTCTGGTCCCGGATCGCCGCCCGGCCCGACGCCGCCCGCCGCCTGTCGGCCGCGCGCCTGCTCGTCTCCGGCAGCGCCCCCCTGCCCGGCTCGGTGTTCGACACCCTGCGCGCGCTCACCGGGCAGCCGCCGGTCGAGCGCTACGGCATGACCGAGACCCTGATCACGGTGAGCGCCCGCGCCGACGGCGAGCGCCGTCCCGGTCAGGTGGGCCTGCCGCTGGCCGGCATCGCCACGCGGCTGGTCGACGAGCAGGGCTCGCCGGTCGCGCACGACGGCGTCACGATCGGGCATCTGCAGGTGGCGGGCCCGACCCTGTTCGACGGCTACCTGCGGCCGGGCGGCGTCGAGCCGTGGGGGAGCGGCTTCTACCCGACCGGCGACGTCGCGACGATCGCCCCCGACGGCTGGCACCGCATCGTCGGCCGCGCCTCGACCGACCTGATCAAGACCGGCGGGTACCGGGTCGGGGCCGGCGAGGTCGAGGACGTCCTGCTGCTGCACCCGGCCGTCCGCGAGGCCGCCGTCGTCGGCCTGCCCGACGACGACCTCGGCGAGCGCATCACCGCGTTCGTCGTCGGCGACCCGGTTCCGGAGCGCGAGCTGATCGACTTCGTGGCCGCGCGCCTCGCCGCCCACAAACGCCCGCGCCGCGTCGTCCTGGTCGAGGCCCTGCCCCGCAACGCGATGGGCAAGGTCCAGAAGGCGCGCCTCAAAGGTTAGGACGGCAGCAGCGGCCGCATGAAGGTTCGCTCGTACCGCACGACACACCCCGACTCGTCGCGGATCCGGTCGGCCGCGACGAACTCAGGATCAACACCGAACCTTTGCCGGTACGTCTCATAAGCGGCCAGACTTTCGAAGCTGAACAGCGCCTCGGCCCGGTCGCTGGCCCCTTCCGCCGGCAGGAAGTACCCGTGGTGCACGCCGCCGTGCTCGGCGACGAGCCGCATCCACGCCCGGGCGAACCGTTCGAACGCGTCGATCTGCTCCGGGTCGATCGTGTAGTGCACTACGCAGGTGATCACGACCCCACCATGCCCGCCGATCGCCGCCCGGTAACGGCCAGGAGCCCGTCCGCGAAGGTGCGCCGCCAGTTGATGTAGTCGTGGCCGCCCACGAACTCGGCGTAGGACACGTCGTAGCCGTGGCCGCGCAGCGTGTCCCGCATCTCGCGGACCACGGTGAGCTGGTCGGGGGCGCCGCCCGGCCCGGGCATCGTCTCGCGGACGCCGACGTCGAGGTAGAACCGCACGTCGACCGGCGGATAGCGCGGGATCTGCCGGATCAGCCAGCCCGGCGCGCCCTCGGCCGGCCGCGGCCACCAGAAGCTGCCGGACTGGGCGATCACCGCGCCGAACAGCTCGTGCGCGCACAGGCCGACGTAGGCGGCGGCCAGCCCGCCGCGCGAGACGCCGGCGATCAGGTTGCCGCCCGGCGCGATGCCGACGTGCGATCGGGCCCACGGCATCAGCTCGTCCTCGACGAACGTGGCGATCGGGCGGGTCGGCTGGAGGTCGTCCTCGCGGGTGGCGTCCTGGCTGCTCACGAACAGCGCCACGAGCGGCGGGATCACCCCGGCGGCGATCATGTTGTCCAGGATGGTCGGCACGCGCAGCACGTGCCGGGCCAGGAACCCGTCGAACACGACCAGCGCGGGCAGGCCCTCGGCCGGGGTGCCGGCCGGGCGGTAGATCGCGACCGGGCGCCGGCCGCCCAGCGCCTGGCCGGGCATCTCGACCTCGGTCAGCGTCCCGGCCGCCACGCCCGGGCGCGGGTCGCTCCACGTCGCCGGCGGCGCGGCCGGCAGCGACAGCACCGACACGTACCCGGGATGGTCGTCGGGGTCGGCCGGATCGGCCGGGAAATGCAGGTGGTGCGGGTTCGCGAGATCCACATGGGTCGCGCCCGCGCCGGACAGGTCCGCGGGCGCACCCTGCGGATTCTCGTGCGCGATGCAGTACGTCGTGAGCAGCGCCGCCGGCATCACCTGGCTGCCGTGCCACAGGTCGCTGCCGGGCGCGCGCTTCATCGGCACGTCGACGCCCCACCACGCGCTCGTCACCGGCGCTTCGCCCCGCCACAGGAACGTGACCAGGACCGACTCGTCGTCACACGGCTCGATCAGCGGGGTGCCCGTCGCGGCGATCTCGGTCCAGAACTCCTCCACGGCTCTCGGCGACAAAGCGGACAGCAAACGTCTGATACGTGGACTCTGCAAGACTGCGGCTCTCCCACGTTCCGTGCCCCGTGAAGGTTCCCGCAACCGAGCGTTCCAAGTTGATCACCAAGTGTCAAGTGACTGAAATCGATGAGTGAACCTCATGCGGCGTGCGTGCGCGCTCCCGCCGGACGGTCATTCCGCGCAGGCGCTTCGCCCCGCCGGCGATGCCCGGACGGTCATTCCGCGTAGGCGCTTCGCCCCGGCCGGCGATGCCCGGACGGTCATTCCGCGTAGGCGTGCAGCCCCGTGAGCAAGGCCGCGAGACCGGTCTTGGCGTCGGCGAAGAGCATCGCGGTGCGCGGGTCGGTGTAGAGCTCGTTGTCGATGCCGGCGTAGCCGTGCCCGAGGGAGCGTTTGAGCACGATCACCGAGCGGGCCTTGTCGACGTCGAGGATCGGCATGCCGGAGACCGGGTTGCCGGGCCGTCGCGCCGCCGGGTTGGTCACGTCGTTCGCCCCGACCACGAGCACGACGTCGGTGCGGGCGAACTCCGGGTTGCTCTCCTCGAGGTCGCGCAGTTGCGGATAGGGCGCGTTGGCCTCGGCGAGCAGCACGTTCATGTGTCCCGGCATGCGCCCGGCCACCGGATGGATCGCGTAGGTCACCTCGACGCCCCGTTCGGTCAGCGCCTCGGCCAGCGCCACCGCCTCGTGCTGCGCCTGCGCGGCGGCCAGCCCGTAGCCGGGAACGATCACGACCTTTCCCGCGTAGGCGAGCTGGATCGCCGCGTCGTCCGGCTTGATCTCGCGTACCGGCGCTGCTGCCGCCCCTGCGGTGACCGCGACGGCGTCGCCGGTGCCGTAGCCACCCGCGATGATCGCGCCGATCGGCCGGTTCATGGCGTCGGCCATCAGCTTGGTGAGGATCGCGCCGGCCGCGCCGACAAGCCCGCCGGCGATGATCAGCGGGGTGCTCTCGAGGACGAACCCGGCCATCGCGACCGCCGTGCCGGTGCAGGCGTTGAGCAGCGAGATCACCACCGGCATGTCGGCGCCGCCGATCGGCAGCGTCAGCAGCACGCCCGCCGCCAGAGCCACCACCGCGACGCCGGCGAGCAGCGCGGGTTGCTGGTCGCCGGCCACGAACCAGACGCCCAGCGCGACCGCGACCGCCGCCAGCCCCGCCGAGATCGGCCGCCCGAACGGCACCACGATCGGCCGGCCCGGCACGCGTCCCGCCAGCTTGCCCGACGCGACCAGCGACCCGGTGAACGTGACCGCGCCGATCGCGACGTCGAGCACGCCGGTCACCGCGGCCTGCGCCGACGCCGCCCGGTCGCCGAGCGCGATCAGCGCCGCCGCCCCGCCGCCGACCGCGTTGAACAGGCTCACCAGCTGCGGCATCGCCGTCATCAGCACCCGCCGCGCCGCGATCAGCCCGGCCGCCGCCCCCGCGACCGCCCCGACCGTCAGCGCGATCACCGCCCCGGTCGTGGCCACCCCGTCGTGGGCGAGCACCACCGCCGTGGTCAGGATCGCGACCGCCATGCCCGCCGCCGAGATCCGGTTCCCCCGGCGGGCGCTGGCGGGCGCGTTCATCAGGTGCAGCCCGATCACGAAGCAGACCGCGGTGCCGAGATAGACCAGGTGGACGACGCTGTCGAAGGCGCTCACGATCGCGCCCCGTTCCTCTTCGCCTGCGCCGCGTCCGGTCTCGCCCGGAACATCGCCAGCATCCGGTCGGTGACCACGTAGCCGCCGGCCACGTTCATCGCGGCGCAGAACGCGGCCACCGCCAGCAGCACGTACCCGCCGGCGCTGGTCACCGTCGCGGCCAGCAGCATCACGCCGACGATCACCACGCCGTGGATCGCGTTGGCGCCGGACATCAGCGGCGTGTGCAGCGTCGCCGGCACCTTGCTGATCACCTCGAACCCGACCAGCAGCGCGAGCGTGAACACGGTCAGGTCGGCCAGCAGCATCGGGCTCATGGGTGATCCTCCCTGCCGTCGTGCGCGAGCACGGCCTTGGTGATCTCGTCGTCGAGGTCGAGGACGACCTCGCCGTGGGGCATCAGGTGGGTGAGCAGGGCAAGCAGATTGCGCGCGTACGCCGTGGACGCCGCCCCCGGCACGGTGGACGCGAGATTGCCGGCCCCGATGACCGCGACACCGCCGTCGGTGACCGTGCGAGTGTCCGGAATCGATCCCTCGACGTTGCCCCCGTCGGCCGCCGCCGCGAGGTCGAGAACGACCGAACCGGCCCGCATCCCCTTCAGGGCCTCGGCCGTGACCAGCACCGGCGCCCGCCGCCCCGGCACCTGCGCCGTCGTGATCACCACGTCGAACCGGGGCACCGCCGTCGTGAGCCCCCGCAGCTGCGTCTCCGCCTCGTCCTCGGTGAGGCCGCGCGCGTACCCGCCCTCGGCCTCCGCCCGCGGCGTGGCGAGGTCGAGCACCGCGGCCCCCGTCGAGGCGATGTCGCCGCGCGCCGCCTCGCGCACGTCGTAGCCCGTGACCTGCGCGCCCAGCCGCCGCGCCGTGGCGATCGCCTGCAGTCCCGCGACTCCCGCGCCCAGCACCAGAACCTGCGCCGGCCGGGTCGTCCCGGCCGCCGTCATGAGCAGCGGGAAGAAGCCCGGATAGGCCTCCGCCGCGAGCAGCGCCGCCTTGTACCCGGCGACGTTGGCCTGCGAGGTCAGCGCGTCCATGGCCTGGGCCCGGCTCAGCGTCCGGGGCAGCCGATCGAGGCTGATCGCGCTGACGCCCGGGTTGACGACCGGCGCCGCCCCCAGCAGCCCGATGAGCAGCTGACCGCGGCGGGTGACGGCGGCGTCCCCGGGCGGATGCAGGCACAGCAACACGTCGCTACCCGCGTAGACCAGCTCTCGCGTGACCACGGTGGCGCCGGCATCGGAGTACCCGATGTCGTCGAACCAGGCCCGCCGCCCCGCCCCCGCCTCGACGAGCACGTCGACGTCCTGCTTGCGCAGCCGCCCGACGACCTCCGGCGTGAGCGCCACGCGCCGCTCCCGCCCGGCCGTCTCGGCCAGCACACCGACCGTAGTCATGATCACCTCATTGTCGATCCGCCCGGTTCAACATCGATGCTGTCCCACACAAGCCCACGAAGCCACTCAGGGGCAACCGTGCCACTCCGTTCCGTCGTGTTCGACCTCCTTCGAGCCCACTCCTTTGTGGCGCTTTGCCACCATGGCCGCCCGGGCACGGCCCACCTTGGGGTCTCCCCCATGGGGAGAGTCAAGCCCGCACCCGGGGCGAAAGTCCGGACGCCGCGCGCAAGGATGGACCGAGGAGGTGGAGCCGAATGCTCGGATGGCAGGTGACCGACCGCGCCCTGCGGCGGCGGGAGATGGCGGTCCCGCGCCCCGGCCCGGGCGAGCTGCTCGTGGCGGTGGACGCGTGCGGGGTCTGCCGGACCGACCTGCACGTCGCATCCGGCGAGCTCCCGCCCCACCGGAAGGGCGTCGTCCCCGGTCACGAGGTCGTCGGCCACGTGACCGCGATCGGCGACGGCCTCTCCGGCTTCACGATCGGCGACCGGGTGGGCGTCGCCTGGCTCCGATCGACCTGCGGCGAGTGCCGCTTCTGCCGATCCGGCCGGGAGAACCTCTGCCCGCGGTCCCTGTACACGGGCTGGGACGCCGACGGCGGCTATGCGGAGTACACGACCGTCCGGGCCGACTTCGCCTACCGGCTCCCCGGCGGTTACCCGGACGCCGAGCTCGCGCCCCTGCTCTGCGCGGGGATCATCGGCTATCGCGCGCTCCGCCTGGCCGACGTCCCGGACGGCGGCCGGCTCGGCATCTACGGTTTCGGCGCGTCGGCGCACCTGACCGCGCAGGTGGCGATCGCCTCCGGGGCCCGCGTGCACGTCCTCACCCGCTCGGCCCGGGCGCGGAAGCTCGCCCTCGATCTGGGCGCGGCGTCGGCGGCGGCCGCCGGTGACGGCCCGCCGGAGAAGCTCGACTCGGCGATCATCTTCGCCCCGAGCGGTGACCTCGTTCCGGTTGCGCTGCGTGCGCTCGATCGGGGCGGAACCCTCGCCGTGGCCGGCATCTACCTCACCGACATCCCGTCGCTGAACTACGACCGCGAGCTGTTCCAGGAACGGACACTGCGGAGCGTCACCTCCAACACCAGGCAGGACGGGCGCGAGCTGCTCGATTTCGCCGCGCGGCATCGGCTGCGGGTGACCATCACGCCGTACGGGATGGATCGCGCCGCCGACGCGCTGGCCGATCTGGCCGGCGGGCGGGTCGAGGGCGCGGCTGTGCTGACCCCCTGATCCTCCGTTAAGGTCGGCGCATGGCGGAGCGCGTGGGGCCCGGCACCTGGTCGATCCAGGGGGAGACGGTCACGCTGCCGGTGACGATCACCGATGCGCGGCTCACGGCCGCGGTTTTCACGGCGCCGGCGGCCGATGCTCGCCGCCTCCTGGACGGTGTGCCGCTGTCACCGATCGTGTTGTTCGAGCGGGCGATCACGCTGCTCATGACGATCCACTACGGCGAATGGGCGCTCCGGAGCTACGACGAGGTCGGCGTCGGGCTGCTCGTGCGCGGGCCGGGCGGACGCCCCGGCCTGCACCTGGTCGACCTGCCGGTGACGGGCGCGTTCACCCGCGAGGCCGGGCAGGACTTCTGGGCGCTGCCGAAGTGGCTGATGGAGGCCGACCTGACGTTCGGCGCGTCGGCGACCGGGGTGACGGTGCGTGAGGGCGGCGCCTTCGCGATGCAGGCCTCGATCCGGAACGGCCGGGTGCGTCTGCCGTTCCGGACGAGGCTGTCGCTGCCGTCGTGGTCCTTCCTGGATCACGGCGCGCAGGCGGGGCGCCTGCTGCGCGGCCGGCTTCCGATGCATCTGTCGGGCATGCGGGTGGGTCGCGGCGGTTATGCCGTACGGCTGGGAAAGCACCCGATGGCCGACCGGATGCGCGCCCTCGGCATGTTGGGCCGGCCGTGGCTGACCGTGACCGGGGCGCGCATGACCGGACCGCTCGGTGAGTTCCGTGACGTCACTCAAGGCAACCGGAGCACCATGCCCGGCCGGATGTGATCCGGGTCGGGCCCGATCACGCCGCGGTTCAGCTGGTAGAGCGGCTTCCACCCGCCGTTCAGGTGCAGCCGGCCGGCGATGGCGGAGAGGCTGTCGCCGCTCTTGACCGTGTACTTGCCCTGGTTGTGCGCCGGCGGTGGCGGGACCGGCTTGCGCCCCAGAATCTCCCGGCGCGCCTTGGCCAGCATGTCGTCGGCGTCCGCGGGCGCGCCCATGAACTCGAAATGCATCGGGTCCTTGTGCTTGCCCTTGTAATTGCCACCCCAGGCGAATCCGTACCGATTCCACAGCGGAACCACCCACGACGGAAGATCGGTGTGCAGGACGCCGTGCCAGTTCTCCGGATTGCGTTCCCAATTCAGGTCGACGGCCAATCCCCACGAATGATTGCTCGGCTTGTTCGACTTGCGGACCGCCCGGTTCGCGTACCCGCCGCAGGTGTGCGGGTGAAGCCGGTACCCCCGGCGCTCCGTCTCGTCCAGCAGGATGTCGATCAGCGGCGCCACCCGCCGATGCACGTTGATGCCGGTGCCGGACCGATCGGCCTTGACCCGGGCCATGTCCCGGGACCGGTTCGTCGGCCAGCCGTCGCCCCAGCCCTTGCCCTTGGCGCTGATCGAGTAGTTACGAATCGAGAACCGCATCGGACACCTCCTCGGGCTCCGGCTGGTCCGACTCTTCGACCGCGTCATACTCGTCCGGGTCGTCGACCTCCGGCGGAACGGGCAGAGAATCATCCATCTCCGCCAATCGCCGCTCGTCGCCGGCTTCGATTGTGTCACTCATGGTCGCTCTCCTTTCTGAATGCCAGAATGGAAAGCGGAATTGCGCAGGTCAACGCACACGTCACATCCGAGACGAAATGTATCTGGGTGGTGCCGCCCGCCCCGGCGAATGCTCGTCCGGGCCGCCGAGACCGGGGAAAGCCCCAGCTCAGGCCGTGCCGCGACGCCAAGCGATGCGCTGGATCAGGCAGTGCCGCAACGCCAAGCGATGCGATCGCTCAGGGAGTGCCGCGACGCCAAGCGATGCGATCGCTCACGGAGTGCCGTGACGTCAGGCGATGCGCAGGCTGAGGCAATGCCGTGACGTCAGGCGATGCTCCGGCTCAGGGAGTGCCGCGACGCCGAGGAGGCGCCACCCGGGCCCGGGTGGCGACACCGGTCGAGGTTCAGCCGATGGCTCGAGCGAGACGGAGGGCTTCGGCCTGGAGTCGAGGGTCATCGGCACGCCCGGCGACCGCGGCGAGCCCGGCAAAGTCGGCGCGCGCCCCCGTGGCGACGGCCGCTTCGGTCGTGACGGAAAGCAGCGCCGCAAGCCCGTCTCCGCCCGGATCGAGGCGAAGCAGATCCGGAACCACCGTGTAGGCGACCGCCCACACGACATGCCAGGCCCCCGCCCGCCCGATGCCGCCGAGCGCATCGGCCGCATGCCCCGAGTCGGCGATGCCCGCCACCAGCAGCAGGCGAATCTCGCGCCCGAGCAGCCCCGCGTCGAGCCCGCCGTTCCGCACGAGGTGCATGACGGCATCGACGGCGGCCCGCCGTTCACGTTCGCGGCAGGCCATCAGCCCGTAGGCCAGCGAGGCGGCCATCGCCACCCCGAACGGCCCCGACGACCGCGCCAGCCGAGGCAGCACGTCCGCCGCGTTCCCGCCGTCCCCCTCGGCGCAGCACCCCGCAAGATATGGCAGACAGTGCGCCGCAACAATCTCCCGATGACTGGGCAGCACCATCGGCCAGCACCGCATGTCCGGCACCACATCGCCCGGCCCGGCCCGAGAACAGCCATCGCCAACGACCGCGGTCCCACCCGAGCCCACGGCAGAGCCCACGCCTGCGTCTGAGCCCAAGCCCTCGCCGTCAACGCCCGCGCCACCAGCGCCCGCGCCACTAGCGCGCTTGGCGGCAGTGCTCGAGCCGGCACTCCCCGCGCTGGTGGTGCCCGCGACAGCGATGCTCGCACCGGCTGCGCCCGCGGAAGCGCCCGCGGCGGAGGCGCCCGTGGCGGTAGTGCCCGTGGCGGTAGTGCCCGTGGCGGTAGTGCCCGTGGCGGCAGTGCCCGCGCCGGCAGCGCCCGTGGCGGCGGTGCCCGTGGCGGCAGTGCCCGGTGCGGCGGTGCCCGTGCCGGCGGTGCCCGTGCCGGCGGTGCCCGTGGCGGCAGCGCCCGCGGCGGCAGTGCCCGCGGCGGCGGCGCCCGGGTCGGCAGTGGCCGCTCCGGCCACGCCCGAAGCGGCGGCCAAGGCCAGCGGATCACCGGGCGGCGTGGCCAGCAAGCCCGCCAACGGCTCGGCCATGCCGCTCTGGGCCTTTGCCGGCGCCACGGCTCGGGCTCGGGCGGTCTCCGGGTTCAGGCCCTGGAGGTCGGTCCAGTCGAAGGCCGCCCGGCGGTGGCGGTGGGCGCCGGGGACCGTGCCTACCGTGGTGACCGGGTCGGGCAGGCCGCCGGCGCGCAGCCACTCGGCGTAGCGGCGACCGGCCGGCGAGACCAGGCGGCCGGCGGCCTCCGTCACGGCGGCGTCGACGTTCCTCGGCAGTCGCAGCAACGCCTGCGTCAGGTCGTGCGGGCCGGGCTGCCAGCCGTCGCGCTCGGCCTCCAGCAAGCGGAACAGCACCCGCGCGGGGCTCACGTGGCCGTCCACGGTGGCGGGGGTCGCCAGCAGGGCCGGCGGGCCGCCGGGTGCCGACAGCACGTCGGCCACCTCGCCGATCCGGGCCAGCAGCATCGCCTGCGGTGAGGACGGCCGGGCCGGGCCTTGGCGGTATTCGGTTGTGGGTGTCTCCCGGGAATCACCATAGCCAGGCCGCGCGGAAAGCGCGTCGGACCCAGGTCTGATTTCCGGGATCAAGGCCTCGATCAAGACATCGAGCGGGGAGCGGTCGGCGTCCACAAGGGACGACAGGGTGGCGGTGAGCTCGGCGCGGTCGGATCGGGCGAAGGAGACGAGGGCGGCCAGGAGGCGTTCGAGGGCTACCGGTTCCCAGGGGTCGGCGCGGAGGGTGGCCATCTCGGTGGCGAGCTCGGCGACCGAGGCGATCGGCGAGGGCATGGCGTCGGGCGGCCGAGGCGAGGACGCTCGCGGGAAGTGGCCCCGGCGAGAAACGGGGGCGGCGGCAGCCTGAGGGGCAGGGGCGGCAGCCTGAGGGGAAGGGGCAGGGGCGGCAGCCTGAGGGGCAGGGGCGGCAGCCTGAGGGGGAGGGGCGGCGGCCTCAGGGAGACGGACGGCGGGGGTCTGAGGACCGGGCGACGGGACCGGCGCGGAAATCAGGAACGGCCGCCCCTCAGGGTGCCGAGCCAGAGCCTCCCGCGCCAGGCCGGCGATCTCGGGCGAGGAGCTCCGGAGACCCTCGGCCACCGCCTCCAGCAACGGAACGGCGCGCTCCGGACGCCGGGCCAACGACCTGGTCAACCAGGCCAGATGGGTGCGGATCAGCTTCTTCTCGGTGCGGGCCATCGCCGCCCGGGTGGCCGCCACCTGCACGGCCATCTCCAGGCGACCGGCCTCCTCCAGGGTCTCGAGCGCCCGCTGGGCGACGGCGGCCACCGAGGAGCTCGGGGCGGCCAGCAGGCGTACGGGATCGGCCTGGTTGTGGGAAAGCTCGTCCGGCGTGGGCGCGAGCAGGCGGAAACACGCGATCGCGATCCGCGGGGAACCCGGGCGCGACGGGTCGGCCATCCGCCGCAGGGCCAGGCCGATCAGGGTGTCGCGGGCGAGGCGGCCATCCTCGGCCAGGGCGGCCAGCGCGGGCGGCCAGCGGTCGTCGACGACCACCCCGCCGGGTGGGGAGATGATCCGCGGGAGCATGCGGTCCAGCCACTCGTCGGCGGCCAGGAGCTCATGCAGAACACCAGGACTCTTCCCGTACGCCCGGAGCCACTGCCGGGCGAACGCATCGGTCCCGGGCGGCGGCACGCCCGCCGCGCGCAGGATCGCCTCGGTCATCGGCCACGCCGCCCGCGTGCGCAACTGCTTCGCCACGCCGGTCGCCACCGTGGTGAGCGAGGGGCGGCCGGGGGCCGACAGCACGCGGATCACGTGGTCGGCCGTCTCGGCGGCCGGCTCGTGGTGGAAGCGGCTCGACCGCAGCCACGCGATGACCCCGTCGGCGCTGGGCAGGCAGGCCGCGCCGGCCACCAGCAGGACGCCCTCGCGTTCCGCCGTCGGGCCGCCGGGCCGGGGCAGCAGCGCGGCCAGCGCGCGGCGCCCGGGCTCGGTGAGCATCAGCATCGCGTCGGCCATGTCCTCGGCCGTGCCGTGGTCGAGCAGCGCGCGGAACTCGTCCGCGCCGAGGCGGCGCTCCGGCGGTGCGCCCGCCGCGCGACCGGGCGCCGGCCGGCCACCGGGCCGGGAGGCGACGGTCTCCATGATCGCGACCGTACCGGGCGAGATGCGTATTTTGCGCCGGAACGGCGAACCCGCTCAGTACCGGAACCCGGAAACCAGCTCGCTCAGCTCGGTCGACAACCGGGCCAGGTCCACCGTCGCCTGCTCGGAGTCGGCGGCGCTGCGGCTGGTGGACCGGGCCGACTCGGCCACGCCGGTGATGTTCTGGGCGATGTCGTTGGTGCCGGTGGCGGCCTCGTTCACGCTGCGGCTCATCTCCGACGTCGTGGCCGTCTGCTCCTCCACCGCGGAGGCGATCGTCGTCTGGAAGTCGCTGATCCGGGCGATCACCCGGGTGATCTCCTCGATCGCGACGACCGCGCCCTCGGTGTCGGCCTGGATCGTGGTGACGCGGCGGGAGATGTCCTCGGTGGCCTTCGCGGTCTCCTGGGCGAGGTCCTTGACCTCCGACGCCACCACCGCGAAGCCCTTGCCGGCCTCGCCGGCCCGGGCCGCCTCGATCGTGGCGTTCAGGGCCAGCAGGTTGGTCTGCTCGGCGATGGACGTGATCGTCATGATCACGTTGCCGATCTCGGCCGACGACTCGCCCAGCTTGCTCATCGTCGACGACGTCTGCGCGGCCAGGCCGACGGCCTCGCCCGCGACCTGGGCGGCCTCCGAGGCGTTCTGGGAGATCTCGCGGATCGAGGCGCCCATCTCCTCGCTGCCGGCCGACACCGAGTCGACGCTGCGGGAGATCTGCTCGGCCGCCGCCGAGACGGTCTGGGCCTGCGCGGCCGTCGACTCGGCCGAGGAGGCGATCTGGGCGACCGTGCCGGCCATCTGCTGGGTGGCGTCGTTGAGCCGGCCGGCCGAGCCGTCGATGGTGGCCACCGTGGTGCGCAGGCGTTCCATCGCCCGGTCCAGGGATCGGCCCATCTGACCGGGCTCGTCCGCCGACGTCAGCCCGGAGGTGCGCGTGAGATCGCCCTCGGCGAGCCCGTCGCAGACCGTCTTGACCTTCGTGAGCGAGGCGACGATCGTGCGGGCGATGTAGACGCCCAGCGCCAGCGCGATCAGGGCGCCGACGACGACCATGACGATGGCCCGGATCCGGCTGTTGCGGGCGGCCGTGCGGGCCTTGGTGGCGAAGGTGGTGGCGTCCTTCACCTCGGCGATCCGCAGCTTGTCGACGTCGTCGCCGGCCGCCGTCATCATGTCGGTGACCTGCGCGTCGCGTACGGACTGATAGCCCTTCATGTCGTTGTTGCGGCCCAGGGCCAGCAGCTTGTCGTCGGCCACCTGGACCAGCGCGTTCCACTTGGTCTCGAGGTCGTCGACCACCGCCGGGTCGCCGGCCGGGCCCGCCGCCCGGTAGCTGGCCATGGCCGCGGTGAACTCGGCCTGGTCGTCCTGGAAGGACTTCGTGTACGTGTCGACCGTGGCGTCGTCCTGGGAGATGGCCTCGTTCGCGAGGTCGAGCTGGCCCTGGGCCAGCGCGGCGTCGACCCGGCCGATCGCCAGCACGCTGGGCACGTTGTTGGCGAACAGGTTCTGCGCCGAGTCGCTCGCCGAGTTGAGCGAGACGATCCCGGCGATGCCGACGATGACGGCGACCGCGACGGCCACGCACACGGCGGCCGTGATCTTGACGTTCACTCCGAGGGCCACGCCAACAAATTACGGCGCTTTTCCGAGTCCAACTCGCAAACCGGGCATTCGGCTAATGTCCGACCTTCGTGACGACTATCGGGAAGTTCCTCATCCCATGGTCCGACCGTGCCGATCGGTCCATTGCGAGATGCGACAGAGAGGCGCGGGGATGGGACTGGCGAAAGCGTTCGACAACCGGTCGCTACGGACCAAGATAGGCGCGGCCGTCCTGACCGCCACGGTCAGTGGCCTGATCGTGGGCGGCGTCGCGATCGTGACGTTGCGTGGGCAGAACTCCGACGCGGCGGCGGCGCAGCGCAAGACGATCGCGGTGGAGTCCGCGGCGGCCGCGTTCGCCAAGAACGTCGAGTCGTACGGCGGCAGCGTATCGGCCCTGCAGCTGTACCCGAGCCTGGCCGACACGATCAAGCAGGGCCTCGAGGTGACCAAGGCGGCGATCGACTCCTCGCTGACCAGCCTCGAGAAGGACCTGGCCGCCGACCCGGCCGGCGCCGCCGCGGTCGCGAAGGCGAAGACGGACTGGCAGGCGTACCTGGACTTCAACAACACCGACCACTCCAAGCTGACGACCAAGGCCGACTTCGACAAGCTCGTCCAGCAGTACAACGAGATCTACGGCGCCGTCGTCGCCGACGAGACCGTGCTCCAGGACCGGGCACAGGCGCTGTCGAACGCGAGCGTCACCGCCGCGCAGCACGCCACCCGCAACGCGACCTGGGTCGTGACCGGGCTGCTGGCGCTCGGCGTCCTGCTCAGCCTGAGCATCGGCTTCCGGGTGGCCGGCCGCGTGCGCGGCGCCGTCCAGAGCGTCTCGCACCTGGCCGACGGCCTGGCCGACGGCGACCTGACCCGCACGTCGGGAATCGAGACCCAGGACGAGCTCGGCCGGATGGCGGCGTCGCTGGACAAGGGCATCACCCGCCTGCGCGAGGACCTGGTGCAGCTGGCCGGCAACGCCAGCACGCTGAACTCGGCCGCCAGCCAGCTCACCGCGGTCTCCGGCGAGGTCGACGCGGCCGCGTCCGAGGCCTCGGCCCAGGCCGGCTCGGTCGCCGCGGCCGCCGACGTGGTCTCGAACAACCTCCAGGTGGTCAGCGCCGGCTCGGAGGAGATGGGCTCGGCGATCCGCGACATCAGCGTCTCGACCACCGAGGCGTCCGAGGTCGCGGTGCAGGCGGTCGAGGTGGCGTCGCAGACCAACGCGATCGTGGCCCGGCTCGGCGAGTCGTCGAGCGAGATCGCGTCGGTGGTCAAGACGATCACCGCGATCGCCGAGCAGACCAACCTGCTGGCCCTGAACGCCACCATCGAGGCGGCCCGGGCCGGCGAGTCGGGCAAGGGCTTCGCGGTCGTCGCGGGCGAGGTCAAGGACCTGGCCCAGGAGACCGCGAAGGCGACCGAGGACATCTCCCGGCGGGTCACGGCGATCCAGGCCGACACCGACGGCGCGGTCAGCGCGATCGGCGAGATCTCGGCGATCATCGAGCGGATCAACGGCATCCAGCTGGCCATCGCGTCCGCGGTGGAGGAGCAGACGGCGACCACGCAGGAGATGAACCGGACGCTGTCGGAGGCCGCGGCCGGCGCCGGCAACATCGCCCAGACGATCGGGACCGTCTCGGACGCGACCCGGCGCACGTCGGGCGCGGTCGGCGAGACCCGCCAGGCGGCGGACGAGCTCGCGGTGACCTCGAGCCAGCTCCAGACACTGGTCTCGCGCTTCCGGTACTGAGGTTTTGAAGGGGGGTCGCCGCGAAAGCGGCGACCCCCCTTTTTCAGCGCTCGAAAGCGTGGGCCATCGTGGCCTGCTCCTCCAGCACTTCGGAGATCCTGGCCTGTACGGCGTCCATCTGCCCGATCGTGTCGCTGGTGGTCCGGATCCCGGAGGCGACGGACTCCGCGCTCGCCTGGAGCGCGGCGATCTGCTCGCTCACCCGCTTGGTCGCCTCGGCGGTCTCCCGGGCCAGCTCCTTGACCTCCCCGGCGACCACGGCGAAGCCCTTGCCGATCTCGCCCGCCCGGGCCGCCTCGATGGTCGCGTTGAGAGCCAGCAGGTTGGTCTGGTCCGCGATCGAGGTGATCACCTTGATCACGTCGCCGATCGAGTTCGACGCCTCGCCGAGCGCGGTCACGTCGCCGGTCATGTCCGACGCCCGGCCGACCGCCTCGTCGGCGACCCGGGTGGCGTCGTTGGTGGCCGTCCGCAGCCGGTCCACGGTGTCGAGCAGGAGCCGCGCGTTCTGCGCCGACAGCTCGGCGTTGCGGACGATGTCCAGTCGCTGCGAGACGAGCTGCTGCACGTTCCGCAGCGACGACGCCCGCGACTCGCTGAGCTCGATGAAATCGGTCGTGAAGAAGTCCATGGTGCCGACGATCCGGTCGCCGGTGATGATCGGGAAACAGACGCCCGAGCGCACCCCGGCGCGGGTGGCGGCCGGCGCCCGTACGCAATCGGTCAGCTCTCCGATGTTGCGCACGAAGACCAGGTCGCGCTGCCGCCAGGCGCGCCCGGAGAGCCCGACCCCCTCGGCGAACGTCGCGGCCAGGGTGACCTTGCGGAACTCGTCGCCCGCCGACCCCGACTCGACCTGGAACTTGAGGACGTTCTCCTCGTCGTCGACCTGCCAGTAGGAGCCGTAGGCCCAGCCGAACGCGGTGCGGACCGCGTCGAGGGCCGAGCGGATGGCCACCGACGAGTCGTTGGTGTGCCCGAGGGCGCCGACCACGTTGGTGACGGCCAGCCGGTCGTCGGCGAGCTGCCGGGTGATGAACGCGCCGAGGGCGCCCTGCCGGGCCTGCTCGGCGACCCGCATGATCGCGCCCCACTTGGAGATCAGAGCGCTGTCCACGGCGACCTCGGTGCTGCCGTACATCTCCAGCACCGCGGTGACCCGGCCGTGCTCGACGACCGGCAAGGCGACCGCGGCCCGCGCCCCGGCCCGGAACGCCGCGGCCAGGCGGGAGTCGGCGTCGCGCTGGGAGTCGTCGGCGTAGACCGCCTCGCGGCTGCGGATCGCGTTGTTCACCAGGCCGGGCTGGCCACCGGTGCCACCGAGCGCCGACTGGATGCGGCCGACCTCGAACTCGAGGCGGGGGAGCCCGCCCTCGACGCACCAGACCGCGCCGTACTCCATGTCGTAGAACTCGACGTACGTCGACGCGAGGATGCGCCAGGTGCTCGCCTCGTCCGTGGCACTCTCGAGGTTGGCGACGAACTCCTCCAGCGCCTCGATGTCGCGGGGGTTGCGCGCCCGCGCCTCGGGCCGCACGGCGGCCCGATTACCGAACAGACCCATACGGTCAGCGTACGGAGATCAGGGGACATCGGTGCCCGGTTCGGCGCAAACGCCGCGCCGCTCGGCGCACCCGACTGGACGCGGCCCCGGAAAGGGTGCTGACTGGCAACCATGGGCGAATATCAGCGGCAGTACGAGCGGAGCCTCGCCGATCCCGAGGGCTTCTGGCGGGACGCGGCCACCCTGGTCGACTGGGTGACGCCGCCCGGCCGGGTCCTCGACGACGACAACCCGCCGTTCTACCGCTGGTTCCCCGGCGCCGAGCTGAACACCTGCTTCAACGCGCTCGACCGGCACGTGGAGGCCGGCCTCGGCGAGCAGCCGGCGCTGGTGTACGACAGCCCGGTCACCGGCGGCGGCCGGACGTACACCTACCGGGACCTGCGCGACGAGGTCGCGGTCTTCGCGGGCGCGCTGCGCCGGCTGGGCGTCGGCAAGGGCGACCGTGTGGTGATCTACATGGCCATGGTGCCGGAGACGGTCGTGGCGATGCTGGCCTGCGCCCGCCTCGGCGCGGTGCACTCGGTGGTGTTCGGCGGGTTCGGCGCGAAGGAGCTGGCGGCCCGGATCGACGACGCCCGCCCGGTGGTCGTGGTGGCCGCCTCCTGCGGGGTCGAGGCCGGCCGGGTCGTGCCCTACCTGCCGATGCTGGACGCCGCCCTCGCCGCCGCCGAGCACCAGCCGCGGCACTGCGTCGTGCTCCGGCGCCCGCAGCATCCCGGCGAGCTGCGGGCCGGGCGCGACCTGGCGTGGACCGAGGCGATCGAGGGCGCGTCACCGGCCGCGTGCGTGCCGGTGGCGGCGACCGACCCGCTCTACATCCTCTACACCTCCGGCACCACCGGTAAGCCGAAGGGCGTGGTCCGCGACAACGGCGGGCACGCGGTCGCCCTGCGCTGGTCGATGCGGGCGATCTTCGACACCGCGCCCGGCGAGGTCTTCTGGGCGGCCTCCGACGTCGGCTGGGTGGTGGGGCATTCCTACATCGTGTACGCGCCGCTGCTCACCGGCGCGACGACGGTCCTCTACGAGGGGAAGCCGGTCGGCACCCCGGACGCCGGCGCGTTCTGGCGGGTCGTCGACGATCACCGGGTCACCACCATGTTCACGGCCCCCACCGCCATCCGCGCGGTCAAGAAGGAGGACCCGGCCGGCCTGCTCATGCGCGGGCGGGACCTCAGCTCACTGCGCACGCTCTTCCTGGCGGGAGAAAGACTCGATCCGCAGACGTACGCCTGGGCGGGCGAGCTCCTGAACGTGCCGGTGATCGACAACTGGTGGCAGACCGAGACGGGCTGGCCGATCGTGTCGAGCCCGCGCGGCATCGAGACGCTGCCCACCAAGCCCGGCACGCCCTCGGTCCCGGTCCCCGGCTACCGCGTCCGGGTGGTCGCGCCCGACGGCTCCGACGTGCCCGGGGGTTCGGACGGCTCGATCGTCATCCAGCTGCCGCTGCCGCCCGGCTGCCTGCCGACGCTGTGGGGCGACGACGAGCGGTTCGTCCGCTCCTACCTGTCGGCGTTCCCCGGCGCCTATCTCACCGGCGACGGCGGCCGATTCGACGACGACGGCTACCTGTACGTGATGGGCCGCACCGACGACGTCATCAACGTGGCCGGCCACCGCCTGTCCACCGGCGCCATGGAGGAGGTCCTGGCCGGCCATCCGGCGGTCGCCGAGTGCGCGGTGATCGGGGTGGCCGACCCGCTCAAGGGCCAGCTGCCGCGCGGTTTCGTGGTCCTCAAGTCGGGCGTGGACGCCGACCCGATCGGCCTCGAGCAGGAGCTGGTCGCGATGGTCCGCGCCCAGATCGGCCCGGTCGCGTCGCTGCGCCGGGTCGACGTGGTGGCGGCCCTGCCCAAGACCCGGTCCGGCAAGATCCTGCGGCGCACCATGCGCGGCATCGCCGACGGCCGGGACGAGCAGCCACCGTCCACCATCGACGATCCGGCCGTGCTGGAGTCCCTGCGGCCGATCCTGCTGGACCAGCGCGGCGCATAGCCTCTACCCTGCGGCGCATGGGCATCCGAGACTGGTTCTCCCCGTCGCGCCGCATACCCCGCAAGGCCGGTGACAAGATCCAGCGCGGCGTCCTGGCCATCGCCGTCGTCATGCTGCTCGGCATGATCGCCGTGTCGATCTTCCTGACCGTCACCACGAACGACGGCGGCGCGGGCGTGACGGCGTTCGTGCTGTTCGTGGCGGCCGCCGCGGTCGGCACGGTGCTGGGCTTCCTCTTCGGCCTCCCGCGCGCCCGGGTCGCCGACTCGACGGCCACCGAGGGGTCGAGCGCGTCGACGTTCTACCTGACCAACTCCAACCTCATCAAGGTCTCCGACTGGCTGACCACCATCGTCATCGGCCTCGGCCTGGTCAACCTGGGCAAGGTCGTGCCCGGCCTGCGGTCGCTGGGCCACGCCCTGCACGCGCCGCTGGGCGGCGCCGCCTATTCCGGCGCGGTCGGCATCTCGGTGCTCATCGTCGGCGTCCTGGCCGGCTTCATCCTGGACTACCTGTGGACCAGCATCCGGGTGCGGGAGCTGCTGGAGGAGGCCGAGCGCCAGAACCAGCAGACGGTCCCCGAGCTGCGCAACCAGACGCTGGGCGAGGCCCGCGAGACGGCGAGCCGCAACAACGTGACCCTGCTGGTTCCCGAGGACGCCCCGGACTCGTCCCTGGTGACACGCCAGGCGGTGGCCCCCGGCACGACCGTCCCGTCCGGCACGACGGTCGCGATCAGCACGGTCGACCCGCCCACCAACCCCTGAATATTCGGTCGCCGTCGCCCGGCCGCGGGCGGTAGAACCACACGATGACCGAAGAAAAGCTGGACGGCGGCCGCAGTTTCGGGGCCGTGCGCACCGGCGACGAGGTCCGGCGCCCCGCGCAGCCGTGGACGGCGACCGTCCACACGGTGCTGCGGCATCTGGCGGACGCGGGCTTCGCGGGGGCGCCGCGTCCGCTCGGCTTCGACGACCAGGGGCGCGAGCGGCTGACGTTCCTGCCCGGCGAGACGCTGGGCGAGCCGTCGCCGTGGCCCGCGTGGGTCCGCTCGGACGAGGCGCTGCGGCAGGTCGGGGCGTGGCTGCGGCGGCTGCACGAGGCGACCGCCTCCTACCGGCCGCCCGGCGACGCCGTCTGGTTCACCGGCCGGCCCTGGCAGCCGGGCCTGGTGATAAGTCATCTCGACGCGGCGCCGTGGAACGCGGTGTGGTCCGGCGGCGACCTGGTCGGCTTCGTCGACTGGGACACGGCGAGCCCGTCACGGCCCGAGGAGGACCTGGCGTTCTCGGCGCTGACCTGGGTGCCGCTGCTGACCGCTTCGATCGCCGTGCCGGCCGGTTTCCCGGACCCGGACGACCGCCACCGGCGTTTTCATCTGCTGCTCGACGCGTACGGCTACGCGGGCGACCGCACCGCGATCCGCGACGCCATCGCCGGTCGGGTCGAGCGCAACGTCGCGGTGATCCGCGAGCTGGCCGCGGGCGGCCAGCCCACCTTCGAGCGCATGCTGCCGTGGGCCGCCGACCTGGAACGTTCCGGGGCCGAGGTGGCCGCCCTGCCCGACGCGTTCTGGCGCTACTGAGGACCGGCCTCGACGATCGCGACCCGGTCCGGCAGCGGCGCGGGCGGCACCTTCACGAGGGTGAAACCCAGCTCGCGGTAGGTCTGCTCGTGCACGGCCTCGAACGCCAGCGAGTCCTCGAAGGTGATGCGCCGGGCGGCGGTCGGCTCGACGAAGCCCTGGTTCTCGATGAAGAACACGGTCTCCGCGTACGTCCGCGACGCCACCAGCCGCTCGACCTCCTCGAGCAGGAGGCGGGACGGCGGGCGGCCGAGGTGGCGGCTCAGCGCCAGCGTGCACACGGGGGAGCGGTCGAAGTAGACGGCCCCGGGCCGGAACCGGTCGGCGGCCAGCTGGCGGCGTCGCTG
The DNA here is from genome assembly GCF_055586105.1 of Actinoplanes sp. NPDC051537. Lineage (NCBI taxonomy): Bacteria > Bacillati > Actinomycetota > Actinomycetes > Micromonosporales > Micromonosporaceae > Actinoplanes > Actinoplanes sp. NPDC051537. The sequence continues at coordinate 37,152 of NZ_JBVJIU010000007.1, forward strand.
GAGGGCCACGATCCGGTCGGTGAAGGCCGGGTCCCGCCACGGCTCGGAAACGCCGAGCGCGTGCCGGAGGGCGATCACGGCGGTGGCGGCCTCCTCGACGACGGGGTGGCCGTTCAGCTCCAGCTGGCGCAGGACGGCCGTCTTCCCGGAGCCGGGGGTTCCGGTGAGGATGTGATGCGGCATGTCCACAGGATGAAGCCCGGGGCAGCGCGCCGCGTGCCGCCGGTGATACAACCGGCCCATGCCCTGGCAGACAGCGGAATGGCGGATGCTCTTCACGACGCTGCCGCGTGCCCACCGGGGGCTGGCGGCGGCCTGGTGGGCGCTGACCGTCGTGCGGGCGCTGCTGCCGGCCGGGCTCGTGGTGGCCACCGGCGTGCTGATCGGGGCCGTCGACCGGGCGGGCCCGCTCGGGTGGCCGCTGGTCGCGGTGGCGGCGATGTTCGTCCTCACCCAGGTGCTCAGCCCGATCCACGACGCGGTCAGCACCAACCTCGGCGCCCGGGTGGCCGGTGATCTGCACGAGCGGCTGCTGACCGCGGCCACGGCGGCGGACGGGATGGCGCATCTCGAGGAGCCCTCGCTGGCCGGCGACTTCAGCCTGGCGCGCGACTTCGATCTCGGCATCACCGGGCCGCCGATCTCGGTGTGCATGCCGTTCGTGGCCAACGGGCTGGTCGAGCTGTGCGGCGGCCTGGCGTCGGCGGCGATCCTGTTCTGGTACCGGTGGTGGGCGGCGCCGGTGCTGATCGTCTGCTGGCTGGCCACGCACCGGCTGCTGCGCGAGAGCACGATCTGGCGGGACTGGCGCAGCGACGAGGTGGTGGCGCTGCAACGGCGCGCCGAGTACGCGTACCGGATGGCGGTGGCCGCGCCGGCGGCCAAGGAGGTGCGGCTGTTCGGGCTGGCCGGGTGGGTGGTGGACCGGTTCGGGTCGGGGCGGCGCAGCCTGCTCGACCTGTCGCTGGAGGCGCTGCGGCTGCGGCAGCGGTCGCTGGTGTGGGCGCTGGTCGTGGTGGCAGCCGGCAACGGGCTCGTCTTCGGAGTCCTGGCCGCGGACGCGGTGGGCGGGCGGGTCGGCCTCGGGGCGCTGGTCGTCTTCGCCGGGGCGGGCATCGGGACCGCGGTCCTCGGGGTGGCCGACTTCGACTGGTGGTTCCACACCGCCGCCCGGCCCGGGCCGGTGGTCGATGCGCTGAGCGCCGCGATGCCGGCGTTCGGGCGGCTGGCGACCGGCCGGTCCGAGGTGGGCGAGAGGCCGCGCGAGGAGATCCGGCTGCGGGACGTCAGCTTCGCCTATCGCGGCGGGGAACCGGTCTTCGACGGGCTCGACCTGCGCATCCCGGCGGGGGCGTCGCTGGCGATCGTGGGGCGGAACGGCGCCGGCAAGACGACCCTGGCCAAGCTGCTCTGCCGGCTCTACGACCCGACCGGCGGGGCGATCCTGGTCGACGGCGTCGATCTGCGCGAGCTCGACCTGGGGGAGTGGCGGCGGCGGATCACGGCGGTCTTTCAGGACTTCATCCGGTACGAGTGGACCCTGCGCGACAACGTCGCACCGGCCGGCGCCACCGACGCCGACGTCGAGTGGGCCCTGGAGCAGGCCGGCGCGGCCGGGCTGTCGGAGTTGTCGACGGTGCTGTCGAAGTCCTACGCCGGCGGGACCGACCTGTCCGGCGGGCAGTGGCAACGGGTCGCCCTGGCGCGTGCGATGTGCTCCGTGCGTACCGGCGCCGGGATCGTCCTGCTCGATGAACCCACCGCCCAGCTGGACATTCGCGGCGAGGCCGAGATCTTCCGCCGGCTGCTGGAGGCCACCCGGGGGCGCACCACGATCCTGATCTCGCACCGATTCTCCACCGTGCGGCAGGCCGACCTCATCTGCGTGCTCGAGCACGGAAAAGTCATCGAGCTGGGCTCGCACGACGAGCTGATGGCGCGCAGCGGCCGCTACCACACGATGTACTCGCTGCAGGCCGCCCGGTTCGAGGACGCGTCGTGACCGCGCCCGGCAAGCGGAGAGATGAGCCCGGCAAGCGGGGACATGAGCCGGGCGAGCCGCGCACGCTGCCGACGCTGTGGCGCACGCTGCGCCGGGCGTACGACGCCGAGCCGCGCCTGGCCCTGCTCGCGCTGCTCGTCACCCTGATCGGCACCGCACCCGGCGCCCTGCTCGCGCTCTGGATGAAATACCTGGTCGACGGAGTCTCCCGGCACGACCGCGCGCTGGTCTGGCTCGGCGCGGCCGGCATCGCCGCCTCGTGCGTGGCGACCTGGCTGCTGCGGCTGGTCTCGGCCCGGGTGTCCCGCAAGTTCCGGATGCGGATCGCGGTCGCCCTGGAGACGCACGTCGCGCGCATGCAGGCCACCGTGGACACGATCGAGCACCACGAGCGCCCGGAGCACCTCGACCGGCTGGCCGTGCTGCGGGAGGCCACATTCCAGCTCGACCACCTCTACCAGTCGCTGTTCTCGACCCTCAGCGCGCTGGCCTGCCTGGGCCTGACCGTCGCGGTGCTGGCGACGGTGAGCCCGTGGATGGTGCTGCTCGTGCTGGCCGCGGCGCCGACGATCGTCGTGTCGGCGTGGCGGTCGGGGGCGGTGCGCCGCGCCGAGGAGCTGTCGGCGCCGTCCACCCGGCTCCAGCGGCATCTGTTCGCGCTCGGCACCTCGGCCGGCCCGGCCAAGGAACTGCGGGTCACCGGCAACGAGCGGCAGATCGTGACGGCCTGGCGCGAGGCCTGGGGCCGGTGGTACTCGATCATGTCCCGGGCGCAGTGGGCGTCGGGGTGGTGGCAGGCCGGCGCGTGGGGGCTGTTCGCGGCGGGGTACGCGGGGGCGCTGGCCTGGACGATGCTCGGGCTGCACGCGTCGGCGGCCTCGACGGTGCTGGTGGTGACGGCGGGGGCGCGGCTCGGGCAGTACGTGGCGATGACGGCGGGGGAGGCCGACTTCGTGCGGCTGTGGCTGGACGCGTCGCGGCGGCTGGCCTGGCTCGAGGACTACGCGGCGTCGCACCGGCGGGAGGCGTCGCTGCCGCCGCCGGCCCGGCTCCGGTCGGGGATCGCCTTCCGCGACGTGAGCTTCCGCTATCCCGGCACCGATCGGTGGGTGCTGCGGGACGTCTCGCTGCGCATCCCGGCCGACTCGGTGGTGGCCGTCGTCGGCGAGAACGGCGCCGGCAAGAGCACCCTGGTCAAGCTGCTGTGCGGCCTGTACGCGCCGACGAGCGGCGAGATCTCGATCGATGGCGCCGATCTGGCACACCTCGACCCCGAACGGTGGCGCGGCAGGCTCGCCGGATCGTTCCAGGACTTCGCCCAGTTCGAGTTCGCGGCCCGGCGCAGCATCGGGCTCGGCGACCTGCCGCACGCCGACGCGCCCGAGCACGTGGCCGGCGCGGTCGCCCGGGCGGGCGCGTCCGACGTGGTCGACCGGCTGCCCGACGGCTACGACACCCAGCTCGGCGCGGCCTGGCCGGGCGGCGCCGAGCTCTCCTTCGGCCAGTGGCAGCGGGTCGCGCTGGCCCGCGGCTTCATGCGCGAGGACCCGCTGCTGACCATCCTCGACGAGCCGACGGCGGCGCTGGACGCCGAGACCGAGCACGCGCTCTTCGAGCGATACGCCGAGCAGAGCCGCGCGGAACGGCGCGACGGGCGGGTCACCCTCCTGGTCTCGCACCGCTTCTCGACCGTACGCATGGCCGACCTGATCGTGGTCATCCAGGGCAACCGGATCGCGGAGTTCGGCACCCACGAGGATCTGATGGCCCTCGGCGGCACGTATGCCGACCTGTACACGATCCAGGCCGACGCCTACCGGTAGAGCGCCGCATCGAGCTCGGCGAACAGGGCGTCCGGCACCGGGGGGCGGCCACCTCCGGCCAGTACCGGCGGCCGCAGGCCCAGGCGGCGGCGATGGCCCGGCGCAGCGACTCCGGATCGGCGGTGGCCGTCGTCTCGTGCAGGGCCCGCACGACCTCCGGCGGCAGATCGTTCTCGGCGTTGCGCGACGGGGTCAGCCAATGCCGCGTCCGGCGCTCGGCCAGCCGCGCCATCCACAGCAGGTGCCGCCGCGCGTGGGCCAGGGCGTCGATCGCGCGCAGCAGCTCGCCCCGCGCGGCCACGTGATGGGCCAGCACCAGCCAGTTCGCGAAGCGGCCGCACAGCTCGCCGGCATCGTCGGGGAGGGCGGGCGCGGCGGGCAGCGCGTCGAGGGCGCGGCGCAGAGCCCCGGTGCGGTCGACGACGATCATCCGGTCGGCCGGGCCGCCGCGGGCCGGCCACTCGCGTACCGCGTCGATGTCGCCCGCGGTGGCGAAGTGGAACTCGCCGCGGATGAGGCCCGGGAAGAACGCGACGTGGGCGCCGAACTCGTTGACGACCACGTGCCGGGCCGGGCCGACGCCGTCGAGCCAGGCGCGGGCGTCCGGCGGGGCCGCGAAGAACAGCCAGAACTCGATGTCGCTGTGCGCGTCGGCCTCCCCGCTGACGAACGAGCCGTAGGTGAGCGCGGCGACGAGCCGGTCGTCGGCGCGGCAGCGTTTTGTGACGGCGGCGATCAGGCGTTCCTGGGCAAGCACGCGGCGAATATATGTCGTGAATCTCGCCGAAACCGCCGCGGCGCCGGCCTCGCCCTGCCGGCCGCCGCCTGTTGCTGCCGTGACGGACGAGCGTCCGGCTGGGGTGAACGGGCAACAACGTTGACAACCTCTATCGAAAAGCATCGATGAAGCTCATCATGCGGGAATGAAGCGCGCCGCCGTCGTCATCCTCGCCGTGGTCGCCGCCCTGCTCGTCGCGCCGGTCGCGGCGGGCGCCGCCACCACCGTCTGCTCGGTCTACTGCGACACCCGCGACCCGTCGCTGAGCAGGCAGGACACGTTCCCGGTCGCCGACCGCACGCAGAACGGCCGGCGGATCTCGTTGCACCTGTCCGACGCCGACGCGATGGCCTGGGGCAGCATCGACAACGGCACGAGTGGCGACGCGGTGTGGCTGGACCGCACCTGGGACGGCGGCGGCACCTGGGACGGCCTGCTCGGCAAGGCCTCGATCCCGGGCACGTGGACCGGCACCCGCACGCTCATGTACAACCTCGCCGACCCGTCCGGCCACCGGCGCGGCATGGTCCGCGCCTGCGGCGACGCGAACGGCGTGCAGTGCACCGACTGGGTCCGTCTCCAGGCCTGCGACATCGCCTGCGACGGCGCCGACCCATCGACGGCGGCCGGCGATCGGCAACCGGTCGGAGCGGCCACGCTGAGCGGCCGCACGATCGCGCTGCACGTGGACACCCGGGGCATGGCCTGGGCGACGATCGCGGGCGGCGCGGCCGGCGACGAGATCTGGCTGGACCGGTCCTGGGACGAGGGCAGCTCCTGGCCCGGCGGCTCCTCGCTGGGCCGGGTCGGCACGCCGCCGGGCGCGACCGGCACCCGTACGGTCATGGTCGCCACCCGCGACGTGAAGGCGCTCCTCTACGGCGCCGCCGTCCGTGCCTGCGGCCGGGCCGTCACCGGCAACAACGGCGCCTGCACCGCCTGGGCGCGACCGGCGAACGACCGGGCCGCCGCGGCCGCCGACGCGCTGATGCAGGCCTACCACCCGGACACCGCGTGGTGGCCGTCGAGCTGGTGGAACTCGGCGGTCGCCGTCACCACGGTGATGGACTGGATGAAGCGCACCGGCCGCACCGACTATCTGTGGGTCGTCGACCGCACCTTCACCGTCAACAAGGCCGCGTTCCCGGCCGGGGTGAAGAGCAGCGACGCGATCGAGGGCGACTTCATCAGCCGGGCGATCGACGACGCCGCCTGGTGGGGGCTGGCCTGGGTGCAGGCGTACGACCTGACGCGCGACCCGCGGTATCTGAACGAGGCCGTGACCATCGCCGGCTACGTGAACGGGTACTGGGACACCTCGACCTGTCACGGCGGCGTGTGGTGGAACCGGGAGCGCACGTACAAGAACGCGGTCACGATCGGCCTGTACGTGCGGCTGGCGGCGAGCCTGCACAACCGGATCGGTGGCGACACGACGTGGCTCGGGCGGGCCGTGACCGGGTGGAACTGGTTCACCGGCAGCGGCATGATCAACGCGGCCGGGCTGGTCAACGACGGGCTCACGGCCGGCTGCGCCAACAACAACGGGACCGTCTACACGTACAACCAAGGATTGGCTGTTGGTTCCGCCGTCGAGGTCTATCGCGCCACGGGTGACATCAATGTGCTGGCCACCGCGAGACGGCTCGCCGACGCGGGGATCTCCCAGTTGTCGAAGAACGGCATCCTCACCGAGTCGTGCGACGCCCCCGACCGGACCTGCGACGACAACGGCAAGCAGTTCAAGGGCGTCTTCATGCGCTACCTGATGGACCTGGCCGATCTGACCGGGCAGGCGAGCTATCGGACGTACGCACGAACGCAGGCCGACAGCGTGTGGAACGCCGACCGCGACTCGCTCAACCGCCTCGGCGAGCGCTGGAACGGGACGAGTCCCGCCGGGTACCCGAACGCCCGCGACTGGCGAACCCAGGCGTCCGCCCTGAGCGCGCTCCTGGCGGCACAATGATCGGGTGACCGGCGTCTGGCTGCTGCACGTCGACCTCGACCAGTTCTTCGCCTCGGTCGAGGTGCTGCGGCGCCCCGAGCTGCGCGGCCGGCCGGTGATCGTGGGCGGCACCGGCGATCCGGCCAAGCCCCGGACGGTGGTGGCGACCGCCTCCCGCGAGGCGCGCGCGTGCGGCGTCCATTCCGGGATGCCGATGCGCCTGGCCGCCCGCAAGTGCCCCGACGCGGTCTTCCTGCCGTCGGACATGCCGGCTTATCGGGAAGCGTCGGCCGGGGTGATGGCCACCCTGCGCGATTTTCCGGTACGGGTGGAAGTGTGGGGCCTCGACGAGGCGTTCGTCGGCGGCGACGTCGACGACCCCTCGGGCCTCGCCCGCGACCTCAAGGCGGCCGTCCTCGAGCGGACGGGGCTGACCTGCGCCGTCGGGATCGGCCGCAACAAGAACCAGGCGAAGATCGCGGCACGGTTCGCCAAGCGTTCCCCCGACGGCGTCGCGACGCTGACCGGCGAGACCTGGATGCCGACGATGGGCGACCACCCGGTCGGCGACCTGTGGGGTGTCGGGCCCAAGACGGTCCGCAAGCTCGACGAGCTCGGCCTCACGACGATCGCCGAGCTCGCCGCCGCCGACCTGTCCACGCTCGCCGCCCGCTTCCCGCCGCGAGCCGCGACGTGGCTCCTGATCATCGCCCGGGGCGGCGGTGACACCGAGCTGGCGACCGAGCCGTGGGTGGCCCGCTCGCGGAGCAAGGAGGTCACGTTCGACCACGACCTGACCGACCGCGCCGCCATCGAGGAGCAGGTGGTGACGCTGGCCCGGGCCCTGACCGCCGAGGTGGTGGCGGAGGGCCGCCGGGTGATCCGGGTCGGCGTGAAGGTGCGGTCGTCGTCGTTCTACACCCGCACCCGCGAGGCGAAACTGCGCGACGGCCCGACCACCGACCCCGACGTCGTCGCCGGGACGGCCCTGACGGTCCTCGGCAAGTTCGAGCTGGACCGCCCGGTGCGGCTTCTCGGCGTACGGGCGGACCTAGAATTGCTCGAATGAGCGACCATGCCTCGCTCCTCACCGGAATGCTCGACGACCTGCTGGAGCATGACTCCGAGATCGTGCTCGCCGCCGCGGAGTCGGAGATCGAGGCGGCCGAGTTGCGCGAGCCGGTCATCCGGCGCTTCGGTGAGGCCCTGGCCGCGTGCGGCCCCGAGGAGCAGCGGCTCGTCTACCTCGACGCCCAGGCCGCCGCCGACCTGCGGGCCATCGAGTCGTCCGTGGCCACCTTCCGGAGGTGGGCCCGCGTCACCGCAGCGGCCGTCATCGGGGTGGTCGCCGGCGCCGCGACCCTGGTCTGGGCGTTCGGGAATCCACTCTGGATCGTGCTCCTGGTCGCGGCCGCCTCCCTTCTGGTGGCGGCCGGCGTCCTGCGCGCGCAGGTGCTTCTGGTCCGGCGGCGGGGGCGCGTGATGCTGGCCGGCGCCCGTCACCAGGAACTGCTCACCAGCCGCCGCAGCGCCGAGCGGGACTGGCGCGACTCCCTCCGCGACCGGGGACTCAAGCCGCTCATCCGCGACGAGATCAACGACCGGCTTGCGCGCTACCAGTCCGTCGTCGGCGAGCTGCGGGCGGACGGCCTGGCCGAGATACGCAACCCGTCGCACGTGGTCGAGTCGGAGGGGCCGCCCGCGGTCGAGCGGCTCATGGAACTGATGCCGGGCGGCAGCATCGGCATCTCCGGCTCGCGGGGCGCCGGGAAGACCACGTTGCTCGAGCACTTCTGCGATCCGGGCTTCGCCCCGCGCGGGGACACCGCCGTTCGCGTGCTGCTGCCGGCGCCGGTGCGCTACGACGCCCGCGAGTTCGTGCTGCACCTGTTCGCGACGGTCTGCTACGGGGTTCTCGGACCGGCCGATCGGCTCGGCCTGCGGTACGAGATCGAGGACGCCGAGCCCGAACGGGGTTCCTGGCCGCTGGTCCCGGCGCTGCTGTTCGGCGGGACGGCCGGTTCGCTGCTCGGCGCCTACCTCGTGATCGCGGCCCTGGCCGGTGTGAAGGTCGATCCCGCCCTGTCGGCGGGCGTCCTGCTGATCACCGGCTCGGTGGCCGCCGTCGTGATCGGCCTGCGGCGGATCCCGGCGCGGCGCCCGGCCGAGCCGGACGATCCGCTGGCCGCCCGGGCCCGCGCCCTGCTGGCCGTCCTGGCGTTCCAGCAGTCGATCGGCCGGGGCCGGAACAGCGCGTTCAAGCTGCCGGCCGGGTTCGAGCTGGGCGCCTCGTCGTCGACGACCATGACCGAACGCCCGCTGAACTACCCCGAGATCGTCGCCCTGCTCCGCGAGTTCCTCGGCCGGGTGGCGGCGACCAGGCGGGTCTGCATCGGCATCGACGAGCTGGACAAGTTCGACTCCACCGAGGACGCGCGGGCGTTCCTGAACGACATCAAGGGCGTTCTCGCCATCCGCGGATGCTTTTTCCTGATCGCCGTGTCGGAGGACGCGATGAGCGCCTTCGAACGGCGCGGGCTGCCGCTGCGGGACGCGTTCGACTCGACCTTCGACACCGTCGTCGAGGTGCGCTCGCTCGTGTTCGCCGACTCCCGCCGCCTGCTGCGACGGCGCGTGATCGGCCTGCCGGAGCAGTTCATGGCGCTCGTGCACGTCATGTGCGGCGGCCTGCCGCGCGACCTCATCCGGGTCGCCCGGGACTTGGTCGGGTTGTCGCGGCGGAGCGGACGGCACGACCTGGAGACCATCGCCGCCGAGCTGACGAGCCTGGAGGTGCGGCGCAAGCTGGCGGCCGCCCGCCCGATCGCCCAGCGGGACGGGCCGCCGGCCGCGGCCGAGGCGCTGGCCCCGGACGAGATCCCGGACGATCTGCGGGCGGCCGCCCGCGGTCTGCTCGCGGCGTCACCCGCCGGCGTAGCGGCGGAGGCGGCGACCTATCTCTACTTCTGCGCGACCGTACGGGAGTACTTCGCCCGCCTCGCCCAGGCCGGCCGCGTCGACGGTGCCGCCATGGCGAAGGCCGCCCGCGACGCCGACCGCCTGGCCGCCTGCCGGCGCTCGTTCGCGGCCGGGCAGCAATACGCCTGGTCCTCGATCTCCCACTTCCGCGCGGCGAGCCACCTCGACGCCTGGGAGGCCTAGCGGAGCCTCGAGCCCGACGCGCGGGCGGCTAGCATGCGATCCGTGCGCTACGGATACCTCGGTTCGATGAAGACGAAGCCAGGCCATCGCGACGAGGTGGTGGATCTCCTGGTGAGCGGCGCCGGCGCGCTCCGGGCGCTGGGATGCGACCTGTACGTGGTGGGCGTCGCCGACACCGACGACGTGACGATCTGGGTCAGCGAGGTCTGGCAGTCCAAGGAGCAGCACGACGCTTCACTGCAACGCCCCGACGTGCGAGCCGCGATAGCCCGCGCGATGCCCCTGCTGACCGGCGACTTCACCAGCCAGGAGCTGACCGTCCGCGGCGGCCTGCTCCCGTGACCGCGAGACGCCCGGTGCGGACGACCCCGCCGGGACGGGAGCAGGCAGCGACGCGCGGACCGGCTACGAGGGGAGCGACCAGTCGCGCACCTCGGGCATGTCCTCCAAATGCTCGACCACGTACTCCTCGTGGCGGGCCAGCTGCGCCTCGCACCAGGCCTTCAGCTCGGCGGCGCCGCGGGGGAGGCGGCGGGCGTTGTTGATGGCGTCCATGACCAGGTGGTAGCGGGACGCCTTGTTGCGGACCGTCATGTCGAACGGGGTGGTCGTCGTGCCCTGCTCGATGAAGCCCCGCACCCGGAAGCGGTCGGCGTCGGGGCGGCCGTGCACCAGCTGGTGGATCGCGCCGGGGTAGCCGTGGAAGGCGAAGACGACGTCGACCGTGTCGGTGAACAGCTCGGTGAACAGGGTCGAGCTCATGCCGTGCGGGTGGTCCTTGGGGCGGATCAGCGTCATCAGGTCGACCACGTTGACCACGCGGGTGCGGAAGCCGGGCAGGCGGTCGCGGAGGATCTGGGCGGCCGCCACGGTCTCCATCGTGACGATGTCGCCGGCGCAGGCCAGCACGATGTCGGGATCCGTCGTGCCGTCGTCGGTGCCGGCCCACTCCCAGACGCCGGCGCCGCGGGCGCAGTGGTCGACCGCCTCGTCCATCGTCAGGTACTGCAGTTGCGGCTGCTTGTCCTGGACGATCAGGTTGACGTACGACTTCGACCGGAAGCAGTGGTCGGCCACCGAGAGCAGGCAGTTCGCGTCCGGCGGGAGGTAGACGCGGGCCACGTCGCCGCGCTGGTTGAGCACCACCTGGATGAGGCCGGGCCCCTGGTGGGAGAAGCCGTTGTGGTCGTTGCGCCACGCCGTCGAGGTCAGCAGGATGTTCAGCGAGGGGACGCCGGCCCGCCACGGCAGCCGCTTGGCCTCCTGCAGCCACTTGCCGTGCTGCACCGTCTGCGAGGCGCTGACCATGGCGAACGCCTCGTAGGTCGCGAACAACCCGTGCCGCCCGGTGAGCGTGTAGCCCTCCAGCCAGCCGTGGCAGTTGTGCTCGGAGAGCACCTCCATGACCCGGCCGTCGGGGCCGAGCTTCACGTCGTCGGGGAAGACCGGCTCCATGAACGCGCGGTCGGAGGCCTCGAAGACGGCGCCGAGGCGGTTGCTGTTGGTCTCGTCGGGGCAGAACAGCCGGAACCGGTCGGGGCTGGACCGGTAGATGTCGCGCATCAGCTCGCCGAGCTTGCGGGTCGACTCGGCCCGCTCGGTGCCGGGCGCCTTGACCTCGATCTGGTAGTCGCGGAAGTCGGGCAGCGCCAGCTCCTCGGTGACCAGGCCGCCGTTGGCGTGCGGGCTGGCGCTCATCCGCAGCGTGCCCTCGGGCGCCTGCTCGCGGATCAGGCCGATCGGCGCGCCGGAGTCGTCGAAGAGCTCCTCCGGCCGGTACGACTTGAGCCACTCCTCCAGCATCGCCAGGTGCTCGGGGTTGTCGCGCACGCCCGACAGCGGCACCTGGTGCGCGCGCCACGTGCCCTCGACCCGGACGCCGTCGACCTCGTGCGGCCCGGTCCACCCCTTCGGCGACCGCAGAATGATCATCGGCCACGGTTCGTCCGACCCGGCCTTCTTGTCGGCGATGCGCTGGTAGGCCGACGCGAGCGCGGCGGCGAAGCGGTGGTGCATGCCGGGCAGATCCTCGCCGGAGACCTCGATGACCTGGTAGCCGTGCCCCTCGAAGAGCGACCGCACCTCGGCCGGATCCTTGCGCCCGAGCACGGTCGGCCCCGAGATCTTCGCGTCGTTGAGGTGCAGGATCGGCAGCACGGCGCCGTCGCGGGCCGGGTTGAGGAACGAGATGCCCTTCCACGAGCCCTCGAGCGGGCCCGTCTCGGCCTCGCCGTCGCCGACCACGGCGATCGCGAGCAGGCCGGGGTTGTCCATCACCGCGCCGAACGCGTGGACCAGCACGTAGCCCAGCTCGCCGCCCTCGTGGATCGAGCCGGGCGTGGTCACCGACACGTGGCTGGGAATGCCGCCGGGGCTGGAGAACTGGCGGAACAGCCGGTTCATGCCGGGCTCGTCCTGGGTGACCTTCGGATAGATCTCCGAATACGTCCCCTCGAGGTAGCCGGCGGCGACCAGGGCCGGGCCGCCGTGGCCGGGACCGGCCAGGTAGATCGCCTCCTGCCCGGTGTGCCGGATCAGCCGGGACACGTGCGCGTAGATGAACGACAGCCCGGGACTCGTGCCCCAGTGGCCCAGCAGCCGGGGTTTGATGTGCTCGGCGGCGAGCGGCTCGCGCAGCAGCGGGTTGGCCCGCAGGTAGATCTGGCCGATGGTCAGGTAGTTCGCCGCCCGCCACCAGGCGTCGAGGCGATCGAGATCGGCCTGGTCGGGCTCGGCCAGCGTGTGGGCGAGATCGGGACTCACAGCAGATTTCCCTTCGACGAACGAAGTGCGGGCGAAAAGGCTCCTTGAAGTTAAGCCCGCCAGGTAGCGCGCGTGTAAGGGACTTTTGACCCTGTGGACAACTTGAACCCCGGACCCCCGTAATCCGTGTCCATACCCGTGCAGCTCCACGTCAAAAGGCCGGCGATCCTCACCACGCTGGCCGGCATCATCGTCTTCGCCGCTCTGATCTTCCCGAACATCGTGTCCCGGCTGAGCCCGGCCGGTTTCCTGCGCATCCCCGTCGAGGGCGCCTTCCTGATCGCGCTGATGCTGCTCCCGAGGCGCCCGCGCCGGATCGCCGGCGTCGTCCTGGGCGTCCTGCTCGGCTGGCTGGTCATCGAGAAGTGCCTGGACATGGGCTTCTTCTCGGAGCTGAACCGCCCGTTCGACCCGGTCCTGGACTGGGTGCTGTTCGACGACGCGTACAGCTTCGTCGTCGACTCCTACGGCCGGGCCGCGGCGATCGGCGCGGTCGCCGCCATCGTCCTGCTGGTCGGCGCGGTCATGGCGCTGACCACCTGGTCGGTGCTGCGGATCGGCGAGCTGGTCGGGAGAAATCAGAGGCGTTCCCTGTACGCGGCGGGCGGCACAGCGGTCGCGTGGGCGGCCACCTTCGCACTCGGGCTCTCCTTCACCGGGACCGTTCCGATCGCCGCGCGCAGCACCGCCACGTACGCCTGGGATCGCGCCCACCAGGCGCAGGCGGGTCTCAAGGACGAAGCCCAGTTCGCCAAGGAGGTCAAGCAGGACGCGTTCGCGAACGTGCCCGCCGGCCAGATGCTCACGGCGCTCAAGGGCAAGGACGTGATCTTCACGTTCGTGGAGAGCTACGGCCGCAGCGCGATCGAGCACCCCACGCTCGCCCCGATGGTCGACCCGGTGCTGGACCGGCTCACCGGCAGCCTCGGCGCGGCCGGGTTCCAGGCGAGGAGCGGCTGGCTCACCTCACCCACCTTCGGCGGCGGCAGCTGGCTGGCCCATTCGACGTTCGAGTCGGGCCTGTGGATCAACAACGAGCAGCGCTACCGCAACCTGGTCTCCAGCGACCGGCTCACGCTCACCCGGGCTTTCCACAACCAGGATTTCCGTACGGTGAGTGTGATGCCGGGTGCGACCCGAGCCTGGCCCGAGGGCGCTTTCTACGGCTACGACCAGGTGTGGGACTCGCGGAACCTCGGCTACCAGGGTCCGAAGTTCAGCTGGGCGCCGATGCCCGACCAGTACACGCTCAAGCAGCTCAACACGGTCGAGTACAAGAAGGCCCCGCGCAAGTCGCTGATGGTCGAGATGCCGCTGGTCTCCAGCCACACCCCGTGGGCGCCGATCCCCGACTACCTCGACGACTGGGACCGGATCGGCGACGGCTCGATCTACCGCTCGATGGTGGCCGACGGCAAGAAGCCGAAGGCGCTGTGGGCCGACCCCAAGCAGGTGCGCCCGGAATATGGGAAATCGATCGTCTACTCGGTGACTTCCCTGGTCAACTGGGTGCTGAAGTACGGCGACGACAACCTCGTCCTGGTCTTCCTCGGCGACCACCAGCCGTCGCCGATCGCGTCCGGCGCGGGCGCGAGCCACGACGTCCCGATCTCGATCGTGACCAAGGACAAGTCGGTGCTGGAGCGGATCACCGACTGGCGGTGGGCCGACGGGCTGCGTCCCCAGGGAGACACGCCGGAGTGGCCGATGAACGCGTTCCGCGATCGGTTCTTCACGGCGTTCGGCACGAAGGCGGCGGCGTCCTGAAGCTCTACCTCGACTGCGACACCGGCGTCGACGACGCCCTGGCGATCGCCTACCTGCTGGCCTGCCGGTCGGTGACGATCGCCGGGATCGGGACGGTCAGCGGCAACACGTCGGCGCCGCAGGCCGCGCGCAACACGCTGGGCCTGCTCGCGATGTCCGGCCGGACGGACATTCCGGTCTGCGTGGGCGACGGGGATCACCGCGGCGGCGCCGAGGTCGTGCACGGCGGCAACGGCGTCGGGGGCGTCGAGCTGCCGCCGGGCGGGGCGGCCGACCCGCGTACGCCATGGGAGCTTGTGATCGATCTTGCCCGGGCGAGCCCCGGCGAGCTGCACCTGGTCGTCACCGGGCCGTGCACCAACATCGCCCGGGCGTTGCGCGAGTGCCCGGAGCTGCCGGGCCTGGTGGCGAGCGTGACCGTGATGGGCGGGGCGGTGCGCGCTCCCGGCAACGTCACGCCGCGCGCGGAGGCGAACATCCGCGGGAACCCGCAGGCGGCGGCCGACGTCATCGCCGCGCCGTGGCCGGTCACGCTGGTGCCGCTCGACGTGACGATGCGTCACCGGTGGACCGAGGGCGACCGGGCCGCGCTGCGGGCCGGGGGGACGGCGCTGCACGAGACGCTCGCCGACATGCTGCCGGTCTACTTCGACTTCTACGAGCCGGGCCTGGGCGTCCGGGAGATCCCGCTGCACGATCCGCTGGCGGCGGCGATCGCGGTCGGTGAGATCGTTCCTGCGGATGCTCCGGAACTGCCGCTGCGCGTCGACCTCGAAGGCGCGGTGCGGGAGGATCCGGCGGCTTCTTCCCGCGTACGCGTGGTGCTCGCTCTTGATTCGCCGGCCGGCCCGGTGATCCTCCGCCAGATCCTCACCGGCACGGAATCGGTGGCGTAGCCCCTCCCGCAGTGAGCTGATCATTGGTAGCGTCGCGCCATGCCGACGGATTCCGGAGTTGATCGCTCTCGTCTCGCCTCGCTCGCCGCCCGTGAGCGGGCCCTGTTCGCCGAGCGCAACCGGCGGTCGGCCGAGGCGCACGGGCGCGCCGGGCACCTGTTCGGCCGGGTGCCGATGACGTGGATGAACAAGACCGCCGGCGGTTTCCCGGTGTACGTGGCGACGGCCCGCGGCGCGCGCGTCACCGACCTCGACGGCAACGACTACGTCGACTTCTGCCTCGGCGACACCGGCGCGATGGCCGGGCACTCGCCGGCGCCGGTCGTCGAGGCCGTCACCGACCGCCTGGCCACGCTCGGCGGCGCCAGCACGATGCTGCCGACCGAGGACGCGTCGGTGGTCGGCGACGAGCTGGCCCGGCGCTTCGGCGTGCCGTACTGGAGTTTCGCGCTGACCGCGACCGACGCGAACCGGTGGGCCATCCGGCTGCTGCGCGCCGTCTCCGGCCGGCCGAAGATCCTGGTCAACAGCTACTGCTACCACGGCTCGGTCGACGAGTCGCTGATCGTGGTCGGCCCCTCCGGCGAGGGGGTGAGCCGCGAGGGCAACGTCGGTGCGCCGACCGATGTCACGACGACCAGCCGGGTCGCCGAGTTCAACGACCTCGCGGGCCTCGAGCGCCAGCTCGCGCACGGCGACGTCGCGGCCGTGCTCATGGAACCGGCGCTCACCAACATCGGCATCGTGCTCCCGCAGCCCGGCTACCTGGCCGGCGTCCGCGAGCTGACCCGCCGTTACGGCACGTATCTGATCAACGACGAGACCCACACGTTCTCGGCCGGCCCGGGCGGCGCGACCGCGGCGTGGGGCCTCGAACCCGACGTGCTGACCATCGGCAAGGCGATCGGCGGCGGCATTCCCGTCGGCGCGTACGGCTTGTCGGCCGAGCTCGCCGACGGCCTGCTCTCCCGGCCCGACCTCGACCTGGTCGACATGGGCGGCGTCGGCGGCACCCTGGCCGGCAACCCGGTCTCGATGGCCGCCACCCGGGCCACGCTGACGTCGGTGCTGACCGAGGCCGCGTTCGAGGGCATGATCGCCACCGCCGGAGCGTTCGCCGACGGCGTCGGCAAAATCATCGACGGCCACCAGCTGCCGTGGTCGGTCAGCCGGCTCGGCGCCCGCGTCGAGTACCGCTTCGCCGATCCCGCCCCGCGGAACGGCACCGAGTCGGCGGCCACGGCCGACGGCGAGCTGGAGGACTTCCTGCACGTTTACCTGGCCAACCGGGGCATCATGCTGACCCCGTTCCACAACATGGCCCTGATGTCCCCGGCCACCACCCTCGACGACGTGAACCGCCACCACGAGATCTTCGCCGCCGCCCTCGACGAGCTCTGCCGATGATCACCGCCCGCACGCGGGACCACCTGCCCGCGTGCGCGCAGGGCGCCGGTCTGACCACTCCGGACGGCGACCTGGCCGGTTTCGCCGTGGGCCACCTGGAGCGCAACGGCCCCGAGGATCATTTCCTCCTGCAGGAGCTGTGCGTACGCCCGGGACAGCAGCGCCGGGGGCACGGCACCACGCTGCTGGACGCCCTGCGCGCCCGGCTGCCCGGCGTCCGCCATTGGTACCTGCTGACCGCACGAGACAGCGACGCCGCGAAGTTCTACGAGAGGAACGGCTTCCGCCCCGCCCCGCGGATGGCCGTCTTCGTCCGCCCGTAGCCGCCCCGCGCGCCCGGCAGCCGTCCGCTGCCGCCGGGACGGTCGAGGAGGGGAACTGCCCGAGGCGGCAGTGTTGCGTGAGGTTGTCGAGGAGACCGGCCCGGACGGGTTCCGGGTGGAGCGCTGCCGCGGGGAACCCGCTGCACCCGCCGGGCGAAGCGGGGTAGCCGGGCGGCTGGGCCGTGGTGGGTCTGGACCGCATGGGCGACGATGGATGCATGGTGGCTACGACGGAGGCCCTCCGGTCGTTCTGCCTGCGGCTCAGGCGGCTGCGCCTCGAGGCCGGGGGGCCGACGATCGACTCGCTCGCCCGCAACGACGCGATCCCGCTCGCGCGCAGCCAGCTGTACGCCGTCCTGAACGGGGACGTGAAGGAGCCCCCGCAGTGGGACTTCGTCCGTCCCTACGTCGAGACCTGCGTCGCCTATGCGCGGACGCACGGCAACGCGCTCGGCGTCCCGGACGACCCCGCGTGGTGGCGGGCCGAGCTGCACGCGCTGGTCGAGCTGACCGACGCCGACCGGCGGCGGCGCCGGGCCGAGGACGAAAGGACGCTCGCGACCGAGTCGCTGCCGCCGGACATCGCCGACTTCGTCGGGCGGCAGGCGGAGCTGGAGCAACTGCTCGCCGACGACGGGAAGACGGCCGTGTTCCTCATCGACGGCATGGCCGGGGCCGGGAAGACCGCCGTCGCGATCCACGCCGCCCATCGGCTCGGCGACCGCTGCCCGGACGGGCGGCTCTTCCTCAACCTGTGCGGCCACCGGCCCGACCGCGAGCCGCTGACCACCGCGGAAGCGCTCGCCGCCCTGCTCGGGGCGGTCGGGGTGCCGGCCGCGGTGATGCCGGCCGACGTGGACGCCCGGGCCGCCGTCTGGCGGCACCAGACGCACGGCAAGCGGTTCCTGCTGCTGCTCGACGACGCGGCCGGCGCCGAGCAGGTGCAGCCGCTGATCCCGAGCGCGCCGGGCGCCCTCGTGCTGATCACCAGCCGGAACCGGATGCCGACGATGATCCACGCCCGGCCGGTGCGGGTCGGCACGCTCACACCCGAGGAGGCGTACGACCTCTTCCTCGGCATCGCTGGCGGTGACCGGGCCAAGCAGAGCGAACAGATCCGGGCCGTCGTGGCCCGTTGCGGGCACCTGCCGCTGCAGGTGGCGCTGGTCGCGGCCCGGCTGCGCACCCATCCGTCGTGGACGGTCGAGCGGCTGCTGCAGGAAATGGGCAGCACCAGCGAGATGGGGGCCGCGCTCGACGTCTCCTACCGCGCGCTCGGCCCCGCGCTGCGGGAGAGCTTCCGGCGCCTGTCCGTGCACCCGGGCACCGACCTCGACGCCTGGGCGGCCGCCGCCATCCTCGGCACCGGCGTGGAGGAGGCCGCCGCCCGGCTCGAGGACCTCTACCGCGACCATCTGCTCGACGAGGCCCGCCAGGACCGGTTCCGCTTCCACGACCTGGTGCGCGAGTACGCGATCGGCCGCGACGACGACCCGGCGGAACGGGCGGCGGCCGAGGGACGCCTGCTGCGGTACTTCCTGGCCACCGCCCGCCGGGCCGGCCACTTCTATGCTCTGCGGCCGTCCGAGGTAGACGACGTGAACGGTCCGCGCATCGACAGCCTCGAATCGGCGACCCGCTGGCTGCGGACCGAGATCACCAACATCGCCGGATCCGTCGCGCAGGCCTGGGAACGACACCCCGGGACCGCCGCCGCGCTCACCGACGCGATCTTCCCGTACGTACGGCAGGCCGGCCCCTGGGACCTGACGCTGCGCCTCTACGAGATCGCCGTGCGGGCCGCCCGCGCCACCGGCGACCCCCGCGCCGAGGCCGCCGCCCTGCTCGAGTACGGCGTGGCCGGCATCCTCGCCGACCGGTACCCGGACGCGATCGCCGCCCTGCGCGAGTCCGCCGACCGGGCCACCACCGGCCTCGACCGGGCCGACGCGCTGACCCAGCTCGGCATGGCGCTGCGCTTCGACGGTCAGGTCACGGCCGCGATGGACGCGCTGAACGACGCCATCCGCCGGTTCGCCGAGCTGGGCGACGCGACCGGCGAGACCCAGGCGACCTACGCGCTCGCCGTCACCTCCCGGTTCGCCGGCGACTACCGGACGGCCCGGGACATCGCCGAGCGGGCCGTCGCGATCTCCCGCCGCACGACCTATCTGCCGGCCCGGGCGATCGCGCTCAGCGAGTTCGGCGTGACCCAGTACCTGCTGGCCCAGTACGAGGACGCGGCCGCCTCACTGACCAGCGCCCTCGACCTGGCCCGCGGCCTGGAGAACCGGCTCGGCGAGGCGACCGCGCTCAACTACCTCGGGGCGGCGCAGTACCTCGGCGGCGACCCGTGGGCGGCCATCGACTCGCTGACCCAGGCCCTGGCGCTGTTCCGGGGGCTGGGGGAGCGGCTCGGGTCGGCCGACGCGCTGTCCCAGCTCGGGGTCGCGCGCTGCCTCGCCGGGGAGTTCGCGGCGGCGGCCGGCCTGCAACGGCAGGCGATCGGGGAGTTCCGGGACCTCGGCAACGCCCTCGGCGAGGCGGTGGCACGCAACGAGCTGGGCACCGCGCTGCGCGGCGCCGGCCGGGCCGGGGAGGCCCGATCCGAGATCGTCGCGTCCGTCGCGACCCTGCGCACCCTCGGCTACCGGCCGGGTCTCGAGGAGGCGCTCAACAACCTCGGCCGCACGGAGCTGGCACTGGGCCGGCCGGCGGAGGCGCTGCGGCATCACGAGGAGGCGCTGGCCCTCTCCGGACACACCCGGATCCCGCTGGAACGGGCGCGGGCCCGCGAGGGCATCGGGCGGAGTCTCGCGGCGACCGGCGACGACGAGGCCGGTGAGCATCTGCGGGCGGCGCTCGCCGCGTACGAGGAAATGGGAAGCCCGCTGGCCGCCGCCCTGCGCAAGGATCTCGGCGAGGCGATCGGGTGGGGCCGCCGCCCCGGCCCCACCCGAACATCCGGCGAGACGATCCCCGAGTAGTAGGTCGCCGGCTGTCCTTCGAGATTGCGGCATCGGCGAGATCGACGGAAGTCATCCCGGACGACACCGGACGGGACAGGAGTCAGCGGCGCCCGCCGAACTGCCAGGGATGGGTCTCGACCGAGGCGTAGTGCGACGGGTCGAGGATCGCGGACCCCTCGGCCAGGACCGCGGTGCCGAGCCAGGTCGTGCCGTCCTCGGCGTACAGCGGGCCCTGCACGATCACCCGATCGTCGCCGGCCGGCTCCGGCGGGGAGGCGCCCGGCCGGGCGTGACCGAGGATCAGGAAGCGGCCCTCCTCGTCGGTGCCGGGGAACTGCCACATCGTGCGGCCCGACCGGTTCTCGAAGCGGCGGATCAGCACGTCCGCGTAGATGCCGGCACGGTAGTTCGGCTCCTCGAACGCGAACCGGCGGGCGGCCTCGGCGTCCGGCAGGTCCACGATGTGCACGCTGCCGGTCGGCGCGGAACGGTCGGGGGTCAGCGTGGGACCACGGGCGATCATCCGGTCGGCGTACGCGTCCATGAAGCGCCAGTGCTCCTCGACGAGCTTCCACCGCAGATCGAGGGTGCCGGGGCGGTCACGGCACCAGAAGAAGTACTCCATGCCGGTGATTGTCGCGGACCGCCGCTCAGCGCCGGCGGACCGCCACCACGACGCCGATCGCGGCCGCCGCGAGGATCAGCACCAGCCCGGTGACGATCGCGCCGAGCGGCAGGTCGCGGCGGCCGGCCAGGGGCACCGCGGCGGCGGGGTTGCGCTTGGTGGCGGAGGGGGAGAGGGACGGGGAGGGAGCGGCCGGCCGGCTGGTGGGCTTCGGTGCGGACGGCAGGGCGTACCGGAGAAGGGAAGGTTTGGCGCCCTCGGAGACGGTCAGCAGGGCGGTTCCGTCCGTCGTGTAGGCGACCGACTCGCCCTGCGGCTCGTCCGGCAGGGGGATCGTCCGCGGCCTGCCCCGGGTGATGGCCCCGACCAGGTCGTCGTTCTCGACATCGAATTCAAAGGCGTCCGCATACGTACGCAGGACAGCGCGCCGGCCGTCCGGGCTCACCGATCCACCGGTGATCAGCAGGTGGCCGGCGAAGGAGAACGGGTTCGGCGTGCTCGTGACCGGCAGCGTCACCGAGCCGGCCCGGCGCAACGGCGTGGTCTTGCCCGCCTTGAGCGCGGCCCCCGGCACGTACACGTTGCCCTCGGCCAGCCCCTTGGTGACGATGACCGGCGTGCCGCTCGCCGTGATCAGCAGCGCCTCGGCGTCGTGCGCGCCGTCGGGGTAGGAGAGCCGGTAGAGCACCGGCCCGCGCGCGCCGGGGGCCAGCCGCCAGAGGCCGATCGTGTCCCGGTTGCGCCCGTTGTCGCCGATGTCGCCGACCCAGATCGTCCCGTCCCGGCCGAGCCCGAGGTCCTCGGTGTCCCGCGGCCGCGACGGGTACGGGACCGTCCGGGTGACCGCGCAGCGCCGGTCGAGGAAGAAGATCCTCCGGTCGGCGGCGATGTCCGAGCCGTCGTTGACGGTCACGTAGCCGTCGCCGGTCGCCGCCAGGCCGGAGAGCTCGGTCATCCGCTTGTCGCCGATCGTGCAGACCCTCGCCGCGGCCTTCTCGTCGGCCATCGCCGGAGTGCCGAGGACGACCGGCACGGTGGCGCCGGCCAGGATCGCGACGAGGGCCGTCACCACACGCAAAGTCATCCCGTCCATTAAAGCGTGGCGGGACTACGTTGTGTTCATGCTGGAGAACGCCGAAGAGATCGCCGCGTTACAGCGCCTGCTCGAACGGTCGCATGCGGGGGCGACGAACCACCTGCGCAGAATCGTGCACGCCGGACGGACCCTCACCGCCGAGGATCTGGTCGGCCTGCTCACCGGCATGAAGGTGCTCAGCGTCGCCACCGTGACGGCCCGCGGCGAACCGCGGGTCAGCGCGCTGGACGGGCACTTCCTCCACGCCACCTGGACCTTCAGCACCTCGGGCACCGCCGCCAAGGCCCGCCACCTGGAACGCCGCCCGGCGGTGAGCGTCGCCCACATCGACGGCGAGGAGCTGGGGGTGTTCAGCCACGGCCGCGCCGAGCGGATCAACCCCGGCGACGACGACTGGAAGGAAACCCTCGAGCACTGGACGGCCCACTACGACAGCTCGCCGCTGAGCTGGGGTGAGGACGTCCGGCTGTACCGCCTGGATCCACACTGGATGGTCGGTTACGCGTCCGACCGCCTGGAGATCCTTTCGCGCCGGGGTCTGACGCTGTAATCTCCGCTCCCAGTTGATCAGGGGAGCGGCGATGCTCGATGAAAGTCCCGGCGTCCGGGTGGCGGGCCGCCGCCCGGTCGCGCGGCGGTTCCGCCCGCGCGTCTACCAGGTCGCGTCCGTGCTCTTCCTGATCGCCGCCGTCCAGGTCGTCATCGTGCTGGCCGTCGACGGCGCCGAGAACCCGCTCTGGCTCTGGCTGACCGCCCCGCCGGCGCTCGGCGGGACCGGGATCGCCCTGGCCTACAAGGCGATCCCGTGGGAGCACGTCACCTTCAACGCCTGAGCGCCGGGGACAGCTGCCGGAACGCCCGGTCGAGCAGCGCCCCCGCGTCCTCGGCGCCGTCGCTCTCCGCCCAGCGCCGCACGACCACATGCAGCGCGTTCAGCGCCAGCCCCGCGGCCAGCGACGTGAACAGCTCGTCGCCGGGGTAGCGCGCGGCCAGCTGCGCGGCCAGATCGTCCTGCCACTGCTGCTGCCGTTCCAGGAACCGGGCCAGCAGCGGCGGCGTCACCATCACCATCTGCACCACCCGCAGCGCCTTCTCGGCATGGCCGCCGTACCTGCCCTCGGTCTCCGGCGGCCCGGCGCAGTCGGCGATGGCCGCCGCCACCGCGTGCCGCAGCGCCACGGCCGGCGTCTCGCCCGCGGGGCGGGCCGCGAGCTCGGCGCACATCACCTCGCCGATGCTCGCCAGCAGCTGGACGACCACGTCCTCCTTGGACGCGAAGTAGCGGAAGAACGTGCGCCGGGAGACACCGGCGGCGGCCGCGATCTCGTCGACCGTGGTGGCGTCGAAGCCCTTGATGGCGAGGGTCTGCAGCGCGGCCTCGGTCAGCTCGTCGACCACGAGCTGCCGCTTGCGATCCGCGAGCGTGGGAGTGGGCCTCATCTCGCCGATGGTACGGCATGCCGCCGTTGACACTCAGTGCCACGCGCAGCATGATGTGCCTATGACGACGCGCTGGAACACGCCTTCCCTCGCCGGACGCACCGCCGTGGTCACCGGCGCCACCAGCGGGCTGGGTCTCGAGGTGACACGCGCGCTGGCCGCCGCCGGCGCCCGGGTGATCCTGGCCGTCCGCGACCCGGGGCGCGGCGCCGCGGTCCGCGACGCCCTGCCCGGCCTCGATCTCTCCGGCCACGACCACGAGGTACGGCGTCTCGACCTGTCCGACCTCGACTCGGTGCGCGCGTTCGCGGCCGCCGTCGAGGGCCCGGTCGACGTGCTGGTCAACAACGCCGGGGTGATGGCGATCCCGTACGCCCGCAGCGCCCAGGGCTACGAGATGCAGTTCGCGGTCAACCACCTGGCCCACTTCGCCCTGACGCTCCTGCTGCTGCCCCGTCTCGAGGCCGCCCCCGTCGCCCGCGTCGTGACGGTCACGTCGGTGCTGGCCAAGAAGGGCCGCCTCGCGGAGCCGGACCCGTACGACCCGAAGGCCGCCTACAACCGGTCCAAGCTGGCCAACGCCGTCTTCGGCCTCGAGCTGCACCGCCGCCTGACCGCCGCCGGCAGCTCGGTGAGCAGCATCCTGGCCCACCCCGGCTACTCGCGGACGAACCTTCAGTCGAACGGGCCGACCGGCCTGAACCGGTTCTTCCTCACCAAGATCGGCAACCCGCTGATCGCCCAGGACCCCGCGCGGGGCGCGTTGCCGCTGCTCTACGCCGCGACCGACCCGGCCGCCCGGGGCGGTGAGCTGATCGGCCCGGACGGGCCGGGCGAGCTGCGGGGTCAGCCGGCGGTGCTCGAGCCGGCCCCGGCCGCCCTCGATCCGGCGGCCGGGCGGCAGTTGTGGGAGCTCTCCGAGAAGATGACCGGGGTGTCGCTCACGACCGCGTAGTGCCGCGGGCCGCGAACGAGCGCCGGTCGCCCCGCCACGCGTCCCGGGGCGCGGCCGCCTCCAGCGCGGCCAGGTCGGCGGGGGAGAGCTCGACGGCGGCGGCCCCGGCGTTCTCGGCGACCCGGGAACGGTTGCGGGTGCCGGGGATCGGGACGACGTCCGGGCCCTGCGCGAGCAGCCACGCCAAGGCCAGCTGCCCGGGCGTGATGCCGTGCTGCGCGGCCACCTCGCCGACGGCGGTGGCCAGGGCCAGGTTGCCCGCGAGCGCCTCGCCGGCGAACCGCGGGTCCGAGGCGCGGAAGTCGCCGGGCTCGAACGGCCCGGTCGGCAGCTTCCCGGTCAGCAGGCCACGGCCGAGCGGGCTGTACGGGACCACGCCCGCCCCGGCGGCGCGGGCGGCCGGGACCACCTCGTCCTCGGGCTCCCGCCAGGACAGCGACCACTCGAACTCGATCGCCGCGATCGGATGCACCGCCGCGGCGGCCCGGATCTGGGCGGGGCCGACCTCGGACAGACCGAGATGGCGAACCTTTCCGGCCTTCACGAGGTCGGCCATCGCGCCGACCGAGTCCTCGATCGGGACGGCCGGGTCGACCCGATGCAGGTAGTACAGGTCGATCACGTCGACGCCCAGTCTCCGCAGCGACGCCTCGCAGTAGTCCCCGATGCGCGACGGGTGCGCGTCGAGGCGTACGCCCTCGTCGCCCCGGACGATGCCGAACTTCGTCGCGAGGGTGACCTCCGCGCGCCGCCCCTCGATCGCCCGGCCCACCAGCCGTTCGTTGTGCCCCGAGCCGTAGCTCATCGCCGTGTCGAGCAGGGTCACGCCCGCGTCCAGCGCCGCGTGGATCGCCGCCACCGACTCGTCCTCGTCGGCCGGTCCGTAGGCCTGGGACAGCCCCATGCAGCCGAACCCGACCGCCGAGCACGTCAGTCCACCGAGATTCCGTAGCTCCATGCGACCCAGCCTCGCCCGCCGGTACGGCGGAAGCCAACAGCGATTGGCGTACGGATTAATCGCCGTGCACGATGAATGAGTGGAATTACGTCAGCTCACCACGTTCGAGGCCGTCGCCCGCCACGGCGGCTTCACCCGGGCCGCCGAGCATCTGCACCTGGCGCAGTCGGCGGTCTCGGCCCAGATCCGCGCGCTGGAGGCGGAGCTCGGCGTCGCGCTGTTCGCCCGCACCACCCGCCGCGTGACCCTGACCCAGGCCGGCGAGCTGCTGCTGTCGCGCGCCCGCCGCATCGGCGCCGAGCTCGACGGCGCCCGCTCCGACCTGACCGAGCTGACGTCCGTCCTGCGCGGACGCGTCACGCTCGGCGCGACGGCCGTGCTCGGCCCGTTCGACCTGCCCGCGGCCCTGGCGTCGTTCAGCGACAGCTACCCCGGCGTCGAGCTGTCCCTGCGCTCGGACCTGGTCGCGGGCCTGCTGGCGGCCCTCGACGAGGGCGAGACCGACCTGGTCGTCGGCCCGCTGCACGCCGATCTGCCGCCGCGCTTCACCGCGCGCCGCCTGGCCGAGGAGCACCTGGTCCTGGCCCTCCCGCCCGGCCACCGCCCGGTGTCGTCGCTCGCCGACCTGCGCGACGAGCCGTTCGTCTGCCTGCCGGCCGGCAGCGGCCTGCACCGGATCCTGCTCGCCGCCGCGACCGGCTTCACCCCGCGGGTCCCGTTCGAGACCCACAGCGCCGCCAGCATCCGCGACCTCGTCTCGGCCGGCCTCGGCGTCGCCCTGCTGGCCCGCTCGGCCGCCACCCGCCCCGGCCCGCCGATCGAGGTGGTCGCGCCCCGGCCGGCGATCCCGCACCCGCCGATCGCCGTGCTGCACCGCCGCGACCGCCCGCCGACGGCCGCGGCCCGCGCCTGCCGCGCCCACCTGATCAGCGCAGCAGTTTCCAGCCGCCCTCGGAGATGACCTCGATCTCGCCGTCGACGACCTTGATCGCGGTGTCGTCGTCGATCGCGTAGGCCGGCCCGTCGATGCCCGTCGCCCACCGCTCGGCCTCGGCCATGCGGTTGTCCGGCATCTCCGGGTGGTCGACGTGCGGGAAGATCGAGAAGCCGACGAGGCCGAGCGTGCTGTCGCCCCCGGTGGGTGACCGCCAGTGGGTGAAGTCGTCGCCGATGGCCGGGGTCATCACCAAGCTCCCGGCGCTCAGTCCCACCCAGACCTGGTCGCCGAGCGACGGCAGCAGGTCGGCCAGACCGGACTGCCGCATCCAGTAGGCCAGGTAGAGCGTGTCGCCGCCGTTGACCAGCAGCACGTCGGTCTCGCGCACCCAGGGCTCCCATCGCTCCCGGCCGAGGCTGGGCAGCGCGGTCAGCTCCAGCAGACCCATGGACCTCCACCCGAGCTCGATCATCGGGCAGCGGGGCTCGGCGCCGCTGACGAAGCGCCACGCCGTCGTCGGGTCGGTGTGCGGATGCCCGTAGGTGGCGGTGGGGATGCAGAGAGCGTCGCACTGGTCGATCGGCTTGCCGAGCATGCCGACCAGCGCGTCGTGGATGCTCGGGTTCTTGATCCCGGCGGAGGTGAGCAGAAGCTTCATCGTGTCCTTCCCTTTTGCTGATCAGCCGGCCGCCAGCACCTCGGCGAGCCGGTCCAGTTGCGGCTCGATGCCCTTGCGCCGCTGCTCCGGGACGTCGAGCCCGTCCAGGTAGACACCGTGGTCGGTCAGCACGAGCCGGGTGCCGACGCCGTCCGGGAACAGCTCGACGGTCTGCACCGAGACCGAGATCCGCCGCCCCGCCTGGGACATCTCGTAGTCGATGACGATCCGCCGGTCCGGCACGATGTCGTGGTAGCGGGCCGCGTACCGGTAGGGCTCCCCGCCCACCGGCCCGGCGGCGCTGACCTCCAGGCCGCCCTCCCGGAAGTCGAAGGTGCGCTCGCCGTGGGCGACCCAGTGCGCGGGGGCGGCGGGAAACCACTTCGCCTTGGCTGCCGGGTCCGAGAAGGCCCGGAACACCCGCGCCGGCGTAGCGCCGAAGCGCCGCTCGAGAACAAGCGTGTCGTGCACGACGCTCATGGATTCCCCCGTCGGTTAAGCACCTTGTTAAGTATTGCGATGTGCGCCGCCCTGTCAACCGGAACATCGCGGGCTCCGGCCCGGTGACGCCTAGCGTGACGCCATGGGTTTGGCGCGTGTGCGGCTTGGCTCGGGCCGGGAGATCGAGTTGACCGAGCTGCATCTGAGCTCCACCTACCGAGGCCTGATCGAGGGGTATCCGTTCGCGTGGATGAACGAGCGGATCGTGCAGCAGCTGGGCGGAAAGGCGAGCCGGCTCTTTCCGCACTGCCCGGTCCACGTAGTCGAACCGGTCGCGCGCGAGGAACCGGGCGACGCGCCGTTGCCGTTCGGGCCGGCGCAGTGGCTTCCCTCGGTGACTTGTTACGGGTTGTTCGTGTCTGCTCCGGTCGACTCCGCACTTCCGCGGGGCATGTACAACTCCTGGCTCGCGGTGGTGTGGCTCCAGGACGCGACGACGGTGCCCGGCGAGCAGGGGACCCCGGCAGCCCTCTCGGACCTGCGGTGGGTCGAGTTGGCCGAAGACCGCGAGGTATGACATGTCCGGTTGTGTGGCCTCCTTGCGTCGTCTATCGAAACTCGATAGATTCCCATCGCCAATCGATCGAGGGGATGGGTCATGGGGAAGCTGACGGTGCACGCGCTGCGCGCCGTGCTCGCGGTGGTGCTCGCCGGCACCGTGGTGATACAGGCCGGGCTCGTGTGGGCGCTGGCCACCGACCCGGAGGGCGGGTCGCTGCCGCTCACGCCGCTGCGCGTGATCACCATCGTGGGCATGGTGTCGGTCCAGGTCGCCGTGGTCTGTGTCGGGCGGCTGGTGGCGATGGTGCGGCGCGGGACGGTCTTCTCGCACGCCGCCTTCCGGTACGTCGACATCGTGATCGGCTCGATCGTGGCGGCCGCCCTGGTGTGGTTCGCCGTCACCGCGGTCAACGCGCCGGGCCAGCGGGACGATCCGGGCGTCACCGTCATCATGGCCGGCATCGGCCTCGCCATCCTGGGGGTGGCGCTCGTCGTGCTGGTGCTGCGCATGCTGCTCGCCCAGGCCGTCGCGCGCGACGTGGAGGCGACGCACCTGCGGGCCGAGCTGGACGAGGTGATCTGATGCCGATCGCCGTCGACATCGACGTGATGCTCGCCCGGCGGAAGATGTCCGTCGGCGAGCTCGCGGAGCGCGTCGGGATCACGCCCGCCAACCTTGCGGTGCTCAAGAACGGCCGCGCCAAGGCGGTCCGCTTCGCGACCCTCGCCGCCCTCTGCGAGGCGCTCGACTGCCAGCCGGGCGACCTGCTGCGCTGGGAGAAGGATCAGGCGGTCGCCTGAGAATCGGCGAGGCCGGCCCGCAGGTGGCGGAGCGCCGCCTCGGCGTCGCCGCCCGCGGTGTGCGGGCGGCGCAGGTCCCGGGTGTAGGCGGCGATGTCGGCCAGGTTCCACATCAGCCGGTAGAACGCCAGCGCGCCGGGGTCGGGCGGGTGGCCGGTCGCGGCGGCGTACCGGGCCAGCGACCCGGGATCGTCGAGGAACCACAGGTCGCGCTCGGGTGGGGCCTGCCGCACGGTGTCCCAGTCGATCAGGCGCGGGCCGTCCGGCGTACGCAAGATGTTGCCCGGGTGTGGCTCGCCGTGCGTCACGACCGCCGGCGCGTCCGCGATGAGGGCGCCCAGGCGGTCGAGGGTGGCCAGCCTCGCCGCGATCGTCGCGGCGTGCGAGCGCAGCAGCGCGCGGGCCGGCGCGGCGTACGGCCCGCCGGCCCACGGACGATCGGTCTCCAGTTCCGACCGGCCGGCCAGGCGCAGGTCGGGCGGGGGAGCGAGCGCGGCCGGCGCGCGATGCAGCGCGGCGAGCATGTCGATCACGGCGTCCGCGCCGGCGCCGGGCGGATGCCGCCCGAACTCGCCCGCCACCCCGTCCACCAGCGGAAACACGGCCAGGTTCCAGGGTGGTGCGAGCAGCCGCAGGGGCGAGCCGTCGCGATCGGGGAGCGGGGCGACCACGAACGGCAGCCGCAGCGACAGCGCGGTGCGGAGGGCGTGGGCGAGCGGAGCGAACGAAGCGTCGGTCACGGTCAGGAACCACGTGCCGTCCGCGTCCCAGTGGTAGCCGCCCGCGCCGACCGGGAGATAGCGGATCGAGCGCGCCGATATGTCCCAGCCGCCGGCGAGTGCCGCGGCCAGGGAAGCGGTCGTGATCCCGGCCGGTTCGTCCCGCACAGCAAGGCATCTTCTCATCTGCGCCGGGCGAGGACACGCGGCGGCACACCGGGGATGCTGCCCTCATGAGACGTCTGCCGGCCGCGTTGCTGGTCCTCGCGCTCGCCGGGTGCGGCGGGGACGACGACCGCACGGCGATGCCGCAAAAGACGATCAAGGACCAGGTTCAGCTGTACGCCGGGATCACGCTCGCCGCCTCGGGGGTGGCCGCCTTCGCCCGGGCCGCCACCAACGTCACCGGCTGCCCGGAGGACAACGGCCGCCTGTCCGATCCGGACGAGACGTTCTACGTGCAGGGTCTTTACGATCTGCCGGTCCCCGACGGGCAGGGCGAGGCGACGCTCACCAAGGTCCGCGACGAGTGGCGGCGCGACGGCTACACGCTGGGCTCGGCGGCGACGACCGGGGTGCACGCGACCACGCCCGACGGTTACACCCTCGACCTGACCCAGGGTGGGACCCCGGCGCTGCGGCTGGCGATCGCGTCGCAGTGCTTCGCGACGGCCTAGCGGGCGATCAGCACCGGGCAGTCGGCCCGGCGCAGCAGCTTCGAGCCGACCGCGCCGAGCAGCACCCCCTCGTAGCCGTGCCGGCGCGGGCCGACCACCACCAGCTGGGCCTGCTCGCACCGGTCGACCAGCACCTGGTCGGGGCGGCCCGAGACGTACTCGTGCTCGGCGTGCACCCGCGGAAACTTCTGCCGCCAGGGGTCGAGGCGCCCGTCCAGCTCGGTGCCGAGGGCCTCCTTCGCCGCCGCGCGGCGGTCGCGGCCCTCGCTTGCCGCGGTGACGGCGAGGACCGGCGCGCCCCGCATCGCGGCCTCCTCGAACGCCCGCCGGACGATCGCCTCCGCCTCGGCGCCGTCGTCGATGCCGACCACCACCGGGCCGGTGTCGCAGTCGGGGCGGCCGCGGACGACCACCACCGACGTGCGGGCCTGGGTGGCGACCTGGCTGCCGACCGAGCCGGCGGGCTGGCCGGGGACGCTGCCGCGGGCGCGGTCGCCGACCACGAGCAGGGCGGCCTCCTCGGCCGCGTGCAGCAGCATGGGAGCCGCGTACCCGGGGTGGGCGATGCCGCGTACATCGATGCCGGGCGCCACCGACCGTGCCTGCCCCACCGCCTCGTGCACGATGGACGCCGCGCCGGTGTCGCCCTGCTGGCCCGGCGCCCGCCGCTGATAGGCCGTGACGACCCGCAGCTCCGCGTCGCGAAGCTTGGCCTCGGCCGCCGCCCATCGGACCGCCGCGATCGAGCTCGGCGAGCCGTCCGCGCCAACCACTATCCGCATACGAAGCATGTGCCGCCTCCAGGGTTGCGCTTCCAGCGTTACGCGCAATCCGGGGAGTTGGCAACGCTAATCCTGGAGCAGTCCGATCACCTCGTCGGTGGTGCGCACATCGCCGTACGTGCGGTAGATCGTGTAGAGGGTCGCGTTGTGGTCCTCGTCGCGCCGGGCCGCGTTCGCGTCGGCCAGCATGATGACCCGGTAGCCGAGCGTGCCGGCGTCGCGGGCGGACGCCTCGCAGCACACGTTGGTGACCGTCCCGGTGATCAGCACGGTGTCGATGCCGCGCTCGCTCAGCAGGCCGGGCAGGGGTGACCGGCCGGGGAAGAACGCGCTGGTGGCGAACTTCTCGACGAGCAGGTCGGCGTCGTCCACCGCGAACTCGTGCCACAGCCGCTCGCGCAGGTCGCCCTCGCCGCCGCTGAGCCGGAACGCCTCGGCGTGGCCGGGCCCGAAGAACTCCTCGGCCACCGCGGACGGCTCGCCGGCGCCGGGCAGCACCCAGACGACCAGGCCGCCGGCCTCGCGCGTCGCGGTGGCGAGCCGGGCGATGTTGGGGACGATGCCGCGGACGTACGCGTTCTCCTCGGCGAAGAACGGGACCATGTCGACCACGATCAGCGCCGTCCGCCCGGGGCTGATCGTGACGTACGCGTGCCGCCGCCCCCGCCGTTCCTCCTGCCGCCGGTATTCCCTGTCCTCGATCCGCCACGCATGTTTCATGGCGGTCACTCTCGCAGGGCGGCGGTCCCGATCGCCAGCAGCGACACGTCCTCCTGCGGCGCGTGCACGAGCGCGCTCTGCACGTCCCGGAAGTGCCGTTCGAGCGGGTTTCCGCGGCTCAGGCCCGGGTTGCCGAGCAGCCGCACGGCGAGGGTGACGGCCGCGACCGCGTGCCGGTTGACGATCACCCGGGCCGGCAGCGGGTCCTCGGCGGTCAGCAGCAGGTGCTCGGCGGTGCTGAGCAGCGTCTCGATCTCGCCGGCCGCGGCCCGGAAACGGTCGGTGGTGGCGACCGGGCGGCCCAGGTTGGCGGGGACCCGCTCGCGCGCGAAGCGGTGGAAATAGGCCTGGGCGGCGCGGGCCACGCCGAGGTAGATGGCGGCGAGGGGGAGATGCAGCGCGGCGCTGTCGGCCTGACCTTCCCAGAAATGGTCGTACGGGATGAGCACCTCGGAGAACACGACATCATGGCTGCCGCTGGCCCGCAGCCCGAGCGGGTCCCAGGTCCGGACGATCTCGATGCCCGGCGACCCGGCCGGCACCACGAACGTGCCGATCCGCGGCTCGGGCTCGTCGGTGGCCGCCCAGACCAGGAAGTAGGCCAGTCCCTCGGCGCCGGTGACGAACCGCTTGTGCCCGGTCAGCGCCCAGCCGTCGCCGGTGCGGCGGGCGGTGCTGGCCGGGCGGCCGCCCCGGGACGGCGAGCCGAGCTCGGGCTCGACCCGGCAGATGTTGAGCAGGGTCGGCCGCGCCGCCGACTCGTCGAGGATCCGGCGGTAGAGCGGCTCGGGCCAGACCGGCCGGTGGGCCTGGAGCAGGTGCGGCAGCTGCGTCATCGAGGCGATCAGCGCCACCGACGGGTCGCCGCGGCCGAGGTCGCGCAGGATGCCGGCGAGCTCGGCCGGCCGCACCGCCGGGCCGCCGTACCGCTCGGCGACGGTGACGGTGAGCAGGCCGGCCTCGTGCACCAGGCGGATGCCGTCGTGGGGGAACGCCCCGGTCTCGTCGTGGTGCGCGGCGTGTGCCGCCAGGGCCTCGACGAGCTCGATCACCGCGCGACCGTGGCGATCTCGGGGAGGTCCGGGCCGAGTCGCAGGCGCTCCAGGAACAGCACGACGGTGGCGGCGACCGTACGGTGGCTGAGGTCGTTGAGCACGTCGTGCCGGCCGCCGGAGATCGTCACGAGCGGGCCGGGGTAGCGCGACCGGGCCTGGTCGAGCGGGCTGATCGGGTCGGCGTCGCCGTGGATCCCCAGGGTCGGGAGCGCGATGTCGCCGGTCACCTCGATCGGGATCGGGGCGGCGAACAGGGCGCCGGGCGTGGCGGCGCCGGCGCCGAGAACGCGGCGGTGCGCGGGGCAGGCCGTGCGGGCCTCGATCTCCTCGTCCCAGCTTCGGGTCTCGGCGCCGGCGACCGGCAGGCCGGCCAGCACCAGCGCGTCCAGGCCGGGGGCCCGGCGGGCGGCGAGGGCCAGCGCGAACAGGGCGCCGGTGTCCGCGCCCGCCACCACGTGCGGGGCCGGCAGGTCGTCGTCGACCAGCAGCTTCCCGGCCTCGGCCAGGCTGCCGCCGAGATCGGCGGTCACGTCCGGCAGCACCCGCACCCGGTAGCCGTCGGCGGCGATCCGGCGGCCGAACCGGGCGTAGGCGGCGGCGCTCTCGCCGCGCCCGGCCGCGACCAGAACGGTGCCGCGCGGGGCGATGCCGGTCGGTTCGTCGTACGCGTCAATCATGGTCAGCAGCATCGCGCCGGGTCGCGGCCGGTGTCCAACGACGATCCCCGATCGGAACCGATCACACCCGCTGATGGGTCGCCTCTAGAAAAATGGACGCTCATTCATTATTCTCGGCGGCATGCAGAACCGGGCCAGCCGCACCGCCGAGCAGGTCGCGCTCTTCCGGGCGCTCGAGACCGCCCGCGGGCGCGATCGGGTGTTCGACGATCCGCTGGCCGTGCGCTTCCTGCGCGGCGGCTACCGGTTGCTGGCCCGGGCCGCCCGGGTGCGGCCGGTCGGGCTGCGGCTGTCGCGCTACATCGACCACCGCTGGCCCGGGCCGCGGCCCTCGGCGGTGGCCCGCACCCGGCTCATCGACGACCTGGTGGTGGCGGCGCTCGAGCGGGGCGCGCGGCAGGTGCTGCTGCTCGGGGCGGGCTACGACTCGCGGGCCTACCGGCTGCCCGGCATCGCGCGGGTGCCGGTCTTCGAGGCCGACCATCCGGCCACCCAGGCGGTGAAACGGCGGCTGCTGCGCGGCGCCGTGCGCCCGGATCGGCGGGGGCACGTCCACTTCCTACCGGTCGACCTGCTGGTTGAAGATCTTGGTGGGGCGTTGCGGCGGGCCGGATTCGCCGTGCTCGAGCCGACCGTGGTGGTGTGGGAGGGTGTGACGAACTACCTGACCGAGCCGGCCGTCGACGCGACCCTGCGGGAGCTGGCGGCGCTCACGGCCACCGGGAGCACGCTCATCTTCACGTACGTCGACCGCCGCGTCCTGTCCGGAGCCATCGACGCCGGGGCGTGGCCGCACGCCGTGCGCCGGCAGGGCGAGCCGTGGACGTTCGGGTTCCTCCCGGCCGAGCTGCCCGCCTACGCCGCCGCCCGCGGCCTGCGGCTCACGCTCGACATGTCCACCCGGGAGGCGGCCGACCGCTACCTGCACCCCCTCGGCCGGGACGAGGACGCGGCGACGTTCTACCGGGTCGCCACGGCGGAGATCCGGTAGTGCCCAAGGTCAGCGACGCCCACCTCGCCGCCCGCCGCCGGCAGATCCTCGACGCGGCCGCCGCCTGCTTCGCCCGCGACGGCTTCCACCGCACGTCGATGCAGGACATCGTCCGCGAGTCCGGCATCAGCGCGGGCCTGGTCTACCGCTACTTCGCCGGCAAGGACGACGTGATCGCCGCCATCGTCGACGAGTGGCACGACCAGCGCCTGGTCTTCTCCAGCGGCCCGGTGGCCGGCCGCGCCGCGGCCTACCTCGACTACCTGCGGGCGGTCGGCGACCCCGCGTCGGCCGCCCGGTCGCGGCTGGGCGTGCAGATCTGGGCCGAGGCGGTGCGCAACCCGCGCATCCGCGCCCTGTCCCGCCGCAACGTCGACGACCCCCGGGCCGCGGTCGCCGCCGTCCTGGCCGCGGCGCCGCTGCCGCCCGGGGCCGACCCGTCGTCGCTGGCCCGCGTCCTGATCGCCATCTACCAGGGCCTGCTGCTGCAGACCACGTGGGACGAGGAGCTGGACAACGAGGCGTACGTGTCGACGGTCGCCGCCCTGCTCGACGCCATCATCCCGGCCGGCCCGGCGTGACGGGCGCCGTGCCCCGCTCGGCGACCGGTGGACGGACGCCCGCCCGGTGGCCCGTGCCGGCCGCGGCGACGAGGGCCACACGAAGGCCGCGTCCTCGACGCACGTGACGAGCTCGGCGACGGCCTCGACCGGCCCGATCTGATGCAGCCCGGCGCGGATCTCGAGCGCCTCCAGCCGGGCCCGGACGGTCTGCGCGGCCGCCACGTGCTCGTCGAGCCGGTGCGACCTCAGCAACTGGGTGGCGATCGTGGTCGCCAGCGAGCACAGCGCCGCCGCCGCGCACAGCAGCCGCCAGGCCGGCGACGCCAGCCCGAAGACTCCGGTCAGCCACGTCGCGAACGACTGCCCGCCGAACGCCGGCGCCGCCGTCAGGAACGTGGCGGCCGCGGCGGCGACGAGGCTCACGTTGCTCAGCAGCCGCCGCCGCGCGCCGGCCGACCGCAGGTAGGCGTCGGTGCGCTCCCGTCGCTCCCGGATGGTGGCCAGCAGATCGACGGGCCCGGCGGGCGCGCGATTGAGGTTGTCCATCAGATCACCTGCGCTCCTTCGATCGGTCCGGTCGGTTCCGGTTGCCCACGACCGTGCGCCGCTCGGCCGGGTGGGCGCATGAGCCGGGCGTCCCGCGCGGGGCGGGCATCGCGCCCGGGCGGCGGCGGGCGGCGGGCGGCGGGCGGGGTCACCGTCCCGGGTGGACCGGGACGATTGCCCGTCCGGGCGGGACATTCGCACTGGAAGGCGGCCCGGGGCGGGCACAGACTGACGGGGTGAGGTTCGCCCGGTTCGGTGCGGCTGCGGCGGCGACGTCCTCGGTCGTCGTGGTCGCCGTCGCGTGGCGGAAGATCGTCCGGCCGAGCGAGGAGACCTGGTTCTTCGCGCCCGAGCCGTTCACCGGGCCCGCGTTCGTGCTGGCCTGCGGCGTGCTCGCCCTCGTCTGGGCGATCACCGGCGCGGTGCTGGCCTCGGTGCGCCCGCGCAACGCGGTCGGCTGGCTGGTTCTCGGGGTGGGCGTGTCCCAGGCGTGGGCGGTGTGCCTCACCGCCTACAGCGGCTACGGCCTGCTGGGCAGCTCGCCGTCGTGGGGCGCGTACTTCGGGCCCGCGCTCTACCTGCCCGGCTGGCTCGTCCCGCCGACCCTGCTCCTGGCCCTCTACCCGGACGGGCGGCTGCCCGGCGCGTGGTGGCGCTGGCCGGTCGGCGCGGCCACCCTGTCGATCGTCGTCCTGATGCTCTGCATCCCGTTCCCGGTCGTCGACCCGGTCGCGACCTCGGGCTGGGGCATGGTGCCCCGATTCCCGGAGCGGCTGGCCGACGTCCTGGTGCCCGGCCCGCGCGTCTACGACCTCGGCGTCTTCCTGTCGACCGACCTGCAGGCCACGATCCCCGCGCTGCCGGCGGCGTGGGCACAGTGGAGCCGGATCAGCTCCTGGGTGTTCACCCCGCTGCTGGTGGTCTCGATGATCGTGATCTGGGTCGGCACCGTCCTGCGGCTGTTCCGCGCCTCCTTCCCCCGCCGCCAGCAGCTGGCCCTGCTGATCTGCGTGGTGATGCCGTTCCTGGCGGCGTCGTTCTTCGTCACCGCCGGTTTCGCCAACGTCCTGATGCTGCTGCCGCTGCTGCTGGTGCCGATCGCGGTGGCGGTCGGCGTCCTGCGCTACCGGCTGTTCGGCATCGAGACCGTGCTGCGGCGCGGCCTCGTCTACGGCATGTACACCGCGGTCGTCGTCGCCGCGTACCTGGGCGTCACCTTCGCCGCCGGGGCCGTCGTCAACACCGCGCTGGACAGCCGGCCGCTCCCCGGCGTGATCGCCGCCGCGGCGGTGGCGGTCGCGCTCGCGCCGGCCCGCGACCGGTTGCAGGGCGCCGCCGACCGCCTGCTGTACGGTCAGCGCCGCGACCCGATCCAGGCGCTGACCTCGCTGGGCGAGCGGGTCGCGGGGACCGGCCAGGGCGACCCGCTGGACGCGGCGCTGGCCGGCGTCATGGCCGCCGTGCGCGCGCCGGGCGCCTGCCTGATCGGGGTCGACGGCCGGCGGCTGGCCGGGGTCGGCGCCGAGGACGACGCGGCCACCACCACCGACCTGCCGCTGCGGTTCGGCGGGGCGGCGCTCGGCGAGGTGCGGGTGCTGCCACGCCGGCCCGGCGAGATCTACACCGCGGCCGACGTACGCCTGCTGGGTGTGCTCGCCCTGCAGGTGGCGCTCGTGGTCCGCGCCTATCAGCTCACCGAGCAGCTGGAGGCCGAACGGGACCGGGTCGTCACCGCCGCCGAGGCCGAGCGCGACCGGCTCCGCGCCGACATGCACGACGGTCTCGGGCCGTCCCTGTCCGGCATCGGTCTCGGGCTGGAGGCGCTGGCCGACACCGACCGCAGCCCGCTGCTGCGCCGCATCCAGGACGAGGTGGCGGTCGCGCTGGCCGAGGTCCGCCGCATCCTCGACGACCTGCGCCCGGCCGCGCTCGACACCATGACGCTGTCCGAGGCGATCCGCCGGCACGCCGCGACGATGTCGTCCAAGGTGCCGGTGTCGCTGAACGCGTCCGTCCTGCCCGTCCTGCCGGCCGACGTGGAGAACGCCGCCTACCGGATCACCACCGAGGCGCTCACCAACGTCGCCCGGCACGCCGGCGCCCGGCACGTGCGGGTGAGCGTCGGCGTGCCGCACGGCGCGCTGCGCATCGTCGTCGCCGACGACGGGCACGGCACCCGGTCGGCGGTCGCCGGCATCGGGCTGACCTCCATGCGCCGGCGGGCCGAGAGCCTGGGCGGACGGCTGGAGATCAGCTCGGGAAGCACCGGCACCACCATCGTCGCCACCCTGCCGCTGGAGCCGTCATGACCCATCCCGTCCGGGTCGTCCTCGCCGACGACCATCCGATGTTCCGTTACGGGCTCATCTCCGCCATCGCCGGCAACGCGGAGATCGAGATCGTCGGCGAGGCGGCCGGCGGCCGGGAGCTGCTGGCCCTGGTCGACGACGCCGCGCCGGACGTCGTGATCACCGACCTCACCATGCCCGGCCTGGACGGCGCCGAGGCCACCCGCGCGATCCTCGCCCGCCACCCGGACGTCAAGGTGCTCGTGCTGACCATGCACGACGAGAACCAGGCGCTGATCGGCGCGCTGCGGGCCGGGGCCCGCGGCTACCTGCTGAAGGGCGCGGACCGGACGGAGATCACCCGGGCGATCCTCGCGGTGGCGGCGGGCGAGTCGGTGTACGGCACCGGCGTCGCCCACCGGATCAGCGACTTCTTCATCGGCGCCGACCAGGACCGGGCCGCGACCGTGTTCCCGGAGCTGACCGACCGGGAACGGCAGGTGCTCAAGCTGGTCGCCGGGGGAAGCGGCAACCACGAGATCGCCCGCCGGCTCGCGCTCTCCGAGAAGACGGTGCGCAACCACGTCTCGGCGATCCTGTTCAAGCTGCACGTGAGCGACCGGGCCGCCGCCGTGGCCAAGGCCCGCGACGCCGGCCTCGGTGACCCGCGATGAGACCGCTCGTGGCCGTCGTCCTGGCCGGCGCCCTGCTGGCCGGCGCCGCCTGCCGCCACCCGGAGCCGGTCGCGTTCGCCGCCGGCACCACCATGCACCGGCTCCAGCAGAGCGGGCGGATCCGGATCGGGGTGAAGGCCGACCAGCCCAGCCTCGGGTTCCTCAACCCGGCGACCAACCACTACGAGGGGTTCGACGTCGAGATCGCCACCGTCGTCGCCGCCGAGCTCGGCCTGAGCCGCCGGCAGATCACGTTCGTCACCACGACCTCCGGGGTCCGCGAGGACTACCTGGTCCAGGGCCGCGTCGACATCGTCGTGGCGTCGTACTCGATGAACGACAGCCGCCGGGAGGTGATCGGGCAGGCCGGCCCGTACTTCCGGACCGGGCAGCAGCTGCTGGTCCGGCGGGCCGACCGCGACGTCATCACCGGGCCGGAGCGGATCGGCGAGGGCCGGGTGTGCTCGGCCGCCGGCTCGACCTCGATCGTGAAGTGGCGGCAGCTGTACGGGACGGCCCCGGTCGCCGAGCCGAACTACACCCGGTGCGTGCAGCGCCTGCTGACCCGATCGGTCGACGGCGTCACCACCGACGGCGTGGTCCTGCTCGGGTACGTCGCGCAGCTGCCGACGAAGCTGGCCGTGGTCGGGCCCGAGTTCTCCGACGACGCGTACGGGATCGGCTATCCCCGGGGTGACCGGGCGTTCTGCGAGTTCCTCACCGGCGTGATCAAGCAGGCCGAGGAGGACGGGCGCTGGAACAAGGCCTTCCAGGAGACGCTCGGTCAGGCCGGGGCGCACGCCCCCGCCAAGCCGCCGATCGAGCCCTGCCGCGATTAGCGCTCATCCCGGCAGCGGGCGGTCGCGCACCACCTGCTTCATCACCAGGGTGGACGTCAGCCGGCGCACGCCCGGGAGGGTGGCCAGCCGCTCGTCGTAAAGGCGCTGGAACGCCGGCAGGTCGGCGCTGACCACACGCAGAAGGTAGTCGGGGTCGCCGAACAGGCGCTGGGCCTGCACCACGTGCGGGATCTGTTCGAGGGCCCGCTCGAAGGCCGCCACCGTCTCGCGGTCGCCGCGTTCCATCGTGGCGAACACCAGCGCCTCGAAGCCGAGGCCGAGCGCCTCCGGGTCGACGACGGCGCGGTAGCCGCGGATGGCCCCCGAGCGTTCGAGGTCGCGCAGCCGGCGGTGGCGTTCGCGTTCTGGGCCATGTCGGCGTTGCTGGTCCTGGTGCCCGGGGCGGATTGGGCGTACGTGATCGGCGTCGGTCTCCGCGGCCGGGCGGTGTGGCCCGCCGTCTCCGGGATCCTGCTGGGTTACCTGGCCCTGACCGTCGTCGTGGCCGCCGGGGTCGCGGCCGTGGTCTCCCGCAGTCCCGTGGTCCTGACCGCCCTGACCGTCCTCGGCGCCGCCTACCTGATCGGGCTGGGCGCCGGCGTCCTGGCCCACCCGCCGGCGGTGACGACCGCGCCCGTCCCCGCCGGCCACGTCCTGCTCAAGGGCCTGGGCGTGAGCGGCCTGAACCCCAAGGGCCTGCTGCTGTTCCTGGCCCTGCTCCCGCAGTTCACCGACCCGTCCGGCGCCTGGCCCGAGGCCGCCCAGATCGGCCTGCTGGGCACGCTGCACACGGCGAACTGCGGGCTGGGCTACCTCGCGGTGGGCGCGCTGTCCCGTTCCCTGCTACGCAGACACCCGGCCGCGACCCGCGTGACGAGCCGGGTCTCCGGCATCGCGATGATCGTCCTCGGCGTGGCCCTGCTGGCCGAGCACCGGCTCTGACGCCGAGCGATCTATCCGAGCTCAGGTCGGGCGGAGAACTGCCTGAGCGCGGCGATCTGCGATTCGGAGGGAATCAGGCCCGGATTGGTGGCTTTCGGGTAGATCTCGGCCGTCCGCCATTGCTCGCCTGCGGCCGGTCCGGTGAAGACAAGGTAGTAGTCCAGCTCGTCGGAGACCGCGACGTCCAGCAGGCCCTCACGCTTGAGATACCACTTGACGTTCACCGGCCCTGCCCGCGAGCTCGCCGGCCGTGAAGCGCCCATCAAGTGCCTTGGCCGTCGCCGCCTGTTCCGGCTCGATGTCGAAGACCTGAGCAGCGATCCACTCGCCGAGATGACCCGAGGCCATTGGTCGACGGATGGTCGCGGCGATGTCGCGATCGATGTCGTTGCGCCGTCGCAGAAGAGCTGCGATCTCGGCGATTTCGTTGTCGCGCATGGTGCGAGCTTTCGCCGTGGGGAGCGCGGCAGGCTCAGCTTTTCGGACGAGCGGCAGAGTCCTCCTGTCCGATCCCGCTCAAGCACACCTTCCCGGCCAGGCCCCTCACCGGCGGCGAGAGCGCCCTCGCCCCCGGCCGCCGCCGGCGAAGCGCATCGTCGCCAGGACGCCGACGATCAGGCCGCCGATCAAGGCCAGCGCCACCAGTGGCGTGGAGACGCCGGACGTCTGGCGCGACGTCTGGGCGGCCGCCACCGTGGCCGGCTTGCTGCCCGAGGCGTCGGGGGCCGGGGCCGTCGGCAGGCCCTGGAAGTCGACGATGCCGCTCGACTCGAGCAACGTCAGGTGGGTCATCACGAACTGGTTCGCCTGCTGGGCCAGCTTGCGCACGGTGTCGTTGCGGGTGCTGGTCCGGATCGTCGCGATCGCGGGGAAGATCTTGCCGTGGGCGGCGCGCAGGCGGTCGATGTAGATCTGGTCGAAGTCGGCGCCGGTGGCGTCGCGCATCTCGCCCAGCCACTTCTGCTGGTCGCTGTTCGGCTTGCCGGGCAGCTCGATCTTCAGTTTCTTGGCCGCCGTGCGGGTCAGCGCGTCCAGCACCACGTGCTGCCCGGAGATCGCCTTGCCGATCTCGCGGATGCGCGGGTCCTCCGAGCGCTCCTGGGCCATCTGGCCGGCCGGGATCTCCCACAGCCCGGCGAGCCGCACCTTCACCACGAAGTCGCGGTCGGCGGCCGACAGCGTGCCCTTGCCGGTGTCGCTGAGCAGGCCGTTCGGCGGGGACGGCACGCCCGGCTCGGCCCGCGCCGCCTGCGGATCGAGCAGGAGCAGCGCCAGCGAGGCGAGCACCGGGCCCCAGAGTCGGCGCCACAGTCGGCTCGGAACGTCGGCATGCATGCGAACCCCTCCCTCACGGTGTCGGCATGGAGTACGCAGCATCGACGCGATCGGATGAACGTTTTCGTTCCGAAACAACGCTGACCAGCGCCAGCCCCGAGATCAACCCGGCCACCAGCGCCGACGCCCGGAGATCGCCGCCGTGCAGCAGGCCGCTGCCGATCAGCGCGCCGGTGGTGATGCCGACGTTGAACGCCGTCGAGGTGCCCGCCGACGCCATGTCGGTGTCGCCCGGCGCGACCTCGAGGACCCGCCGGGCCAGCACGGCGGTCATCCCGGAGAGCGCGAAGCCGGCGACCGCGAACGCCGCCACCGCGACCGGCGGCGATCCGCCGAACACGAACAGCACGGTCAGGGCCAGCGCCTGGCCCGCGACCAGCACGGCCATGGCGTGCCACAGCCGCGCGGCGGGGACGAACCCGACCGCGAAGACGCCGGCCAGCCCGGCGATGCCGCGCAGCAGCAGGATCGGGCCGATCGCGCCCTCGCCGACCCCGGTGACGTCGGTCAGGAACGGGTTGACGCAGGTGAACGCCGTGAACGCGCCGGTGACCAGGACGGCCACGGTGACGACCAGCAGCCGGTAGCGGCGGGGATCGGGGTCGGTGCCCCGGTCGGTGTCGCTCGCGCCGGGCGGCGCGTCCGGCATCAGCGTCAGGATCACCAGCGAGACGACGAGACTCAGGCCGGCCAGCACCAGGAACGGGATCCGCCAGTTCGCCTGCTGCCCGAGCCAGGTGCCGCCCGGGACGCCGAGCAGCGGGCCGGTGGA
The DNA here is from genome assembly GCF_055586105.1 of Actinoplanes sp. NPDC051537. NCBI lineage: Bacteria > Bacillati > Actinomycetota > Actinomycetes > Micromonosporales > Micromonosporaceae > Actinoplanes > Actinoplanes sp. NPDC051537. The sequence continues at coordinate 79,042 of NZ_JBVJIU010000007.1, forward strand.
GCTTCCGGCGTACAGGATGGAGATCGCCTTTCCGCGTTGCCGCGGCGCGAAGAGAGCGGCGGCGGCCGGCGTGACGACGGCCCAGAACAGCGCCTGGCTGAGCGCGATGGCCACCCGGCCGGCGAGCAGGGTGCCGTAGTTCGGGGCGAGGGCCGACATCGCGGTGGCGACGGTCGAGATCATCAGCAGCGCGCCGAGCAACCGCCGGCGCGAGAACCGGTGGGTGGCCCGGGTGAGCGGGACGGTCGCGATCACCACCATCAGCCCGTACGCGGTGACCAGTAGCCCGATCGCGCCGGTGCTCGTGTGCAGGGCCGCCGCGATCTGGGGCAGCAGCCCGATCGGCAGGGTCTCGGTGGTGACGTAGAGAAACGTCGAGACGGCCAGTGCCGCCAGGATGGTCCAGGCTCGCATCGTGCTTCCCCCTTGACGGTGTCTTGGTGGTAGCTAGTGGCCACGCTACCACCTTCACCGCGCTATGGTGGAAGCATGGCGCTGCCCGAGTTCCACATCGTCGGCGGCCACCCGGCGCTCGACCTGGTCAACACGGTGGCCCCGCGCGTCCCGTCGGGTCCGCACGAGGACTACCTGGAGTCGCCCGAGGCGGTCGTCGAGTGGGCCCGCCGAGCCGGCGTGACCTCCCCGTCCGAGACCCCCGTCGCGTCGCAGGAGTCGTTGGCCGACGTCCGTTCCCTGCGCGCGCTCACCGAGGACGCCCTGGCCGGCCGCCGCCTCGACGCCGTGATCGCCCGCTGGTCGGCCGCGATCGCCCGCTCGTCCCTGACCCGGGCCCCCGACGGCACCGTCACCCTGCTCGTCGGCGCCGACCCCGGCACGATGATCGCCGACCGCCTGGCCGACGCCCTGGTCGGCCTGCTCCGCCACGCCGACCTCTCCCGCCTGCACGCGTGCCCGCTCGACGAGGGCGGCTGCGGCTGGCTCTTCCTCGACCGCAGCCGCAACCAGTCCCGCAAGTGGTGCACGATGGACGACTGCGGCACCCACGCCAAGTCCCGCCGCCTGACCGAGCGCCGCCGCGCCCGCAAGGGCGCCTGATGGCCCGGCGGGAGCGGTATTGGCAGCGGTTCGGGCTGGGCGAGCCGGCCGGGCCGCCGGTGGCCGTGGACGGCGGCCTGTCCAACGAGCTGTGGCGGGTCGGGACCGCGACCGGCGTCTTCGCGGTCAAGCGCATGGTGGTCAACGCCGACCGGCCGGACTTCCGGGACAACGTCGAGGCGGCGTACGCGATCGAGCGGCGCGCGTGGGCGGCGGGCGTGCCGATGCCGGAGCCGGTGCCGGACCCGGCGACCGGCCGCGCGCTGGCCATGGTGGACGGCTCGTTCTACCGGGTGCACCGGTGGGTCGAGGGCACCCCGGCGGCCGGGACCGCGGGCGAGGCGGCGGCTCTGCTGAAGGCCATCCACGCGGCGGGCCGCCCGCGTACCGGAAAGGCGCCGGAAAGAGCCTGGGCCGGTGAGCGGTGGGGTCTCGCCGCGCTCCGCGAGATCACCGCGGGCGGGCCCGCCGAGATGACGATCGTGGACAGTCACCACGACCTCGACCGCAAGAACGTGCTGCGGACCGGCGACGGGGTGCTGATGGCGCTCGACTGGGACGCGGCCGGGCCCCTCGCGGCCGTGCACGAGGCCGTGGCCCTGGCCTTCGAGTGGTCGGACGGGGATCCGGCGGTCTTCGCGGCGACGGCGCGGGCGTGCGGCGGCGACATTCCGGCCGAGCCGTGGATCTTCGCCGGTCTGGTCGCGGGGGAGGGCGGCTGGCTCGACCACAACGCCGCGCACGGGCGGGACGACGAGGTCGAGCGGTCGGTGGCGACCTTGCGCAGGCTGGACGCGATGAGGGACGACCTGCTCGACGCCCTCAGCCGGTCAGGGCGGCCTTGAGGGCGCCGGTCAGCTCGGCGCTGCTGAACGGCTTGGCCAGGATCGTGCGGCCCGGCTCCAGGGACCGGCCGTCGTCGTCGATCAGCGCCTCGGCGTACCCGGAGATGAAGATGACCTTGGTGTCGGGCCGCGCGGTCAGGAACCGGTGGGCCAGCTGGCGGCCGTCCATGCCGGGCATCACCACGTCGGTGACCAGGCAGTGGATCGGGTCGCCGTGCTGCTCGGCCACCTTCAGCGCCTCGGCGCCGCCGGCCGCGGTCAGCACCCGGTAACCGGCCTTGGCGATGAACCGGGCGGTCACCTCGCGCAGGTCCTGCTCGTCGTCGACCAGCAGCACGGTGAGGTCGCCGCTGGGCTGGAGCGCCGGGCGCGGCGGCGCCTGCTGCGGCGCGACCGGCGTCGAGGCCGCGGGCAGGCAGATCAGCGCGGTCGTGCCGGCGCCCGGCGACGAGGTCAGGGTGAGGTCGCCGCCGGCCTGGGTCACCACGCCGTGGGCGGTCGCCAGGCCGAGGCCGGCCGTGCGGCTGCCGGCCTTGGTCGAGAAGAACGGCTCGAACGCCCGCGCCAGCACCTCGGGCGGCATGCCGCGGCCGTCGTCGGTCACGCTGATCGTGGCGCGGCCGTCGGCGGACCGGCCGGTGGTCACCGCGATCGTTCCGCCGTCCGGCATGGCGTCGCGCGCATTGTGGACGAGCAGGAGCAGCAACCGCTCGAGCAGGCGCGGGTCGATCGTGACCGCCGGCGCCGCGCCCGGCCGCAGGTCGAGCTTGATCCCGGGCCCGGCCGCCGCGGCCAGGGCGGTCGCCGCCTCGGTCAGGAAGGCGTCGACGTCGACGGTCGTGGGCTGGCTGATCTCGCGCCGGCCGAAGGCGAGCAGCTGCTCGGTCAGCTTGGTCGCCCGTTCCCCGCCCTTGGTCACCTGGCCCAGGTCGTCCAGCAGCGCCGCGCCGACCGCGGGCGCCAGCCGTCCCTCGTCCATCTCCTCGGTGATCTGCTCGATCGCCAGGTGCAGGAAGCCGAGCATCGCGCCGAGCAGGTTGTTGAAGTCGTGCGCCATCCCGCCCGCCATCCGGCGCAGGCTGTCCAGCCGCTCGGCGTCGCGCCGCCGGGCCTCGGCCTGCCGCTGGCGCACCTCGCGCCCGGCCCGCTCCTCGGCCGCCACCACGTCGGTCACGTCGTCGACCATCACCACCGCGCCGGCCAGCTCGGCCTCGGCGTCGCTGATCGGCCGCAGGTGCACGCGCAGCCAGCGCTCGTCGCCGCCGGCGCGCACCAGGCAGTGCCGGTACCGGTGCTCGACCGCCTCGTCGGGACGGGCCCGGACGGCCTCCAGGGCCTCGGCGTGGGTGCCCGGCTCGAGGCAGGTCAGCCAGCCGCGCTCGAGCAGCCGGTCGGCGGCGAGCCCGGTGATCTCGGAAAGGCGGGGATTGGCGTACGTCGCATAGCCGTCGGCGTCGACCAGAACGATCCCGACCGGGGAGGACGCCGCCATCGCCTCGAACCGCCGCTCGGTGTGCCGCAGCGCCCGCACCTTCTCGACGAGCTTGGCGTTGATGGCGCGCGCGTGCACGGCGGCGAACTCGTCGGCCGGCCGCGGGGCGATCTCGACCGGCCCGTTGCGCAGCGCCACGTCCACGGCGTCGAGCAGCTCGCGCGGGTCGGCGCTGCGCAGCACCACCTGGGAGACGCCGCACGCCTCGGCGATCGGCCGTGTCTCGGGCTCGAGGTAGTTCGCGGTGTAGAAGATGAACGGGGCGTGCGCGGCCCGCTCGTCGGGCGCCGAGCGCAGCCGGTGGACGAGCTCGAGGCCGTCGATGCCGGGCATCAGCACGTCGGAGACGACCACGTCGGGGTGGCGGCTCTGGGCCAGCGCGAGCGCGTCGGCACCGTCGCAGGCCTCGATCACCTCGTGCCCGCGATAGCCGAGCAGCATGGCCATGAGCTCCCGGTTGGCCGCCACGTCGTCCACGACGAGCACCGTCGCCACCGCATCCCTCCTCAGGTAGTTGTCGTCAGTACAAAATTACCGCCACAAATAACCGAAGAAGGTGATATTCCGGATATATGTCGTCGTCTCCGGCGGCCGGGGAGCGGCCGGCGTTCCGGCTCGCCTCGGTCCTGTCCCAGGTTTTCGGGCTGCTGACCGCGACGGCCGGGGCGGCGCTGCTGCCGACCGGCCTGACGATCACCGGGGCGCCGCTCATCCTGCTCGGCGCCGGCATCGTCGCCCACGCCCGGACCCGGGCCCGCCTGCGGCGCCGGCTGGTCCTGCTGCCGGCGGCGGCCGCGCCGCTCGTGGTCGTGTCGCTGTTCGACGCCCGGCTCGGCTCCGGGCTGCTGCCGGGCGTCCTGATCATGCTGCTGGTCGCCGCCGACGTCGCCGCCATCGTGCTGGTGAGCGTGGCCGCCGGGCGGCGCGCGGCCCGGCACGCGCAGATGGAGACGATCCTGCGGCACACCCCGAGCGCGTTCTTCATCAAGGGGCTGGACGGCGGCTACCGGATGGCGAGCGCGGCCTTCGAGCAGCTGTACGGGATCGTGCCCGGCACCGCCGCGGGGCGGCTCGACCGGGAGGTGCACACCCCGGACCGGCTGGCCGAGATCGCCCGCCGGGACCGGCTCGTGGTCGCGGCCGGGGAGCCGCTGGTCTTCGAGGACGAGATGACCGGGGAACACGGCGTCCGGACGTTCGTGACCACGATGTTCGCGCTGCGGGAGGACGGCGGCGACGCGTACGCCGTCTGCGGGGTGACCAACGAGATCACCCAGTTGCGGATCGCCGAGGGCAAGTTCAAGGCCCTGCTCGACGCCTCGCCGGAGGCGATGCTCTGCGTCGACGCGGGCGGCACGATCCTGCTCGCCAACGCCCGCGCCGTGCAGGTCTTCCGCTACCGCCGCGAAGAGCTGGTCGGCATGCCGGTGGAGACGCTCGTCCCGGCGGCGCTGCGGGAGGCGCACGTCCGGCACCGCGAGGAGTACCTGGCCGCGCCGACGCCACGGCCGATGGGCGAGGGGATGCAGCTGACCGCCCTCTGCGGGGACGGCACCGAGTGCCCGGTCGAGATCAGCCTGTCCGCGGTCGAGGGCGAGGGCGGCACGGTCGTCTTCGCCACCGTGCAGGACATCACCGACCGGCTCGCCGAGGCCCAGTCCGACGCCCAGCTCGCCGGGATCGTGGCCGCCTCGAGCGACGCGATCGTGAGCAAGACGCTCGACGGCACGATCCTGACCTGGAACCCGGGCGCCGCGCGGCTCTACGGCTACACGGCGGCCGAGATGATCGGCCGGGACGTCACGGTGATCCTGCCGCACGACCGGCCGGACGAGGAGAAGCGGCTGCTGGCCCGGGTCCGGGCCGGCGAGCTGATCAAGCACCACGAGACGCGGCGGGTGCGCCAGGACGGCACCACCATCTACGTCTCGCTGAGCATGGCCCCGATCCGCGACCCGGACGGCACGATCGTGGGCGCCTCGACGATCTCGCACGACATCACCGCCGAGGTCGAGGCCGAGCGGCGGCTGCGGTTCGAGCGCGAGCAGTTCCAGATGATCATGACGGCGGCCAGCGACCCGTTCATCAGCATGGACTACCGCGGGCTGATCACCGAGTGGAACCGGCAGGCGGCCCAGGTCTTCGGCTGGACCCGGGAGCAGGTGCTCGGGCAGCACGTGGTCGACACGATCCTGCCCCGGCGGTACGCGGCCGCGCTCGACAAGGTCCTCGAGGGACGGTGGGACCGGCTGCTGGACCGGCCGACCGAGATGGCCGCGCTGCGCGCCGACGGGACCGAGCTGCCGATCGAGCTGACCATGTGGCGGATCCGGCGCGACGGCCCGTCCACCTTCCACGCCTTCGCGCGCGACATCACCGTACGGCGGCAGACCGAGCAGGCCCTGGCCCAGGCGCGGGACCAGGCGGTCGAGACGGCGCGCCTGAAGTCGCAGTTCCTGGCGGCGATGAGCCACGAGATCCGCACCCCGATGAACGGCGTGATCGGCCTGAGTGGACTGCTGCTGCACACCGACATGGCCGAGACCCAGCGGCGGTACGCGCAGGGCATCAACAACGCCGGCGTCGCGCTGCTCGGGGTGATCAACGACGTGCTCGACTTCTCCAAGCTGGAGGCGGGCAAGGTCGTCCTCGAACGGGCCAACTTCGAGATCTGGCGGCTGCTCGACGAGGTGGTGGGCCTCGTCGCCGACGCGTCCGGGGCCAAGGAGCTGACCGTCTCGTCCCGGTGCGACCCGCGGCTCACCGCGCCGGTCAGCGGCGACCCGGGCAAGCTGCGGCAGGTGCTGCTCAACCTGGCCGGCAACGCGGTCAAGTTCACCGCCCGCGGCACGGTGGCGGTCACCGCCCGGCCGGCGCCCGGCGACTTCCCGGCCGGCAGCGTCCCGGTGCGGTTCGAGGTCTCCGACACCGGCATCGGCATCGACCCCGACCAGCAGGCGAGCCTGTTCGAGCCGTTCACCCAGGCCGACGCCGGCACCACCCGGCGGTTCGGCGGCACCGGGCTGGGCCTGGCGATCAGCCGCGAGCTGGTCGGCGTGCTCGGCGGCGAGATCGGCCTGACCAGCGAGGCCGGGCAGGGCAGCACGTTCTGGTTCACGGTGCCGCTGTGGCCGGCCGTGGACGGCGCCGAGTCGCCGCACCGGCACGCGCTCGGCGGCCTGCGGGTGCTGCTGGTGACGGGCGACGACACGCTGCCGCTGGCCGACCAGATGGCGTCCTGGGTGGCCGAGGTGGCGACCGTGCACGACGAGACCGCCGCGGCCGGCGAGCTGGTCCGGGCCGCGCGGGCCGGGCGGCCGTACGACGTGGCCGTGCTGGAGAGTCCCGGCCTGCCGGCGGTCATCGGCGCCGACCCGGCCGTCCCCGCCCTCAAGAAGGTGCTGGTCGCGTCCGCGCCGGGCCGCACGCCGCCGGCCGGCTTCGACGCCGTCCTCACCCGGCCGGTCCGGCAGTCGCAGCTCTACGACGCGATGGTCCGTCTCGTCGCCGGGCCGGTCGAGGATCGGGCCCGCACCACCGGCGCGGGCTCGCCGCCGGTGCGGGGACACGTGCTGCTGGTCGAGGACAACGACATCAACCAGACCGTGGCGCTGGGCATCCTCGCCAACCTCGGATACAGCGCCGACGTGGCCGCCAACGGGCGCGAGGCGGTCGAGCGGGCCGCCTCCCGGGACTACCAGGTCATCTTCATGGACTGCCTGATGCCGGAGATGGACGGCTACGAGGCCACGGTCGCGATCCGGCGCGCCGAGGCGGGCGGCCGGCACGTCCCGATCATCGCGATGACCGCGGGCGCGATGCCCGAGGACCGGGACCGGTGCCTGGGCGCGGGGATGGACGACCACCTGGCCAAGCCGCTGATGCCGGCCGACGTGGGCGCGGCCCTCGACAAGTGGGCCCCGGTCCCGGCGAGCGTGCGCGACCAGATCAAGGAGCGTCTCGATCTGCTGCGCGGGGCGGGCGCGGCGCTGGGCCCGGCCGAGCTGGCGGGACTGCTGCGGCGGCTGAGCGCGCACGCGCCCGGCCACGTCGAGCAGATCAGCCAGGCCGTCGCCATGGACGACGCCGACCGGCTGCGCGAGCAGGCCCACCAGCTCAAGGGGGTGGCGGCCAATTTGGGCGTACGGGATCTGGCCGCTCTCTGCGACCGCCTGGAGGAGGCCGCCCGGGCCGGCGACATGGAGGCCGCCGTCGAGCCGTTGTCCCAGCTCGGCCCCTGCACCCGGGAGATGCTCGCGGCCGTCGACACGATCCTCGGCGGCCTCCCGGTGTCGATCGCCTAGAGAGGCCCGCCTAGACCGTCACGTCCACGAGGTGGCGCGGGTAGACGATGTCGCGCCGGCTCTCGCGCAGCGCCGCCTTGTCCGACGCGATCTTCCGGTCGTCGGCGCCGGCCTGGACGTCGGCGGCCAGCCGGCCCGAGTCGATCCTCAGGTGGATGCCGGCGATGTGCTTGGCCCATGCGGCGCCGTCGGTGCCACCGATTCGCATGCTCATCCTGGTGCTCCTTCCGCTACTGACTTGCAACCGCCTGATTCGGTTGCGAGCCGGTTGTGGTTGAGGAATCTCGCCGGAAACTTTCTACAACCCGAGGGTATATACGCGGTGTATACCCCGGGGGTATGGTGTGCGGCATGAGCGTTCCTCTGACACTGCTGGGGCTCCTCGAGCGGCAGCCCAGCCACGGATACGACCTCAAGCGCGACTACGACCTCTACTTCGGGCACGGCCGGTCGCTGCCGTTCGGGCAGGTGTATTCCACGCTCGCCCGGCTCGCCCGGGACGGCAAGGTGGTGATGGACGAGGTCACCCCGGGGGAGGGGCCGGAGCGGAAGCGGTACGTGATCACCGAGCTCGGCGCCACCGAGGTCGGCGCCTGGATCGCCGAGCCGGTCGCGGCCGAGCCGCACCTGCAGACCGTGCTGTTCGCCAAGGTGGTGCTGGCCCTCATGCTCGGCCGCCCGGCCGAGGAGTACCTCGACGCCCAGCGCGCCGCCCACCTGGCCCGCATGCGCGAGCTCACCGAGGTCAAGCGCGCCGGCGACCTGGTCGACGGGCTGCTCGCCGACCACGGCCTGTTCCACCTCGAGGCCGACCTGCGGTGGATCGACACCACCGTGGCCCGGCTCGACCAGCTGCGGGCGACGGTGAAGCCGTGAGCCCGGCACTGGAGGCGCGCGGGGTCGCGCTGTCGTTCGGTGAGACGCCGGCGCTGCGCGGGGCCGACGTCACGATCGACGCGGGGGAGATCGTGGCGGTGATGGGGCCGAGCGGCTCCGGCAAGTCGACGCTGCTGCACTGCCTGGCCGGCATCCTCACGCCCGACGCCGGCTCGGTGCAGGTGCTCGGTCAGCGGATCGACACGCTGAGCGAGGCCGCCCGCAGCGAGCTGCGGCGCGACCGGTTCGGGTTCGTCTTCCAGTTCGGCCAGCTGGTGCCCGAGCTGACCGCCGAGGAGAACGTGGCGCTCCCGCTGCTGCTCGGTGGCCTGCGCCGCGACCCGGCCCTGGCCAAGGCCCGCGAGTGGTTCGGCCGGCTCGGCCTCGACGGTCTCGAGCGGCGGCGCTCGGGGGAGCTGTCCGGCGGGCAGGCGCAGCGGGTCGCCCTCGCCCGGGCGCTGGTCGGCGAGCCGGCCGTGCTGTTCGCCGACGAGCCGACCGGCGCGCTCGACTCGCTCACCGGCGAGCAGGTGATGGACCTGCTGGTGGCCGCGGCCCGGGAGCGGGGCACCACCGTCGTGCTGGTCACCCACGAGGCGCGGATCGCCGCGTACGCCGATCGCGAGGTCATGGTCCGCGACGGCCGGGTCACCACCCCCGCGGTGGCGTCGTGATCCGCCTCGGCCTGCGGCTGGCCGTGGCCGGCGGGCGCGACGCGACCGGGCGGCTCGTGCTGATCGGCGGCGCGGTCGCGGTGGCGGTCACGCTGGTGCTCGCCGCCCTCGCCGGACTCGGTGCGGTCACGTCGCAGAACCTGCGGTACGCGTGGCTGAACAGCTCGGTCACCGCGGCCGCCACCGGCCCCGCCCACGCCGACCCGGTGGACTGGGCGATCCGCGAGGACTTCTTCCACGGCGAGCGGATGGCCCGCGTGGACGTGGCGGTCAGCGGCCCCGACGCGCCGGTTCCGCCGGGGATGACCGCCCTGCCCGGCCCCGGCGAGTTCTACGTCTCGCCCGCCCTCGCCGCGCTGCTCGCGACCACCCCGGCCGAGCAGCTCGGCGACCGCTGGCCGGGCCGGCAGGCCGGCATCATCGGCGACGCGGGGCTGCCCTCACCCGATTCGCTCATCGTCGTCGTCGGCCGGACGCCATCGGAGCTCGCCGCCATCGGCGGCGCGGTACGGATCGACCGGCTGGTCAGCATCGACCCGAGCAAGTGCCACGGCTGCCTGGTCGGCATCGGGAGCGAGGGCCTGAGCCTGGTCCTCGGCGTGGTCGCGGCCGCCCTGCTCTTCCCGCTGCTGATCTTCATCGGGACGGCGACCCGGCTCGCGGCGGCCCGGCGCGAGCAGCGGTTCGCGGCGATGCGGCTGGTCGGCGCCACCCCGCGGCAGGTCGCCACCCTGGCCACGGTCGAGTCGACCGCCGCCGCGGCGGCCGGCACGCTGCTCGGGTTCGGCCTGTTCCTGGCCTTGCGGCCGCTGATGACCCCCATCACCTACACCGGCGAGCGGTTCTTCCTGAGCGACCTCACGCTGACCCTGGCCGACGTGCTCGTCGTCGCCGTCGGGGTGCCGCTGGGCGCGGCGGTGGCGGCCCGGTTCGCGCTGCGCCGGGTGCGGATCTCCCCGCTCGGTGTGGCCCGCCGGGTCACCCCGCGACCGCCGCGCGCCTGGCGCCTGATTCCGGTGCTGGCCGGCCTGGCCGAGCTGGCGTTCTTCGTCGGCCACCGCCCCGGCACCGCCAACGGGCAGCTCGCGGCCTACCTGGGCGGCATCGTCGTGGTCATGCTCGGGCTGGTGCTGGCCGGGCCGTACCTGACCATGGCCGGCGCCCGCCTCCTGGCCCTCCGCGCCCGCCGCCCGGCCACGCTGATCGCCGCCCGGCGGCTCGCCGACGACCCGCGGGCCGGGTTCCGCTCGGTCAGCGGGCTGATGCTCGCGCTGTTCGTCACCAGCGTCGCGACCGGCGTGATCACGTCGATCGTGGCCTACCGCGGCGACCGGCCGGCCGGCACCGCCGTCCACGACAACCTGTCGGTCAGCTGGTTCCCCGGCGACGGGCCGCGGCCGGCCTCCGCGTCGCCGCCGGCCGGCCTGACCACGACGCCGGGGGTGGAGAAGGTGGTGGCCGTCCGGCTCACCGACGCCGAGCCCGGGCATCTCAACGGGCTGGTCAGCTGCGCCGACATCGCCGGGCGGCCCGAGCTCGGCACGTGCGCGCCGGGCGCGGCGGTCGCCTGGGCCTACGCCGACCTGAGCGGGCCCGACCCGGCGGCGCCGGTCTGGGAGGCGGCGCCGGTCACCACGGCCGAACTGGCCGGCAAGCCGCTGCTGTCGGTGGTCGTGATCACCGACGGCCGGCCGGCGAGCATCGAGCGGGCCCGCACCCAGCTCGAGACGGCCTACCCGGGCGGCCGGTTCCCGTCGACCGAGGCCGAGTGGCGCAGCGACTTCGCCCGTACGCTGGTGCGCTTCCAGCGCCTCGCCGACGTGGTGATCGTGGCCAGCCTGGTGATCGCCGGGTGCAGCCTCGCGGTCGCCCTCACCGGCGGCATCAACGAGCGGAAACGGCCGTTCGCGCTGCTCCGCCTGGCCGGGGTGCGTCTGGCCGAGCTGCGCCGGGTGATCACGGTGGAGAGCGCGGTGCCGCTGCTGGCCGTCTCGGTCGTCGCGGTGGCGGCCGGCTTCCTGGCCGCCGGGCTGTTCCTGCGCTCGCAGTTCCACTACGACCTGAAGCCGCCGCCCGGGTCGTACTACGTGCTGGTGGCGGCCGGCCTCGCCGTGTCCCTCGGACTGATCGCGTCGACGATGCCGCTGCTGCGCCGGGTCACCGGACCGGAGACCGCCCGCAACGAGTGACAACCGCACCGCACCCGGCGGCTTCCGCAAGTCGCCGGGTGCGCGGCCGAATGTGCCGGGGTGCGAACCGACATGCTCCTCGGCCGGGCCGACGACCTGCTGCACAGCGGCCGGGCCGGGCAGGCCGCCACGCTGCTCGCTCCCGTCGTCGGCGAGGAGCCCGGCAACGTCGACGCCTGGCTGCTGCTGGCCCGCGCCCACCTGGCGTTGCGCCACCCCGGCGAGGCCCTCGACGCGGCCCGGCAGGCGCTGCGCCTCGAGCCGCGCGGCCTCGAGGCCCTCTACTGGGTGAGCGCCGCCTATACCGCCACCGGCCGGCACGACCTGGCCGTCTCGGCCGCGGCCACCGCGTGCGCCGAGGACCCCGGCAACCCGCGCCTCGCCGAGCGGCACGGCCGCGCCCTGCTGGCCGCGGGCCGCCTCGCCGAGGCCGAGCGCGTGCTGATCGCCGGCGCCGAGTTCGCCCACTACGACGCCGACCTCCAGGTCGCGCTCGGCGTCGCCCTGTTCGCCGCGGGCCGACCGCTGAGCGCCCGCGAGGCGTACGGCCGGGCGCTCACCCTCGACCCCGGCCACGAGCGGGCCACTCTCGAACTGCGCCGGCTGACCACCGCCGAGCAGCAGATCGTCGACGCCGCGTCGCTGGTCCGGGTGACCGACCAGTTCGCCGAGTCGCTGCGCATCCCGGCCGGCGGCCGCCACCCCGAGCCCGACGGCCGCGGGGCGCTCGCCCATCTCACGACGGTCGCCTTCGCCGTCTGCCTGGCGGCGCTGCTGATCCTCGGCGTGCTCGACCGGGTCACCGCGCTCGAGGTGCCGCGCCTGCTCACGTTCGCCCTGTTGTGCGCCTCCGGTTCGGCCGCGTGCGCCACCGCGCTGATCCGCCATACGAGCGCCTCCCGCCGCTGAGGCCGGTCCCGTATCCCCGTCGGCATCCGAGATCGCGCGCTGACCCTGGGCGCCACCTCTCGGCGTTCCCCGGCCAGGTGCGGGACGCCTCGCCGTGGGTGGCGGCGGCCGGGATCCTCGGCTTCGCCGTCGTCAACGCGGCGGCGTCCTCCAGACCGGGCTGACCACCACCTGGGGCGTCCGCCCGGCGCTGGTGATCGAGTCGGTCGCGTCCGGCTTTCCGGTCCTCGCCCACGTGGCCGCCGACGCCACGATCGGCCTCCTGATCTGCCTTCAGGCCTGATCCGGGGCGGCGCTCAGCTTTCGCAGCAGCCGGGCGAGATCGTCGCGTTCTGCCGGGGAGAGCGCCGCGAAGAACTGCTCGCCCTCGGCCTGCCGGGCGGCCCGGATCGCCTTCGCCGTCTCGGCGCCGGCCACGGTGAGGGACAACAGCGTGGCCCGGCGGTCGTCGGGGTCGGGGTGCCGCGCCGCCAGGCCGAGACCGGTCAGGTCGTCGGCCACCTCGGTCGCCGTACGGGGAGCGATGCGCAAGTGATCGGCCAGGGTGCTCAGCCGCACCGCGCCGTGCCGGGCCACCACGCTCAGCGCGCGGGCGAGCGAGGGCGACAGATCCCAGGGCTCGAGCGCCACCCGGGTGCGGTGCCGCAGCCGGCGGGCCACCGACCAGAACGCCTCGGACAGCGTCTCCTCGTCCACCGGAATACGGTAGCAGCAACTGCCGTTGTAACCTCATGATGAGGTAACCTCAGTATTCCGAGCTTGGGAGGCGCACTTGGCGCGCGACACCAGAAAACCCACGCAGGCCGAGAAGGCCCAGGCGCGCGACGTCTCGCTGCGCCGCATCGGCGGGCTGTTCACCGACCACCTCCGGTCGCTGTCCGTCGTCGTACTGATCATCGTGGCTTCGTCGATCATCGGCATGGCCAGCCCGTTCCTGTTGCGCGCCGTCATCGACGACGCGTTGCCGCACGCCGACCTGCGCCTGCTGGTCTGGCTGGTGATCGGCATGGTCGCCGTCGCCGCCGTGACCGCCGCCCTCGGCGTCGTGCAGACCTGGATCTCCACCGCCGTCGGCCAGCGGGTCATGCACCGGCTGCGCACGGACGTCTTCACCCACCTCCAGCGGCAGTCGATCGGCTTCTTCACCCGCACCCGTACGGGCGAGGTGCAGTCCCGCATCACGAACGACATCGGCGGCATGGAAGCCGTCGTGACCTCGACCGCGACCTCGATCGCGGCCAACCTCACCACCGCGGTCGCCACGATCGTGGCGATGGCCGCCCTCTCCTGGCAGCTCAGCCTCGTCTCGCTGGTGGTGCTGCCGCCGGCGATCTACCTGTCCCGGCGGGTCGCCCGCATGCGCCGCGAGATCACCGCGCAGCGGCAGCGGGAGCTCGCCGACCTGAACGTGACGATCGAGGAGGGCCTGTCGATCAGCGGCGTGCAGCTGGCCAAGACCATGGGCACGGCGCCCGCGCTGATCGACCGCTTCTCGGCCTCGTCGAGCCGCCTGATCGACCTCGAGCTGCGCTCCGAGCTGGCCGGCCGCTGGCGGATGGCGTCGATGAGCATCGTGTTCGCGGCCATCCCGGCGATCATCTACCTGGCCGCGGGGATGCCGTTCACCGCCGGCCGGCTGAGCATCGGCACGCTGGTGGCGTTCACCGCGCTCCAGGCCGGGCTGTTCCGGCCGCTGCTCGGCCTGCTCAACGTCGGGGTCCAGCTGACCAGCTCGCTCGCGCTGTTCGCGCGCATCTTCGAGTACCTCGACCTCCCGGTGGAGATCGAGGAGCCGGCGACGCCCGTGCGCATTCCGGCGCCGCGCGGCCACCTGCGCTTCGAGGAGGTGACTTTCGCGTACGCCGGGAGCACCGCGGCCGCGGTCGCCGGGGTGACCCTGGACGTGCCCGCCGGGACGTCCCTGGCCCTGGTCGGCGAGACCGGCTCGGGCAAGAGCACGATCGCCGCGCTGATCAGCCGCCTCTACGACCCGACGGCGGGCCGCATCACGATCGACGGCGTCGACCTGCGCGACCTGTCGCTGGCCGACCTGTCGGCGATCGTCGGCGTGGTCAGCCAGGAGACGTACCTGCTGCACACCACCGTCCGGGAGAACTTGCGCTACGCCCGCCCCGGCGCCACCGACGAGCAGATCGAGGCCGCGGCCCGGGCCGCCCAGATCCACGACGTGATCGCGGGCCTGCCCGACGGCTACGACACGATGGTCGGCTCGCGCGGCCACCGCTTCTCCGGCGGCGAGAAGCAGCGCATGGCCATCGCCCGCACCCTGCTGCGCGACCCGCGCATCCTGGTCCTGGACGAGGCGACCAGCGCCCTGGACAACGAGACCGAGCGCGCCGTGCAGCGGGCGTTCGACGAGCTGGCCCGCGGCCGCACGACGGTGACGATCGCCCACCGGTTGTCCACGATCCGCGACGCCGACCAGATCGTGGTCGTCGACCACGGCCGCGTTTTGGAGTCGGGCACGCACGACGCCCCGGTGGGAGCGGGCGGGCGGTACGCCGCGCTGTCCGCGTGACGCCGTGCCGGCTGCGTGTCGCCGTGCCGGCTGCGTGTCGCCGTGCCGGCTGCGTGTCGCCGTGCCGGCTGCGTGTCGCCGTGCCGGCCGCGTGTCGCCGGGGTCGGCTGCGTGACGCCGGGGTCGGCTGCGTGACGCTGGGCCGGCCGCGTGACGCTGGGCCGGCCGCGTGACGCCGCGCTCGTCCCGCGGACCGTGCCCGGCCCGCCCGCCGCGTCGATGTGTGGACAGCACGCCAAATTTGTCGTAGGCGGGCCGTATCGTCGCCCCACCCAGTGCCGGGGTGGGGTCGAACAGGGCGAAATCGCGGGCCGATCCATTGCGCCGGCCCCGCATCGACCGACCGCGCCGGCCCCGCATCGGCCAACCGCGCCGGCCCCGCATTGCCCGACCGCGCCGGCCCCGCATCGGCCAACCGCGCCGGCCCCGCATTGCCCGACCGCGCCGGCCCCGCATCGGCCAACCGCGCCGGCCCCGCATCGGCCGACCGCGCTGCCGCGGCCGAGGTGAAGGAGCCCCGGTGGCGCGACCCGCCGCACCCCCTCTCAAGAAGCCGCGCGTAGAGGTGAGCAGAGCAAGGGCACCGCGGCTTGAGGGTTTGCGCCGGGAAAGTGGGGCTCGCCGATCCCTCATCCCGGCGCCGCGCCGGCCGATACCGCTGGGCGATCCCTCCAAGCGAAAGGACGCCACGGATGGCACAGTCCGCGCGTGAAATGCCCGTCCGGGGTGACGGGTGGCGACCCACCGACCCGGTCCTCGAGGCCATCATCAAGCGCTGCGTCGCCGACGCCGAGGCGGGCGCCGCCCGCGACGGCACCCGCGAGTACATGGCCGGCGCGATGATCCTCGGGGTGCTCGGTGTGATGCTGCTGATGGCCGGCAAGCCGGCCCAGGTCGCGATCGTCGTGCCCGCGCTGCTGTTCGGCGCCGGCGCGCTCTACATGGTGCTCAAGTCGAGGCCGGAGCCGGTCGAGCGGGGCCGGGCCCTCGCGCCGATGGGCGGCGCGGGCCGGCTGCCGGCCGGGTACCTGGTGCACCCGGGCGCGTGGGCCGGCGGCATGGGCGAGCACGTCGCCTTCATCCCCGAGTCGCAGATGCGCGCGGCCGCCGACATGTGCCGCACGTTCCCCGGCTCGGTCGACGACCTGCTGCAGTTCACCGGCACGATCGCCGCCCAGTTCCCGGCGCCCCGGCACCACCTGACGCCGGCCGACGTCGCGCACCGCAGCCGCGACCTGGTCCGGGTCGGCCTCCCGGTGATCCAGAGCTTCAACGAGAAGTACCCGCCGGCGGCGATCGAGCCGCCGAAGAAGGGCAAGAAGAAGTGAGCCACGCCGGCGTCCGGGGATCCGGGCGCCGGCTTTCTCATGACTCCACGCAGAACTCGTTGCCCTCCGGGTCCTGCATGACCACGAGCTCTCCCTGGTCGTCGAACACCGTCGCGCCGAGCGCCCGCAACCGGTCGACCTCGGCCGGCACGCCGCCCTCGGGCGCGCGCAGGTCGAAGTGCATCCGCAGCTTGGCGGTGCGCGGCTCGGGCACCCGCTGGAACCACATGCTCGGGCCGCCCCAGCCGGGCGCCTCCACGAACGCCTTCTCCGCCGTCGAGTCCTCCTCGACCTCGCCGCCGAGCGCCGCGGCCCAGAACCGGGCGACCACGAGCGCGTCGGCACAGTCGAAGGTGACCGATTTGATGTACGTCACCGGGCCAGAATATGGGTGGCCTGTCGATTCCGCCGCGGTGTCGAACGTCGGTGCGGTGAAAAGCCAACCAGGAAGGGTGTACGAGATGGCGAAGTACATGCTGCTCATCTACGGCGACGACAAGCAGTGGGAGGCGATGACCGGAGAGGAGTGGGCCGCGCACGGCGCCGCGCACGGCGAGTTCAACCGGGCCGGCGGCGACCGCGTCCTCGGCGGCGACCAGCTCACCGGGGCGCCGGACGCGACCACGATGCGGGCCGGGTCGGACGGCGGCGTGGTGCTGACCGACGGCCCGTTCCTGGAGACCAAGGAGGCCCTCGGCGGCTACTACCTGGTCGAGGCGGCCGACCTGGACGAGGTCGTCAAGCTGGTGGCCCTGCTGCCCGAGGTGAAGGCCGGCCACAGCGGCGTCGAGATCCGCCCGGTGGTCGAGCGGGGATGACCGAGGACGTCGTCGCGGCGGTGGCGTCGGCCCACCGCCGCGACTGGGCGCAGGTGCTGGCCACCACCGCCCAGCTCACCCGCGACCTGGACCTGGCCGAGGAGTGCGCGCAGGAGGCCTTCGCCGCCGCCCTCAAGACCTGGCCCGGGTCCGGGGTGCCGGCGCGACCCGGGGCCTGGCTCACCCAGGTGGCCCGCAACAAGGCCCGCGACGAGCTGCGCCGGCATGCCGTCCTCCGCCGGGCGCTGCCGCTGCTGGTCACCGAAACACGAGGCGACGAAACACAATGCGACGACCGGTTGCGGCTCATCTTCACCTGCTGCCACCCGGCCCTGGCCCGCGAGGCGCAGGCAGCGCTCACCCTGCGCCTGGTCTGCGGCCTCACCACGGCCGAGGTGGCCCGCGCGTTCCTGGTCCCCGAGCCGACCATGGCCGCCCGCATCACCCGGGCCAAGAAGAAGATCGCCGCCGCCCGCATCCCGTACCGGGCGCCGGCCCCCGACGAGCTGGCCGGCCGCCTCGGCGTCGTCCTCGAGGTCGTCCAGCTCATCTTCACGACCGGGCACACCGCGCCGGCCGGCCCGCACCTGATCCGGCACGACCTGCTCGACCGGGCCCTCGACCTCGGCCGCCTGCTGCACCGCCTGATGCCGACCGAGCCCGACGTGGCCGCCCAGCTCGCCCTCATGCTGCTGAACGACGCCCGCTCGGCGACCCGCCAGGCGCCCGACGGCCGCCTGCTGCTGCTGGCCGACCAGGACCGCGCCCGCTGGGACGCCGCGAAGATCCGTGAGGGCGTCGCCCTGCTCACCGAGTCCCTGCGCCGGGGCCGGCCCAGCCGCTACTCGCTGCAGGCCGCCATCGCCGCCCAGCACGCCGAGGCACCCACTTGGGCGGCCACCGACTGGCCGGCGGTCGCCGACCTCTACGACCGCCTGCTCGCCCTCTGGCCGACCGCGGTCGTCCGGCTCAACCGGGCCGCCGCGATCGGCATGCGCGACGGCCCCGCGGCCGGCCTCGACGCGCTCGCCCCGCTGCTGGCCGAGCCGGCGCTGGCGACCTACCCGTACCTGGCCGCCGCCCGCGCCGACTTCCTGCGCCGGCTGGGCCGCCGCGCCGAGGCCGCCGTCGCGTACACCGAGGCGATCGCCCTCACCGACAACGACCCCGAGCGCCGCTTCCTGATCGCGCGCAGGGAAGAGGTGGACGGCGATCAGGAGTACCGGTCGTAGAAGACGACCTCGTCCAGGGGCTTGCGCTTCGGCTCGGCCCAGCGCCCCTTGCTCGGGTACCCGAGCGGCACCAGCGCCATGGTGAGCGCGTCCTCGGGGAGGCCGAGCAGCGTGCGCACCTCCGCCTCGTGTCCGGAGTAGAGGGTGGTGATGACCGACCCGATGCCGTAGGCGCGCGCCGCCAGCATCAGCTGCTGCACCGCGCCGTAGATCGAGGCGCCCAGCCGCGGGTTCGCCGACTTGGCCGCGCCCAGCAGCACCGGGAAGACCCAGACCGGGGCCTCCTCGAGGTGCGCCGCCAGGTGGTCGCCGGCCCGGAAGTTGGCCGGGCCCATGCCGTCGGCCGACTCGGGCTGGGACCGCATGTGCTCGCGGAGCTTGCCGTAGCTGCCCTCCCACCCCTCGCGGTAGAAGCCGGCGATCTGTTTCTTGACCTCAGGGTCGCGCAGCACGATCCAGGCCCAGCGCTGCGTGTTGCCGCCGTTGGGGCCGCGGATCGCGGCATCGAGGATCGCGCGGATGACATCGTCGCCGATCGGCTCGGGCGACAGGTAACGCCGGGCGGGCGTGGAGTGCAGAGCCTCCAGCACCGGAATCTCCAATTCGGGCATGGCCATCAGCCTAAGCGAGGAGCGAGAGCACCAGCGCGAGCGGCGGCCATCCCGCCCGCCCGCGCCGGGTGACCGCGTACGCCCGCAGCAGAACCGGCGGTGCCGACAGCGGCAGCAGGGCGAGCGTCGGCGGAACGGCCATGTCCGCGGGCAGCAGCGCCACCCCGAGCCCGGCCTCGATGAGGTCCACCACCAGGTTCAGGCTGTCGCAGCGGTGCGCCACCCGCACCGAGCCGCCGTTGAGCGCCGCGAGCGTCCGCGCCACGTCCTCGTCCGCCGTGTTCCGCGAGTTGACGATCCAGTCCGCCGCCCACGCCGCGGACAGCGACATCCCGGCCGGCGTCGCGAGGCTCCACGGCATCGTCCACAGCGCCCGCGTCTCGTAGCGGGCCGCGAACGACAGCGGCGCCAGGTTGTAGTCGTAGATCAGCGCCAGGTCCACGTCGTCGGCGTCGAGCAGCGCGAACGCCTCGGCCGGCTCGTGCTCGCGGATCGACAGCCGGACCCCGGCCGGCAGCCCGCGCTGCAGCGGCAGCAGCGCCCGCCGGACCGCGGTCGCGAACCCGGCGACCTTGACCGAGCCGGCCGGCGACGACGTCGGGGAGAGGTCGAGCTCGGCCGCCTCGACCGCGGCGAGAATGGTGACGCCGTGCGCGGCCAGCCGGCGACCGGCCGGGGTCAGCCGCACCCGGCGTCCCTCGGGCTCGACGAGCGCGGCCCCCACGTCCCGGGCCAGGATCGCGAGCTGCTGCGACACGGTCGAGGTGGTGAGCCCCATCTCCTCGGCGACCCCGCGCATCGACCCCAGCCGGTCGAGCGCGACGAGTAACCGCAGCCTGCGCGTCTCCACGGGGGAATTGTTCGTCAAAACCGAACGGTATGTCCAGCATCGGCACGTGGACGCGAACAATCGGCGCGACTTCAATGGCCTCATGCATCAGGTACGCACGGGGACCGCCATGGCCGTCGCCGCCATGCTCACGGTCCAGGCCGGCATCGCCGCCTCGGTCGGGCTGATCGGCACGATCGGCGCCGAGGGCGCGGCCTGGCTGCGCCTGTGCTGGGCCGGCCTGCTGCTGATCGTCCTGGTCCGGCCGCGGCTGCGCGAGTTCAACGCCCGGGCCCTGGGCGCCACGGCGCTGCTCGGCGTGGCCACCGCCGGCGCCACGATCCTGTTCATGGCCGCCGTCGGCCGGCTGCCGCTCGGCACGGCCAGCGCCATCGAGTTCCTCGGCCCGCTCGCCGTCGCGGCGGCCCGGGTCCGCAAGCCGCTCTGGCCGGTGCTGGCCGCCCTCGGCGTGGTGCTGCTGACCTCGCCGTGGGCGGGCGGGGTCGACCCGCTCGGCGTCGTCTTCGCGCTCGGCGCGGCGGTCTGCTGGGGCGCCTACATCGTGCTCACCCAGCGGGTCGGCGACGCCGTCTCCGGCCTGCAGGGGCTGGCCGTCTCGATGCCGGTGGCGGCCCTGGTCGCGACGTTCACCGTGTCCCCGCACGTGTTCGCCGCGCTCACCGGCGGCCAGATCCTGCTCGGCCTGCTGCTGGGGGCGATGATGATGATCGCGTACGGCTGGGAGATGCTCGCCCTGCGACGCCTCACCACCGGAGCCTTCGGCACGCTGATGGCCCTCGAGCCCGCCTTCGCCCTGCTGATCGGCGCGATCGGGCTGCACCAGATCCCCGACGCGCTCGGCGTGGCCGGCATCGCCCTGGTGGTGGCGGCCGGCGTCGGGGCGACCCGCACGGGAGCGCGCACCCCGGTAGCATCCCCGGCGTGAGAAGATCGATCGCCGCCATTGTCCTGCTCCTGGCGCTGGGCGCCTGCACGGACGGCGGCGATGCGGCGACGGCCCCGCAGTGGGAGACGCCGGCCCCGAAACCGACGGCCAAGGTTCTCCCGGCCGGCCTGGTCGTGCTGGCCACCAAGAACAACAAACGCGAGCTGCGGGTGTACGACGTGAAGACCGGCGACCGGCTGCGATCGGTGACGGTGCCGGAGGCCGCCGACATTCTGGCGTTCAGCGAGGACTACGCGTTCGCCGCCCAGCTCGACCGGTCGGGCGGCCGGCTGGTGCTCTTCCGGGCGGCCGGAAAGACGTACGAAGCGACGGGCGAGCTGAACGCCGACGCGCTGGGCGCCCCCGGGCTGAGCATGGCCGGCGCCGGCTTCATCCCGGGCACGACGACGCTGGCCGTCACGGTCGACGGCGGCGACGGAGGACCGCACCACACGATCACGGTCGACCCGGCCGATCCCGGCACGCTCGGCCGGTTCGGGGGCGAGGCCGGCTCCTGGGACTCCACCGGCGACCCGGCCGTCGAGCCGGACGTGATCGACGTTGCCGGAGCCGGGCACGTCACCGTGCGCCGCACGAGCCGCGAGCTGGTCGGCGCGACCGTGGCCGGCAAGCCGGACGCGAACGGGCGGGCGCCGCTGCTCTACAACTGCCGGGGCCCGCGCCAGCTGGCCCGGCTCACCCTGCCCTGCTACGGCATGGGCCGGAAGGCCGAGATCGTCGCGCTCGCCGCCGACGGCCCCACCGGCCACCTCACCAAGATCGCGGAGATGCCGGGCAAGGTGTTCACCGACCTCGTGGTGTCGCCGGACGGGAAGCAGATCATCGCCCGGCGCGCCGACGGCTACTACCTGGTCCCGGCGGCGGGCGGGACGCCGAAGCGGATCTTCCCGGCGATCGGCGACGCCGACGAGATCAGCGTGCTGACCTGGCGCTGACCGGCGCCTTCTCGCTGTACATGGCCGCGTCGGCGGCGGCCAGCAGCGCGTCGGCGGACCGGCTCGGAAGCGCGGAGGCCGCCGCCACGCCCACGCTCACTCCCACCGTCAGGACGTTGCCCTCGTGGTGGACGGGGGCGGCGGCCATCTCCCGCAGCCGGGCGGCGAACTCGCGGGCCGCCTCCGCGTCGGCGATCTCGGTGGCCAGGACGACGAACTCGTCCCCGCCGAGGCGGGCGGTCACGTCGGCCGGTCGCACGCCGGCCCGCAGCCGCCGGGCGAACTCCTGCAGGATGACGTCGCCGGCCGCGTGGCCGTACCGGTCATTGATCGGTTTGAAGCCGTTGAGGTCCAGGTAGAAGACCACGGGGCCGTAGCCGGCCGGGGCGTGCCGCAGCGCGTGGTCGAGCCCGGCCAGCAGCGCCTTGCGGTTGGACAGCCCGGTCAGGGTGTCGTGCTCGGCCTGATAGTGCAGCTCGGCCCGGACCCGCTCCTGCTCGCGCACCACGAAGACGAAGCGCACCAGGATCAGCGAGGTCAGCAGCGTGATCGAGGTGAGCAGCGAGACCCGGCTGAGCACGCTGCCGAACGAGTGCAGGCCGGCCACGGTCGGCAGCACCACCAGCGCGATGCCGAGGAAGACCACCCGGGCCGGGTGCAGGCGCTGCTCGGAGGGCGACGGCTGGGCCATCCGGGTCGCGTCGCGGTGCGCCACGGCCGCCGCGAGCAGGCTGTTGGCCAGCAGCAGCAGGCCGTCGAAGCGGTCGGCCTGCCCGGAGCGGGACAGGTCGGGGAACAGCGCGGGCAGCAGCGAGATGCTGATGTCGCCGATCAGCGTGAGCACGAGCGCGGCGACCAGGTAGCCGATCGGGCCGCGCTTGGAGCCGGGCGCGAGCACCAGGATCGCGGTGGCCGCGAAGATCAGCACGTCGCCCATCGGGTAGAGCGCGCCGAGCGCGGTGGCCAGCGACATGCTCTGGTGCTCGGCCGCGGGCAGGATGAGGAACTGCCAGAACAGCCAGGCCACCACGATCGTCATGGCGAACGCGTCGAGCAGGCCCTCGCGCAGCCGGCCGGGCGCCCGCAGCACGGTGAGCCGCACGAGTCCGCCGACCAGCAGCGGATAGCCGGAGAGCCACAGCACGTCGGAGGGGGAGACGTCACCGAGCGTGAAGAAGTGGCTGAGCACGTCGTACAGCACGTCGCCGCTGAGCCAGACGGTCAGCGCGGCGGTGATCATCCCGTACCCCCGCACGCTCGGCCCGGTCATGCTCCGCAGGCGGAACCAGGCGATGGCGGTGAAGGCGGCAAATCCGATGAGGTACGCGACGTGCGCGACCGTGGTGCCGGGGGCGACCACCGAGGGCAGGCCGGCCGCGACGGCGAAGGCGGGAACGACAGCAGCCGGGATCTGTCTCATGCGGGTGCCTATCGGTCCGCGCCGGGCGCGCGTGAGACTTCAGGGCTGGTAGCGGTACCCCATGCCGGGCTCGGTCAGCAGGTGGCGCGGGCGGGTCGGGTCGTCCTCGAGCTTGCGTCGCAGCCGGGCCATGTACTGCCGTAGATAGTTCGTCTCGGTGCCGTACTGCGGCCCCCACACGTCGTGCAGCAGCTGGCGCTGGGTGATCAGCTTGCCCGGGTTGCGCAGCAGGTGCTCGAGGAGTTGCCACTCGGTCGGGGTGAGGCGCTGGTCGGGCGTGATCGTGTGGCCGGCGAGGTCGATGGTGTACCGGCCGACGATGGCCGTGGGGGAGGCGTCCTGCGGGTGCACGCGGCGGGTCACCGCCCGGATGCGGGCCAGCAGCTCGTCGACGCCGAACGGCTTGGTCACGTAGTCGTCGGCGCCGGCGTCGAGGGCGGCCACCTTGTCGGTGCCCTCGGCGCGCCCGGAGAGCACGATGATCGGCACGGCCGTCCAGCCGCGCAGGCCGCGGATCACGTCGGCGCCGTCCATGTCCGGCAGCCCGAGGTCGAGCACGACGAGGTCGGGCGGGTGGGTGGCGGCCACGCGCAGGGCGCCGGCGCCGTCCGGGGCCACGTCGACCTCGTATGCGCGGGCACGCAGGTTGATCCGCAGTGCCCGCACGATCTGCGGGTCGTCGTCGACGACGAGGATGCGGGTCAACTCCTACCCTCCGTCCGGGCGGCCGGAAGCGCGGCCGCGGGCAGCGACAAGATCATCGTAAGGCCCCCGCCCGGAGTGGTGGCGGGCCGCAGCGTACCGCCCATGGCCTCGGCCAGCCCGCGGGAGAGGGCCAGCCCGAGCCCGACCCCGGTGTGCGTGTCCCGGTCGCCGAGCCGCTGGAACGGCCGGAACACCAGATCCCACTTGTCCTCGGGGATGCCCGGCCCGTGGTCGATCACCCGCAGCTCGACCGTCGCCCCGGCGGCGGCGCCGGTGATCGCGGGCGGCCGGTCGGGCGGGCTGAACCGCAGCGCGTTCCCGGCGACGTTGACGATCACCCGGTCGAGCAGGCCGGGGTCGGCCCGCACGGCCGGCAGCTCGTCGGGCAGCCGGACCGCGAACCGGCGCCCGGGCGGTCCGAGCTCGTCGAGGGCGCGCGGCACCACCTCCTCGAGGCCGACGTCGGCCGGCGTCATCCCGAGCGCGCCGGCCTGCAGGCGGCTCATGTCGAGCAGGTTCGCGACCAGGCCGGCGAGCCGGTCGAGCGACTCCTCGGCGGTGGCCAGCAGCTCGGCGCGGTCCTTCTCGTCGAACTCGACGTCGGGGCTGCGCAGGCCGGCGACGGCGGCCTTGGCCGAGGCGAGCGGCGTACGCAGATCGTGCCCCACCGCCCGGAGCAGTTCCGTGCGCACCCGGTCGCCCTCGGCCGCGACCGCCAGGATCCGCGCCTGGCGGGTGCGCCGGGCGGCGAGGTCGACGACCCACGAGACGGCCATGGCGATCACGACGAAGGACACGAGCGCCAGCAGGTTCGACCAGGTGCCGATCGCGAGGGTGTGCAGCGGCGGCACGAACCAGTAGTTGAGCAGGAGGAACCCGCCGACGGCGGCGAGCAGGGCCGGCCACCGCCCGCCGACCAGCGCCACCGCGACCACGGCGGCCAGGAACAGCGGGATGTTGCCGGTGAGCGCCAGCCCGCTCGCGTGGGCGACCACGGTGAGCAGCGGGAGGCCGGCGATCGCGAGGGCGAACCCGGCCAGGCGGCGCCGCCGGGAGAGCGGCGGTCCCACTAGAGCGGCCCCACTAGTGCGGCCCCACCGCCGTGACCACGACCGCGGCGGCCCCGGCCTCGTCGGAGGCGGCGAGATCGACGGTGGCGTCGATGCCCCAGTCGTGGTCGCCGTCGGGGTCCTCGAAGACCTGCCGGACGTTCCAGGCGGTGCCGGTGACCTCGATCTGCAGCAGCGCGGGACCACGGGCGGCCGGGCCGGTGCCGATCTCGTCGTACTCGTCGAAGTACGGCTCCATCGCGTCCTGCCAGCGGTCGGCCGACCAGCCGGCCTCGCCGTCCAGCTCGCCGAGCTCGTCCCACCGGCGCAGGGCGGCCAGCTCGACCCGCCGGAACAGGGCGTTGCGCACCAGCACCCGGAACGCGCGGGCGTTGCGGGTGACCGCCGGCGGCTTGTCGTCGAGGCGTACCTCCTCGGGCAGCGCGCCCGGGTTGCGCAGCCGCTCCCACTCGTCGAGCAGGCTGGAGTCGACCTGGCGGACGAGCTCGCCGAGCCACTCGATGAGGTCGGTGAGCTCCTCGGTGCGGGCGTCCTCGGGGACGGTCTGCCGCAGCGCCCGGTACGCGTCCGCGAGGTACCGCAGGACCAGGCCCTCGGAGCGGGACAGGCCGTAGAACGACACGTACTCGGTGAAGGTCATCGCCCGCTCGTACATGTCGCGGACCACGCTCTTGGGCTTGATCTCGTAGTCGGCGACCCACGGGTGGCCCCGCCGGTACGTCTCGTAGGCGCCCTCGAGCAGCTCCAGCAGCGGCCGCGGGTGGGTGACGTCCTCGAGCAGCTCCATCCGCTGCTCGTACTCGATGCCCTCGGCCTTCATGGCGCCGACCGCCTCGCCGCGGGCCTTGGTGCGCTGCGCGGAGAGCACCTGCCGCGGGTCCTCGAGGGTGGCCTCGATGACCGAGACGACGTCGAGCGGGTAGTCGGGCGCCTCCCGGTCGAGCAGCTCCAGGCACGCGAGGGCGAAGGGGGAGAGGGCCTGGTTGAGCGCGAAGTCGAGCTGGAGGTCCTCGACCAGGCGATAGACCCCTTCGTCCGTACGCTCGATGACGCCCCCGGCCATGAGGGCGCGCGCGATGGCGATCGCCCGCCGGATGTGCCGCCGCTGGGCGGCCGGCTCCTCGTGGTTGTCGGTGAGCAGGTGACGCATCGCCGCGAACGGGTCGCCGCCGCGCGCGATGACGTTCAGCAGCATCGCGTGCGACACCTGGAACGAGCTGGTCAGCGGCTCGGGATCGGCGCCGACCAGACGGTCGAAGGTGGGCTGGCCCCAGCCGATCGAACCCTCGGGCGGCTTCTTGCGTACGACCTTGCGCCGCTTCTTCGGATCGTCGCCGGCCTTGGCCAGGGCCCGCTCGTTGTCGATGACGTGCTCGGGCGCCTGCACCAGCACCGTGCCCAGCGTGTCGAACCCGGCCCGGCCGGCCCGCCCGGCGATCTGGTGGAACTCGCGGGCCTTGAGCAGCCGGGTCTTGATGCCGTCGTACTTGGACAGACCGGTGAACAGCACGGTGCGGATCGGCACGTTGATGCCGACGCCGAGCGTGTCGGTGCCGCAGATGACCTTGAGCAGGCCGGCCTGGGCCAGGGTCTCGACCAGCCGGCGGTACTTCGGGAGCATGCCCGCGTGGTGCACGCCGATGCCGTGCCGCACCAGCCGGGACAGCGTGCGGCCGAAGCCGGCGGTGAACCGGAAGTTGCCGATGGCGACGGCGATCGCGTCCTTCTCGGCCCGGGTCGCCATGTTGACGCTCATCAGGGCCTGGGCACGCTCGAGGGCGGCGGCCTGGGTGAAGTGCACGATGTAGATCGGCGCCTGGTGGGTCTGCAGGAGCTCCTCGATCGTCTCGTGCAGGGGCGTCGTCGCGTACGAGAAGATGAGCGGAACCGGACGCTCGACGCTGCTCACCTCCGCGGTCTGCCGCCCGGTGCGGCGCGAGAGGTCGTCGACGAAGCGGGTGGTGTCGCCGAGGGTGGCGGACATCAGCAGGAACTGGGCCTGGGGCAGCTCGATCAGCGGCACCTGCCAGGCCCAGCCGCGGTCGGGCTCGGCGTAGAAGTGGAACTCGTCCATGATCACCTGGCCGACGTCGGCGGCCCGGCCCTCGCGCAGGGCGAGGTTGGCGAGGACCTCGGCGGTGCAGCAGATGATCGGCGCGTCCGGGTTGACGCTGGCGTCGCCGGTGAGCATGCCGACGTTGTGCGCCCCGAAGGCCGCGCAGAGGGCGAAGAACTTCTCGCTGACCAGCGCCTTGATCGGCGCGGTGTAGAAGGTGGTGCGCCCGTCGGCGAGGGCGATGAAGTGGGCGCCGGTCGCGACCAGGCTCTTGCCCGAGCCGGTGGGGGTGTTGAGGATGACGTTGGCCCCCGTGGCCAGCTCGATGAGGGCCTCTTCCTGGTGGGTGTAGAGGGCGAGGCCCTGCTCGGTGGCCCACTTCTGGAAGGCGTCGAAGACCGCGTCGGGCTCATTCGTGCCGGGCAGGCGGTCAGTCAGCGTCACGATTGCTGACCCTATCTTTCCGCCTGTCGCGGCCACGCAGCGAGTCTCTCCCGTAATTCCGTGATCTGCGGCGCGTCCAGCCCATAGAGGGCGAACCGGGCGTCATCGAGCCGGTCGAGGTAGCGCCCGGCGTCGGCGACGTCCTCCGGGTCGAGCGCCGGATCGACGGCGCGGGCGAGCTCCAGCACCCGGTCGAGGGGGTACCGCTCGAGCGCGGCGGCGACGTCGATGTAGTCCCGCACCTCCCGCCGGTTCACCAGCGCCGCCACCTTGGTGGCGACGAGATCGTCGAGGTGCATGACCGGCCCGAGGTCCATGACGACGGGCGCGCGGTGCCGGTCGAGGCGGCAGAGCGTGAGCCGCAGCGCCCGGCCGTCCTTGGTGATCAGGAATTCGCGCAGGTCCTCGTCCATCCCCTCGAACAGCTCGTCCCCTTCCTCCCGAACCACCCGATAGCCGGCGCCGCGCAGCGCGGTGCTGACCTCATCGGCGGCGGCGGCGACCCCGCCCTCGGTGTCGGTGAAGAGGTCGACGTCCTCGGTGGGGCGGTCGACCAGGCCGTTGACCAGCCAGGCCACGCCGCCCCCGAGGACGAAGCCGTGCTTCTCGGCCACGCGCAGGGCTTCGCGGGCGACGTCGCGGAAAAAGGCGTCGCTGGTCACCGCGTTTCGCTCGGCTCGCCGATGTGTGCTTCGTTGCTCACGCGCACGTCCGGGCCTGCGGGCTCATCGCTCTGCTTACCCATACGCGCGTCCGGGCCGCGGCCTCATCGCTCTGCTTACCCATACGCGCCCCCGGGCCGCGGGCCTCGCCGCTCTGCTTACCCATACGCGCCCGCCGGGGCCGCGGCCTCATCGCTCTGCTTACCCATACGCCGCTTCCGTCAGTGGCGCTCGGCCGCCGCGGCCGCGTGCCGCAGCCGGGGGTGGCGGGTCTCCCACGCCGCGCGGACCGCGCGCGGCAGGTTGAGCTGCGGCCACACGCGGATCAGCGTGGGACCGTCGAGGTAGGCGCGCAGCTCGCCGACGCGGATGGCCTCGCGGAGGACGTTCTCGTACATCCAGGCGAGCATCGTCGGCTCGGCCAGGTCGAAGGTGCCGCGCGGTCCCCACCACAGCCGCAGGGGAAGCTCGACCAGGCCCTCGGTCGGCCCGGCCAGCTCGCCGAGGGTGCCCGCGACCAGGACCGGCCGGTGCGGCCGGGCAAGGTGGACGACCGGTGCGTCGCGCGTCGGGGCGGGCATGCCGATCAGCGTAAACCGACAACCCGCGCGAACTCCATCTACCTAGGTTCCTAGGATGCCGTACGGCGAGTGGGCTACTCCGCGGTAATGTGCAGTATCAGTGACATTTTCCACCCGTCCAGGCGTGGATCTTTCCGCACCGACGGATCAAGATGTCCCGATGCCAGGCCGTCATCGTCAACTCCGGCGCACCGGGCTCGTCGTCACCGCCGCGGCGGCTGCCGTGATCGTGGTCGCGGGCGGCGCATGGGCCGGATATCACGAGCTTTCGACCAACGACTGCGCTTCGACCGTACGGCTGCGGATCGCCGCCGCCCCCGAGATCGCGCCCGCCGTGCAGGCCGTCGCCGACGGCTGGTCCAAGACGGACGCCGCGCGGGTCGGGACCGCCTGCGTCTCGGCCGCCGTGACCGCCGCCGACCCGACCGCCATGGTCGCCGCGATCGGCAAGCAGCACGGGGTGAACCTGGTCGGCGCCGTCTCGAAGCCGGTGGACGCGACCGGCGTCGACGCCTGGATCCCCGACTCGGGGACGTGGCTGCTGCGGCTCGCGTCGGAGGCGTCCGGGTTCCAGCCGACGCCGCTCGGGTCGGTCGCGTCGAGCCCGATCGTGCTGGCCGTGCCGTCGCCGGCGGCCGCCAAGCTCGGCTCGGTCACGATGAACGACCTGGTCAAGAAGATCGCCACGGACAAGTCGCTGCGGCCGGGCATCGTCGACCCGGGCCGGGACGCGACGGGCCTGACCGGCCTGCTCGCGGTGGCCGCGGCGGCGGGCACGGACGCGTCGGCGGCGACCCTGAAGGTCGGCGCGATGCGGGCGCTGTCGGCGAACAGTTCGAGCATCCGCGGCGACCTGCTGCAGAAGTTCCCGAGCTCGGCGGTGGGCGTGGCCCCGCTGTCCGAGGCAGACGTGATCGCCTACAACGCGGCGAACCGGGGCGGAGCGCTGGCGGCGCTCTATCCGCGGTCGGTGGCGCTGGACTACCCGTTCGCGGTGATGCCCGGCGTCGACCCGCAGAAGGAGCAGGCCGCGGCCGCGCTGCGGAAGGCGCTCGCCACGCCGGCCTTCGACGATCAATTGGCCAAGGCGGGCGTACGCGGCCCGGATGGCACGCCCGGAGCTGCTTTCGCGGCACCGGCCGGAGCTCCCGCGAAGGTCGCGCCCCCGCCCGCCGCCGACCCGAAGGCGGTGACCGCCGCGATCGGCCAGCTCCTCGGCAGCTGGACGGCGATCACCCAGCCCGGCCGGATGCTGGCGGTGTTCGACGTGTCGTTCTCGATGAACGCGAAGGTGCCGACCGCCGGCGGCCTCACCCGGGCCGAGGTGACCCGAGCCGTCGCGAGGCAGGGCCTGGCGCTGCTGGACAACCGGTGGTCGGTAGGCAACTGGACCTTCTCCACGAACATGGTCGGCACCAGGCCGTGGGTGGAGAACCTGCCGATCTCGTCCTGCGCCACCTACCGGGCCGACATGCTCAAGGCCATCGACAAGATCAAGCCCAAGCCCGGCGGTGACACCGGTTTGTTCGACACCGCGCTGGCGGCGTACCAGCGCGTGCAGCAGGGCTGGCAGCCCGGCGTGTCGAACTCGGTGGTCATCTACACCGACGGCAAGAACGACAACCCCGGCGGCCTGACCATCGACCAGCTGGTGGCCAAGATGACCAAGCTGCGCGACCCGAAGCGCCCCGTCCGCATGATCATTATCGGCATGGGCACCGCGATCGACCGCGACGAGCTCGAGGCCATCACCAAGGCCGCGGGCTCGGGCGGCGTCTTCATCGCCACCGACCCCGCCAAGATCGGCGACATCTTCCTGGAGGCAATCGCCAGCCGCAAGGGCGCATAGCCCCGCGGGCGCTCGCCGCTGCGCGGGCGCTTGCCGCTGCGCGGGCGCTTGCCGCTGCGCGGGCGCTTGCCGCCGTGTCGGATGCCGAGCCGCCTGGCGCTCGCTGCCGCGCGGATGCCCGGCCGACACGCGGGCGCCGACCTGCTCCATGCACGCCGAGCTGGCGCGCAAGCGCCTAGCTGTTCAGCGAGCGCGCCAGGATCCGCCGCCCCTCGTCCGCGAACCCCCTCGCCCGATATATCGCGAAAAGATGCGCCACATCCTGCCCGTTGGGCGCGATCACGATCTCGAGCTGAGCCGCACCGATCCCCGCCGCCCAGCGAGCGCTGTCCTCGATCAGCTCCCCGGCCAGCCCGCGCCGCCGCGCGGCCGGCGCCACGTAGAGGTCTTCCAGCTCGGCGATGAGCCCGTTCTCGAGCCCGTACGACGACGTCGAGATCGCGAACGCCACCACGATGCCGTCCCGTTCGACCACCGTCGCGTGGGCCGCGTCGCTGACCAGCAGGTGCGCGAGGTGGGCGGCCAGCCGCTCCCGGGGCGTGACGAACCCGTCCTCGGCGTAGAAGTCGACGGCCAGCGCGAGGATCGCTCGGAGGTCGTCCGGTGTGGCCACGCGCAGCGTCATTTCGGGCCTCCAGGAACGGGGGACCACCCCCACCCGTTGACTGGGTGGGGGTGGATTCAAGCAACCGGGTACGACATTTTCCCGGGATATCCACAGTGGCGAGTCTCGTCCGGACCACCAGGTCGTGCAGCGCGGCGACCGCCTCGGGCGACGCCGCCTCCGGGAGCCGCGAAGAATCGCGCGCCGACTCCAGCAAAGCCCGCAACCGTGGCACCTCGGCCGACATCACCGAGGCGAACTCCGGCGGCAGCACCGCATGCTCGGCCGACCGCTTGGCCGCGATCATCTCCGGCACATACGGCAGCCCGTCCCCGAGGACCCCGAGGTCCGTCTCCAGCGTGCCCGTGCGCATCAGCCGCTCGCCGGTCAGCAGCACGCGCAACGCGTACAGCGCCGGCTTCAACTCCCCGGTCCGCGCGAACAGCCTCTCCTGACCCGCGGCGAACCCGAGATAGTGATGGGCATGTCCGCGGGTGAGCAGCCCCGGCGCAAGCGCGACCAGCTCCTCGTGGACGGGCGTGGCGACCACCACGAGCGGCGAGAGCAGCTGCTCCAGGACGTAACCGTTCCGGCTGTTCAGCAAGCGGGCGAACTTGGCCAGATCGTGACTCACGACGTCGAGCTCGACCCCGTCGCGCACCCCACCCGACTGCAGCGTTTCCGGACCGACGCGCAACCCCAGCACCTCGGCCGCCGGCAACAGGTGGCTCGCGCGCACATCCAGGTCGGAGTCGACCGAGGCGAACCCGTACAGGTGAGCGCCGCTCACGGTCGCGAAGATCAACGGGTAGGGGAGGGATCGGGCGACCTGAGCGGTCCACGAAGGCACCTCGATGGTCACGGCAACCCCTTCTCCCGTACGGACGACAGCAGTTGATCTATTTTGCTGGTGTCCGGGCCTGGGGGCAGCCGAGTTTCCGCCGTGGCCGCCGCCAGGTCGTGTTGCAGTTCGGAAGCCCAGGCGGTCACCTCCGGCCAGGGCAGCGAACCCGACTTGACCGCCAGGAGCCGGTCCCGGTGCGGGCGGACGTCGACCAGCACCTCGCCGGCGCGCAGCACGTGCGCGCCCGCCATCAGCAGCCTGATCATGTGCATGGCCTGTTTGTGGTTCGTTTCGCCGGTGCGGTCCCGGCGCGCCTGCACGCGGTGGAGCTGATCCCGGGCGTACGCGCCGTAGGTCGAAGCCACCCGGCGCGAGAGGAACGCCTCCCGGATCGCCCGCAGCGCCTCGCCCTCGGGGGTGATCCGTTCGACGATCGGGGACCAGAGCACCTCGAGCACGGTCGGGTTGGCCTGGGCGGCGAGCACGCAGAACCGCTCGACCTCCCAGGAGAACTGCTCGGGAAGCGGGCCGTCGAGGTGCGTGGGCGGCTTGTCCAGCCGCCAGAAGTCGCGGGTCGGCGCGGCGAACACGCCCCGGCGGTCGTGGTCGGACGCGGGGCCGTCCAGCCCGTACGCGCGTGATCCGACCACGACCCCGAGGATCGTGTGCCGTTCGACGAGGTCCGTCACCGGTCGAGGACGGTCCCGTCGATCTCGTCCAGTTCCTCGGCGGTCAGGACCAGGTTGTCCAGCGCCGCCACGTTGTTCTCCAGCTGCTCGACGCTGCTCGCGCCGATGATCAGGCTGGTCATGCGGTTGTCGCGCAGGGCCCAGGCCAGGGCCAGCTGGGCGAGGGTCTGGCCGCGGCGCTTCGCGATGTCGTTGAGCGCGTTGATCCGGGCCATCGTCGTGGCGTCCAGGTCGCTCTCGTTGAGGAAGACGCTGGTGCGCACCCGCGAGTCGTCGGGGATGCCGCCGAGGTAGCGGTCGGTGAGCAGGCCCTGCTGCAGCGGGCTGAACGCGATGCAGCCGGCGCCGGCCTCCTCGAGGGCGCCGAGCAGGTTGTCCCGCTCGATCCAGCGGTTGAGGATCGAGTACGACGGCTGGTGGATCAGCAGCGGGGTGCCGAGCTCGCGCAGGATCGCGGCGGCGCGGGCGGTCTGCTCGCTGGAGTAGTTGCTGATGCCGACGTAGAGGGCCTTGCCGGCGCGGACGACGGCGTCGAGGGCGCTCATCGTCTCCTCGAGCGGGGTGTCCGGGTCCGGCCGGTGGTGGTAGAAGACGTCCACGTAGTCGAGGCCGAGCCGCCGCAGCGACTGGTCGAGGGAGCTCACCAGGTATTTCCGGGAGCCCCACTCGCCGTACGGGCCCTCCCACATGTGGTATCCGGCCTTGGTCGAGATGACCATTTCGTCCCGGTGAGCCCGGAAGTCGGCGGCGAGGAGCCGGCCGAAGTTGCGCTCCGCGCTGCCGGGCGGCGGCCCGTAGTTGTTGGCCAGGTCGAAGTGGGTGACGCCGAGGTCGAAGGCGCGCCGCACGATGTCGCGCTGCCGGTCGAGCGGGCGGCCGTCGCCGAAGTTGTGCCAGAGGCCGAGCGAGATCGCAGGCAGCTTCAGGCCGCTGCGGCCGGCCCGGCGGTAGGTCATCGAGTCGTAGCGGCTCTGCGCGGGGGTGTAGGTCACATACCCACCCTAGGGTTAGCGGTTTCCGCCAAGGTCACTGGTAGTTTGGTCGGCAGCCATGCGGGAGAGTTCGCCGGTCCCTGTTCATCGAGCGGGGGTAGCGGCGGCGCCGAAGGGGCAAATCCTCCCCGGAACCTCTCAGGCAAACGGACCGCATGGGCAAGCGACTCTGAAGTACCTGCTCTGTTTTCTCCGCCGAGTGGGTACGACAGAGGGGGAGGCCGCCTTGTCGACCTCCGCTCTCGCTTGGAGCCCGCCATGACGTTCGCATCCCGGCACATCGGTCCCGATCCGGACGAGCAGACCCACATGCTCAAGGCCATCGGCTACCCCTCGCTCGAGGCGCTGATGGACGCGGCGGTCCCCGAGGTGATCCGCTGGCACGGCACGCTCGACCTGCCGCCGGCCGCCTCCGAGGAGGACACGATCGCCGAGCTGCGGTCGATCGCCGCCAAGAACACAGTCGCCACCCCGATGATCGGGCTCGGCTACTACGGCACCCACACACCCGCGGTGATCAAGCGGAACGTGCTGGAGAACCCGGCCTGGTACACGGCGTACACCCCGTACCAGCCGGAGATCAGCCAGGGCCGGCTCGAGGCGCTGCTCAACTTCCAGACCATGGTCACCGACCTCACGGGACTCACCACGGCCAACGCCTCGATGCTCGACGAGGGCACCGCCGTGGCCGAGGCCATGACGCTGGCGAAGCGGGCTTCGAAATCCAAGTCGCGGGTGTACGTGGTGGACGCCGACACCCTGCCGCAGACGCTTTCGGTGTTGCGCACCCGGGCCGAGCCGCTGGGCATCGAACTGGCGCTCGTGGATCTCGACGCCGGCGACCAGCTCCCGGCCGAGTATTTCGGTCTTCACCTGCAATATCCGGGTGCTTCGGGCGCCGTACGGGATCATGCCGCCCTGGTTGACGTGGCGCACGCGGCCGGGGCCCTGGTCACCGTCGCGGCCGACCTGCTCGCGCTGACGCTGTTGCGGGCGCCGGGGGAGATCGGGGCGGACATCGCGGCCGGCACGACGCAGCGTTTCGGGGTGCCGCTCGGCTTCGGCGGGCCGCACGCCGGATATCTCGCGGTGCGGGCCGGGCTCGAGCGATCGCTGCCGGGCCGTCTCGTGGGCGTGTCCAAGGACGCCGACGGGGCGCCCGCCTACCGGCTCGCGCTGCAGACGCGGGAGCAGCACATCCGCCGGGAGAAGGCGACCAGCAACATCTGCACGGCGCAGGTGCTGCTGGCCGTGATGGCGAGCATGTACGCGGTGTACCACGGCCCGTCCGGGCTGCGGGAGATCGCCCGCCGGGTGCACGGGCACGCGCTGACCCTGGCCGGATCGCTGACCGCGGCCGGGATCGCGGTCGACCACGACGCGTTCTTCGACACGGTGACCGCGGTCGTTCCCGGGCGGGCCGCCGCCGTCGTCTCGGCCGCCGCGGACGCCGGCATCGACCTGCGGCTCGTCTCGTCCGACCGGGTTTCGATCGCTTGTGACGAGACGACCACCCCGGCCCACGTCGCTGCCGTTCTGTCCGCATTTGGCGTCGCGGTCGCGGAGCCGGCCACCTGCGGGGCCAAGCCGCTCGGCCGGACCACCGAGTTCCTCACCCACCCGGTGTTCCACAGTCACCACTCCGAGACGAGCATGCTGCGCTACCTGCGCAAGCTCTCCGACCGCGACTACGCGCTCGACCGCGGCATGATCCCGCTGGGCTCCTGCACGATGAAGCTCAACGCGACGACCGAGATGGAGGCGGTCACCTGGCCCGCCTTCGCCGACATCCACCCGTACGCGCCCTCTTCCCAGACGGTCGGGTACGAGCACCTGATCTCCCAGCTGGAGACCTGGCTCGCCGAGATCACCGGGTACGACGCGGTCAGCGTGCAGCCGAACGCCGGCTCCCAGGGCGAGCTCGCCGGCCTGCTGGCCATCCGCGGCTATCACCGCGCCCGTGGCGAGGCCCACCGCGACGTCTGCCTGATCCCGTCCAGCGCCCACGGCACGAACGCGGCGAGCGCGGTCATGGCCGGCATGCGCGTGGTGGTCGTGGCCTGCGATGACGCCGGCAACGTGGACCTCGCCGACCTGTCCGCCAAGATCTCGGCCCACGCCGGGTCGCTCGCCGCGATCATGGTGACCTACCCGTCGACGCACGGCGTCTACGAGACCTCCATCGCCGACCTGTGCGCCCAGGTGCACGAGGCCGGCGGCCAGGTGTACGTCGACGGCGCCAATCTGAACGCGCTGGTCGGCTTCGCCCGGCCGGGCAAGTTCGGCGCCGACGTCTCGCACCTGAACCTGCACAAGACGTTCTGCATCCCGCACGGCGGCGGCGGTCCCGGCGTGGGCCCGGTCGCGGTCCGGCAGCACCTGGCCGACTACCTGCCCGGCAACCCGGTGCTGCCCGGCGACCACCACGCGGTGTCGGCGGCCCCGCACGGCTCGGCCGGCATCCTGCCGATCTCCTGGGCCTACCTGCGGATGATGGGCCCCGACGGGCTGGCCGCGGCGACGGCCAACGCGGTGCTGACCGCCAACTACGTGGCGGCCCGGCTGCGCGACCACTTCCCGGTGCTCTACGCCGGCAACAACGGCCTGGTCGCGCACGAGTGCATCCTCGACCTGCGCCCGATCACGAAGGCGACCGGCGTCTCGGTCGACGACGTGGCCAAGCGCCTGATCGACTACGGCTTCCACGCCCCGACGATGTCGTTCCCGGTGGCCGGCACGCTGATGGTCGAGCCCACCGAGAGCGAGGACCTGGCCGAGCTGGACCGGTTCTGCGCCGCGATGATCGCGATCAAGGCCGAGATCGACCAGGTGGCGGCGGGGGTGTGGCCGGCCGGCGACAACCCGCTGGCGAACGCCCCGCACACCGCGTCGTCGGTCACGACCGATGAGTGGGCGCACCCGTACTCGCGTACGGTGGCGGCGTTCCCGGGGGGCGTGGACCGGACGGCGAAGTACTGGCCGCCGGTGCGCCGCATCGACGGCGCGTACGGCGACCGCAACCTGGTCTGCTCGTGCCCGTCCCCGGAGGCGTTCGAGGACTGACCTTGTCAGTTCAGCTTGATCGGCCCGCTCAGTTCAGCTCGATCGGCCCGCTCAGTTCAGCTCGATCGGCCCGCTCAGTTCAGCTTGATCAGCCCGGCCGCCGTGGGCCGGAAGCCGCAGCGGTCGAGGTAGAAGGACTCCAGAGGGGGTTCGAAGTCGACGTGCAGCCACTCGCAGCCGGCTCGCCGGGCCTCTGCGGTGGCGCGCTCGACCAGGGCGGCGCCGATGCCGCGGTGCTGGTGGCCGGGGTCGACGGCGGTGTCCAGCACGAACGCGTGGGCGCCGCCGTCCCAGCACACCTGCACGAAGCCGACCAGGTCGTCGCCGTCGAACGCGCCGACCCAGGTGAGGGCGTGCCGTGCCAGGCGCGCGGCCCACGGTCCTGTCTTGCAGGCCTGGTCGAAGGCCCGCGCGTGCAGTGCGCTGAGCTGGGCGTCGTCGACGGCGAAGCGGGTGACGAGCTCGATGGTCATCCGAGATGTCCGGTGTCGTTGAAGGCGACCAGCATCGGCGGCCGGTCGTCCGCCCATTCGACGATGGTGAGGGCGGCGTTGGCCTGGTTGAGGCCGAGCCAGCGCCAGGCCGGCGCGTCCAGGGCGTGGCGGACGAACCAGCCGATCACGAAGTTGTGGGTGACCAGCAGCTCGTGGCGGTCGCGGTCGCCGACGACGCCGAAGTGTTCGACGGCCGCTTTGAGGGCCGTGGCGTCCGGATCCCGCTCGTCGGGCGGGGTGTCGTCGAGCCAGGCATGCCAGCGGCCGGGGTAGTCGTCGCGATTCGCCGTCGTGGGCACCGGGGTGCGGTCGGCCACGTGGTCGCAGGCGTGGCTGGGCACGTCGGGAAGGAAGGCGCCGATGATGGCGGCGGTCTCGGCGGCCCGGGCGAGGGGGCTGTGGTGGATGGCGTCGAACCGGACGCCGGCTCCAGCTCCGGCACCTGCTCCCGCTTCAGCGCCAGCTCCAGCTGCGGCTGCAGCTCCGGCACTTGCTCCCGCTTCAGCGCCGGCTCCGGCTCCAGCTGCGGCTCCGGCTCCAGCTGCGGCTCCGGCTCCAGCTGCGGCTCCAGCTGCGGCTGCGGCTCCAGCTGCGGCTGCGGCTCCAGCTGCGGCTCCGGCTCCAGCTGCGGCTCCAGCTGCGGCTCCGGCTCCAGCTGCGGCGAGGCGGCGGCCGGCGCGGGCGGCCTGGTCGCGGCCCCGGGCGGAGAGGCCGCCGGTCGGGGCGTGGTTCGCGGCGGGATCCTGCTCGCCGTGGCGGACCAGGTACAACCGGGTGCGAGGCAACGGGTCATCCTTCGACGGCGGGCACGGGCCCGACGATCGTAGGTGACGGCGACGCGGCGGGCGGGGCCCGGTTTCCGGACGCACGGGTTCGGCGTCCGCCGCGGGGTCGTCATTGCTCGCGGTTGTGGTTCCTGTTCTCGTTGCTCCCCGCTGGTGTTGCTCGGGGTGTCGATCCGTTACCCTGCGTAGCGGTGGTGGATCATGCCGGGCGGCGCCTCGGCGGTCCTGTGGTTCAGGCCGCCAGGGCGTGCACGGCGGGGCCGCGGTGCGGTTCGATCATCGTGCCGTCGGGCAGGATCTCGCCGGTGTCCTCGAAGACGATCACGCCGTTGCAGAGCAGGCTCCAACCCTGCTCGGGAAACGCGACGAGGATGCGGGCCGCTTCACGATCGACGGCCTCGGAGCTGGGACAGGGCGTTTGGTGCTGGCACATCGGGGGTCTCCGGTCGGGGGGCTTGTGTGTGACGATTCACAACGACGGTGACGGACGTTACCTCAATCCGAACGACGGCGGATGGCACGGGTGACGGCGTCTCCTGGAAAGAATCCTCGGTAAACATGGTCCACGGAACTGTGCCTGTCGACCACTTCCCGACACCTCCTTCCGGTCCGTCGCCGGCTCCTCCGGCGTTCTGCCAGGGCGTCACCGTGCGTTAACGTCCCAGGGACACCAACGCTGTGACGGTGCTGACCCTCGAAAGCTTGAGGGCCGCCGCGCCCTCGGTGACGGACAGTGAGTGCGAAACAATGGCCGAACGGCCCCCCAACTCCGCCCAACCGGCGCTGGCGTTTTGTCGAAGCCCCCACTGTGCGTGTGCGCGACCACCGCTTCCGTAATGATCGCTGGCCACGGCCCCGCGCCGGAGATGTCGGACATCGCCACCGCGAGCGTGGCGCGTGCCGCAGAGGCCGGACATTCATGCCCCGATGGTGAGGCACCGACGCAATCCCCGCCCGACCCGCCGGGAACGATCACACGTCCGTCCGGAGAACCGGAGCCACGCCTGTGGATGGCCGACCAAAACCGTCGTAGGTGGCCGCTAGAGTCGCCCCACCCAGTTAGGGGTGGGGACGGCTCGCGACAAGGCCGCACGCACGCGCCGCCGTTGGCGACCTGCATGGGGGAGCGCGGAGCGGTGGCGACTCACGCAAGACGCGGCCACACCAATCGCGCCACAGTCGGCGACCCACACAGGAGAGTGCGCAGCAGCGGATAACTCACCTGCGGGCGAGCCACTCGGCGCGCGCCGTGTCGGGGCGACCCCACACGGCGAGCCGCCCCGGAGGTCCGCGTGTGCAACCGTCCGGGTCAAGACGGACACACGGGCCAAAGCGGGCGGGCGCCACCGCGACCCTTCCGGCCCGACCCAACGGCGCCCCGGGGCCGCCGTCGTTGAGCATGAAGCAGCCACCCCGGCGACCCGGAGATCTACCTGCGACCCCTCACGCTCACCAGCCGCGACTCACTCCGCGGGCTTCAACGCGTACGTCAAATAGGCGAACTCCCCCCGCCTCTCCACCCCCGAAAGAGAAAGCCGCGAAGCCGTGAGCCGCCGCGGCAGCAGCGGCGCCCCCGCGCCCAGCGTCGCGGGCGCCACGCCCAGGATGATCTCGTCGAGCCGCCCGGCGTCGGCGAAGGCGCCGGCCAGCTCGCCGCCGCCGACCACCCACAGGTTCTTCCCGGCCGCGGCCGCCGTCATCGCCTCGTGGACCGGGCCCACATCCCCGGAGACGAAACTCAGCCGCGCCCCGGGAATCGGCGGCAGCGAGCGGTGCGTGAACACCCAGGCGGGCACGTCGCCGTAGTACTCCTTCCACTTCGCGGGATTTTCGAGGAGATTGTCGTGATCGAGGACCCATTCGTAGGTGGTCGCGCCCATCGCGAACGCACCCACGCCCGCGAAGAAGTCGGCGAACGGGCTGTCGGCGTCCGCACCCGGGACCGTGAACAGCCACTCGAGCGAATTGTCCGGATCGGCGATGTAACCGTCGATCGTCGTAGCGGTGTAGTACTGCGTCTTCGGCACGTCGGTCACCCTGCCACGGGGGTGTGACAAAGATGGCTGTCACCTAACGCCACGTCCAGCACGTCATTCCGGTAAGTAGGCGTGGGAGAGGGCCACTGGTGACGGAAGACCTGCGGGCGTTGCTGCGCGCCGACCTCGGCGCGGAACGTCCGCCACCGCTCGGCGACATGGTGGGCGCCGCGATCCGCGATGGCCGCCGAATGCGCCGGATGCGGCGTATCCGGCAAATCACCGCTGGGCTGGTCGCGGTGGCCGCCGCCGTGACGGCCCTGGTGCTCGTGGGGGACGAGGTTGTCGCCAACCGCCGGCAGCAAGAGGCGTTGACTCCCCAAACCGTGCCACCCGTCACCGCCGCCCCCATCGCCCCGGCCGAAGCGCGTACGTTGACGATCCGCAGCGGCACGGCGAGTGCCGGGGGAACGCGGAAGAAAGCGACACCAGCGGCGATGCTTCACCTTCTGCTTCAACTACTACCGCCCGGACGGACGAGTCACCTCGGCGTCGCACCGGACGATGATCTCCAGGTGCGGTTGTATCTGGACGCCGGCGGCGGCCCGGGCATGGTGCGGGTCGAGGTCGGCCGGACTCCGTTCGCCGATGCGGCACGCGGCGGCACCGCCAGCGTGACAATCACCCACATGCCGGACAATTGCCTGCGGAGCACGACCGTCGACGCGGCCTGGCCCGACGGCACCCTCGTCACGGTCGACGTCGCCACCTGCCTCGACGACGAAGCCCGGACAGGCAGCCCGGCGCTGACCATCGACCAGGCCGTCCGCGTCGCCACCGACCCGCGCTGGGGCGTGACCATGGACGAGCGCCTCGTGACGCTCGGCGCCCGGGAGTTCCCGCAGGTCGCGGTGTTCGCCGGATGACGCCCGACGACGAGTTCGCGGAGTTCGCGAACGCCCACGCCGAGCGCCTGCGCAACACCGCGTTCATGCTCTGCCGCGACTGGCACCTGGCCCAGGACCTCACCCAGACGGCCCTCACCAAACTGTTCCTGAGCTGGCGCCGGGCCGTGCAGGCGGACAATCTCATCGCGTACGCGCAAAAGATCCTTCTCCGCGCCTACCTGGATCACCGTCGCCGCCGTTCGTCGACCGAATCGACCCCCGGGGTGCTGCACGAGCCCGCCTACCGGGAAAGCCCGGAGCTGCGCCTGACCATGCTCGACGCGCTCGGCCGCCTGCCCGCCCGCGACCGCGCCATCGTGATCCTGCGCTACTTCGAGGATCTCAGCGTCGAGCAGGTCGCCGACGTGCTGGAGATCCCGGCCAGCGTGGTGAAGAGCCAGACCCGCCGCTCCCTGGCCAAGCTGCGCGAACTGCTGTCCGCCGACGAGCTGGCGCTGTTCGCCTAGCGAAAGTGACGACCGCTACCCTTCGACGCATGACAGTACGGCCCATCCGGATCTACGGCGATCCGGTCCTGCGCACCGAGACCGACCCGGTCACGAGCTTCGACGCCGAACTGCGCGAGCTGGTGACCGACCTCGAGGACACGGTCCGGGTGCCGGGCCGCGCCGGGGTCGCCGCGCCGCAGATCGGCGTCGGCCTGCGCGTCTTCTCCTACAACGTGGCCGGCCAGGTCGGGCACCTGGTCAACCCGGTGCTGTCGGACTTCGACGGCGAGCAGGACGACGAGGAGGCCTGCCTGTCGCTTCCCGGCCTCGACTTCCCGACGAAGCGGGCGATGTCGGTGACGGCGCGGGGCTTCGACCAGCACGGCGAGCCGCTCGAGATCCGCGGGACCGGCTTCCTGGCCCGGGCGCTGCAGCACGAGACCGACCACCTCGCGGGCCGGCTCTACATCGACACTCTCACCGGTGACGTGCGGCGGCAGGCGCTGCGTGAGCTGCGGCGGGTGAGTCCGTCCCCGCGCCGATGACGATGCCGAGCTGATCCGCGAGCGCCGCCACGCCGGCCGGGGTCACCTTCACCGCCCGGTCACTGCCGATCTTCACGATCCACCCCACCTCGATCGCGTACGCGCACAGCGCCGCCGGCGCCGACCCGGCCAGATGGCTGCGGCGCTCCGTCCAGTCGAGGCACTCCCGCAGCACCGGGCGGCGTCCCGGCTTGTCGAGCGCGATGCCCAGCGAGCCGAGCCAGCCGACGCCACGCGGGGTGAGCGCCAGCCCGTGCGCGCGGCTGACGAACCCGTTCGCCACCATCCCGTCCGCGACGGCCACCCCGACGAAACCGGCCAGATGGTCGTAACAGGTCCGCGCGTACGCCAGATTGCGCCGTTTGTGGGCCGCCGACAGCGACACCACCGGCGGCGCCGGCCGGGGCTTCCCCGCCGCCGCCACCGTCTCGATCAGCTCGGCCACCTGCGGCCCGGCCAGCTGCAGATAGCGATGCCGCCCCTGCCGGCGCTGGATCAGCAGGCCGCCGTCCACCAGCCGGTCGGCGTGCTCGCTGGCCGTCGACATCGCGACGCCGGCGTGTTTGGCGAGCTCACCGACGGTCCAGGCGCGCCCGTCCAGAAGAGCAAGGCAAAATCCGGCGCGCGTACGGTCGGCCAGCAGCGTGGCCCACGAGGCGAGCGATTCGGCGGAGTCCATGCCCCGATCCTCACCCGCCTTCGATTCGGCGCACGCCGAAGGTTCCGAGATCGACCTCGATCAGGTCGGGGAACCGCAGCCCGGCCCAGAAGCTCGCCGGCTCGCCCATCCCTTGGCTCGCCAGCCAGATCGCCGGCGCGAGCCCGTGCGTGCCGACCACCAGCGTCCCACCCGGCGCCGAGTGGCGCGCGACCGCCGCCTCGAACCGCGCCGCGACCCCCTCCCGCGGCTCCCAGCTGTCATGCCGGGCGCCGTCGACGTAGGCCCGGGCCGTCGCGCGATACCCCTCCGCCCAGGTCTCCGGCCGCCGAACCTCGGCGAACCCGGCATCCTCCGCGATTTCGGCGTCCCCGGCGAGCTCGCGCAGCGTCTCGGCGGCCTTGGGTTCGGGGCTGGCGACAAATCGGGCACCGGCCGGGATGAGCGGCCGCAGGAGGCGGGCGGCGGCACGCCCGGCCTCGTCGAGATGCCAGAGCGGCGCCGGGATCGCCGGGTCGATCGCGGGCATGGCGTGCCGCACCAGCAGCAGGCGGCTCGGCGCGGGGCTCACGATTTCATCCTGCCGCGCGGGGCGGCCGGGGTTGACTCTCCCCCCGGGGTAGACCGCAGGCTGTAGCCCGACGACGGGGAGGAACGGCAATGAACGGACGGGAAGACACCAGGCGGCTGGCCGCCGAGTCGCTGGCCGGCGGTGATGCGACGGGCTGGTTCGAGCGGCTCTACGCCGAGGCCGCCGACGGCCGGGCCGAGGTCCCGTGGGACCGGCCCGAGCCGAGCGCGAGCCTGGTCGGGGCCGGCCTCCCGCCGGGCGAGGGCCGGCCGGCGCTGGTGGTGGGCTGCGGTCCCGGCCGCGATGCCGAGTTCATCGCCGGCCTCGGCTATGCGACCACGGCGTTCGACATCTCCGCGACCGCCATCGCCGAGGCCCGGCGGCGACATCCGGGCACCGCCGTCGACTACCGGGTCGCCGACCTGCTCGACCCGCCCGCGGCGTGGCGGCACGCGTTCGACCTGGTTCTGGAGAGCAACAACGTGCAGGCGCTGCCCCGCGGCTACCGCGAGCGGCTGACGGCGACCGTGGCCGGGTTCGTGGGCGAGGGCGGCACGCTGCTGATGCTGGGCGCGGTCGCCGACGAGCCCGGCGAGGACGGCCCGCCGTGGCCGCTGATCCGGGAGGAGGTGGAGGCCTTCGCCACCGGCGGCCTGACCGAGCAGAAGATCGAGCGCGTCCGCGTGGACGATGCGGAGCGGTGGCGAGCGACGTTCAGACGGTGAGCTCAGACGATGAGAAACCTGGGCGGGTCGTGGCGCAGGAAGTCGTGGTGGGAGATGTCCCAGCCGTAGGCGCCGGCCCGGGCGAAGACCAGGATG
Source organism: Actinoplanes sp. NPDC051537 (assembly GCF_055586105.1). Taxonomy (NCBI): domain Bacteria; kingdom Bacillati; phylum Actinomycetota; class Actinomycetes; order Micromonosporales; family Micromonosporaceae; genus Actinoplanes; species Actinoplanes sp. NPDC051537. Next base: position 122,871 of record NZ_JBVJIU010000007.1, read on the forward strand.
TCGCCGGCCCGCAGTGACGACACGTGCTGGCCGCGGGTGAGCACGTCGCGCGGCGTGCACAGCTCGCCGACGGCGTCGACCGCGACGTCGGTGACCGAGGGCCGGGGATAGGGGTGGGGCCAGGCGTCGACCGGGACGGCGGTGAACGGGTGGCTGTATCCCCAGGCGGCGGGGAGACGGAAATGGTGGGTGCCGCCGCGGAGGACGGCGAACGTGCGGCCGTGGGTGGTCTTCAGGTCGAGGACCGTGGCCGCGTAGACGCCGGCGTCGGCGGCCAGGAAGCGACCGGGCTCGAAGACCAGGTCGATGCCCTCGGGCACGACGACGTGGGAGAGCGTTGACAAGTCCATAGCGGAGGCTGAGAGGTAGTCGATCCCGAAGCCGCCGCCCACGTTCACCACCCGCAGCGTGATACCGAGGGCGGCCGCGGTCCGGAGCGACCACGCCAGCGACTCGGTGACGAAGGCGGCGTGCGCCGGGCCGTCCAGGTTGTTCGACACGGCGTGCAGGTGGAAGCCGATCACGTCCACGCCCGGCACGGCCATCGCGGCGGAGAGCTGGGCCTCCTCGATGCCGAACGGGGTCGGCGTGCCGGTCATCGTGTGGCTGCCGGTCAGGCCGCCGCCGGGGCGGTTGACCCGCAGGCACACCGAGGGCGTGCGGTCACCGGACAGGGCGGCGACGCGGCGCAGCTCGTGCACGCTCTCGACGTTGAGCAGGGCCCCGGCGGCGAGTGCCGCCCGCAGCTCGTCGTCGGTCTTGCCGGGGCCGCCGAAGACGATCCGCCGGGCGCCGGCGGCGACGGCCAGGGCGAGCTCCCCGCCCGAGGCGACCTCGAGCCCGTCGCAGACCGCCGCCAGCGCCGCGACGACCGCGGGGTGCCCGTTGGCCTTGACGGCGTACAGCAGCGAGGCGGACCGGGGCAGCGCGGCCCGCACCATCGCCGCCCGGGCGCGCAGGGTGGCCGTGTCGTAGACGTAGGCGCACGCCGGCGCCGGCAGGGAGCGCAGCAGGTCAGCGTGCATGCAGCGGGTTCCGTACGGGGATGTAGATGTCGCCCTCGCCGGCCAGCCGCATGCGGACCAGGGCCTTGTGCGGCACGAGCGGGGCGGTGAAGGCCGCGTGGTCGTCGCCGGAGCAGCATTCGTCCAGCACTGCCCGGACGATCCGCCAGGCGCGGTCCTCGTCGATGTCCAGGCGCAGCACGATCTCGCCGAGGTGGGCCTGGAACAGGGTGTAGCCGATCTTCGCCCGGAACACGTCGAGGTCGTCGGTGCCGACCACCGAGCCGGGCCAGAGGGCGATGTCGTGGCCGGCCGCGGCGAGGCGGGGGCGGTGCAGGCGCAGGCCGGCGAAGTCGCGCAGGGCGAGCCGGTGCGGCCACCCGTCGACGAAGGTGGGCAGGCAGTTCTGCAGGTGCGCCTCGAGGGCGACGCCCCGCGCGGTGAGCCGCATCAGGGGCGGGAGGAGCAACTGGGCGTACGCCCGGAGCCACTCCGCCGGATCGCCGGTGACCAGCTCGCCGAGCAGGAACGGCAGCGCCCCGCCGGGGATGACCCGCTCGCCGGGTTCGATCCGGCCGGCCAGGCCGTCCCGGCGGATCGCCGACAGGTCGCGGCCCGAGCCGACCGGCACCGCCGCGCCCGCCGTCTCGGCCATGAGCAGCAGCCGGTCGTCGTCGACGAGGCGGTGCAGCAGCCGCGACACGGCCGGGCCGTTGCGGGTCGACGCCACGCTGATGCTGCGCCGGGTCGAGGTGACCTGGATGTCCAGCGAGACCTTCAGGTACTCGCCGAGCGAGGGCAGCCACAGCGTCCGCAGCGCGGCCGTCGGCACCGCCGGCATTTCAAGATCGAGGATCTTCAGGGAGCCGTCGGCGAGCAGGTCGGCGTAGCGCTCGGGCAGCACCATGTCCCGCTGCCACACGTGCACGGGCTGGATGCGGTAGCCGGGCGGCGCGCCGAGCGACGGGAACACGTCGTCGCCGAGGTGCAGGGCGTCCTTCACGGCGACGAACCCGAGCCGCGTCGCCGGGGACTCGAGGTCGTGGGCGAGCACGTCGCCGGTGTCCCAGCCGAGCCGGGTGCGCCCGCACGGGTGCAGGTTGTGCCCGGCCACGGCGAGCCGCTCGAGCCCGATCGCCTGCCAGTCGGGTCCCTCGCCGACGGCGGCGGCGGGGCGGGCCATCGCGATCGCCAGGTTGACGACCGCGTTGCGCAGCTCGGCCGCGAAGCCGGGGGCGTCGATCCCGTCGAGCAGCTGGACCGGGTCGTCGACGCCCGAGGTCGCGTACTCGACGCGGTTGAACGCGTGCGCCGCGCCCGGTCCCATGTCGCGGATGCCCTCGCGCACGAGCGCGCCGCGCAGCCGGCGCCCGACCGTGTCGGCGGCCTCGGGCAGCGCCGCGAGGAACCCGTCGATCAGGCCGGGCGCGTGCACGGCGAGGGCGGCCTCGGTGTGGGCGAGGCGTTCGGGGGAGAGGCTGCGCGTCATGCGTGTTCCGCCAGGGGGTTGTCCAGGTGGGCCCAGATGTCGTCGAGCGGGTCGGGGGCCAGCCGCATGGCCGTGGTCGCCTTGACCGGCAGCGGATCGCGCAGCAGGAGCGGCACGTCGCGAGTGCCGGTCTCGCGCAGCGCGGCGGCGACGATGCCCCACATCCGGCCGGGGTCGGCGCCGCGGCGGGCGAACGCGGCGATCAGCTCGGCGGCGACGGTGCCGAGCGCGGCGGCGGCCAGCTTGGCGCGGAGCTCGGCCGGGTCGTCGCTGGGCAGGTCGCCACGCAACGGCGGCGCCTCGACGCCCGCCTCGCGCAGCCGCCGGGCGCTCACCCGCACGCCGCCGAAATCCCGGTAGAGGATCCGGACCGGCCGGCCGTCGCGCAGCACGACCAGGGTGTTCTGCCCGTGCGCCTCCAGCGCCACCCCGCGGTCGAGCACCCGGGCGAGCGGCCCGAAGAGCAAACCGCCGAACAGGCGCATCAGCTCGTACGGGTCGGGCGCCGTCGCCCGCAGCGCCTCCGACGCGCCGTACAGCGCCAGCGGCACGACGACCTCGTTCCCGGCGAGGCGCGGCGCCTCCCGGACGAGGAACGCGAGGTGCCGCTGCGGCCGGCCGTCGACCAGCACCGCCCCGGCGGCCGTCTCGGCCAGCACGTCGATCGGCAGGTCGGCGGTCACCTGCCGCAGCAGCGCCGACAGCACCGGCCCGTTGTCGACGGCGGCCGGCGACACGGTCCGCACCGCGGAGGTCATCTGCACGTCGACGGCGGTCTTCACGTGCGGGCCGCCGCCGGCCAGGGCCACGGTGCGCAGCGACATCAGCGGCAGCGCCGGCCCGGTCTCGCCGTCGTCGGCCAGCCACGGGTAGCGGTCGCGCAGCCGCTCGGCCTGCCACGGGTGGGCGAGCAGCACCGGCTCGGCGGTGCCGTGCCACCGGTCGGCGGGCACCGTGAGCCGGCGCAGGCGAAGGACGGGCCGGTGCTCGGGCCCGTAGGCGAGCACGTCGGCGACGCTCATCCCGCCGCGGGTGCGGCAGCAGGGGTGCAGCGGGTGCCCGTCGGTGAGGGACTGCTCGGCCCGCGCGAGCCCGTCCGGGTCGCCCGGCTCCGGCAGCGACCCGGCGACGCGGCCGGCGCGGGCCAGGGCGAGATTCGCGACGCTGTTGTCGACCTCGGCGGCCAGGTCGCTGCCCGGCCACAGCACCCGCACCAGCGTCCCCGGGTCCATGATGACCGCCCCCGGCGCCGGCATGGTCCCCTGCACCGGCCCGCCCGGCCCGGTCGCGCCCGCCTCGTAGTTCCCGGCCCGCACGGTCGCCGCGAGGCCCGCCGCGGCCGGCGCGAACGCCGCCGCCGCGTCGACGGGGAAGCGGACCGTCACCCCGGGAAAGGACACCTCGCCCGGCCGGCGCCCGTTCAACCCCGGCAACGGCTCCCGGTCGAGTGCGCCCAGCAGCCGCCCGAGGATCGCGGCCTTGGCGCCCGGCAGCTCGGCGTCGTAGCGTTCGACCAGGCCCGGCCGCAGCCCCGCGAGCTCTTCGCGGGTCCGCACGGGGTCGGCGGTGCGCCGGATCGGCGGTGAACTGGACGGCGGTCGCGGCACGCGCCCATTGTGCGCCAACGCCGGCCGCGCGCCCGTCCCCACCGGCCCGCACGTGAGCGACGCCGCAGTAACCGATCACGAGGACCGCCGCACGAGGAGGATCGCGGTTGACGCCCGGCGGGCCCAGACCGCTGAAGCGCCGCCCGGCGGTCGCGCGAGGATCGCGGTTGACGCCCGGCGGGCCCAGACCGCTGAAGCGCCGCCCGGCGGTCGCGCGAGGATCGCGGTTGACGCCCGGCGGGCCCAGACCGC
>NZ_JBVJIU010000007.1:127320-209663 GCF_055586105.1 Actinoplanes sp. NPDC051537
GCTGAAGCGCCGCCCGGCCCCGGCCGCCGGGCCGCAGCCGTCGCGCGAGGATCGCCGATGACGCTTTCGACCGCGTTCACGAGGCTGGCCGGCGTGCGGCATCCGATCGCGCTCGCCCCCATGGGCGGCACGGCCGGTGGCGCGCTGGCGGCGGCCGTCGGCCGGGGCGGCGGGCTCGGTCTGCTCGGCGCCGGCGACGGGAACCGGGAGTGGCTCGACCGGGAGCTGCCGATCGTCGCGGCCGGGGCCGGCGGGCCGTGGGGTGTGGGCTTTCTGACCTGGGCGACGTCGGCCGAGGCGGTGGCCTACGTCCTCCAGTGCGGCGCCCGGGCGGTGATGCTGTCGTTCGGCGATCCCGGGCCGTACGTGCCGCTGGTCCGCGACGCCGGCGCGCTGCTGATTCTGCAGGTCACCGATCTCGGCGAGGCCCGCCGCGCGGTCGAACTCGGCGCCGACGTGATCGTCGCTCAGGGCACCGAGGCCGGTGGGCACGGCGCGCGGCGGGGCCGGTCGACGCTGCCGTTCGTGCCGGTGGTGGCCGACCTCGTGGCGGACCGGGCGGCCGGCACCCCGGTGCTGGCGGCGGGCGGCATCGCCGACGGGCGGGGCCTGGCCGCCGCGCTCGCCCTCGGCGCGGCCGGGGCGCTGATCGGCACCCGGTTCCAGGCCACGGCCGAGTCGCTGGCCGATCCCGGCATCGCCAAGGCGATCGTCGACGGGACGGGGGAGCGGACCGAGCGCAACCGGGTCCTCGACATCGTGCGTGGTTCGGCCTGGCCGGCCGCCTACACGGCTCGCACGCTCGATCATCCGCACCTGGAGCGCTGGCGGGACCGGGAGGATCTCGCCGCCTCGGACGCGGCCCGGCGCGCCTACCGGGACGACCTCGCGGCCGGCGTCATCCCGCCGGTGCCGGTGTGGGCCGGCGAGGCGATCGACCTGATCACCGGCCTGGAGAACGCCGAGAACTTGGTCGAAGACATCGCGACGCGGGCCGAGGCCGTCCTCAATAACCTAGTATCCTAGGATGCCATAGCGGGGGTGACCCGGAAGGCGTGCCGTGCAAAGGGCATGTCACTGGAGAGCGGGCTATCTCGTCTGGGTTTCGAAGACATGCTTCGGAACAGGGGAGTGACGATGAACCTCGCGCTGTGGATCGCCGCCGGGCTGCTGGCGGCCGTGGCCCTCGTCGGCGGGATCACCAAGACGTTCGTGCCGAAGGAGAAGCTCGCGGCCGCGCACGGCGGCGGCTGGACGGCGAACGCGCCGGCCTGGTTCGTGAAGGGCCTGGGCGTCCTCGAGATCCTCGCCGCGGCCGGGCTGATCCTGTCGGCGGCGTCCGGGATCGCGCCGGTTCTGGTGCCGGTCACCGCGCTGTGCTGGGTCGCGCTCATGCTCGGCGCGATGGTCACGCACGGGCGGCGCGGGGAGAGCGGCCTGGTGCTGGTCAACCTGGTCTATCTGGCGCTGGCCGTGTTCATCGCGTGGGGCCGGCTCGGTCCGGCATCCTTCTGAGATGACGGCGCACCTGAGTGGCGAGTTCGAGGAGCTGCGGCCGCTGCTGTTCTCGATCGCGTACCGGATCCTCGGCAGCGTGAGCGAGGCGGAGGACGCGGTGCAGGAGACCTGGCTGCGGTTCGAGGCGTCGGCGACCGAGCCGCGGTCGGTGAAGGCGTTCCTGTCGGCCACGGTGACCCGGGTCGCGATCGACGTGCTGCGGTCGGCGCGGGTGCGGCGGGAGTCGTACGCGGGGACGTGGCTGCCGGAGCCGCTGCCGGTCGACCCGTACGAGGACCCGGTTCGCGCCGCCGAGCTGGCCGACTCGGTGTCGATGGCCGCCCTGCTGTTGCTGGAGCGGCTCAGCCCGCTCGAGCGGGCCGTGTTCGTGCTGCGTGAGGTGTTCGACTTCGAGTTTCCCGAGGTGGCCGCCGCGGTGGGCCGCTCGGAGCCGGCCGTGCGGCAGCTGGCGGTGCGCGCCCGCCGGCACATGGCCGAGGGCCGGCCGCGGTTCGAGGCCGACCGCCGCGAGCGGCAGCGCCTGGCCGGCCGGTTCTTCGACGCGCTGCGGGAGGGCGATGTGGCCGGCCTGCGTGACCTGTTGTCGGCGGACGTGTCGCTGGTCGGTGACGGCGGAGGCAAGGCGCCGCAGCTGGCCCGGGCCGTGGCCGGCGACGCGAAGGTGGCCCAGCTGCTGGTCGCGGTGTTCCCGCGGATGGTCCGGGCGGGGATCGTGGTGGAGCCGCGTGAGCTGAACGGTCAGCCGGGCGCGATCGTCCGGGACCGGGAGGGCCGGGTGCTGCACACGGTCGCGCTGGACGTGCTCGGGGGCCGGGTGCAGGCGATCCGGATGGTCATCAACCCCGACAAGCTCGCGCACCTGGGCCCGCTCGCCGACGTGTGGGCAGTCGACCGCGAAGTCCGGACCCATCCATCCTAGGATGCCTTACGGGTGGTGCGCCGCATCACGGCGCACCAAAAACACCAACAAAACACCAAAAAGGAATCAACGGCAGCCCCACCACAAATTCGGTTGCGGCCGGCGGGCGGCCGGGGCAGGGTTGTCCGCGTTCCCGTTGTCTCAGCAGAGGAGCGGCCTTCTCCATGTGATTCCAACTCCGGCCTAGCTCAAGAACGGCCACGCTCACCGCGTACGGGCCGAGTCGGTGTTGACGTTTGGAGATTCGCCTTGCTGAAAGCTGTTTCGCTCGCCGCGACCCACGACGGTGATCTGCTCTTCTCGTCCTTCGATCTGGTGCTCGGCGCCGGTGACCGGATCGGGGTGGTGGGTCCGAACGGCGCCGGGAAGACCACCCTGTTGCGGCTGCTCGCGGGTGAGCTGCGGCCGGCCGAGGGCGCGGTGACCTACGGTCCGGCGACGCGGGTGGGTTATGTCCCCCAGCAGATGCCCGATCCGGAGGGCACGGTGGCCGCGTTCCTGGCCGGCGGTCTGGGTGAGCTGGCCACGGTGACTGCCGAGTTGCGGCGCCTCGAAGCCCGGCTGGCAGATGGTGAGGACGTTCTGGCGGAGTTCGGCCGGGTGCAGGAGCGGTGGACGGCGCTCGAGGGCTGGACGGCGGAGACGCGGCTGGCGGAGGTGCGGCAGCGGCTCGGCATCGCGGCCCTGCCCGGCGATCTGCCGTTGTCGAGTGTCAGCGGCGGGGAGCAGGCGCGGTTGTTGCTGGCGCGGGTGTTGCTGAGCGAGCCGGATGTGTTGTTGCTGGATGAGCCGACGAATCATTTGGATGCCGAGGGCGCGGCCTGGTTGCAGGAGTGGTTGCGGGCGTTTCCGGGTGGGGTGCTGGTGGTGAGTCACGACCGGGCGTTCCTGGATGCGGTGGTGTCGCGGGTGGTCGAGCTGGACGGGATTCACGACGAGCCGCAGGACTTCCCGGGTGGCGGCTTTTCGGCGTACCGGGTGGAGAAGCAGCGTCGGTGGGAGCGGTTGCTGCTGGATTTCGAGGCGCAGGAGAAGGATCGCCGCCGGTGGGAGGCGGATATCGAGCGTACGAAGCAGCAGGCTCGGGGGGTGGAGACGGCGTCGGGTCTGGGGGTGGCGGCGCCGCATCTGAAGCGGGTGGCGCGGCTGGTGGCGCGTAAGGCGAAGGTGCGGGAGCGGCGGTTGCGGCGGCAGATGGAGTCGACGGCGTGGATTGCGCGTCCGCGGTCGCGGCCGCCGTTGACGCTGGCGTTTCCGGTGGATGAGGCGGAGGCCGGGGAGGTGGTGCTGAAGCTGCGGGAGTTGTCGGTGCGCTTCGGTGACCGGGTGTTGCTGGACAGCGTCGATCTGGATGTACGGCGGGGGGATCGCATCCTGGTGACGGGGCGCAACGGGTCGGGGAAGACGACGTTGATGCGGGCGTTGGCCGCGGAGGGTGGCGGTGAGGTGGCGGTGTTGCCGCAGACCTCGGACGGGCTGCGGTCGGAGGTGACGGTGATGGAGTTCTTCCGGTCGCGGGTGCCGGTGTATGTGGATGATGCGGAGCGGTTGCTGGCGGGTCATCAGTTCGGGCCGGATCAGTGGGGGGCGCGGACGGGGAGTTTGTCGGCGGGGGAGTTGCGGCGTCTGGTGCTCGCGGTGCTGGTGAACAGTCCGGCGCGGGTGCTGGTGCTGGATGAGCCGACGAATTTTCTGGATTTCGACGCTCTCGATGTGGTGGAGGAGGCGTTGCGGCGGTTCCGGGGGACGTTGCTGACGGTGACGCATGACCGGTATTTCGCCGATGCGGTGGGGTTTGGGCGTCGCTGGCATGTCGCGGCTGGTGGTGTGTCGGAGAGCTGAGACGATGGGCGGCATGCAGGTGGTGCCGAGGCAGGGTGGCGGCGCGGTCGCGGAGATCGGTGCGGCGGAGCGGGTGACCGAGGCGTGGCTGGCGAATCGCCGGTTGTCGGAGCACACGCGGGCGGCGTATCGGCGGGATGTGTCGGCGTGGCTGGTGTGGTGTGCGGGGCGGGAGCTGGATCCGTTGGGTGCGTCGTTCCTGGATGTGAATGCGTATGCGCGGGGGCTCGAGGCGAGGAAGCTGGCGGCCACCACCGTCGCCCGTAAGTTGTCCGGTTTGTCGAGCTGGTACGACTTTCTGGTGAAGATTCGGGCGGTGGACGGCAACCCCGTGGGTGGGGCGGATCGGCCGTACGTGTCGCGGGATCATTCGGCCACGGTGGGTCTCAGCCCGGAGGAGGTGGACGCGCTGCTGGTGGCGGCGGCCCGGGCGGGGGAGCGGAGCCGGGCGGTGATCACCCTGCTGGCGGATCTCGGGCTGCGGGTGGGGGAGCTGGTCGGCCTCGACATCACCGATGTCGGCTGGGAGCGCGGGCACCGGACGGTCCGGTTCGTCGGGAAGGGCGGCCGGCCGCGGCGGCGGGTGCTGACGGCGGACGCGGCCGCCGCGCTGGACATCTATCTCGGCTTGCGCGGCATGGCCGAGGGGCCGCTGTTCGTGACGTCGAGCGGTGCGCGCCTGGATCGGCATGCGATCTTCCGGCTGGTACGGCGGCTGGCCGCGGAGGCGGGTATCCCGGCGGCGGATCGGTTGTCTCCGCATTCGCTGCGGCATGCGTTCGCGACGGCGGCCCGGGGTGAGGGTGTGGCGTTGGAGGATGTGCAGGATGCGATGGGTCATGCGGATCCGCGCACGACGCGCCGCTATGACCGGGACCGGCACAACCTGGACCGGGATCCGGCGTACATGATCGCGGCGGCGCGTGCCCGCCGCGCCGGGCCGTGACAGGCCCCCCTATGCTCATCCGCGGTCAGCGGTTCGGGACAAAAGGCGGTCGGGTGTGAACATCTTCGAGGCGGTGCTGCTGGGAGCGGTGGAGGGGGTCACCGAGTTCCTGCCGATCTCGAGTACCGGTCACCTGACGATCGCGGAGAAGCTGCTGGGCTACGAGATCGATTCGCCGGACATCACGGCGTTCACGGCGATCATCCAGTCGGGTGCGGTGTTCGCGACGGTGTGGTTCCTGCGTAAGGACATCGCGCGGATCGTGCCGGCGTGGCTGCGGGGGCTGTTCAGCGCGGAGGCGCGGAAGAACCCGGACTGGCGGTTCGGGTGGGCGGTGATTCTGGGGTCGATCCCGATCGGCATCATCGGTCTGGCGTTCCAGGACACGATCGAGACGACGTTGCGCAGCCTGTGGTTCGTGGCGGGCGCGCTGATCGTGTGGTCGGGGGTGATGGCGTTCGCGGATCATGCGGCGACGCAGGTGCGGCACGAGGACGACACGACCTGGAAGGACACGCTGATCATCGGTACGGCGCAGTGCCTGGCGCTGATTCCGGGGGTGTCGCGGTCGGGGGCGACGATGTCGGCGGGTCTGTTGCGGGACTTCGACCGGGTGACGGTGACGAAGCTGTCGTTCTTCCTGTCGATCCCGGCGTTGTTCGGGGCGACGATTCTGCAGGTCCACGATGAGGCGGGGAACATCGCCGCGGGTGTGGGCTGGGTGAACACGCTGACCGCGACGATCGTGAGTTTCGTGGTGGCGCTGGGCGCGGTGTCGTGGTTGTTGCGGTACATCGCGAAGCACTCGTATGCGATTTTCATCGCGTACCGGGTGGTGCTGGGTCTGCTGTTGATCGTGCTGCTGGCGACGGACACGATCGCCGCGAAGTGATGCCGGTGGAGCGCGCGCTGGCGCACGTGCGGGGCTTGTTTCCCGGTGCGGGCCCGGACGGGTTGTTCGACCGTGCGGTGATCACGGTGAGTTTCCATCCGGATCGGCTGCTGGCGGACGGCCGGACGGTGGCGGATCATCTGGCCGCGGACGGGGTGTACCGGTCGCAGTTCGAGACGGGGATCTCCAACGGCGGGCTGGGTGGTCCGCGGCTGGACTGGGAGGAGCGGATGTTCCCCGGCGTGTACGCGGGGAGCGCGGGCCGGCCGGTCTACGGCGGGCTGAATCTGGCCGGTTTCCCGGACGGGGCGTCGCCGCGGTTCGGGTCGTGTCATCTGGTGTTGCGGCCGGAGGTGTCGTGGCGGGCGACGTTCAGTCACGGCGACAGTGTGACGTTGCCGGTGGTGGTGGGCACGGCGGACGCGTTCGGCGGGGTGTGGGCGGCGCTGCTGGACGAGGTGGTCGCGACGGGCCGGGCGGTGAACGTGGCGGCCGATTCGGCCGGGGAGTGGGTGGCCGCCCTGTCCGCGCCCCGGACGGCGCCGGGCCGGGCGATGGACGACTACGTGGAGGCGCAGGTCCACGGCGGTCTGACGCTGGGCGATGATGTCGCGGCCGTCGTGGCCGACCCGTCGTTTGCCGGTACGCGTTATGAGCCGCTGCTGCGCTCGTTGTGCGGCGCGCTGACCTGGTCGCCGGGGTTCCGGCTGGCCCCGGCCGGTTTTCCGCCGGAGTTGCGCGGCCCGGAGGTTCCGCCGCTGGCGGCGGCGGTGGCGGCCCGGTATGGGGTGGGCGAGCTGACCGCGGAGGTGGTCGGGCGGGCGGCCCGGGAGCCGGGCGTGGACCGGCAGCTGGTCAAGTATCTGTGGCACATCCTGGTGTTGCGGGGCGAGCCGGCGTGAACACGGCCCGGTTGTCGCTGCGGCGGCCCACCGAGGGGGATGTGGATGCGATCCTGCGGATCCACGCCGATCCGGTCGCGTGCGAGCACAACCCGTCCGACATGATCACGGTGCGGGCGGTGGCGGTCGAGCGGTGCCGGGCGTGGGTGGCGCATTGGGAGCGGCACGGTTTCGGCTACTGGGTGCTGCGCCGGCGGGGTTCGGAGCATGTGGCCGGGTTCTGCGGGGTGAAGCTGATGCGGTTGCACGACGCGCCGGTGCTGAATCTGTTCTACCGGCTCGAGCCGGCGGCGTGGGGGTCGGGGCTGGCCAGTGAGGCGGCGACGGCGGTGGTGGCGTCGGTGGCCGATGCGGGGCCGCCGGTGGTCGCGCGGGTCCGGCCGGGCAATGTCGCGTCGGCGCGGGTGGCGTTGCGGGCGGGCCTGCACCGGGCCGAGCATCTGGACACGCTGGGCGAGGACGGCCTGGACTGGGTTTTCACGACCGCTACCCTCTGATCATGCCGGTGCCGCCGTACATCACGAGGCTGCGCGCCCACATCGGGCACGATCTGTTGCTGCTGCCGGGGGTGAGCGCGGTCGTGCGGGACGAGGCGGGGCGGGTTCTGCTGCTGCGGCGCGGCGACAACGGGAAGTGGTCGCTGCCGGCCGGGATGATCGAGCCGGGGGAGCAGCCGGCCGACGCGATCGTGCGGGAGGTTCGCGAGGAGACCGGCGTCGAGGTGGTGGTCGAGGGCCTGGCCGGGGTCGCCACCCACCCGGTCGTGTACCCGAACGGTGACCGCTGCGAGTACCTGAACGTGTGGTTCCGGTGCCGGGCCGCCGGCGGCTCCCCGCGGGCCGACGGCGACGAGTCGCTGGAGGTGGCCTGGTTCGCCGTCGCGCCGGGGGGTCTCGACGAGTGGGCGAAGCTGCGCCTCTCCACGGCGCTGGCGGAGGGCACGTGGTTCGCGTCCCCGGGTGCCGGCCGGCACCCGGGGCTGTCCCGGCCGGACGCGCTCTAGGCGAAGACCGCCGGTGCGTCCGGGTCGGCGGTCGTGGCGATCCGCATCAGGTCCCGCTCGTCCAGGCCGGGCGGCAGCGCGTCCGGCGCGAACCAGCCGACTTCGAGGGATTCGTCGCCGTCGGCCCGGGGTGTGCCGCCGGCGGCCCGGCAGCGGAACCAGACGCTCAGGTACTCGCAGCGGTCGCCGTTGGGGTAGACCGACCGGTGGGTGGCGACGCCGCCGATCCGGTCGATCGTGGCGTGGATGCCGGTCTCCTCGAAGATCTCCCGCACGATCGCGTCGGCGGGTTGCTCGCCGGGCTCGATCATGCCGGCCGGCATCGCCCATTTCCCGGTGTCGCCGCGGCGCAGGAACAGGATGTGTCCCCGGTCGTCGCGGACGACGGCGGCGGCGCCGGGCAGCAGGAGCAGGTCGTGGCCGATGTGGGCGCGAAGCCGGGTCACGTAGGGGGAGGCGGGCATGCGCCCCAACCTATTGGGGCGCCGCAACCGGGTCGGCGGTGACCGGGCGGCGGCGCACCGGCAGCAGAATGGTGGGGTGCGCGGCGCTCCAGCCGGCGCCGCGGCAGATCATCTCTTTGACCCGGGCGGCGTTGCGGCCGGTGATCGCGGTCGCGGTGGGGGTGTCGTCGGCGGCGACGAGCTGCACGATGCCGTCGCGGCGGCCGAGGCTCAGGCACTGCGCCCAGTAGCGGATGGTGGTCTCGGGCACGTCCCGGCCGGTGAGCCGGGCGGCGATCGCGTCGGCGGCCTGCCAGGCCATCGGGATGCTGGTGGCGCAGGCCATCCGCAGCGGCTTGTCGCCGGCCCCGGCGGCGAGGGCGGCGTCGCCGATCGCGTACACGTCGGGGTGCGACACCGACCGCATGGTGCGGTCGACGACGATCCGGCCGGTGCCGTCGACGTCGAGGCCGGACGCGGCGGCGATCGGGTGGGTGGCGAACCCGCCGGTCCACACGGTCACGGCGGCCGGGATCCGGGCGCCGGCGGCGGTCGCGGCGCCGGTCTCGTCGACGGCGGTCACCCGGGTGTGGTCGTGGACGGTGATGCCCAGCCGGTCGAGGGCGGCGCCCAGGTGGGTGCGGGCCTTGCCGGACAGCCAGTCGCCGACCCCGCCGGCGGCGGCGATCGCCACGTCGAGGTGGGGGTGGGCCTCGGCGATCTCGGTGGACGCCTCGATGGCGGTGAGGCCGCCGCCGACGACCAGGACCGGTTCGCCGCGGCGCAGCTCGCCGAGCCGGTCGCGCAGGCGCAGCGCGGCCGGTTTGCTCGCCAGGTGGTGGGCGTGTTTCGCGGGGGCGCGGGTGGTGCTGCCGAGGGCGTAGACGAGGGTGTCGTAGCCGAGCTCGCCGTCCTGCAGCTCGATGGTCTTGCGGCCGGCGTGGACGGCGGTGACCCGGCCGATGCGCACCGCGGCGTGGGTGCCGGCGAGCAGGCCGGTCAGCGGGCGGCGGGGCAGCTGCTGGCCGGTGGCGACCTGGTGCAGGCGGACCCGTTCGACGAAGTCGGGGTCGGCGTTGACGAGGGTGATGGTGGTGCCGGCCGGGTCGAGCCGCCGGGCGAGGCGGCCGGCGGCGTTGACGCCGGCGTAGCCGGCGCCCAGGACGACGATGCGGTGCTTCATGGTGGTGCTCCCGTCAGGTCGGGGATGCGGTTCGCTACCTGAACCGGGCAGCGGCCTGATCCCTGACAGGGCCGGGCTATGAGGTGGGTCACCACGCGGCGGTGGGCTCCCCGGCGGGGCGGGTGAGGTGGGTGAGCTTGGCCGGGTTGGCCTGGATGTGCAGGGCGCGGACGGCGCCGCCGGTGGTGGGTTCGAGGACGATGACGCCGATCGTGGTGTCGCCGGCGAACGCGAGCAGGGCCGGGTCGCCGTTGACGGTGGCCGCATAGAACGTCACGTCGTCGCCGTCGAGGAACCGTCGCGCGGTCGCCGGGCGCAGCACGCCGCGCAGGAACCGGGCGATCGCGACGGCGCCGACGATCGGGGTGGAGCGGGCCGGTACTTCCCCGCCGCCGTCGGCCACGCTGACCGCGTCGCCGGTGAGCAGCCGGACGAGCGGCTCGGTGTCGCCGGTGAGCGCGGCGGCGAGGAACTCCCGGGCGATCCGGTCCGCCGCGGCCGCGTCGATCTCCACCCGGGGCCGGCCGCCGGCCAGGTGCTGCTTGGCGCGGCGGTAGATCTGCTGGCAGTTCGCCTCGGACAGCTCCAGGATGTCGGCGATCTCGGCGTGCGAGTGGCCGAACGCCTCCCGCAGCACGTAGACGGCCCGTTCGTTGGGGGCGAGCCGTTCCATCAGGGTCAGCACCGCGATCGACACCGATTCGCGTTGCTCTGCGGTCTCGGCCGGCCCGAGCATCGGGTCGCCGGCCAGCAGCGGCTCCGGCAGCCACCGCCCGACGTAGGTCTCGCGGCGGGCGCGGGCCGAGGTGAGCTGGTTGAGGCACACGTTGGTGAGCACCTTGGTCAGCCATGCCTGCGGCGTCACGATCCGGTCCCGGGCGGCCGCCTGCCAGCGCAGGAACGTGTCCTGCACGGCGTCCTCGGCGTCGCCGGCCGAGCCGAGCAGCCGGTAGGCGATCGCTTCGAGGCGCCCGCGTTCGGCCTCGAACAGGCCGACGTCGCCGTCGGTGATGGTCACTTCTGCTCCCGGTCGCGCACCGCCCGGCCGGCCGTCACCAGCTGCTCCCACAGCCGTTCCGCCGCCGCCCGCGCCTCGGGTTCGAGGTTGCGGTGCACGACGCTCTTGGCGTCGCCGAGGCTGAGCCCGGTGGCGCGCAGCGCCTTGATCACGGCGATCGGGGCGGCGCCGCCGCCGAGAGCCTGCCGGGCGGCGTCGTCGACGCCGCCGCCCTCGCCGAGGGTCTGCCGCACCACCGCATCCACGTCCTGCACGCCTCGAACGCTAACAGCGGTCACCGGCCGAGCGCGGCCCGCACCAGCGACAGGGCCGTCTCCGGCGGCACACCCCACGCCTTGGTCTTCTCCGCGTAGGCGGCGGCGGCCTGCCGGGCCCGCTCGTCGGTGCCGGCCGCGCCGGCGGTGACGACCGTGCCGAGCCGGCCGCGGGTCTCGACCAGGCCGGCCTGCTCGAGCTCCTTGTAGGCGCGGGCCACCGTGTTCGCGGCCAGCCCCAGGTCGGCGGCCAGGGCGCGGACCGGGGGCAGTTTCGCGCCGGCCGCCAGGGTGCCGTCGGCGGCGAGGGCGGCGATGCGCAGGCGGACCTGCTCGTACGGCGCGACGGGTGAGCCGGGGTCGATGTGGATGTCCATCAGATCAGTCTGGGGGGTGTGTTGCCGGCGGCGGTGATGGCGCGGCGCATCGGCACGAGGGCGAGCAGCACACCACCGACCAGGAAGAAGATCACCAGGGAGACGATGCCGAACCGGTAGCTGTTGGTGATCTGGAAGACCAGCCCGAACAGCAGCGGGCCGAGCCAGCTGGTGCCCTTGTCGCTGATCTCGTAGAAGCCGTAGTACTCGCCCTCGCGGCCGGCCGGGATCAGCTGGGAGAACAGCGAGCGGCTCAGCGCCTGGCTGCCGCCCAGCACCAGGCCGATGGCGACGCCGAGCAGCATGAACGGCAGCGGCTCGCCGGCCGGCAGCCAGTAGGCGGCGATCACCACGCCCAGCCACAGCACCAGGCTGAACAGGACCGTCTTGCGGGCGCCGACCTTCGCCGCCATGGCGCCCAGCAGCAGGGCGCCGCCGAACGCCAGGAACTGCACGAGCAGGATGGTGACGATCAGCGTCGACTGGCCCAGGTCGAGCTCCTCGGTGCCGTACTGGCTGGCCAGGGCGATCACGGTCTGGATGCCGTCGTTGTAGATCAAATACGCGAGCAGGAAGAACAGGGTCAGCGGGTACGCGCGGATGTTGCGGATGGTGCGGCCCAGTTGCCGGAACCCGTCCACCAGCACATTGCCGCGCCGGTCCGACGACTCGGCCCCCGGGTGCTCCTTCAGCCAGGCCAGCGGGATGAGGGTGAACAGCGCCCACCACACGCCGGCCGACACGATGCACCAGCGGGCGATGTCGAGGGTGCGCGCGTCGTCGCCGTCGACCGACAGGATGGTGACGGCGACCAGGTTGAACGCCAGCAGCAGCCCGCCGCCCAGGTAGCCCAGCGCCCAGCCGCGGCTGGAGACCTTGTCGCGTTCGTCGGGGCCTGCCAGCTGCGGCAGGAACGAGTTGTACACGACGATCGACGCGCCGCCGGAGATGTTCGCGATCAGGAACAGCAGGCCGCCGAGCAGGTACCGGTCGCCGGACACGAACGCGAACCCGATCGTCGCCGCCGACGCGATGAACGCGGTCACCGCCAGCAGCAGCTTCTTGCGCGGCGCCCGGTCGGCGACCGCCCCCATCACCGGAAGCACGAAAACCGTCAGGAAAACCGAGAGGGAGACGACGTACGGGTAGAAGGAGCCCGGTGCCACCGAGATGCCCAGCGGATGCACCCGCCCGGCGCAGTCGTCCACGTCGGTGCTCAGCTGACACCCGGCGGCGACCTTGGTGATGCTGGTCAGGAACGGTCCGAGGAAGACGGTCAGGACCGTGGTGGAGAACGCCGAGTTCGCCCAGTCGTAGAAATACCAGCCGGTCCGTTCCCGGCGGCCGGCCGCGGGAACGTCGGTGGGGGTGCCGGTGGTAGCGGCCATCGTGGCTCCAGGTCGTCGATCGGTGCGCGGGTCACTATGCCATCCGCGGACCGCCGAGCGGGAGGAGGCGCGTACTCAGTTCCGCCCTAGTTTTGCGACCACCATTTCGCCAGCGCGGCGGTGGCCGGATCGTCGGAGTCGGCCAGGGCCGCCCACGGGTCGGCGCCGGGCGGCAGGTCGGTGTGCGCGTACTCGGCGAGCTCTGCCGCCGGCACCGGCTCGGTCTCGTGCGCGGCGGCGATCTCGTGCAGGCCGAGGCTGCCGGTGTCGATCCACGGGAAGCCGTCGACCGGCTCCGGCAGGTCCCCCACGTCCACCGCCGGCGGGAACACATCCTCCGCGCCGAGCCCGCCGTCGTCCGCGCCGTCCAGAAGGTGCGGGTCGTCGCCGTCCTCCGCGCCGTCCCCGCCCTGCACGCCCTCGTCACCGTGCGCACTCTCGCCGCCGTGGGCGCCCTCGTCAGCGTGGGCACCCTCTTGGCCGTGGGCGCCCTCTTCGGCGTGGGCGCCGTCCTCGCCGTGCCCACCCCCCTCGCCCGGCAAATCCGAAATGTCGGGCGGTTCGGTGTGGTCCCAGGGCTGGTGGTCGTCGTAGGGCGTCGGCTCGTGCTCGAGCGGATCGTACAGCGGGTCGTGCTGCGCGTCGTACCCGAAATCGTGATCGCCGAAATCGTGGTGATCCGTCATCGGTTCTCCTCGTCGTACGGGACGGGCGTCAGTGCCCGCGCCCGGATCAGCACGTCGTCCACTGTGCGCAGCCGCGCCCGTACGGCGTCAAGGTCGGTTTGCGCCGCGGCTCGCCGCTTGGCCCGCCCCGCCGCGTCCTCCGCCGCCGCCGCGTCGAGCTCGGCGAGGTGCGCGTCGAGGTCCCGCAGCCGCCGCTCGACCGCGTCGTCGACGGCCACCGACAGGGCGTACTGCAGGTCGGTGAACCGGTTCGCGATCTCGTCGGCCAGCGCCGCCCGGGCCTCGCCGAGCACGTCGCGCAGCCAGACGCGGGCCTGCTGCCGGTCGGTCTGCACCCGCCGGCGCCACAGCACGTACCCGCCGGCCGCCAGCCCCAGCCCGATCCCGGCGACCGGCACCAGCAGCCCGCCCAGCGCGAACACCGACGCGCCGAGGATCGCCCCGCGCCCGGCCATGAACGCGATACCGCCGGCGGACAGGGCGATCAGCGCGTTCTCCCCGGACCCGTCGCGCGGCGGCGCGGCGGCCAGCGCGTGCCGGAGGGTGGCGTTGAGCCGGCCGAGCATGGCGGCGCGTTCCTGCTCGTCGAACACCGACGCGAGGACCTTCTCGCCGACCTCGTGGAAGGTGGTCTCCAGGTGGGTGGACAGGGTCGCGGCGAGGGCCTGCAGGGCGGTGTCGACGGCGTCCGGCAGCCCGGTCAGGGTGTCGCCGCGGCCGGTGTCGATGCGCTCGGAGAACTGCTGCTGCAGGGTGGCGACGCTGGTGCGCAGCTGCCCGACGGTCTCGATGCGGGCCCGCTGGGTCTCGGTGCTCAGCAGCAGCGTCCACTGCCGGGACTCGGTGCGTTTGCGGGCGGCCAGGGCGGCGCGTTCGGCGCGCAGCTCGGCGTGCCGGGCCGGGTCGGCGCCGGCCGCGTCGACCCGGGTCGCGGCCGTTTCGGCCAGCCGGGCCAGCTCGCCGCGGGCGGCCCGCAGCACGTTGGCCAGTTGCAGCTGGTGCCCGCGCCCGGCCAGGTCGACCAGGGCGTGCTGCAGGCCGGCGATCTTCGAGGCGTCGACGAGGGCGGCCTGGTCGCCGGCCGGGGCCGCGATTGCCAGCTCGGCCAGCGTCGAGGACACCGGGAACCAGGGCGCGTCGGCGAAGCGGGGGGCGTGCGTGCGCAGCAGGGCCCGGTTGTCGTCGGCGATGCGCCGCCACCCCGGATAGGCGTCGATCTTGGTGAGGGCGAAGACCACGACGTCGACCCGTTCGCTGGCCGCGACCAGGAACTCCAGCTCCGGCGCGGACAGCGGGGCGGAGGCGTCGGCGGCGAACAGCAGCGCGGTCGCCTTCTCCACCGCGGCCAGCGCGACGGTGGCGTGGGCCGGGTCGAGGCCGCCGACGCCGGGCGTGTCGATCAGGCTCAGGTAGCGCAGCAGCGGCGCCGGGTGCGACACCTCGATGCGGCGGGCCTTGCGCTCGCCGGTGGCCCAGCCGCGCAGGTCGTCGACGTCGACCGGGTCGGCGGCGCCCGCGGCCCAGGCCCGCATGCCCGGCTCGCCCGGCACGAACTGCAGGTAGGTGGCGGTCGCGACGGCGGCGTCCACGGGGGACAGGCCGGGCACCCCGAGCAGCGCGTTGATCAGGGAGCTCTTGCCGCGCTTGGTCTCGCCCACCACCACGATCGACGGGCGGACCAGCTGGCGGCGGCGCAGCTCGGCGAGGTCGGCGCCGGCATCGGCGTCGATTCCCCGCACGTACGCGAGGGTGTCGCGCACGGCCTTGTCCAGCACCGGGGTCAGATCCGCGCCGGTCATCGCCGCACCTGCCGCGCCGCGCCGGTCATCGCCGCACCTGCTGGGCGAGCAGGTGGAACCCGCGGTGGGCGACCTGCGCGACCCGCGACTGGGCCGGGCCCGCCCCGGCGACCGCGTAGACCCGCCACCGGTTGGCGGCCTCCACCGCGGCGGCGGCCAGCTCGTCGGCGCCCGCGCCGGGCCGGCGCAGGATCCAGCGCGGGTCCTCGGAGGTGGCCAGCCGGGTCAGCTCGGCCTCCCACGCGGCGGGCAGCGGCACCGTGCCGGTCGCCACCCGCTGCGCCGCGTCGAGCAGCCGCAGCCGGTGGTAGGCGGGGTCACGCAGCAGCCGCTCGACGGCGTCACGCAGGGTCTCGCGGCCGGCCTCGTCGCGGGTGTGCCCGGCCATCCGTTCGAGCCGGCCGAGCGCCCAGCCCGCCTTGATCGCGTCGGAGCGCCACCGGAACGTCTCCTCCAGGGTCTCGCGCAGCCGCGGGAAACCGGACGCGGCGACCAGCCGGCGCACCAGCTCGCCGGTGCCCAGGTGCGGCTCGGCGGCCAGCTGGGCCAGGGCGAACCCGATGCCGTACAGGTCGAGCAGCGTCAGCAGCCGCTCGCGCCGCTCGGCCGGCACCGGCGCGGGCCGGGAGCGGAACAGGTCGACCGAGGCCAGCATCAGCCGCAACTCGGCGGCCGGCATCCCGGCCAGCGTCCGCAGGGCCTCCCCGTCGGCGGCGGTGAGCCGGCCCGCCTCGCCGGTCTCGGCCAGCAGCCCGATCACCGGAACGACATCGGACACCGTACGGGCGAGAAGTCCCGCCTGTTGCCCGGCCAGGGGTTCGGCGACCGGCCACGGGTCGCCGGCGCCGCCGACCAGGGTGTCGACCTTCGCGAACACGCCCAGCGCGTTGATCGGCGACGACGCCAGCCGGGCCGAGGCGTCCCGGAACGCCTCCAGGGCGCGCACGTCGTCGGCCCGCACAGCCTGGGTGAAGACGTAGACGACGGCCTCGGCCGCGGCGACCTCGTTCGCCGACGCGGCGTCGATGTCGGCGTCGAACGGGGCGGTGGACACGCCGACGGCGTCCTCGGCCCGCGCCGACACCATCGTGTCGGTCGACGCCAGCCCGGGGGTGTCGACCACCGTCAGCTCGCGCAGCTTCTCGCTGGTCAGCGTCACATCCACGTAGGCGACCCGGCCCAGCGGCACACCGAGCCGCTGCGGGATCATGCCGTCGTCGTCCAGCGGCAGGCTGCGGCGCTGCCCGTCGCGGCACACCACGTCGACCCGGTCGGCGGGCCCGTAACGGAACCGGGTGACCACCCGTGTGCACTCACCCACCGCCGTGGGAGCGACCCGCCGCCCGATCAGGGCGTTGACGAGTGTCGACTTTCCGGCTTTCAGGCGACCCGCGATCGCAACGCGTAACGGCTCGCCGAGCCTGTCCCTGATCTGTCTGAGCTGGCCACCGGCCTCCGGGCCACTCCGGCCGGCGATCTCGTCACACAGCGTCGCTACGCTGGCGCTCAGCGGCCCGCTCACAACGACTCGTCAGCCAGGCACACTGTCGGCGAGAATGAGCTGACCACGGCCGTCGGCACCTCGACCCTCCCAGCGTTGGGCGGGCCGGGTGCCCGCCGCAGCACAGCCTACGGACAGCCGCGCGTCACGGGATCCCGTGTTCGTGCCACGAGGACAGGGGAGGGCACCGGTGGCGGAAGTGATGGAGCCGGTCGGCGACGCCGCTGCCCTGCTCCGCCGCCCCGCCCTCGTGGTGCTGGCCGGGCCGCCCGGCTGCGGCCGCACCACCCTGCTGCGCCGTATCACCGAGCTGTCGCCCGGCCCCGTGCACGCCGGCGGCGGCCTCGCCATGCTGCGCACCACCCCCGCCCTCGCCCTGTCCCGGGCGGTGCGGGCGCGGCTGCCCGCCCACGACGTGCACCTGCTCGCCGAGGCGGTCCGCTCCCGGGTCCGCGGCGGCCTGCTGGTCCTCGACGACATCCAGTACGCGGACGCCGCCACCCTGGCCGCGCTGCCGCTGCTCGCCGCGCACTGCCGCGTGCTGGTCGCCGTGCGCACCCCGCACCGGCTGCCCGACGCCGTCACCGCCGCCCTGCGCGACGCGGCCGCCGCCTGGGTGCAGGTGCCGCCGCTGGACCGGGAGGCGGCGCTCGACCTGGCCCGGCGCACGGCCGCCCAGCTGCCCGCCGAGACGCTCACGGCGGTGGTCGACCGGGCCGGCGGGAACCCCCTGGCGATCACGGCGCTGGCCCGGCAGGCCGCGGCCGGTCGCGCCCCCGGCCACCAGGGCATCGACCAGGTGGCGTACGCGATCGCCACCGCCCTCGCCGACCTGCCCCGCCCCGCCCGCACCGCGCTGGCCGCGCTCGGCCTGCTCGGCCGTCCCGCCCCCGCCGCGCTGCTCGGCCCCGGCGCCGCCGACCTGCACGCCGCCGGCCTGATCACCCACACCGCCGCCGGCGACCTGACCCCCACCTCGACGTATGTCGCGGAAACCGCCGCCGGCCTGCTCGACGCGGCCGGCCGCGTCGAGCTGCACACCCGCCTCGCCCAGCTCACCCCGCCCGCCGAGGCCGCCCGCCACCTGGCCGCCGCCGGCGACCCGGCCGCCGCCCACCGCACCGCCCTGACCGCCGCCGACCAGACCACCGGCGGCGACCGCGCCGCCCTGCTGCTGTTCGCCTGCGAGCTCGACATCCCCATCGACCCCCGGGTCCGTCTCGCCGCCGCCGACGCGCTGCTGGCGGTCGGCCGCCCGGCCGCGGCCGCAAAGGTCCTGACCGTTCCGCCTTCGCCGCCTGCCGCGTCGCCCGTCTTCCCGCCGCCCGGCGCGGCACACCCGGCCGCCGGATCGCCGCTGGGCTCGGACGGCATGGCCGCGGGATCGTCTCTCGCCGCCGAGGCCGACGTGCTGCGCGGCGAAGCCCTGCTGCAGGCCGGCGCGCCCGCCGCGGCCCGGGCCGCGGTCGCGCGCGTGCCCGACGCCGCCCCCGCACCGGTCGTGGCCGCCCGCGACCGGGTGCTGCTGCTGGCCGAGCTGGCCGCCGACCCGGCCGCCGCCCACGACCTCGCCGGGAAGGTCAGCGCCCGCTACCCGAGCCCGCCACCCGGCGTCGCCGCCGCGCTCGCCGCCGTCGCGGCCCGGCACCGCACCCCCGGCTGGGACACCGCCCTCGCCGAGGCCGCCGCGACCGGCGACCCGCAGACCGCCCGCTGGAGCGCCTGGCTGCTCGTCGAGGAGCTGGTCGCCGACGGCCGCCTCACCGACGCCGCCACCACCGCCCGGCGCGCCGCCCGCGAATGCGCCGACACCCTCGCCTACGGCTGGCAGACCCGCTTCGCCGCCGCCGCCGACTGGGCCCTCGCCCTGCACGGCACCGGCCTGCCCACACCCGGCGCCGCCGTTTCCGTCCCCGGCCCGTCTCCCGCGACCAGTCCCCACGCCGCGCCGTCTTCCGCGACCCCGCCCCACGCCGGGCCGCCTTCCGCGACCCAGCCCCACGCCGAGCCGCCTTCCGCCGCCCCTTCCGGCGCCGCTCCCTTCTGGGCCGGCGGGTCCCGGGCCGGTGATCCGCGGGCCGGCGACGTGCACCCCGGCGTCTCAGGGCCCGGCGATGCCACCGCCGACGGTGACCCCGACGGCGTACTGCTGCGCAGCGGCAACCTCACCGACCGGGCGATCCCCGACGAAGCCCGCGGCTACGCCATCGCCGCCACCGCGCTCATCGAGGCCGACACCGGCCTGCTCGGCGCCGCCCGCGCCCACCTCGACGCCGCGCCCCGGCATCCGGCCACCGCCTGGGTGGCGCAGGAGACCGCGTGGCTCGACGGGCAACCCGACCGGGCCCTGGCCGACCCGGGCGACGACACCCACGGACTGCTCACCGGGCTGCAAGCCATCACCGCCCGGTGGGCCGCGCACGACCTCGGCACCACCGGCACCCCGGTCATCCCGGCCGGGCTGCCCGCACCGGCCCGGCGGACGCTGACCGCCTGGGCCACCGGCACCGGATTCACCGCCGCGGCCGACGGGTGGCGGCCCGTCGCGCTGCGGGAACAGGTCCGCTGCCTGCTCGCCGCCGGGCTCACCGACGGTGACCCGGCCCGGGCGGTCGCCGCGCTGCTCGACGCCGAACGGCTCGCCGACGCGGCCGGGCTCACCGTCCTCGCCGGGCGCGCCCGGCGCGGGCTGCGCCGGCACCACGTGCACCGCGACACCCGCAGTCCCCGGTCGGGTGACCAGCTCACCCGCCGGGAAACCGACGTGTTACGTCTGGTCGCCGCCGGGGAACCCACCCGCCGGATCGCCGGGCAGCTCGGCATCTCGGCCGAGACCGTCGACACCCACATCCGCGCCGGCATGCGCAAGCTCGGCGCCCGCACCCGAACGGAAGCCGCCGCCCTCGCCTTCGCCACCTTCCCCTCTGACGTACCCAAGGATGGCCGGTGACCAGACAGCCCGACGCCCCTCGCCACGTCGTCGCCACCCCCGGTGACGCCGACACCGTCCTACGCCGCCTGATCCGCGACGGCTGGGTCGCCCGCGACGGCTTCGCCCTGCCCGATCCCGGCTGGGACGTGACCGGCAACCGGCTCGTGCTGCACGGCCGCATCACCGACCCGGAGGCGCTGCAACTGGCCGTCCTCGCGGCCGCCCGCGGCGCCGGCATCGTCGCGATCTGCGACGCCGAATCCACCCTGGGCCGCGCCCTGATCGACGACCTGAACCGGCTCGGCCCCGTCCGGCAGGGCCCGGCGCCCGAACCCGGCGACGGCGGCGACGCGGTCGCCGACCTGGTGCCCGAACAGCGGGCCCTGCTCGACCGGCTCGCCTCCGGCGACACCATCGCCGCCGCCGCGGCCGCCGAGTTCCTGTCGCTGCGCACCGCCAACCGGCGCATCGCCGAGGCCCGCGCCCTGTTCGGGGTGCGCACCACCCGCGAGGCCGTGCTCGCCTACCTGCGCCAGCGGGGACCGCAATCCTGATCTTTATCGACTAGGGTTCCGGTCTGTCAGCCGACACCGCATCCTCGCCCGGCACGCTACGGTCGAGATCGGACGTCGTTCGTCGTCACCGGTTCGGGGGCCGTCGTGACCGATCCCGGGCATCGCCCGTGACTACCGAGGCGTGGCCGCGTGTTGCCCGCCTCGACGCTCCGCGTGTGCTGGACCGCATCGCCGAGATCACCGGGGTGCGGCTGGTCCTGGAAGGACCGGCGCCCGGCGGGGAGGTCGGGGCCACCTACGTGCGCTGGCCCGACGGCCGCCGCTCGGTGCTCACGGCGGGCCGCACCCACAGCGGCGCCCACGCGGACCGGGCGCGGGAGGCGGGCGTGCCGACCGCCCGGCACGAGCTGACCGCCCGCGTCGACGGGGTGCGCGTCATCGTGCAGCAACGGCTTCCCGGCGCGCCGCCGGCCATCGTGGACGCTTCCCTCGTACGCCAGATGCTCGCCGTTAACGACCGGCTGGCCGGGGTGTTGTCCGCCGCGCCCGACCCGCGCCCCGCGGAGCTGCATCTGACCGGCGACGGGCCCGGGTTCTGCCTGCACGATCCGATGCGTGAGCACAGTGACCGCACCGCCCGGCTGCTCGACTGGGTGCACGAGGTCGGCGCCGACGGCACCCACATGATCGGCGACGACCTGACCCACATGGATTTCCACCCCGGCAACATGCTGGTCGACGGCGGCCGGCTGACCGGCGTCGTCGACTGGGACGGCGCGGTCCGCGGCGACCGGCACTTCGACCTGGTCACCCTGCGGTTCTTCCTCGCCGCCGACGCCCCCGCCCTGGTGCCGCTGGTCGACGAACGGCTGTCGCTGATCTCCCGCCGGCGCCGGCGCGCCTACTGGGCGCACATGAGCCTGCGCATGGTCGACTGGTCGATCCGGCACCACGACGAGCCGACCGTCGAACGCTGGCTGACGGTCGCCGAGGGCGGCCGGGCCGCCCTGTGAAGAAGGTCGCGGTCGTCGGCGGCGGCATCGTCGGCGCCTCCATCGCCTACCACCTGGCCCGCGCGGGCGCGCCGGTGACCGTCATCTTCCGCGACGCCGGCGTCACCGCGTCGTCGTTCGCGTGGATCGGCGGCACCGGCGACGCCTGGCCCGGCGGCGCGGCCGTCCTGCGCGACTGCGTCATCCCCGACTGGCGGCGCCTCGCCGCATCGGTCCCCGGCGTCGAAGTCCGCTGGCCCGGCTCGCTGTCCTGGCCCGCGCCCGCCGCCGCGGCACCCGGCCAGGAGCTGATCGGCGCCGCCCAGATCGCCGCCCGGGAACCGTCGCTGCGCACCGTGCCGCCGCAGGCCCTGCACATTCCCGGCGACGGCACGGTGGACGCCGCCGCGGCCGCCCGCGCGCTGCTGCTGGCCGCCCGAGGCCACGGCGCCCGGATCGTCACCGGGGTGTCCGCGAGCCTTCCCGCCGACGGAATGACCGTGCTGGCCGCGGGCACCGGCGTGACCGAGCTCAGCGGCGGCCGGGTGACGGTGCCGGCGTCGCCGGCGTTCCTGATGCGGTTGCGCGGCCCGGCGGGCCTGGTGCGCTCGGTGGTGTCGACACCGGATTTCGAGGTACGCGAGGACGGCGCCGGCCGCTTGCTGGCGACCGCCCCGCTCGGCCGGGACCGTTCCTGGCCGGGCCTGCGCGCCCGGGCCGGGCAGACCATGCAACGGCTGCGCGACGCGTTCGGCGCCGACCTGCGCCTGACCGGCTGGTCCGTCGGCGACCGGCCGATGCCCCCGGCCGGACCGGTCATCGGCTTGCTCGACCCGTCCACGTACGTCGCCGTCATGCATTCCGCCGTTTGTCTCGCCCCCGCCGTCGGCCGCCTGGTCGCCGGCGAACTGCTCACCGGCCGCCCCGCCCCCGAGCTCGACGGCTGCCGCCCCTAGACGGCTGTGCGTTGCGCCAGCAGCGCCGCGATCCGCTCGGTGGACAGGCACGACACCAGGCAGCGTTCCTTCGCGTCGCCCAGCAGCTGCGCCGTCCACGTGGTGAACCCGCCGTCGCCCAGCTCCACCCCGCCGTCCGCGGTCAGCAGCAGCGCCGCACCCGCGTAGTAGCCGCGGCCCCGCTGCCGGTCCGGGTTCTCCGGCAGCATGCCCGCCAGCCGTTCGCGCAGCACTGGGTTGTCGAAGACGGCGTGCGTCATCGTGCCGCCCACCTCGGGCAGGATCTGCCGCCAGAACGCCAGATGCCGGGCCAGCAGCCGCGCCTCGGTGCGCCCCGAGCCGGTGTCGCGGGCGCTGGACACCAGCGAGAACAGCCGGAAATGCGACCCCATGCCCGGCCCGAAGTGCTGCGCCCGCAAAATCTGATGGGCGGCCGCCACATGCACCTCACCGCCCGGCCCCTGCCGCGAACGCCGGTCCGCGGCCTCGACGGCGAGCGCGTTCGTCGGGTCGCTGAGCACCTCGACCGGCCGGGTCGTGGTGACGATCCGGTTCGGGCTCTGCGGCGCCACCGCCGTGCACGTGCCCAGCGGCACCACCGGCGACAGCGACACCCCGCCGACGTCGCCGGGCAGCATCGCCCACAGCCGCGCCTCCAGCTCCGCCACCGCCCGCGGATCGGCCGCCGACGGCCGCACGAGACGGTCCTGCCGCCACCGCCGCAACACCTCCGCCGCCCGCACCCGCCCCGACCGCTCCCGCGCGACCGCCATCATCAGCACCTGCAGGTCACTGCCCGACAGCCCGCCGATGGCCGCGGCGGCCCCGTCCGGCAGCCGCGCCCAGACCCGCCGCTCGGCGTCCGTCATCTCCATGGGCCACACCTTCGCCGATCCGCGCGCGGGCGGTCCACCGGTTTAGGGCGGATCATGACCGGCATGCCGTTCCCGATGACCACCCTGCGAACCGCCCGCCTGACCCTGCGCCCGTTCGCCGAGCCGGACGCCGAGGACGTCCGCAAGGTCTGGAACGAGCACGACTACGTACGCTGGGCGCCCGCCGGCTTCCCGCTGGCCGGCGGATCACTGGACGAGGCCCGCACCTGGTGCGCCGACCCGTCCCCGGCCAGCTTCGCCGTGGTCCCCGCCACCGGCGGCCGCCTACTGGGCCACGTGTCACTGTTCGACGCCGACTGGACGGCGATGACCTGCGAAATCCACTATTGGACGGCCCCGTGGGCACGCGGCCACGGCTACGCCCCCGAATCCGCCCGCGCCGCCGCCAGGTGGGCGCTGCAAGACCAGGAGTTCGCCCGGGTGACGCTGAACGCGGTAGTCCCGAACGCCGCCTCCCGCAAGGTGGCCACCGCCGCCGGTTTCCAGTTCGAGGGCATCCTGCGCAACGCCGCCCTGACCCGCTCGGGCCGCCACGACCTGGCCTCCTACAGCCTCATCCCCGCCGACGTCCGCTAGCCCCGCGCTCGCGGTCCGCGCCCGTCGCCCACCCCGCGCGTATAGGTGAGCAGAGCGCCCGACGCTGGTCCCGGCGCCTCGCGTGCGCGTATAGGTGAGCAGAGCTCCCGACCCCAGTCCCAGCGCCTCGCGTGCGCGTATAGGTAAGCAGAGCGATCCCTGCAGCGCGCGGATTTCGGCGTGCGATCCCGGCAGCGTGCGGAAAGCCGGCGTGCGGCTCAGGCGTGCGGGGTCGACTGCGGGCGCGGGCGCACCCGCGAAGGGTCCTCGGCGCGGGTCACGTCGACGAAGTTCGGCTCCTGCATCTCGCCCGCGCGCAGCTGCGCCAGGGTTTCGTCGATGCCGTCCATGATGAGCCGGGTCGCCTTCATCGCTCGGGCACCCGGCGTGCCGGTCACGCCGCTCAGGTCGATCGGTGTGTCCCCGAACCGCACGTGCACCACCGGCCGCCGCCACATCGCCCGGGCCAGCGATCGCAGAATCCCCTTCGGCGTCGTGTACGGCAGCACCGCGTGCGTGCCCCACTGCGCCACCGGCAGCACCGGC
Source organism: Actinoplanes sp. NPDC051537 (assembly GCF_055586105.1). Lineage (NCBI taxonomy): Bacteria > Bacillati > Actinomycetota > Actinomycetes > Micromonosporales > Micromonosporaceae > Actinoplanes > Actinoplanes sp. NPDC051537. The sequence continues at coordinate 151,405 of NZ_JBVJIU010000007.1, forward strand.
GCCCCGCTGGCCTCGGCCATCCGCGCCACGCCGGTCTTGCCGCGCTCCGGCCACATCCACGGGTCCAGGCCGATCCGCCCCTCCGGGTAGACCAGCACCATCGACCCCTCGGCGAGCGCCTTCGCCGCGGCCGGCAACGCCTCGGCGACCCGGGCGGTGTTCCGGTCGACCCGGATGTGCCCCGCCGCCCGCATCGCGGCCCCCGCCACCGGCGCGTCGAAGATGCCCCCGGTCGCCATGAACCGCGGCGCGATCCTCATCTTGTGACAGGCCGCCGTCATCACGACCGGATCGAACGGGCTGATGTGATTGGCGGCCAGAATCACCGCCCCCCGGCGCAGCGACGCCGGCACGTCCCCGCTGACCCGCAGCCGGCACAACGGCAGCACCAGAACCCGCGCCAACACGAGCATGAACCGCCACATGAACGGCGCCCGCCAGGTCTCACTCCCCATAAGGCCGCCAATAATCGCACGCCACCCACGTTCGGAGTGGCCCCGGCTCAGCTCCCGCCGCCCGCCTCACCCAGCTCCGCCAGCCGCGCCTCCACCTCGGCCAGCTCGGCCCGCAACCGCTGCGCCTGCTGCTCGGCCTCGGCCCGCTCGGCGGACAGGATGTGCTCCACCGCCTCCTGCACCCCGGGCACGTCGACCAGCGACACCATCCGCAGCGCCTCGGCGGGCCGCACCGTGTACGGCTTGGCCAGCACCTTCGCCCCCTGCGCGGCCGACACGGTCCACTCGCCCTCGCCGTACGCCAAGGTCACCGTCAGCGACGGCACCGGTTTCACCTTCGCCGGCCGGGCCGCCTTGCGGGGCGCTGCCTCTGCCACGTCGTCTCCACCCTTCCGCGGCGCGGGCGCGGGCGCGCCCGGCTTATCCTCGCGCGCCATCCCGTCGACCGGCGTGACCGCCGCGCCCTTCACCGCCGATCCCGCGACGGGCGACGCCGTGACGACAGACCTCGCGGCCCCAGGCTTCGCCTCAGCGGACAACGCGGCCGCCGGCTTCGCGGCCGCCCCCGAAGGCTTCGCTGCCGCCCCCGCCGGTTTCGCGGCCGCCCCCAAAGGCTTCGCGCCTGCTGCCCCGGGTTTCGCCGCCGCCACCCTCGCCGGCACCGGCTTGTCGATGACGAACTCCGGCATCGCCGGCGCGACCGGCGCGACCGGAGCCGCCGCCTTCTTGGCGGCCGCCCCCCGCGGAGCAACGCGCAGATCAGCAGGGGAGAAGGGCAGCTCATCCCGCCCGAACCGCACCACCACCCACTCATCGGCGACGGCCGGGTCCGCCAGCGCCACCACCTGCCCGATCTGCCCGGCGATCTGTCCCGCCGAGTCGGTGAACTGCACCTTGGGCCTGCGGCCCGCCGCGAGCGTGTCGCGGATCGTCGTCAGCTCCTGCGTGCTCAGCCCCGGGGCCGCCATCGGTACCCTCCCACATCGTTCGAACGTTTGTGCCAAAGTTCTACCAGGCGGCTACGACAAAATCCCGTTGCCCGCGCCGATAACGTCATCGACGTGGACCTGTTGGCGCAGCAACGCGAGTATTACCGGCACCGCGCCCCGGAGTACGACCAGTGGTGGCAGCGCCAGGGGCAGCACGGCCACCGGCGACGAGCGGGAACGCGCCGGCTGGTTCGCCGACATCGACCAGGTCGCGCACGCCCTCGACACGTTCGCGCCCACCGGCGACGTCCTCGAACTGGCCGCCGGCACCGGCTGGTGGACCGAACGCCTGGTCCGCCACGCCACGCACGTGACCGCCGTCGACGCGAACACCGAAACGCTCGAGATCAACCGCCGCCGCATCACCGGCAGGGCCGTCGACTACGTGCAGGCCGACCTGTTCGGCTGGACCCCGCCGCCGCGCGCCTTCGACACCGTGTTCTTCGCCTACTGGCTGTCGCACGTGCCCGAGGACCGCCTCGACGCGTTCTGGCGCCTGGTCACCGGCGCCCTGCGCCCCGGCGGCCGGATCTTCCTGATCGACAGCTACCACTACCGGCGCACCACCGGCGACCTGCAGCAACGCACCCTCAACGACGGCCGCCGCTTCGAGATCGTCAAACGCTACTGGCAGCCGCACGAGCTCGCCGCGCTGCCCGGCCTCGGCCTGACCGCGCAGGTCACCACCCATGGCGGCATCATCTGGGCGCACGGCACCCCCGAAACCTGATCACGGGCGCGGCGAACGGGCGGTCACGCAGTACTCGCGCCCGGCCGGGTCCCGCAACGTCGTCCAATCCCCGGGCACCCGCCGCACCACCACCGCCCCGAGCCCCACATGACGATCAACTTCGAGGTCAACGGCATCACAGGCCAGATCCAGATGTACGCCCGGAGCACCGGAACCCAGCCGTTGCAGGAGCAGCCGCAACGGCATCGCCGGGCCGCCCGACAGGAAACGGAACTCGGGACGGTCCGACCGTCCGAGCGCCCACCCGGTCATCGATGCCCAGAACGCGACTTCCTCCTCGTACGCGGGCAAAGGAATGTCCAGACACAGCTGGTCGACCGTGCTCGTCTGCCCGCCGGGCCAGCCGACCGGCGCCGGGCGGACCGCCTCACCGTGCCAGCGCACCAGGCAGAACCCGATGCCCGCGGGGGAGCGCAGCACCACCAGATCACCGGCGTCGTCGACGACCGCCGCACCGAACCCGGCCGCCTCCGCCGCCGCCGGCCGCACCTCGTCCACGTGCAGATCCAGATGCGCCCCCGGCCCGGTCACCTGCACCCGCAGGCACGCGTCACCCTCCGCCGGCACCAGCGTCGCGAACACCCCGCCGTCCCGGCGCGCCGACAACGTCGTACCCGTCACCGCCAGCCAGAACGGCTCGGCATCCCGCGACGGCGTATCCAGAAACCCGGTGATCCAACGAACCCGCACCCGCAGAACCTACCCATAAAGCTCAGATGAAAGCGCCACCCCGCCGATCAGGTCAGCACTGACGGATGAGGCGGGGGTTGGGGTCATGAAGTCCGGGACGCTCCGGCGCAACGCGTCCGTCGTCGCCTCCATCGGCGTGGCGGCGTTCGCCGTCGCCGTGTTCGCCGCGAACCTCGCCGGCCCGCACGGCCCGGCCGCCCTGCTGTGGATCGCCGCGCCCGTCTCCGCCGTCATCCCCGGCGTGGTCGCCGCCCGGGTCGCCCGCACCCCCGGCCTGTCCGCCGCCACCCGCCGCTTCTGGCGCGACCTGGCCCTGACCTGCGCGCTGGTCTGCCTCGGCGCCACCCTCAACGCCGGCGACACCCTGCTCGCCGACACGCCCACCCAGGAAATGTCGGTACCGACCGTCACCGCGTACGCCGGCGCCGTCCTTGTCCTGCTCTGGAGTTTGTGCCGCCTGCCCCTGGGCGTCACCGGACGCCGCGACCTGCTGCGCGTCAGCCTCGACGCCGGAACCGTGCTCGTCGGCGTGGCCGTGTTCATGTGGCACTTCCAGGCCCACCCGATGCTCGACAAGACCGGCTACCACAGCACCCCGCTGCTGATGGTCACCCTCACCGGCCTGCTCGAGCAGCTCACCGTCTTCGCCATCGTCAAGGTCACCCTCGCCGGCCGCGCCCACATCGCCCGCCGCTCCCTGCAACTGTTCGCCGCCGGCCTGCTCGGCGGCGGCCTCAGCAGCGTCGTCCAGCAGTTCATCGTCGGCCGCCCCGACCTCAACGTCGCCCAGCTCGTCATCCCGCTCGTCATGATCTGCGCGACCGCCGGCGCCGAACAGCAACGCCGCGCCCTCGCCGCCGGCGAAGCCCCGCGCGCCGCCACCACCCGCCCGTTCAGCCGCCTGCCCTACCTCGCCATCGCCGGCATCGACGCCCTGCTGCTGGTCTGCATCCTCGACGGCGACCGCGACACCCTCATCGTCGCGAGCGCCGCCGTGGCCCTCACCGGCCTCGTCGTCTGGCGGCAGCTCGCCGCGTTCCGGGAGAACGCCCACCTGCTCGACCGGCTCGACCACTCCGCCACCCACGACGCCCTCACCGGCCTGCCCAACCGGGCCCTGTTCCACCAGCGCCTCGACGCCGCCCTCGACCCGGCCCGCCCCGGCCGCCCGGTCAGCGTCGCCCTCATCGACCTCGACGACTTCAAAACCGTCAACGACACCCTCGGCCACGGCGCCGGCGACGCCCTGCTCATCGCCGTCGCCGCCCGCCTGTCGAACGCGGTACGCCCCGGCGACACCGTGGCCCGCCTCGGCGGCGACGAGTTCGTCGTGCTGCTCGACAACGTCACCGGCGCCGACGCCGAGGGCGCCGCCCGCCGCATGATCGCCGCCCTCGCCGAACCCGTCCTCGCCGACGGCCACGACCTGCTCGTGCGGGCCAGCATCGGCATCGCCACCGGCCGCGGCGGCGACGCCGGCGCCGACCTGCTGCGCCGCGCCGACATCGCCATGTACGCCGCCAAGAACGTCAGCGGCAGCGCCTACCAGCGCTACCGGGCCGGCATGGCCAACGCCGTCGCCGACACCGCCGCCACCGGCGCCCAACTGCAGCGCGCCCTCGCCGACGAGCACCTGTTCCTGGAATACCAGCCGATCGTGCACCTCGCCGACGGCCGCCTGCGCGGCGTCGAAGCCCTGGTCCGCTGGGCCCACCCGACCCGCGGCACCATCCCGCCCGCCGACTTCATCCCGGTCGCCGAACGCACCGGCCTGATCGTCCCCCTCGGCGACTGGGTGCTGCGATCCGCCTGCGCCCAGCTCGCATCCTGGTCTTCCGAGTACGGCTCGGACGCGCCCGGGATCCTCAACGTCAACGTGACCGCCCGCCAGCTGTCCGACCCCGGCTTCGCCGACCGGGTAGCGGCGACCCTGCTCGAAACCGGCGTCCCCGCCGCCCGCCTCACCCTGGAGATCACCGAAACCACCGCCGTCGAACTCGGCGCCGGCTCGTCGGTCGCGACCCTGCACGTGCTCCGCGAGATGGGCGTGCGGATCGCCCTCGACGACTTCGGCACCGGCCAGTCCACGCTCACCCTGCTGCACGAGCTGCCCGTCGACCAGCTGAAACTCGACCGCTCCTTCACCCAGGGCACCACCAGCGGCCTGCGCGACACCATGCCGGCCGCGGTGATCGCCCTGGCCCGCGCCGTCGACCTGGACATCGTCGCCGAAGGCGTGGAAACCGCCGACCAGGCATCCCGGCTGTCGGCGCTCGGCTACCACCACGCGCAGGGCTACCACTTCGCCCGGCCCCTGAGCGCCGACCAGCTCACCACCATGCTCGCGACGCCGGTACTGCAGGGCTGAACCCCCGGCTCTGCTTACCTATACGCGCGCCTGTCGCGCTCCACCCATCCGAGGGCCGCCAGCTGACCTCGGCAATCTCGGCGCCGGCCTTGACTCTCCCTCTGGACTCTCCCTCTTGACTCTCCCCCTGGGGGAGACCCCAAGCTGGACCCAGCCGAGCGGAGGGACGCGACGAGTGACCGACCAGATACATCTCCGGGCGGTCGAGGACGGCGACCTCGACACGCTCTACCGACACCAGACCGACCCGGAAGCCGTCGAGATGGCCGCCTTCCCCGCCCGCGACCGCGACACGTTCGACGCGCACTTCGCGAAAATCCGCGCCGACGACACCCTGACCGTCCGCACCGTCGAGGCGAACGGCGCAGTCGCCGGCTACATCTGCTCCTGGCCCGCCGACGGGCGGCACCTGATCGGCTACTTCTTCGGCCGCGAGTTCTGGGGCCGCGGCATCGCCACCACAGCACTGGCCCACCTGGTCGCCGAGATGCCCGAGCGCCCGCTGCACGCGCACGTGGCGGCCCACAACACCGGCTCGATCCGGGTGCTGAGCAAATGCGGCTTCCACCCCGAGACCAAATCCACCGCACCCGACGGAGTGGAGGAATTCCTGTACGTCCTCACCTGAACCCGGTAACCACCATCAGCACCCACCCGACCACCGCCACCGGCAGCGCGACCACCAGCACCAGCCCACGCCCGGCCCACTCCCGGGCGCCCCACCCACGCACCACCAGCACGGTCATCGCCAGGCCCAGCACCACCAGCAGCCCGGCGAACTCCAGCGGGCCGGCCACTCCGTAGGACGGGTCGCCGATCCGCAGCGCCTCGAGCGCCGCCTCCGCGAAGAGCACCGCCCCCGGCAGCGCCAATGCCACCCACCGCACGACCTCCGCTCGCCGCGTCGTCACCGCTCGCCGTTCCGTCTCCGGGCGCGGTGTCGTCTCGGGCCGTGATGGTGCCTCCGGCTGCGGTGTCGTCTCGGGCCGTGATGGTGCCTCCGGCTGCGGTGGCCTCTCCGGCCGTGACGGTGTCTCCGGCCGCCACAGCGCCTCTGGCACCCGCGGAGCCTCGACCGCCTGCGAAACCCCTGCATGCGGCGATGCCCCCACACCGAGCGCGGTTCCCGGCGGGGGAGATGCTTCCGACGAGACCTCTCGCCGCGGCTGTGCGCCACCCGACCGCGATGCTCCCGATGGCCGCGATGCTTCCGACAAAGCCCCGGCGTCCCGCGAAGCCCCCGACCCCCGGGCCAGCGCACCCCCCACCCCGAACACCACGCCCGCCACCAGCGCGAACCCCATCCACAGCAACGCATACGAGCCGTAAGCGTTGGCCAAGTCGTCATCCTGGATCAGGGTCGCCGCCACGTAGTACGACGGCACCGCCACCACCAGCATCAGCACCGCGGCGACGGCGCTGCCCCACCACCCCCAGCGCGCCCGGAAGGTCAGCCAGAACGCCGCCACCGCCCACACCGCGGTCGCATTGCCCAACCCGCCGAGCGGGAACGGCACGAACCTGATCCAGACGAAGTCGGCGACGCCCAGCAGCACCCCACCGGCCACACCCGCGACGGCCGCGTTCCGCGTGATCACCATGAGGGCCGATCCTAGGAACCCCGCCACCCGCCCCGCCTCCCGCTCAAGACGGATGCCGGCACCAGGGCGCCCCCACCGAAACGGTTACCGGCGCCGGGAGAGCCTCGGCCGAAACGGGATGCGAGCCCGGGGGGAGCCGAGGACAAAACGGACGCGAGCCCGGGGGAGCCGAGGACGAAACCGACGCGAGCGCGGGGGAGCCGAGGACGAAACGAACGTGAGCGCGGGGGAGCGGCGGACACCACGGCCAGAAGGGGCGCCTACTTCGACCCCACCTCCAGCACCGCCAAATCACGCTCGGCGAACATGCGATGCTGCCACTCCTCGTTGAGCACCACCTCCAGGCACTTGCGCACCGGGAAACTCCGCTCCGGCGGCCAGCCCGGACCCGCCACCGGCGTCGTCTCCGCAAGCAGGTCGTCGTCGGTCAGCGTCGACAGGTAAACCCGCACCCGCTCGAACCGGTCCCCGCGCAACGCCAGCGCCTCCGCCAGGGACGGCCGCGCCGAGCGGTCGTGGGGGACACCGGGCGTTTCCTCCATCTCGTCCCACGGCAGGCTCAACGCCGCCCACGGCGCCGGATCGCCCTCGATCGCGCGCAACACCCAGCACTCCGTCGCGAACGCCAGGTGCCGCAACGTCTGGATGAACGACCACTCACCGTCCACCGACTCGTGCAACAGCTCCGGATCCAGCCGCGACGCCCGCTCGACCGTGCCGGCCCACAGCCGATCGAGCGTCGCCCACGCCTCCCGGAACCCCTCCGCGGACGCCGGTTTCATCTTCACCATGTCGGGATGGCGGCGCTCCAGCTCGGCCCGGATCAACGGCCCGATGTCGACCCCGTTGATCGTCACCCGGCCGATCTCGCCGCTGATGTCGACGTTGTCGAGCATGCTGCCACGCAGCCGCACCCCGAGCAGGTCGACGCCACGCATCTCGGCGTCCTTGAACTCCACATTGCGGAACCGGGCCCCGGTGATCTCCACCCGCTCGAACACCGGACCGGACAGAGTGGTCCGCTCGAAGCGGACCCCGACGATGTCATCCATGCCGGGGACCCTAGCGACCGCGTACGACAGAAAAGCGAGTCAGTGCCAGTCGCTGATCGGCACATCCCGCGGATCCGGCGCACCCGCACCCGTCTCGATCAGCTGCTTCAGGCTCATCAGATACGTCGCCCACTTCGTCGAGCAGTGGTACATGAACTCCACCGGCTCCCGCCAGCCCTCATGCTTGAACAGCAGAATCGTCCAGTCACCGTCCTGCCGCAGCTCCCACCGCACGAACGTGCCGATCCACTCCGCCGGCCCGTCCACCACCTCCCACAACGCCAGCCGCCCCGGCTCGAGCTCGACCACCTTCATGTCGAACCCGCCCGGCACGAACCGGAACTCGATCACCCCGCCCGGCGCCGTGTCCCCACTGGTCTTCTCCGCCCACCACCCGGACAACCCGTCCAGCGTCGTCAGCGCCTCGTACACCCGCTCCGGCGACGCGTTCTCGACACCGATCCGATGAAGAATGTCTGCCATGATCCGTACGTCTCCCTACTTGGTCTTGTTCTGGATCGACTCGGCGATCCGCTTGATCCGCTGAAGCCGCGCGTCCCACGCCGCCCCCACATCCGCCATCTGCGTCACCGCCCGCTCGAGTTGTGCGAGATCGACGCGATACTGCTTCTCCCGGCCGGCCGGCGTCGCGTGCACCAGACCCACCCGATCCAGCACCACCAGATGCTTGGTCACCGCCTGCCGCGTCACCGGCAGATGCTCGCTGAGGCCCGTCGCCGTCCCCGCGCCACCGGACAGCAGAAGATCGAGCATCCGCCGCCGCGTCGGGTCACCCACGGCCGACCACAGCTCGTCGTCGACCATCACGACGCCGCCTGCACCTTCGCCGCGTACGCCGGCAGCCGGGGAATGAAGACGTCCCAGCCCGACACGTGATCCATGTACTCGGCCGCGACCGTCGCCTCGGCCCAGCCCCGCTCCCGGAACCCGGACTCGGTCATCTTCAGCCGCGTGCCACCCGCGAACGGCTCCAGCTCGAACACCACCAGGAACGAGTTGCCCTCGGCGGCCTGCTCACCCACCGCGTGGGTCCATCGAAAAGAGAACCGCAGCGGAGGTACGGCGTCCACGACCGTGAACCCGACCCAGTGGGGACCGAATCCGATCCGCCCCGCACCACCCGCCACGACCGGGTACTCGGCCTCGTCGGGCCACCACTCGCGCAGATGCTCCGGGCTGCTGACCACGTCGAAGACCACCTCGGGGGAGGCCGCGATGTGGATTTCCCGCTCCAGCGTGCCGAACTCCATGTGCCCTGCCACCTTTCGCAACCATCGGTTGCGTATGAAGGTAGCTCGACGGCATCAAAAGCGCAACCATCAGTTGCACGTACGGCGGGAAACGCCCGCGACACTCACCAGTCCAGCCCGACCCGCCACTCACTGCGGGGGAGCACCACATAGCGCTCACCGTCCCCGGGCGGCCGGCCCAGCGCGTCCTCGACCGCCCGAGCCCGCCCACGGCGCGCCGGCAGACCGGGACGCCGTTCCACCTCACCGACCAGTTGCCAGGTGCCGCTCGCGATCTCCTGGAGCACGACGTAGGACGGGCGCGCGTTCGTCTCGGGCATGGTGCTCATCCTCGCGCGCCACCGCCACCCCGGTTCCCGAGAATTTCTCAGGTCGATAATTGACATTATGTCAACTAGTACGGGAAGAGGGGTGGCGGACGAGCCGGGGCGAGAGTGCCGACCGGCGAAATCCTGACAGGATCGCGCTCACGGAACCCGACCAGCCAGAAGCCGAGCAGGTTTGCCGCCCCGGCGTGCGCCAAGGGCGCGACAAGAAGCCCGCACCCGCGGCGGCCACAAGAATTGGCGCGGCCGGTGCCGCGGGCCGGAACATGGTGATCGTCAGCAACGCCCCGCACTCGCCGCCCAAGCACGTGTGCTCGCACCGGAAACCTCGGGCTTGGTTCGCGCGACGGCCCGGGCCTCGGCACGGAAGCTCGAGCGGTATTGCGGACGCTCGACCGTTCGCGGAAGCCCGAGCGGTATTGCGCACGCGTGACCCTGCCCGAGCCGCGACGCGGACGCTTAGGCGCTCCCGGACGCTCAGGCTGCACCCCGCGAATCCGATCCGGATATCACTGCACAAATATATCTAAATGCTGCATAATATACCTTATGCAGGACGGACGGGACGTCGGTGTGGCGGGGCTGGTCGATGAGTTCTTGGCGGCCCGCGCCACGCGGAAACCGTCCGTGCACACGCTTGAGGCCTACCGGCGTGATCTGCGGGCGGTCCTCGACCTGATCGGCGACGGCAAGGATGTCACTCTGGGTGACCTCTCCCCTCGTTCGCTGCGGGCGGGGTTCGCGCGGTTTGCCGGGAGCCGGGCGCCGGCCTCGGTGGCGCGGGCCTGGTCGTCGTGGAATGCGTTCTTCACGTTTCTGGTGACCGAGCGGGTGTTGCCGGGCAATCCGATGTCGGGGGTCGACAAGCCGCGGCTGGCGGCCTACTCCCCCAAGCCGTTGCGGGGTGAGGACACGCCGGAGCAGTTGCTGTCGGCGGTGCGCAGTGCGGATGAGCGGCAGCGGGATCCGTGGCCGGAGCGGGATGTGGCGGTGCTGGCGCTGGCCTTGTGTGCGGGGCTGCGGCTGTCGGAGATGCTGGCGTTGCGCAGCGCCGACATTGTGGGGCGGCCCGGTGAGCGGCGGGTGGAGGTGGCCGGTAAGGGTGGGCGGCCGCGGGCGGTGCCGATCGAGCCGGAGCTGGATGCGGTGATCGAGCGGTATCAGGACAGCCGGCGGGTGCGGTTCGGGCGGGCGGGTCCGCGGGATGCGCTGCTGGTGGATCGCCAGGGTGCTCCGCTGCGCCGGGGTGGGTTGCAGTATCTGGTGGAGTCCTGTTACCGGCGGGCGGGCGTGACCGATCGGGTGCCGCGGGGGGCGCAGTTGCATGCGTTGCGGCATACGTTCGCGACGCGGCTGGCGGAGGACGGGGCGAATGCTTCGGAGATCATGCGGTTGCTGGGGCATGCGTCGTTGACGACGTCGCAGGGGTATATCGAGGTGACGGCGGCGCAGCAGCGCGCGGCGGTGCGGGCGAACCGCACGAACCGCGCGCTGCGGGAGATCTAGGCGAGCGAGAGCTGCACGTCGATGTTGCCGCGGGTGGCGTTGGAGTACGGGCAGAGCTGGTGTGCGGTCTCGAGCAGGCTCTGCGCGGTCGCTGGGTCGACGCCGGCGATCTCGGCTTCGATGGTGGCCTGGAGCTGGAAGCCGCCCTTGTCGTTGGGGCCGACGCCGATGTCGATGGTGACGGCGGTGTCGGTGAGGGTGACTTTGGCGAGGCGGGCGGCGGCTTTGAGGGCGCTGTGGAAGCAGGCGGCGTAGCCGGCGGCGAAGAGCTCCTCGGGGTTGGTGAGGTCGCCGCCGGGTCCGCCCATCGCCTTGGGGACGGCGAGGTCGAAGTCGAGGACGCCGTCGGCGGAGCGGACGTGGCCGTTGCGGCCGTCTCCGGTGGCGGTGGCGGAGGCGGTGTAGATGGCTTCCATGGGTTCCTCTCAGTTGGCTCGGATGCGTCCGAGCAGGTCGTGCAGCTGGCGGTATTCGTCGAGGGTGAGGCCGGCGGCGCAGGCGATGCGCTCGGGTACCTCGGACAGTTGATCTTGCAACGAGGCGCCGGCGGGGGTGGGCGCGATGACGACGGTGCGCTCGTCGGTGGTGCCGCGGCTGCGGCGCAGGTAGCCGGCTGTTTCGAGGCGTTTGAGCAGGGGTGACAGGGTGCCGGAGTCGAGGCGCAGGGCGGTGCCGAGGTCGCGGACGGTGATCGGGTTGCGGTGCCAGAGGACGCGCATGACCAGGTATTGGGGGTAGGTGAGGCCGGCGTCGTCGAGCAGCGGCCGGTAGAGGGCGGTCATGGCGCGGCTGGCGGCGTAGAGCTCGAAGCAGATCATGTGTTCGAGTCCGGTGGTGGCCTCCATGCCGGTAATCATTGCGCGCAATTTGGTTGTGCACAACTTACGTGGCGATGATCACCACCCTGTGTGATCATGCGAGGCGTGCCGGAGATTCGTTTTGTGAAGCTCTCCCCCGCCGCGCTGACCGCCCTGATCGAGGGCGACCTCGGCCGGGCGAGCGAGGCCGCGGGCATCGCCCTGAGTCAGTACCTGGCCGACGAGAGCTGGCTGTGGGAGATCCGTCTCGAGCAGATCCGGCAGGACCCGGAGAGCGCGGACTGGATCGCGCGGGCGGCGGTCACCGAGCCGGACGGGGTCGTGGTCGGGCACGGCGGGTTCCACGGGCCGCCGGACGCCGAGGGGATCGTCGAGGTGGCGTACTCGGTGGATCCGGCGCACCGGCGGCGCGGGTACGCCAAGCAGATGCTGGCGGCTCTGCTGGCGCGCACCGACGCGGACCCGGCGGTGTCGGCGGTACGGGCGAGCATCCGCCCGGACAACGCGGGCTCGCGGGCGACGATCGCCGGCTTCGGGTTCAGGAAGGTCGGCGAGCAGTGGGACCCGGAGGACGGCCTGGAGGACGTGTATCTGCGTCCAGCTGCACGATGAGCGGCCGGTGGTCGGAGACGGGCGGGTGCGGGGTGGCGACCTGAACGACCCGGCCGACGTCGAAGCGCGGGTCGGTGAGGATGTGGTCGAGCTGGGCGCGCGGTGACGGGCTGGGGAACGTGGGCGCCTTGGCCAGGGGTTTCCAGCCGGTGACGGCGCGGACCGGGCCGGTGGGCATGTTGAGGTCGCCGAGCAGGATGCGGGGGCCGGGCAGGGTGCGCAGGGCCCGGACGGCGTGGCGCAGTTGCCGCAGGTTCCAGCCGGGCACGAAGGACAGGTGGGTGGTGGCGACGGTGAGCGGCCCGGCCGGGGTGTCGAGGACGGCGGCGAGCAGCACCCGGGGTTCGTCCTTGAGCATGCGGATGCCGTCGCCGGTGTAGACGGGTGAGCGGATCGGCGCGCCGGGCAGGGCGGTGATCTGCCAGCGGATCACCGGGTAGCGGCTGACCAGGGCGATGCCGTAGAGCGGGTGGGCGTTGTCGTCGGCGGAGCTCCACGGGTGCCAGGTCTCCCCCGGGGTGCCGACGACGGCGGCCGCGAACCGGTGGGTGGGTGCGCCGAGGGCCTCGGCGGCGATGGCGGTGAGGTCGAGCAGGCCGCTGCGGGGCTGGGCGCGGTCGACCTCCTGCAGGCCGAGGATGTCGGCGTCGAGGTCGGCGATGGCGTCGTGCACGCGGGCGGCGTGTACCGTCCCGTCGGACAGTGACCGGCCGTGCAGCAGGTTGAAGGTGGCCAGGCGCACGAGTACCGACCCTAGCGGAACGGGGTGATCCAGCGATGTTCGCCAAGTTGCTGTGCTGCTCGGCGTTGATCTTCGTGGCGGGGGCGATGCTGGGGCTCTGGCTGCAGAAGGTCCGCAAGCCCAGGGAATGATGGGCCGATGGAACTGATCAACGAGCTGGAGCGTCAGGAGCAGGATCTCGTCCTCGACCGCTTCGACAACGAGGACGCGTGGCGGCTCGGCGCGCTGCTGTGGGAGCTGGCCGGCGACCGGCCGGTGGCGATCGACATCCGGCGGGGCACGCAGCAGGTGTTCCACGCGGCGAAGAACGGCGCGGTGGCCGACAACGACCGGTGGATCGAGCGCAAGGTGCGGGTGGTCGAGCGGTTCGGGGCGTCGTCGTACCTGGTCGGGCGCCGGCTGGCGGCGAAGGACCAGGAGCTGAACGCGGGGATGGGCCTGGATCCGGCGGACTACGCCGCCCACGGTGGCGCCTTCCCGATCAGGATCCGCAATGTCGGGGTCGTCGCCGTCGCCACGGTGTCCGGACTCCCCCAGGCCGACGACCACGCGCTCGTCGTCGAGGCGCTCACCAGGTTCTGCTCTCAGCGATAGAAGCTTCCGCCGGGAAAGCGCATCGGGCATTCTCGATCGCCATGAAGCTGCTGATTCTGGGCGGATCGGGATTCGTCGGCCGGGCGATCGCCGAGGAGGCGGTCGCCCGCGGCGACGACGTGACGGTCCTCAACCGTGGTCTGCGCGACGCGGTGCCGGGTGTGCGGGTGCTGACCGGTGACCGGCTGGCGCCCGACGGGCTCGCGGCGTTGCAGACCGGCGACAGCTGGGACGCGGTCGTCGACACCTGGTCGGCGGGCGCCGGGGCGATCGGTCGCGCGGCGCGGCTGCTGAGGGACAAGGCCGGGCATTTCACGTACGTGTCGAGTCGTTCCGTCTATCGCTGGGGCACGCCGCCGCCGCTCACCGAGAGCGCGCCGCTGGCCGATCCGAAGGAACCGGGCTACGCCGGTGACAAGGTGCGTGGCGAGATGGCGGCGGCCGACTTCGGTGGCCCGGTGCTGTTGGCCCGGGCCGGGCTGATCCTGGGCCCGGGCGAGGACGTGGGGCGGCTGCCGTGGTGGCTGAACCGGCTCGCCCGCGGCGGTCCGACGCTGGCGCCGGGGCCGCGGATCCTGCCGTTGCAGTACATCGACGCCCGCGACCTGGCGATCTTCACCCTCGACGCGGCGGCCGCGCGGATCCAGGGCCCGTTCAACGTGGTCAGCGAGTCGGGGCACACGACCATGGGTGAGCTGCTCGACATCGCCAACGAGGTGACCGGCCGGCGGGCGGTGCTGCGCTGGACGGACCCGGCGGTGATCGAGGCGGCCGGCATCCAGCCGTGGACGCAGCTGCCGATCTGGCTGCCGCCCGGCCCGGACCACGACTTCCTGCACCGCGGCGACGTCTCCCGGGCGCTCGCGGCGGGGCTGCGGTGCCGGCCGGTGTGGGACACGGTCGCCGACACCTGGACGTGGCTGCGGTCGCTGCCGGGTGGGGCGCCGCAGCGCACCGACCGGGACCAGGTGGGCCTGGACCCGGCGGTGGAGGCGAAGGTGTTAGGCGAGTAGCGACGCCAGCCGGGCGGCGCCGACGTTCCCCCCGGAGAGGATCACACCGATCCGGGCGGGAGCGGGCGTGAGCCGGCCGGCGAGCAGGGCGGCCAGGCCGGAGGCGCCGCTGGGCTCCAGGACGGTCTTGAGGCGGTCGACGGCGAAGCGCAGCGCGTCGCGGATCTCGTCGTCGGTGACCAGCACGATGTCGTCGACCAGGCGCCGGTTGACCGAGAAGGTGAGCTCGCCGGGGATCGGGGCGGCCTGCCCGTCGGCGATGGTGCGGGGCACCGGGATGGTGACCCGCTCCCCCGCGGCGAGGGAACGTTTGGTGTCGTCGCCGGCTTCCGGCTCGACCCCGATGACCTTGATGCCGGGCTGCAGGCCCTTGGCCGCGGTGGCGCTGCCGGCGATCAGCCCGCCCCCGCCGACGGGCACGACCAGCACGTCGAGGTCGCCGACGTCCTCGAGCAGCTCGAGCGCGGCGGTGCCCTGCCCGGCGATGACGTCGGGGTGCTCGTACGGCGGGATCAGCGCCAGCCCGCGGGAGGCCGCGAGCTCGGCGCCGATCTGTTCGCGGTTCTCGGTGTACCGGTCGTAGGTGATGATCTCGGCGCCGTAGCCGGCCACCGCGTCGAGCTTGGCGGCCGGGGTGTCGGCCGGCATCACGATCACCGCGGTGCTGCCGACCTCGTGGGCGGCGAGCGCGACGGCCTGCGCGTGGTTGCCCGACGAGTAGGCGGCGATCCCGCGGGCCAGCTGGTCGGGGCTGAGGCGGGCGATCGCGTTGTAGGCGCCGCGGAACTTGAACGCGCCGACCCGCTGCAGGTTCTCCGCCTTGAGGTACACCCGGCCGCCGACGAGCGTGTCGAGGGTGCGGGAGCGGAGCACGGGGGTGCGATGTGCCGCCCCCGCGATCCGCTGCGCCGCGTCCCGGATGTCCTGCAGCTCCACCACGCTCACTGAAGAGGTCACGCCCGCGATATTAGGCAGCCTTGCGCAAGCCCTGCGCGTCGGTCGCCGACAGGCGGGTGGCCAGGGTGCTGCGGGCGGCGATCTGCGCGGCGTAGACGGCGCGGCGGCGGGCGACGCAGCCGTCCTTGGCCTTGCCGGTCTCCTGCTGCTCCATGTGGGTGGCCAGGCCGTCCTTGAGCAGGGCGAGGGCCTCGGTGCGCAGCTGCGACACGCGGGACTCGGTGACGCCCAGCTCGCCGGCGACCTCCGACAGCGGCCGCTCCTGCAGGAACGACGCCTCGACGACGAAGCGCAGCCGCTCCGGCAGCACGGCGACGGCGTCGTGCAGGTAACCGATGCGCTCGCGGTGCAGCAGCATCTCCTCCGGGTTCAGGGAGGTCTCGGTGACCATGTCATCGGCCGAGCCGGCGGCGAAGCCCTGCAGCGACAGGACGGCGGCGCGCTGCACGTCCTCGTCGACGGTGGCCAGCTCGGCGACCGCGACACCGAGCAGCTCGGCCAGCTCGGTCGGGGTCGGGGTGCGGCCCAGCTTGGTGGTCAGCTCCTGCCGGGCGGTGTCGGCGCGGCGGGCACGGGAGCGCACCGAGCGGGTGGCCCAGTCCATGCCGCGCAGCTCGTCGAGCAGGGCGCCGCGGACGCGGACGGCGGCGAACCGGCCGAACGGGATGCCGCGGGACGAGTCGTACGCCCGGACCGCCGTCACCAGCGCGGTGTAGCCGGCCGAGGCCAGGTCGTCGCGGTGCACGTGGGGCGGAACCTTGAACAGCATCTCGCGGACCATGTGGCCGACCAGAGCCATGTTCTCCCGGATCAGCGTCTCCTGCTCGGCGGTGACGGAGCGGGTGACGGTCGTCGTAGCGGCGCTCATGTTCGGTTCCCCCCTGTGTGGTTGCAGGGGGAACTTTTCGCGTCGCCGGGTGCAACGAACGGTCACTCATGGTTGCGGCCCGGTTGCATCGGGTCCGGTTTTCTCAAGCCGGGTGGAAAACCCTCAAGAAAGCAGCCAGCCGTTGTCCAGCGCCAGCCGGACCGCTTCGGCCCGGGTGCGGGCCCCGGTCTTGCCGATCGCCGAGGACAGGTGGTTACGCACAGTTCCCTCGGAAAGGCGCAGGTCACGGGCGATGTCGGCGACCGTGCCGCCGTCCCGGGCGGCGCGCAGCACGTCCGACTCCCGTTCGGTCAGCGGGGACTCGCCCTGGGCCAGGGACTGGGCGGCGAGCTCGGGGTCGACGACCCGCAGGCCCTCCTGCACCCGGCGGACGGCGTCGGCGAGCTGCCGGGCCGGGGTGTCCTTGACGATGAACCCGGACGCGCCGGCCGCCATCGCCTGGCGCAGGTAGCCGGCCCGGCCGAAGGTGGTCACCATCAGCACCTTGACCTTGGGCAGGTGCCGGTGCAGCTCGCGGGCGGCGGCGACCCCGTCGAGGCCGGGCATCTCCACGTCGAGCAGGGCGACGTCGATGTCGTGGTCGCGGGCGGCGGTCAGCACCTCGTCGCCGCGGCCCACCTCGGCGACCACCTTGAGGTCGGGCTCCATGTCGAGCAGGGCGGCCATCGCGCCGCGGACCAGGGCCTGGTCGTCGGCGAGCAGCAATTTGATCATGTGGGGACCTCCACCCGTACCCGGAATCCCGGCCGGCCGTCGCGGCGACCGACCGTCAGTTGCGCGCCCAGCGCCTCGGCCCGCCGGCGCAGCCCGGCCAGGCCCTGCCCGTCGGTCCCCGGCGGGGAACCGGCGCCGATCCCGTCGTCGACGATCTCCACACAGCCGGGGGTGATCACGACCGAGGCGTGCCGGGCCCGGCTGTGCCGCACGATGTTGGTGACCGCCTCCCGGATCGTCCAGGCGAACAGCTCCCGGTTGCGGCTGGGCACCTCGTCGGCGGCCCCGGGAAGGGTCGCCTCCACGTTCGCGGCGGCCAGGGCCGCCCGGGCGGCGGCGATCTCGCCCGGCAGGGAGATGCCGCGCACCCCCATCGCCGTGGACCGCACGTCGGCGAGGGCGTCGCGGGCGAGGCTCTCCAGGTCGGCGAGCTCCTTGCGGGCCCGGTCGAGGTCGACGTCGAGCAGCCGCTGGGCGAGCTCGGCCTTGACGGTGACGACGGTCAGCGAGTGGCCGAGGATGTCGTGCAGGTCGGCGGCGATGCGGGCCCGCTCGTTCTGCACGGCCAGGTCGGCCAGCTCCTGCTGGGTGGCGGTGAGCCGGCTCTGCCGCTCGGCGGCGAGCCGGATGCCGTAGGTGGCCAGCGAGCCGAGCAGCACGGCCAGGCCGTAGCCGTTGTCGTGCCAGCCCGGCACCAGCGCCGGCAGCGTCTCGGAGAACGCGGTCAGGAACACCGCCAGCGAGATGCCGAACGGCAGCGGCAGCGCCACCATGCCGAACGCGGCGATGTACACCAGGCAGGACAGGGCGTGCGCGCCGGCGCCGGGGACCGTCAGGCCGAACAGGCCCAGCATGACGGCGATCCCGACGGCGGCGCGCATCACGTACGGGCGGGACCGGACCGGCGAGCGGCGCACGATGCTGGCCAGCCGGACCATCATCAGGTAGGAGATCGCGAACGCGACCAGCGCGACGATCCCGACCGTACGCCAGAGCATGTTCTGCTGTTTGAGCAGCGCGTTGAGCGGCTCGGTCAGGTAGAACAGCCACACCGCCGCGAAGAGCCAGCCGTAACGCCGGCCCCAGTCGCGGCGGTCGGTCTCGTCCATGGCCACTGACGCTACCGGGCTCAGACGCGGGCGGTGTCGCGGCGGAACCGCCACATCGCGCCGACCGCGAAGATGGTGGTCCAGGCGACCACGTTCAGCACGGCCAGCCACAGGTTGCCGTCCTGGGTGAGCGGGTAGCGGGCGATCTCGCCGACCCCGTAGACCGGGGTGAACTTGGCGATCGTGGCGAAGGTGTGCCCGAAGGTGTCCAGCGGGGCGAACAGGCCACCGGCGAACGACAGCACGGCCAGCACCGGGCCGAGGATCTGCATCACGTTCTCGCTCGGCAGCAGGTAGCCCATGAACAGGCCGAACGCGGCGAACACCAGCGCGCACACCCAGGCCAGGATGCCGCAGAAGATCCAGGCGTGAGCCGGCAGCCTCGCCCCCGAGACCGAACCGACGAGGAAGGCCACGGCCACCGACACCAACCCGATGATCATCGCGAGGACGAGCTTCACGGCGATGTAGGCGACCGGCTTCAGCGGGGTCAGACGCAGCTGCCGGCTCCACCCGGCGGCCCGCTCGATGCTGACCATCGCGCCGCCGCTGGTGGTGGCCAGCATCGCGCCGTATACGGCCATGCTGACCAGGATGTAGCCGGTGACGTTGCCGCCGCCGACCGTCTCGTGCCGATTGGCCGCGTTGGTGCCGAAGAGCAGGAAGAACGCGGCGGGCATGACCAGGGTGAAGATGACCGTGCGGCGGTTGCGCATCATCCGCCGCAACTCCAGCTTGATCATCCCGATGTTGAAGCCGCCGAACTTCGGGAGGCTGCGCTCCACGGACAAGGTGGTCATTTCTGGTCTCCGGAGGCGTCGTCGGCGGTCAGGGTCAGGAAGGCCTCTTCGAGGTTCCGCGAGGTGATCTCCAGGTCGCGGGCCTCGGTCGAGTTGAGCAGGTAGCGGGCGATCTCGTCGGTGTCGCGGCCGTGCAGGTAGACGGTGTCGCCGCGCACCTCCGCGGTCTCCACCCCGCCGATCGCCAGCAGCTCGGACTCGGCCGCGCCGGGCAGGGTGGCGCGCACGGTGCGGCCCGAGGCGAGGGCCTTGACCTCGGCGGCGGTGCCGTCGGCGACGATCCGGCCGCGGCGGACGAAGACCACCCGGTCCGCGTACGCGTCGGCCTCCTCCAGATAGTGGGTGGCGAAGATGACCGTGCGGCCGCCCTGGGCGTCGCGGCGGATCGCCTGCCAGAAGTCGTGCCGGCCGCCGACGTCCATGCCGGTCGTCGGCTCGTCGAGGATCAGCAGCTCCGGGTCGGGCAGCAGCGCCATCGCGAACCGCAGCCGCTGCTGCTGCCCGCCCGAGCACTTGCCGACCAGGCGCTTGCCGATGTCGGCGATCCCGGCCCGCTCCAGCGCCTCGGGAACCACCGACTGCGGCTTGCCGAACAGCACCGCGGTCAGCTTCACGGTCTCCTCGACCGTGTAGTCCTTGAGCAGGCCACCGGTCTGCATGACGGCGGACACCAGGCCCAGCGCGACGGCGTCGTGCGGCTTGCGCCCGTACACCTTCACCGAGCCCTCGGTGGGCTGGGCGAGGCCGAGCAGCATGTCGACCGTGGTGGTCTTGCCGGCGCCGTTCGGGCCGAGCAGCGCCACCACCTCGCCGGGGCGGATCTTCAGGCTGATGCCGTCGACGGCGGTCACCGCGCCGAAGCGCTTGACCACGCCGTCGAGGTCGACGGCCGGTTCCGCGGTGCCGCGGGCCGTGATGTCTGTGGCGGTGAGGGTCATGGACACATCGTGTCCCGGCCGGCACCAGCGGCGAGGGGCCGCGCGTCATCTCGTCGCCATGACATCCGTCAGGGGTCGCCGAATATCGATGGCGGGCGTCGCGACAATGAGATCATGGAGCCCACCCACAGCGCGCTGATCGTGCCGATCCCCGAGGCCGAGCCGGCCGTCGGCAAGCACCGCGACCACCTCGACCTGGCCGCCGCCTGGGGCGTGCCCGCGCACGTGACGGTGCTGTACCCGTTCGTGGCGCCGGGCGAGCTCGACGAGCACGTGCTGGCCACCGTGAAACGGATCGTCGCCGGGGTGCCCGCGTTCTTCCTGACCCTGGACGGGATCGGCTGGTTCGGCGACCGCACGGTGTGGCTGTCGCCGAACCCGGCCGAGCCGTTCCGGCGGCTCACCGCCGAGATCGCCGCGCACTTCCCCGCCCATCAGCCCTACGGCGGCGCGTTCGACGAGGTGATCCCGCACCTGACGATCGGCGAGAGCGACGACACCGGCGAGCTGACCGCGGCCGGCGAGGCGGTGCTGCCGTACCTGCCGATCCACGCCCGCGTCGACGCGGTCCGGCTGATCACCGGCCGGGAACAGCCGGGCGGCTCATGGCCGACCCGGGCCGTCTTCCCGCTCGGCTGAGGGCGAGGGTGACGGCGCGGCGGCCGATGCTTCCTCACCCTCCGCGGCGAGGAAGGCGTCCACCGCCGCCTTGAAGACGCCGAGCCGCGACAGCACGCCACCCTCCGGCTCCTCGTCCTCCACCAGCGCCAGCAGGATGTGGCCGGTGCCGACCATCTGCTGGCCGAGGCGCAGCGCCTCGCGGAACGTCAGCTCGAGCACCTTGCGGGAGCGGGCGTCGTAGGGCACCAGATCGGGCGCGTCCCCGGCCGGCGCCGGCAGCGACGCCGTGGCGGCCGCGCGCACGGCCTGCAGGTCGAGACCCTGCGCGGCCAGCGCCCGCGACCCGAGACCGTCCGCCTCCAGGACACCCAGCAGCAGATGCTCCGGGTGGATCTCCCGGTGGCCGCCGGCCTTCGCCACGTTCATCGACGCCACCACCGCCACCCGGGCCGGCGCCGAGAACCGCTCGAACCCCTGGTCGCCCTTGGCCACGAACCGCTTCTGCGCGGCCTGTTTGGTGACGCCCATGCTGCGCCCGATGTCCGTCCACGACGCCCCCGACCGGCGGGCCTGGTCGACGAAGTGGCCGATCAGGTGGTCGGCGAGCTCGCCCAGGTGATCGCCCAGCAGCACCGCGTCCTGCAGGCGCAGCAGCACGTCGTCGGGCCGGGCCCGGTGGATGGCGGTGATGAGGTCGTCGAGCCGCACCGGCGGCATGATCTGCGTCATGCCGTCAACCCTAGGTTGACGCATCCTCAGGCGTCAACACCTGGTTGACGGTGCGGCGGCCGAGCGCCGCGAAGTCCGGTTTCGAATGCTGGTAGTAGTGCCACGCGCCCAGCCCGAACACCAGCGCCCAGGCACGGCCCCGCTCCCAGGTGGCGTCGTCGACGTCACCGGCCGCGGCCCGGAAGATCGGCCGGGTGGCGGCGTCGAAGACCGTCCAGGCCGGCATGAGGTCGCACGACGGCTCCCCGATCCCCGCGCACCCGAAGTCGATCACCGCGCTCACCAGGCCGTCCCGCGCGACGAGGTTGGGCGGGAGCAGGTCGCTGTGCAGCCACACCGGCGGCCCGTCCCAGGCCGGCAGCCGCAGCGCCGCCTCCCACACCGCGGCCGCCCCCGGCACGTCGAGATCGCGCAGCGCCGCCCGCACCTCCTCGTCCCCGCGCCGATAGGTGCCGCCGCGATAGGCCGCCGGCGCGCCCGCGGTCGGCACCCGGCGCAGCGCCGCCACGAATCCACCAAGCGCTACCGCCGCGCCCGACAAGTTAGAAATGTCGTGATTGCCGGGCAACCACCGATACACCGCCCAGTACAGGGGAAAGTCCGGCCCGGGCACCCCGAGCGCGACTGGCGCGGGAATCCCCAGCGGCAGGTGACCGGCCAGGAACGGCAGCCACCGGTGCTCCTTGCGGATCGCGGCCACCGCCCCCGGCATCCGCGGCAGCCGCACCACGAGGTCGTCGCCGAGGCGGAACATCACGTTCTCGGTGCCGCTGTCCAACGGCCTCAGCGGCAACGCCGCCCACGCCGGGAACTGCGCGGCCAGCAGCCGGCGCACCAGCCCGGGAGAGATGTCCAGCTCACCGTCGTGCAGCTTCACGAGACCTCCCGGGCTCCGGCGCGGCGCACCACGCGCAACAGGTATTCCTTGCGGTCCAGCGGATCCGGCCCGGTCCGCTCCCGCACCGGCGGCGCCCCGCGCACCGGCGCGTAGTGGTCGAACGCGCTGTCCAGCACGCCCTCGCCCCGGGTCAGCGCCGGCAACCGGCGCTGCAGGTCGTGCACCCGGGCCGCCGGGATCTCGCCCTCGATCCCGGCCGCCGACGTGGCCAGCGGGACCGCCCCGAGCCGGCCCAGCACCGGCAGCACGGCCGGGATCGTGTCCGGCGGCGCCTCGGCCCGGAACGCGTGGATCGGCTCGAGCACCCGGGTGCCCGCCTCGCGCAGGGCGGCCATCAGCACCAGCGGCGTCAGGTTGCGGAAGTCCCCCGCCGTACTCGACATGCTCTTGTCGAAGATCGCGTGGGAGTGACTCTGCCGCGGCGAGTAACCCGAGTGGGTCATGGTGACCGCGCAGTCCGGCACGGCCCAGCCCCGCAGCCCCTGCCGCAGCGTCTCCCGGACGGTCTGCTCGACCGCCACGAAGAACGCCGGCGGCATCGCCCCCGGCTCCACCGCCAGACCGAAACTGATCCCGGCCCCGGTCGGCGCCGGGCGGACCCGCAGGCCGACGGTGGCCAGGAACGGGTTGGGGTCGACCTTGTTGAACTCCACCGCCGCGCCCTCGCCGATCAGGCTCTCGACGCAGATGGTGGTGGTCTGACGGAACGTCACGTCCAGGCCGTACCGCTCGGCCAGGGTGGCCTGGATGACCTCCTTCTGCACCTCGCCGTACAGCGACACGTACAGGTGCCGGTCGTCGTCGAGCCGCAGGTTGATCAGCGGGTCCTGCTCGGCGAGCTCGGTCAGGGCCGCGTGCAGCTCGGCCTTGCGCGGCGCGAGCACGGCGGTCTCCAGGCTGGGCGGGGCGAACTGCGCCGCAATCTTTCCCCGTACGCCGAACGTGTCCCCGATCTTGATCCGATTGAGTCCGCGGACCGTCCCGATCTGTCCCGCCCGCAGCTGCCCGCGGACCTCGCTGCCGCCGTCCGCGAACACGCTGATCCCGGTGACCCGGTCGGCCCCGACCGTGTCCCGCACGTGCAGGACGCCGCCGAACATGCGCAGGTAGGCGACCTTCTCCCCGGCCGGCCCCCGGTCCACCTTGAAGACCGTCCCGCTGACGCCGCCGTCGTCGCGGGCGGCCGGCAGCAGGGTGGTGATGCCGTCGATCAGGTCGTCGATGCCGGCGCCGGTGATCGCCGAGCCGAAGAACACCGGCCGCACGTCGTCGTGCGCGCGCAGCGGCGGCGCCGGCCGGTCCTCCACCAGGGCTTCGAGCACCGTGTCGTCGTGGTCGGCGAGCCGCAGCAGATCCACCCGCCGCCGCACCGCCGCCGCCCGGGTGCCGATGCCCTCGACGGCGCTCATCGGCACGATCGCCGGGCCGAGCCGGGCGGCGATCTCGTCGAGCAGGCCGCCGAAGCGGGCGCCGGCCCGATCCACCTTGTTCACGAAGATCAGGGTGGGAATGCGCAGCCGGGCGAGCGTGCGGGCCAGCACCCGGGTCTGCGCCTGCACGCCCTCGACCGCGGACACGACCAGCACGGCGCCGTCGAGGACGCCGAGGACCCGTTCCACCTCGGCGATGAAGTCCGGGTGGCCCGGGGTGTCGATCAGGTTGACCGCGGTGCCGCGCAGCGGGAACGACACCACCGCGGACTTGATGGTGATGCCGCGGCGGCGTTCCAGCTCCAGGGTGTCGGTGCGGGTGCTGCCCGCGTCGACGCTGCCGAGCTCGTCGATGACTCCGGCGGCGTACAGCAGCCGCTCGGTGAGGCTGGTCTTACCGGCGTCGACGTGCGCCAGAATGCCGAGATTGAGCGTAGCCAAGCGTCATGTCCCTCATGCTGAGTCGGAATCCTTCCTCGGTGGACATGCGCGCTGCAGCCATCTCACTTCTCTTTCCGGTCGGGTACATCGGTCGGGTGCCAGCTCATCAGGGCGGCGACCGCCGCGGCAAGCGAATTACCCGCGGGCCTCGCGGCGGCCGCGCTTGCCCAGCGGCACCTCGGACATGTCGACGGTCTGCGAGGTCAGGTTCTTCACCGGGTAGCCGCGCCCGGCCATCCACGCGGCGGCCTTCTCCTCGGCTTCGAGGGCGAGCAGGGGAATCTCCTCCTCGTCGTCGGTCTCGGCGAGGAACCGGAACGTGAAGAACGGCCGGGCCGGCAGGTCGTACGCGAGATAGCCGTCCCGGGTGTACTCGGTGCCCAGGAACGAGTGCTCGTCCCCGGCGGCGACCAGCTCGGCCTGCTGCTCGGCGCTCAACCCGTCGAACGACCCCTTCACGGTGACCCGGACAGTCCGGCTCATACCCCTCACCCTCTTCCGCTCGCCCGCCGGTCAGTATCCGCGCCGCCCCATGATCACGACAGCGATATAGCGGGACCACCCGGCAAGATCGATCCCGCTATATTCGCCGCGTGACCACCGGCTACCGTCTCGCCTGGCAGCACCGCCGCCCGCTGCTGACCGTGCTGCTGCCCGTGCTGGCCGCCGCGCTGATCACCCTCACCGCGCTGGACCTGGTGCTGGGCCGCGACCACGTGGTCATCATCAACCGGCTGCCCGTCGTGCAGGACGACGACGGCGCCGCCCTGGCCCGGGCGAAACTGCTCGCCGTCGCCCTGTTCTGGCTGCTCGGGCTGGCCGCCGCCGCGGCCACCGCGGCCGGCGCCCGCCTCGGCCTCGCCGTCCGCCCGGCCCGCGCCCTGGGGCTGGCCGCCCGCCGCCTGCCGATCCTCGCCGGGGCCGCGCTGCTGGCCGGCTACGGCACCTACCTGCTGCTGCGGCTGGCCGCCCCGGTCGGCGTCGTCGCTCTGCTGGCCGCCCTGGCGGTCGCCGCGGTCGCGGCGGCCCGGCTGCTGCTGAGCCTGCTGCCGGTCCTGCTCGGCCACGCCGGCCCGCCGCACGGCGTCGTCGCGTTCCTGCTCGGCGGCCTGGCCATCCCGGCCGCGGCCGCGCTGGCGGCCGGCCGGATCGGCGTGCCCTACCTGGGCGCGGTGCTGCTGACGGTGGTGATCGCCGTCCAGGCCGGCCTGCTCGCCGACCTCTACCCGGCCACCGGCGCGGCCACCGCGCGGCTCGGGCTGCTGGCCGGCCGGGCGGCCCGCCCACCGTGGCTCGCCCTCGCCGCGATCGTCCTGGCCCTGCTCGCCCCGGCCGGGGTCGCCGCCGCCAACCCGTTCGCCGCGCCCACCGTCCGCTCGCACGGCGACGTCCCCGGCATCACCGCCGCCGTCGCCTGGCCGGCCGGCGGGCACCCCGTGCTGGCCACCCTGTCCGGCGCCCGGTTCTGCGACGACGACCTCTGCGACCGGCACGTCGACGTCACCGGCGGCACGGCCGTCTTCGACGGGCAGGGCACGGCCGGCATCGCCGCCGACGGCAGCGCCGTGCTCAAGGCGCTCACCACCGGGGGCATGGACAACGGCGGCCCGTTCCTCGACTACAGCCTGTGCACCCGCGCCGGCTGCGAGCGCGCCTACCTGCCCGTCCGCGCGTCGGCGAAGGAACCGTTCGGCTGGCCCGGCTACGCCGCCGCCGTCGGCCCCGACCACGCGATCTGGTTCGCCCTCGCCTGGCCGGCCGCCACGACGTACCGGCTCGTGCTGATCCGCTGCGCCGAGGCCGGCTGCCCCCGGCCCGAACGCCGCGAGGCGGGCACCGTCGAACGCCTGCCCGGCCCCGACGCCGCCGAAAACCAGCAGGTCCGGCTCACCTTCACGGCCGGCGGCCACCCGCAGATCGCCGTCCGCACCGGCCTCGAAGCGATCACCACCACCGGCACCACCCTGGTCGGCGAGCCCGGCAGCATCTGGACCACCACCACCGCCGGAACGGCCGTCTCCTACCGGCCCGGCTCGCTGCGCGTCGGCGACCGGCTCATGAACCTGCCCGGCAACGCCGTCGCCACCGATTCCGGGGCGGTCGCGGCGGCCGGCGGCCACGCCTGGGCCACCGCCGCCGAGCCGGCGCCCGCACCCGGCTTCCACGTCACCGTCGGCGCCACCGGCGAACCGGCCTACTGGCGGCAGATCCTGTGGCGCTGCGACCCGGCCGGCTGCCGGCGGCAGATCCTCGACGGCTTCGCCACCCGCTACGGCCGCGAAGTCATGGCCGCCGCCCCCGACGGGCGGGTCCTCATCGTTCGCCGCGACCGGATCCTCCTGGTATCGGCCGCAGCGTGAACCAGCGCGCCGCGGCCCGCAGCTCCTGCCGGGTCTGCTCCCGCTGTCCCTCGTCGAGCGACATGACGACCCCCTCGCCGTAACCGTCGCGGCCAACGCTAGCGTTGGCCGGATGCAGCTTCACGTCGGTTGCGCCATGTGGTCGCTGAAGGCCTGGCAGGGCCGGTTCGTCGCGGCGTCGCTGCCGGCCGGCGAGCGGCTGCGGGCGTACGCCGAGTGGTGCAACGCGGTCGAGGGAAACACCACCTTCTACGCGACGCCGGCCCGCGACACGGTGGCCGGCTGGGCCGCCCAGACCGACCCGGGCTTCCGGTTCCTGATGAAACTGCCCCGCGCCGTCACCCACGAGCACCGCCTCGCCGGCGCCGGCGACGACCTCGCCCGCTTCTGGGACGCCATGGAACCGCTCGGCCCGCGCGTGCACGCGTTCTGGATCCAGCTGCCCGGCTCCTTCGGCCCCGCCGACATCGGCGTCCTGGAGACCTTCCTGCGCCGGCTCCCGCAGCAGCACGCGTACGCGGTGGAGGTCCGCCACCCCGGCTTCTTCGAGCAGCCGGCCGCCCTCACCGCCGTCCTCGACCGGGCCGGCGCCGAATGGGTGCCGTTCGACACCACCGCGTTCTTCGCCGCGCCACCCACCAGCGACGCCGAACGCGACGCCTGGACCAAGAAGCCCCGCATGCCGCTGCGCACCACCGCGCTGACCGGCCGCCCGGTCATCCGCTACCTCGGCCGCGACGACACCCGCGAGACGGTCGAGGGCTGGCAGCGCTGGGTCGAGACCACCGCCGGCTGGCTGCGCGAGGGCCGCACCCCCACCGTCTTCGTGCACACCCCCGACAACGCCGACGCGCCGGCCCTGGCCCGCCGCTTCCACGACGAGGTCCGCGCCCGTGTCCCCGGCCTCGCGCCGCTGCCCGAGGCCGCCCCGATGACACTATTCTGAGGTGACCCACGAGCACTGGATGAGCCGCGCCGTCGAGCTGGCCCGCCTCGCGCCCCGATCCGCCCGGGCGTTCGCCGTCGGCGCCGTCCTGGTCGACGCGAGCGGCGAGGAGATCTCGTCCGGCTACTCCCGCGACACCGACCCGCTGGTGCACGCCGAGGAGTCGGCCATCGCCAAAGCCGATCCCGGCGTACGCCTGGAGCAGGCCACCCTCTACAGCACGCTCGAGCCCTGCTCGAAACGCGCGCACCGCCCCGACGCCACCTGCACCGCCCTGATCCTCGCCGCCCGGATCCCCCGCGTGGTCATCGCCTGGCGCGAACCCGACGTGTTCGTCACCTGCGAGGGCGTCGCCCTGCTGACCGCCGCCGGCGTCGAGGTCGTCGAGCTGACCGCGTTCGCCGCCGCGGCCCGCGCCGTCAACGCCCACCTCCCCGGTCTGCCGTGGACACCGCTGTGGGAGACTCCCGGCCGTGGGTGACGACGAGCGTGGGCTGACCGCCCGGGACCTCGTGCCCGCCGCGGGCGGCGACTGGCACGGGCTGCTGTTCGACAACCAGGCCGTCGGCCTGCCGCCGGCCCTGACCTGGACCTTCCGCATCCCGTTCGCGCAGGCCGAGCTCACCGTCGACTGGGTGCCGCTCGACGCGCCCGGGTGGCGGCGGATGGCCGGGCAGTCCGCGGTCAGCGACGCGTTCGCCGAACCGGCCGAGTCCAGCGTCTACCACGAGGGCGTGCACCACCGCTACGACCGGGCCGAGCTCACCGTCGCCGAGCAGGACGGCGCCCGCATCCGCGTGATCGTCGCCGTCAGCGGCGACATCGACCGGCTCGGCCCCGACACCATCACCGCCGACACGTGGCTCACCTTCACCGGCATCAGCGTGCAGCTCGCCGGCGCCGGCACCACCGAGACCGCCCTCGCCCGGCTCGCCGAGTTCACCGACACCGCCGGTCTCGCACCACGGCCGGACGCACCCGGCGTGGCCGTCCAATTCGGACCATCGGCGTGACTTTGTTCTAGGCTCGGGAGATGGCCGACGCCCTCGTCATCCCCGGCCGCAGCAGCGGACCCTACGCCCCGCTGCCCTGCTACACCGGTGACCTGGCCGAACTGCGCGGCGCCCGGGTGCACCGGCACGAGTGGACCGCGCCGCCGCCCGGCCACCCCGAGATCTTCGAACCGGCGGCCCAGCAGTGGGTGCGCGACCAGGTGACCCCGCTGCTGGACACGCTCGACCGGCCGCTGCTGATCGGCAAGTCCCTCGGCACGTACGCGTGCGGCATCGCCGCCGAACGGGACCTGCCCGCCGTCTGGCTCACCCCGCTGCTGCACGTCCCGCACGTGGTCGCCGCGCTGGAGCGGGCCACCGCCCCGTTCCTGCTCGTCGGCGGCACCGCCGACCAGCACTGGGACCCGGCCGCCGCGCGGCGGCTCACCCCGCACGTGTTCGAGGTCGCCGGCGCCGACCACGGCATGTACGTGCCCGGCCCGCTCACCGCGTCGATCGCCGTGCTGGCCCAGGTCGTGCACGCCATGGCCGAGTTCCTCGACGAGACCGGCCTGTCACTGCGATAGTCCAGCCCTCAGATGAGCTGCCACTCCAGGCCCTGCCAGTGCACCGGCGGGCCCGGCTCGCGGCCGCCGAGCGGGTCGGCGTCCTCCGGCCACAACCCGGTCACCGCGATCTGCGCGACCGCCGCCGACCGGGTCGGGTCGTGCTCGCCCAGCAGCGCCGCCGTCACCCCGGCCGCGGTCAGCACCGTACGGGTCAGGTCCAGCCGCACCGGCGGCATCTTCGCCCGCGCCGCAGCCGCGTCCGCCGCCTGCTCGAACGCCCGCCGCGCGGCCAGATCCACCGGCGAGGCCAGCATCCGGGCCAGCGCTGCCGCCAGCTCCGCATCGGCGGGCAGCAGCTTGGCCAGATCGGGCGCGTCGGCGACGGTGGTGTCGGCGACGTCGAACGCGGCCACCCACAACAGCCCCGACGTCTGCGTCCGGCACGGCGACGTGGTCGCCGCCCACACCGCGGACCGGAAGATGCCGTTGTGCAGCCGGCTCTCCGGGTCCTCGATCAGCCGCTCCAGGGCGTGCCGGGCGATCAGCGCCAGATCCCGGTCCACCTCGACCGACCCGGCGCCCCGCTCGACCAGGTACTCGACCTTGCCGTCGTCGTCGACCACGACGCAGAACGCGTCCCGGAACCCCGACTGGCGGATCTCCCCGAACAGGCAGGCGCGCGGCGCCCCCGGCGGCGTATCCAGGATGCCGGCGCCGATGTCGTCGCGCATCCACCGGTCGTAGCCGGTCACCGGCACGTCCTCTACCAGTACTTCTTCGACCGCCCGCCGTCCTTCGGCGAACAGCTCGGCGGGTGTGGGCGCGGCCCCCGCGCGGGGGTGCGGCGGGCGGAAGGCGGTCGTCTGACGCGGTCTGTCCGCGTATTCACGGAAGCGCATGGCCGCATCGTGACAGCGCCGCTCAGCGACAGGTCGCACCCCGAGTCCGACCCGGCGGCGATCGAAACAACCCCCAGCCGCCTCGGCCTCGCGCCGCTCGCCGCCCAGATCGTCCTGGGCGCCCTGGCCGGCACGGCCCGGCTACGGGTGGGTCAGGATCACCAGCTCCTGCGTCGCGCGGGTCATGGCCACGTAACGGTCCACGGCGCCCTCGATGCCGGTGCCGAAGGCGGCCGGGTCGACCAGGACCACCAGGTCGAACTCCAGGCCCTTGGACAGCAGCGGGGTCAGCGACCGCACCCGGGCCGATCCGGAGAACGACGGGTCGCCGATGACGCAGGCGACGCCCTCGCCCTCGGCGTGCGCGGCCAGCCACGCCTCGACGATCGCGTCCCGCTCGGCGTACGCGCCGTGGCGTACCGGCACGCCGCCGCGCCGGATCGACGTCGGCACGTTCGCGTCGGGCAGCGCGGCCCGGATCACCGGCGACGCCACCTCCATGATCTCCTCCGGGGTCCGGTAGTTGATCGTCAGCGACGCCATCGTGACCGCCGGCAGGCCGACCCGGGCCAGGCGCTCCGCCCACGACTCGGTGAAGCCGTGCCGCGCCTGGGCCCGGTCCCCGACGATGGTGAAACTGCGCGACGGGCAGCGCAGCAGCAGCATCTGCCACTCGGCGTCGGTCAGCTCCTGCGCCTCGTCCACGACGATGTGCGCGAACGGCCCGGCCAGCTGATCGGGCTCGGCCCGCTGCAGGATCGCCTCGTCGACCAGCGACTCGCGCATGTCCTGCCCCTTCAGCATCGTCCACACGCCCTCGCCGTCGTCGTACGCGGTGGCGTCGAGCAGGTCGTCCACGACCCGGGACATGTTCTCCCGCTGGGTCGCCAGCAGCGCCTCCTCCCGGCGGCGGCGCCGCGACGACTCCGGGTCGCCGAGCCGCTGCCGGGCCGCGTCCAGCAGCGGCAGATCCGGCACCGTCCACGCCCGGGCATAGGGCCGCTGCAGTTGCGCCACCTCGGCCGCGGACAGCCACGGCGCGCACCGCCGCAGGTACGCCGGCACCGACCACAGGTCGGCGACGATGTCCGCCGCCTCCAGCAACGGCCAGGACCGGTTGAACGCCGCGCCCAGCTCACGGTTGTGCGCGAGCTGACGGCGTACGAAATCCTCGGGCTCGTCGCCCTGGTATTTCTCCACCAGGATCGCCAGCAGCTCCTCCCACACCTCGTCGCGGCCCTCGTTGTGCGGCGTGCCCGGGCCCGGCACCGCGAACGCCTCGGCCCAGTCCGCCGCCGTCAGCCGCAGCTCCTCGTCGCCGGCCACCACCGTCAGCGGCTTGATCGGCGGCTCCTCGTAGAACCGGACCGCGGCCTCGATCGCCTTCACCAGATCGGCCGACGACTTGAGCCGCGCCACCGCGGGATCGGTCTCCGGCGCCGCGCCGGCGCCCTCGGTGACCAGATCCCGCAGCGTGCACGTCTGTACGCCCTCCTCGCCGAGGCTGGGCAGCACGTCCGCCACATAGGCCAGGTACGGCTCGTGCGGCCCCACGAACAGCAGCCCGCCGTGCTTGTGCCCGAGCCGCGGATCGGCGTACAGCAGATAGGCCGAGCGGTGCAGCGCGACCACCGTCTTGCCGGTGCCCGGCCCGCCGTCGACCACCAGCGACCCGCCCGAGCCGGCCCGGATGATCGCGTCCTGGTCGGCCTGGATCGTGCCCAGCACGTCCCGCATCCGCCCCGACCGGTCCCCGCCGAGGCTCGCCACGAACGCCGACTGATCGTCCAGCGACGCCCGGTGCCCGTCGAACCCGTCCGGCGTGAACACCTCGTCCCAGTAGTCGGTGATCCGGCCGCCCGCCCACCGGTACCGGCGCCGGCTGGAAAGGCCCATCGGGTTGGCGTGCGTCGCCCCGAAGAACGGCTCCGCCGCCGGTGACCGCCAGTCCAGCAGCAGCCGCCGCCCCTGGTCGTCGGTCAGCCCCAGCCGCCCGACGTAGACCGGGTCGCCGCCGTCCGCGGCGACCATGTGCCCGAGACACAGGTCGAGCCCGAACCGGCGCAGCGCCCGCAGCCGCCCGGACAGCCGGCGGACCTCCTGGTCACGGTCCAGGGCCCGCCGCCCGATGCCGCCCGGCGCCTTCCGCTCGGTCTCCAGCCGCTGCGACAGGTCGTCGATCGAGCGCCGCAGGCTGCCGGCGATCGCGGCGAAGTGCTTGTCGTCCCCGGCGATCAGCGCCGGCTCGGCCTTGGCCGACAACCGCTCGGGGAGAGAAAAAGCGCTGTCGATTCCGGTCCTCTGCACTGAGCAGCCCCCATTTGCTTGGCCAACACACCACCTAGGCTGGCGATTCTGCGCCGTTATGGGGGTCTTGCCGCAAGCCCCCCTATCCGCTATACCTTGAAAGTGGAGGGGAGCGCGCAGCACTTGCTCGGTGCGGGCATGGAGGGCGCGGTCTACGCCGTCGACGAGACCCGGGTCGCGAAACACTGGCACCGCGGCGACATCCCCACTCTGCACCGCCTCGCCGCCTTCTACGACGCCCTGTCCACGCGCGGGCTGTCGTTCGCCGTCCCCCGCATCGAGTCGATCGAGGTCGTCGACGGCCGCGTCGTCACCGTCGAGCGCCGCTTCCACGGCCGGAGCCCCACGACCCCCGGCCCGGTCCTCGCCGTGCTCGCCGAACTGGCCACCACCGGCCCCCTGGCCGAGGCCCGCGACCTGCCCGTGCTGGGCGGCCGGCCGCTCGACGGCGACTTCCCCGGCGCCCTCGCCCGGCTCGCCGCGCGCCGCGTCACCCCCGTGCTCGCCGAGGCCGTCGGCCACCTGGACGCGCTGATGGCCGCCCTGCCCGGCCGCCTGCGCGACGTCGACACCGGCGCCCGGGCCGTCATCCACGGCGACCTGATCCCCGGCAACATCCTGGTCGGCGACGCCGGCACCGCCGTGCTGGACTGGGGATTCCTCACCACCGAGGGCGACCCGGCCTTCGACGCCGCCGTCACCGCCGCGATCTTCGACATGTACGGGCCCGGCGCCCGCGCCACCGAACGGGCCCTGCAGGACCGGATGCCGTACGACCGCACCACGCTGCTGGTCTACCGGGCCGCCTACAGCCTGATCACCGCCACCGCCTACGACCCGGCCGGCGCCGACGGGCACTTCGCGTGGTGCGCCGAGGCCCTGCGCCGGCCCGAGATCATTCGCGCGCTGCTCGGCTGACCAGCTGCCGCACCCGGGCCGCCTCCCGGGTCAGATGATCACGCTCGGGGACGCTGGCCGCCGCGCGGGCCGCCGCCGCGTACAGGTCGGCCGCCTCGGCCCAGTCGCCGGCCCGCTCCCGCAGGTAGGCCAGCACCGCCGGGTACCGCGGCAGCCGCGGGTCGACCCCGGCCAGGGCGGCCAGCCCCGCCTGCGGGCCGTCCGCCTCGGCCACCGCCACCGCCCGGTTCAGCCGCACCACCGGGCTGCCGGTCAGCCCCAGCAGCTCGTCGTACCACTCGACGATCTGCACCCAGTCGGTCTCGGCGGCGCTCGGCGCGTCGGCGTGCAGGGCGGCGATCGCGGCCTGCGCCTGGTACTCGCCGAGCCGGTCGCGGGCCATCGCCGCCCGCAGCACCGTCACCCCCTCGGCGATCAGCGTGGTGTCCCAGCGCGACCGGTCCTGCGCGGCCAGCGGGATCAGGCGACCGGCCGGTCCGGTACGGGAATCGCGGCGCGCGTGATGCAGCAGCATCAGCGCCAGCAGCCCGGCCGCCTCGGGCTCGCCGCCGGTCAGCGCGACCAGCTGCCGGGTGATCCGGATCGCCTCCGCCGCCAGGTCGACATCCCCGCCGTACCCCTCGTTGAAGACCAGGTAGAGCACCCGCAGCACGGTCGGCAGATCGCCCGGCCGGTCCAGCGGCATCCCCTCGAGCTTGCGTTTGGCCCGGCCGATCCGCTGCGCCATGGTCGCCTCCGGCACCAGGTAGGCCGCCGCGATCTGCCGGGTGGTCAGCCCGCCGACCGCCCGCAACGTCAGCGCCACGGCCGCGCCGCTGGGCAGCGCCGGATGCGCGCACAGGAAGTACAACCGCAGCGTGTCGTCGGAGGCCGGCGCCGCCGCCGGCTCGACCTGCGCGACCGACGCCGCCCGCTCCCGGCCGCGCCGCGACGCGTCGGAGCGGGCGGCGTCGACGAACTTGCGCCACGCCACCGCGACCAGCCATCCCTTCGGGTCGCGCGGTGGCTCCTCCGGCCACGTCGCCAGCGCCCGGATCAGGGCCTCCTGCACGGCGTCCTCGGCCGACGCGAAATCCGCGCCGCGCCGGACGAGGACGCCGATGACCGCGGGCACCAGCTCCCGCAGCAGCGTCTCGTTCATTCCGCCACGGTCACCGGCTCGCCCAGGAACGGCCGCACCTCGATCCACTCCAGCAGCGGCTTCCCGCCGGCGCCCGGCGCCGCCGACAACTCCGCCGCCAGCTCGGCAGCCCGGTCCCACGACTCCACGTCGATGACCATCCAGCCGGCGATGAGATCCTTCGTCTCGGCGAACGGCCCGTCGGTGACCGGCGGCCGGCCCTCGCCGCCGGAGCGCACGAACGCCCCGGTCGGCGCGACGGCCTGACCGTCGACGAACTCGCCGGTCTGCTGCAGCCGATCGGCGTAGTCGCTCATGAACTGCATGTGCGCGTCGACCTCGGCCGGCGTCCACCGGTCGATCGGGATCGCGTCGCCGGCCGGCTCGGGGCCGCCGCGGTAGTGCTTGAGCAGCAGATACTTCATGTCGATGCTCCCTCTTCGGTGTCTGGCCTTCGTCGTTGCCCCCGGGGACGGAGCCGCCGCCGCGTTCTCGACAACTTCCTCAAACTTTTTTCAGGTACGCGTCGAGCGCCCCCGCCCCAGCGAGCAGCGCCCGGCCGCGGGCGGTCAGCCGGGCCCGCCAGTCGCGCAGCATCCCCTCCAGCGGCGCGACCCCGCCCGCCGCCCGCACCTGGTCGATCACGGGCGCGATCTGCGCCAGCCGGTAGCCGCCGCGGCGCAGCTGGTGCACCAGCCGGGCGTCGCGCACATCGGCCGCACCGTAGACCCGGTAGCCGGTCAGCCGGTCCCGGCGCGGCACGACGAGACCCGCCGCCTCCCATTTGCGCAGCGTGGCCGGGCGGACCCCGAGCCCGCGGGCGAGCGGCCCGACGAACGTGTCACCCCGCCGCGGCGGCACCGGCGCCAGGTCGTCCAGCGCCACCTCGACCGCCCGCAACGTGCGCCGGTCGTCGAGCAGCTGCGCGTGGCTCTCGTCGACCAGCCGCAGCGCCGCCTCGACCGCGCCGTCGTTGACGGCCCGCATGATCGCCGTGGCGGTGTGGTGGCCGTGCCCCGGCACCAGCGCCAGGAACGCGTCGAGGGCGTGCGCGTGCCGCGGCGTGTAAGTGCGATAGCCGGCCGGGGTGCGCGCGGCCGGGGGCAGGATGCCGTCCGCCTCGTAGTTGCGGACCGCCTGCGTCGACAGGCCGTGCCCGCGCGCCAGGTCGACCGGCCTCAGCCGTACCACTGCTTGAAGGTTTTCCGCCATCACCCTCGCCGCCACGCTCGCCGCCATCGCGAGCAAGTCTCAACCGGGAGTTCAACGATACCGTTGACGGGTATGACAGCTGTTAGCAAGGACGCCGTGCTGAGCCTGCTGAACGACCGGCCGCGGCTGCTTGCCCTCGGTGAGCCCACCCACGGCGCCCCCGCGATCCTGGCAATGCGGAACGAGCTGTTCCGGGATCTGGTGGCCGGCGCCGGCTACCGCACGATCACCATCGAGTCCGACTGCCTCGCCGGCCTGATCGTGGACGACTACGTGACGGGCGGGGACGGCACGCTCGACGACGTCATGCGGCGCGGCTTCAGCCACGAGTGGGGCGCCTTCCCCGGCAACCGGGCCCTGGTGGCGTGGATGCGCGCGTTCAACGACGGCCGGCCGGCCGGCGACCGGGTGCGATTCGCCGGCTTCGACGGCCCGCTGGAGATCACCGGCGGCGCGAGCCCGCGCCCGGCGCTCACCGCGCTCCTGGCGTACCTGGCCGCCCGGATCGACGCCGCCCTGCTGCCCTGCACCGCCGCCACCCTCGACGAGCTGCTCGGCGACGACGCGCCGTGGCCCGACCAGGCCGCGATGATGGACCCGGCGAAGTCCATCGGCCGTACCCCCGCCGCCGACCGGCTGCGGGTGCTGGCCGCCGACCTGGAGGCGCTGCTGACCGAGCAGCGCCCGCACCTGATCGCCACCTCGGCGCCGGACGAGTGGTTCCGGGCCCGCCTGTACGCGCGCACCGCCGCCGGCCTGCTGCGCTACCACTACTGGATGGCCGACCCGACCGCCGGCCGGCTGCCGCGGCTGCTCGGCGTCCGCGACGCGATGATGGCCGCCAACCTGCGCGCCCTCGCCGACCGCGGCCCCACCCTGGTCAACGCCCACAACAGCCACCTGCAACGGGACCAGAGCTCGATGCGGATGGGTCCGGCCCCGGTGTCCTGGTGGAGCGCCGGCGCGATGCTCGGCGTCGATTACGCGTTCCTGGCCACCGCGCTGGGCACCGACCACGAGCACGGGGTGGGCGTGCCGCCGCCGGACACCATCGAGGGCATGCTGTACGCCGCTCCCGACGCGACCGCCCTGGTCGACCCGCGCCGGCTGGACGCCGCCGCGCCGGCCCGGGTGTCGCCGTGGTTCGGCTACGCGCCCCTCGACCCGGCGCACCTGCCCCGCATCGACGGGCTGATCTTCGTGCGGGACGCGGCCGGTACCGGGAGTTTCTAGGCCCGGCCCAGCAGCCCCCGGTTGTAGCCCTCGGCCACCGCCGACGCGCGGTCCTTCACGTCGAGCTTCGCGTAGATGTTGATCAGGTGGGTCTTCACGGTGGCCTCGGTGATGAACAGCCGGCCGGCCGCCTCCCGGTTGGTGTGCCCGGCCGCGACCAGGCGCAGCACCTCCAGCTCGCGCTCGCTCAGCGGCCCGGACGTCGGCGCCGGGGTGCGCAGCCGGCTCATCAGGCGGGCCGCCACCGACGGCGACAGCGTCACCT
Source organism: Actinoplanes sp. NPDC051537 (assembly GCF_055586105.1). Taxonomy (NCBI): domain Bacteria; kingdom Bacillati; phylum Actinomycetota; class Actinomycetes; order Micromonosporales; family Micromonosporaceae; genus Actinoplanes; species Actinoplanes sp. NPDC051537. The sequence goes on from NZ_JBVJIU010000007.1 coordinate 188,540, forward strand.
CGCCGCGCGCGGCCGAGCGCACCGCCCGCAGCAGCTCCTCGCGCGGCGCGTCCTTGAGCAGGTAACCGGTCGCGCCGGCCTCGATCGCCGGGAGCACGTGGCTGTCGGTGTCGTACGTGGTCAGCACCAGCACCCGCGACGGCAGCCCCCGCTTGGTCAGCTCGCCGATCGCGGTCACCCCGTCCATCCCGGACATCCGCAGGTCCATCAGGATCACGTCCGGCGTCAGGGTCTCGGCCAGGCGCACCGCCTCGGCGCCGTCCGCGGCCTCCCCGACGACGGCGAACTCCGGGTCCCGGGCGAACATCGCGCTCAGCCCGTCGCGTACCACCGGATGGTCGTCGGCGATGAGCAGCCTGATCGGCTCGTTCACGAGCGCACCTCCGCTACCGAGAAGGGCAGGCACGCGGAGATTCCGGTGCCGCCGCCGATTTCCGATTCGATCTGCAGCGTGCCGGACAGGGCCTCGATCCGCTGGCGCATCGCGACCAGCCCGAAACCCCCGTCGGCGGGCGGCCGGGCGGCGGGGTCGAAGCCCGGGCCGTCGTCGATCACGTCCAGCGCCACCTGGTGATCCATGTAGGAGAGGGTGAGCCCGACCCGGGTCGCGCCGGCGGCGTGCCTGGCCACGTTGGCCAGGGCCTCCTGCGCCGTGCGCAGCAGCGCGACCTCGGCGTCGGGCGGCATGGTCACGGGCTCGCCGGTCACGGTCACCCGGGCCGGCAGGCCGTGCCGCGCCGACCACTTGCCGGCCACCTCGGTGATCGCGTCGGCCAGCCGCCCGGTCTCCAGCGGTTCCGGCCGCAGCTCGTTCACCGACCGGCGGGCCTCGGTCAGGCTCTCCCGGGCCAGGGCCTTGGCCGCCTCGTGGTGCCGCCGCCAGACCGGCCGGTCGCCGACGGCGTGCTCGGCCGCCTCCAGCTGGGTGACGATGCCGGTCAGCCCCTGCGCGAGGGTGTCGTGGATCTCCCGCGCCATCCGGGCCCGCTCGTCCAGCACCCCGGCCGTGCGGGCCTGCTCGACCAGCCGTGCCTGTAGCGTCGTGTTCTCGGCCAGGGCCGCCTCCAGCCGGGCGTTGGCCTCCCGCGCCGCGCGCAGCGCCACCTCGCGGGTCTCGTGGTGACGCATCAGCGTCTCGCCGCCCCAGGCCAGCAGGCTCAGCGGCACGACGTTGACGGCCAGCACCGCGAGCCGCTCGAGCCACCCGGCCCACGTGTCGTAGTCCAGGCCGGTCGACTGGGCGGTCGCGGCGACGACGCTCGCGCCGGCGATGAACCACAGCTCCCGCGGCCAGCCGATGATCCGGAAGGCGTAGAAGTACAGCACCACCGAGTAGAAGCCGAACCACGGGTCGCGCAGGACCATGACCAGTCCGAACAGGATCAGCCCGGCCAGGAACACCATCATGATCGCGGGCCGGTCCCGCCAGGCCGGGCGCACGGTGTAGAACGCCAGGTTCCACACCGCGGCCGCCGCGCACAGAGCCAGGTCGATCACCGCCGAGCCGGGCGCGGCGTGCTTGAAGGCGATGGTCAGCGCGGCCAGGACGGCGAGCATCACGTACGGGACCACCGTCACCATCGGCTGGGAACGCTGCTCCCAGGCCTCCGGCCCGGCCATCTGCCCTGTCTGCATGTGCGCACCTACTCCCAGCGGAACAATCTAGCGGCCGCGAGCCCGGCGCCGGCGGCCCAGGCGGCCAAGGTGAGCAACGCGAGGGCGTGCGGCCAGTGCCCGTTGGTCGCGTCCTGCATCGCGGTGACGGCGGCGCCCATCGGGGTGGCGTGGGCGACGTGCTGCAGCGTCCCGGGCATGGCCGGGATCGGCAGGAACAGCCCGCCCAGGAACACCAGCGGGTAGAAGACGGCGGCGCCGATCGCGTTGGCGGCCCGCCCGCCGGGCGCGGCCGCGGTGACGAGCAGCCCGACGGCGGTCAGCGCGAGCGTCGCCAGCAGCGCGGCCAGCAGGAAGCCGGCCAGTTGCCGGGGCAGCACCACCCCGAACGCGAACCGGGCGACGATCAGCAGGGCCGCCACCGACACGAACGCGGTCGTCAGGGTCACGATCAGCTGGGCGGCGAGCACCCGGACCGGGCCGACCGGGGTGGTCCGCAGCCGCCGCAGCACCCCCTTCTCGCGGTAGCCGGCCAGCACCGGCGGCAGCACGTTCAGGGCGAGCATCGCCAGCACGAAGGCGACCAGGATCGGCACGTACGTGTCCAGCAGCGTCCGCCCGCCGAGCTCGGCCCGCGGCTCGTGGTAGAAGGGCAGGTTACCGAAAATGATCAGCAGGAGCAGCGGCAGGCCGACACCGAACGCCGGCCCGGACTTCTCGCGCAGGAACAGCCGCAGCTCGATCAGGGTCAGCGTGCTCATGCGGCCCTCCCGGTCAGCGAGACGAACGCGTCCTCCAGCGTGGGCTGCCCGGCCCGGTCGATGAGCTCGGCCGGGGTGCCGGTGACCAGCACCCGGCCGGCGTCGATCACGGCGATCCGGTCGCACAGCCGCTCGGCCTCCGGCATGAAGTGGGTGACCAGCACGATCGTCACGCCGCTCGCCCGGATCCCGGCGATCAGGTCCCAGGTGTCGCGGCGGGCGTGCGGGTCGAGCCCGGTGGACAGCTCGTCGAGAATCGCGATCCGGGGCCGGCCGACGAGGGCGAGCGCGATCGACAGCCGCTGCTTCTGGCCGCCGGAGAGTTTCCCGTACGGCGTCCTCTCCCGTCCCGCCAGCCCGAGCCGCCCGAGCAGCTCGGCCGGGTCGGCGGGATCCGGGTAGAAGGACCGGTAGAGCCGCATCGCCTCGCCGACGCGCAGCCGCTCGGGCAGCTGGCCGTCCTGCAGCTGCACCCCGACGCGGCGGGTCAGGGCGGCGTGGTCGCGGTGCGGGTCGCGGCCCAGCACCCGGATCACGCCCCGGTCCGGCCGCCGCAGCCCGGTCAGGCACTCGACGGTGGTGGTCTTGCCGGCGCCGTTGCGGCCGAGGATCCCGAAGATCTCGCCCGGGGACACGGTGAACGAGACGTCGTCCACGGCCACCGTGTCCCCGTACCGCTTGTGCAGGTGCTCGACCTCGATGACGGCGCTCACGCCGCGGCCGCCGCCCGCCGGCGGGCCAGCGTCACGACCACCGGCAGCAGGAGCAGCCCGCAGACGACCTGCTCGAGCTTGAACCAGAGCGGGAACATGCCGGGCAGCGCCACGATCACCACGACCGCGACCAGCATGGCGGTGGTGACGAACCGCAGCCGCCGGAGCATCTTCGGCTCGCCGCGGGCGGCCCGGATCGCGAAGTACAAGGTGAGCAGTGACGCCGCGGCGACGATGCTGCCGCGGATCCACACCGCGGTGGTGACCGTCGCCGTGTCGTGCCGCAGGACGATCATCGTGGCCAGGGTCAGGGCGCTGACCGCCGCGTAGCCGCCGACCAGCCATTTCATGGTGCGCATGGTGTGCCTCCGAATGTCGCGCTGATGGGAATCAGCGTCGCAACGGAGGCGCCCCCGGCGGATCGCCCGATCTCCGGGGCGGCCGGTGGAGATCGGCGCTCGGTCAGCCGGTGGAGCCGCTCCACCGATCGGTGGAGTCAGGCCGCCTTGTCCCGCTCGACGTCGGCCGCCACCAGGCGGACGTTCGGGTGCGGGAAGACCCATTTGCGGTACGCCCACAGGCGGAACCCCATGGCCAGCAGGGTGCCGGCGATGATGCCGAACCCGAAGTCGCTGACCTCCTGCGCCATCCGCCCGACGTCGGGGACGCGCAGGTCCAGCACGTACCGGGCGAACCACAGCGGGATGTCGTTGACCAGGATCGCGGCCGCGTTGATGGCGAAGAACAGGGTGGCCTCGTGACGCCGCTCGCGGCCGCCGCGGGCGCTGAACGCCCATTCCCGGTTCAGCACGTAGGACAGCACGGTGCTCACCAGCGTCGCGATGCTCAGCGCCGTCAGCGGCTTGCCCGTGAGCACGGTCAGCTTCAGCGCGTAGTTGATCGCCACCGTCACCACGAAGCAGGTGCCGCCGACGATCAGGAACTTCAGCACCTCGCGATGCCGCAGCAGCCGGGCGCGCACGGGCGCGGGCAGCATGCGCAACACGGCACGCACCGCGGCGCCGGGCCGGCCGCGGAGGCCGATGGAGTCCTGCATCCGGCGAAGGGTACTCGCCCCACTCCATTCTTAAGCGCCGCTTAAACATCCAACATCAAAAACTAACTGGACCTTAGCCGTACGGGTGGAGCACCGTAACCGCATGCCGCTTTCCGGACTGTTCATCCCCGTCATCACGCCGTTCGGCCCCGACGGCGCCGTCGCGTGGCAGGCCCTCGAAGCGCTCGCCCACGACCTGCTGCGGCAGGGCGCCGACGGCCTGGTCGCGCTGGGCACCACCGCCGAGCCGTCGGCGCTGACCGTCGCCGAGCGGCGCGACGTGCTCGACCTGCTGGCCGCCGTGTGCCGCGAGCACGAGGCCCCGCTGATCGCCGGCGCGAACGACGCCGAGCAGCTGCGCGTGCTCGCCGACCGGCCGGCGGTGGTGGCCGCGCTCAGCCTGGTCCCGCCGTTCCTGCGGCCCGGGCCGGCCGGGGTGCTGGCCCACTTCGCGGCGCTGGCGGCGGCGTCGCCGGTGCCGCTGGTCGCCTACCACGTGCCCTACCGCACGGCCCAGCCGCTGACCGCGGCCACGCTGCGGGAGCTGGCCGCGATCGGCAACGTCGCGGGCATGAAGCTGGCCACCGGCGCGATCGACGCCGACGTGATCGACCTGATGGCGGACCCGCCGGCCGGCTTCGCGGTGCTGGGCGGCGACGACGTGGTGATCTCCCCGCTGCTGGCGCTGGGCGCGGCCGGCGGCATCCTCGCCTCCGCGCACCTGGCCACCGCCGACTTCGCGGCGCTGATCACCGCCTGGCGCGAGGGCGACGCGGCGAAGGCCCGCCCGCTCGGCCACCGGCTGGCCCGCCTGTCGGCGGCGGCGTTCGCCGAGCCCAACCCGACCGTCATCAAGGCGGTGCTGCACGCCCAGGGCCGCATCCCGACCCCCGACGTGCGCCTGCCGCTGCTGCCGGCCGCCCCCGGGTCCCGCGACGCCGCGCTGGCTCTCACGGCGTGGGTCAGGGTTTGACGGCGCGGGTCGCGAAGTAGCCCGGCAGCCAGCCCGCGGTGGCGTCCGCGTGGTGCGGCGCCTCCTCGAACCCGGTGATGACGAAGCCCGCGGCGAGCTGGCCGCCGATCTGCTCGGCCATGGTGTGGCTGTACTCCAGCGGCGCGTGCGCCCCGAAGAGCCGTTCGCGTTCCTCGGCCGGCACGTGGGTGAGGTCGCTGTACGGCAGCTTGTGCCGGACCACCAGCTCGCCGCGCTGGTCCAGGGCCTCGTTGTCGAACAGGTAGACGTCCGGGTTGAGGAAGCCGCACAGCAGCGTCCCGCCCGGCCGCAGCACCCGGAACGACTCCCGCCACACCGGGGCGAGCTCGGGGATGAACAGGTTCGAGACCGGGTTGAAGACCAGGTCGAACGACGAGTCGTCGAACGCCGACAGGTCACGCATGTCGCCGAGCACCGTCCGCAGCGGCACGTCGTCGCGCCGCGCGACCAGCTCGTCCTGCTCGAGCTGGCGCGGCGAGTTGTCCAGCACGGTGACCCGGGCCCCGGCCGCGGCGAGCGTCGGCCCCTGCTGCCCGCCGCCGGAGGCCAGGCACAGCACGTCCACGCCGGCCAGGTCGGCGGGAAACCAGGAGCGGTCCACCGGCCGGTAGCCGATGAGCACGACCGACCAGTCCCCCGCCCGCGCCTTGGCGACCGTCTCCGCCGAGATCGGCCGCGACCATTCGTTGCCCTGGTCGACCTGCAGGTCCCAGGCCACGCGGTTGTGCGCCGCCGGATCAACACTCATGCGGTCACGCTATCCGGCCGAGTACGAGGTAGGCGAAGCCGAATACGTCGCGGTAGACGCCGACGTATTCGCGTAGCCGGACATCGAGTTCGTCTCGGAGCTCGGTCGCGCGGGGATCATCGGGATGACGCAGCAACCACGCCTGCCGGCCGGCCAGCCACGTTGACTCGAAATCGTCCCATTCGCGCTGGTCGGCAACGCTCATGTGGAGCACCCGCCAGCCCAGCGCCCGGGCCTGCTCGATGAGATCGGAGAGCGGCATGATGCCGGGGCCGATGATCTCGGTCGCCTCCGGCGTGGGCGGACGCTCCCAGAACCCGTCACCGAACAGCAGACGGCCGCCGGGCCGGACGAGGGTGGCGAGCGACTCGAGAGCTGTGGCTGTTCCTCCCCACGCGTGAGAAGCGCCGATACACAAGACCCGGTCCGCGGGTTCCCGCCATGCCGACGCTTCCTGCTTGAGGAACGTCACCTGCTTGGCAAGTGACCGATCGGCAGCGAGCATGCGGCCGCGCGCCAAGGCCGCATCGTCGGTGTCTACGCCGGTACCCGTTGCCGAGCCAGTGCCATCGGCGCCGACTGCCTGCAACAACAATTCGCCCCAGCCGCATCCGAGGTCCACCACGCCGGCGCCGGCGGAAATGCCGAGTCGTTGGAGAAGGAGGTCGGCGTGGGTCTGCGACAGCGGCGTATTCCAGCGCATCCGCTCGTAGCGTACGGAGGTGACATCGTCGACTGTAGACATCGTGGCAGTGTGCCAGGCCTCGACCCGGAGTACTCCGTATTTACTGCTGGTCCTCACGTCAACGGACAGCCGGCACTTAATTACCGAATTACTGTTACCTGCAATCCGGTAATCCCCAATTCGGACAAAACGCCGACACACCATAATGACAGTTATGCGGTGACGACACACAAGGTGTATGTTGTACGTCGTGGACAAAGCGCTGGTGCATTGCGGGAAATGCGGCGAGACGAAGCCGCGGTCGGCGTTCTACAACCTGGCGCACACCAAGGCGCCGCGGCGACCGTGCAAGGCCTGCATCACCGTGGACAAGCGGGCTCGCTACGCGGCCGGCGACGGCGATCAGATCTCGCACGCGCAGGTGCTGCGGGAGAAGTACGGCCTGACCCCCGCGCAGTACGAGGCGAAGCGCGCGGCCCAGCAGGGCCGCTGCGCGATCTGCGGTCAGCCGGAGACCGCCCGCGGCCGCGGCGGCGCGCCCCGGCGGCTCGCCGTCGACCACGACCATCGGACCGGCGTCGTGCGGCAGCTGCTGTGCCGGCGGTGCAATCTGGTCACCTGGGCCGTCGAGGAGAACCCGGACCTGCTCTACGCGGTCCGCGCCTACCTCGACCGGCATCGCGCCTGACCGGGCGGTAAATCGGGCGAGCCGGGGCGGGTCGCGCTGTTAGCGTCGCCGGATGTCTTCCTCGGCTTTGCTGCTGCCTCGTTCGACTCCGGCGGCGGAAGGGGTCTCGTCGCGGGCGATCGGCGTCCTGCTGGATCGGCTCGAGGCGCCCGGGGTCGAGGCGCACTCCGTGATGATTCTGCGCCGGGGGCGGGTCGTCGCCGAGGGGTGGTGGGCGCCGTACTCGGCCGATCGGCCGCATCTGCTGTACTCGCTGACCAAGTCGTTCACCTCGGTCGCGGTGGGGATGGCGGTCGGGGACGGGCTGCTGTCGCTGGACGACCGGGTGGTGGACGTGCTGCCCGAGCACGTGCCGGCCGGGGTCTCGGCGCAGGGGCGGCGGCTCACCGTGCACCATCTGCTGTCGATGACCAGCGGGCACGGCGAGGACAGCCTCGGCGAGGCCTGGACCCGGTCGCCCGGCGATCTGGTCAACGGCTTTCTGCGCGTGCCGTTCCCGTTCGCCGAGGGCACGCGGCACACCTATGACAACGCGACCACGTTCGTGCTGGCCCGGATGGTGGAGCGGGTGACCGGCCGGGACCTGCCGGGGTTTCTCGACGAGCGGCTGTTCCGGCCGCTGGGCGTCGGGCACGCCGAGTGGGACCGGGTGGCGAGCGGCGCCGTGTTCGGCTTCCACGGGCTGCACCTGACGACCGAGGCGGTGGCGGCGTTCGGTGAGCTGCTGCGGCTCGGCGGCGGCGGGCTGATCCCGCGCGACTGGGTGGAGGTGGCGACCCGGCAGCACGTCGAGGTCGATCAGAGCGAGTGCCCGGGCTTCGCCGCCGGGTACGGCTACCAGTTCTGGACGACGCCGTACGGGTACTTCGGCAACGGCGCCAAGGGCCAGCAGTGCGTGGTGGTCCCGTCCCGCGACCTCGTCGTGGTGGTGACCGCCGGCTCGAACGAGGAAGGGGCGATGCCGGGCGCCATCGCCGACTGCCTGCTGCCCGGCCTCGACGCCCCGGACGGCCCGGACGACGACGAGCGGCTGGCCGACCGGCTGCGGCGCCTGTCGCTGCCGCTCGTGACCGGGGCCGCGGGCCGCTCGGCCACCGCCACGATCGACGGGTCGGACCCGGAGTCGCCGCTGCCCGGCGGCACCACCGTGGTTCTCGAGCCGGCGCCCGGCGGCTGGCACCTGCAACTCGGCCCGTCGCTGAAGGTCGCCGTCGGCCACGGCGAGTGGCGGGAGAGCGCACCGCTGGGCCGGCCGCTGGTCGCCACCGGCGGCTGGCAGGGCGGCACGTTCGTCGCCGACGTGTACGTCATCACCACCCCGCACCGGGTCCGCCTGACCGTCGACGCGACGGCCGGAACCGCGGTGGCGGCCTGGCACGGCGTGCCGCTGACCGGCCCCGACCTGATGCGGCACGTGCGGTCGCCGCTGATGACCCGGCCCGACGTCGCCTGACCGCCTGGGGGAAATCCCCCAGGCGAAGACGGCAGCCAGCCGGATCCCGCCCGGCCCGCCGCCTGCCTAGCGTCTTTTCCGTAGTCATCCACTGCGGAAGGAGCTCCGGTGATCGAGGCCCGGAATCTCACCAGACGATATGGACCGACGGTCGCGGTCGACGCGCTGAGCTTCGACGTGCGGCCGGGCAGCGTCACCGGTTTCCTCGGCCCGAACGGGTCGGGCAAGTCCACCACGATGCGGCTGATCCTCGGCGTGGACCGGGCCGACGCCGGGCAGGCGCGGGTCGGTGGCCGCCGCTACCGGGACCTGCGCTGGCCGCTGCGGGAGGTCGGCGCGCTGCTCGAGGCCCGCGCGTTCCACCCGGGCCGCAGCGCCCGCGCTCACCTGGCCGCGCTGGCCGCCGGCAACGCGATTCCGCGGGGTCGGGTCGACGAGGTGCTCGACATGGTCGGCCTGACCGGGGCGGCCGGCCGGCGGGCCGGGAAGTTCTCGCTCGGCATGGGCCAGCGCCTCGGTGTCGCGGCGGCGCTGCTGGGCGATCCGGCGGTGCTGCTGCTGGACGAGCCGGTGAACGGGCTCGACCCGGAGGGGGTGCGCTGGATCCGCGACCTGCTGAAGTCGCTGGCCGCGCAGGGCCGCACCGTGTTCGTGTCGAGCCACCTGATCAGCGAGATGGCGCTGACCGCCGAGCGGCTGGTGGTGATCGGCCGGGGGCGGCTGCTGGCGGACACCACGGTCGCCGAGATGTCGGCCGGGGCGGCGTCGCTGGAGGACGCGTTCTTCCGGCTCACCAGCGACGAGGTCGAGTACCGGGGGGCGGCGTCATGACCAGGGATCGGTACGGGTTGGCCGACGCCGCCCGGATGGAATGGATCAAGCTGCGCAGCCTGCGCTCCACCTGGCTGACGCTGGCCGTGACCGTCGCCGGCACCGTCGGCATCGGGGCCGCGGTCGGCCTGAACAGCCGCAACGGCGCCGCCGACCTGACCAACAACGCGCTCGGCGGGGTGGTGCCGGGCCTGCTGCTGGTGGGCGCGCTCGGGGTGCTGACCATGACCAGCGAGTACGGCTCGGGGACGATCCGGGCCACGCTGACCACGATCCCGCGGCGGCCGCTGGTGCTGGCGGCGAAGGCGGCCGTGTTCGGGGCGGTCACCCTGCTGATCGGGGAGCTCGGGTCGTTCGTCGCGTTCTTCGCCGCCGCGGCCACCCTGCGCCACGGCCTCACGCCGCCGGCGCTGGGCGATCCCGGGGTGCTGCGGGCGGTCGTGCTGTCCGGCGCCGCGTTCTGCCTGATCGGGCTGCTCGGCCTGGGACTGGGCGCGATCGTGCGGCACAGCGGCGCCGCGGTCGGGGTGCTGGTGGCCGGCGTGTACGTGGCCGCGCAGGTGATCGGCTTCGTCGCGCACGGCGCCGCCGCGTACATGCCGATCCTGATCATCGAGAACTCGCTGAGCACGACGATGCCGGTGACCTGCGGCAGCGACGCGGCGTCCTGCCCGGACTTCCTGCCGGCGTGGGCCGGGCTCGGCGTGCTCGCCCTGTACGCCGTGATCGCGCTCGTGGCCGGCGGCTGGCTGCTGTCCCGGCGGGACGCGTAGGAAGATGACAGCATGGCGCTTCCGGTGATCAGGACCGCGGTGCGGGCGCCGTTCGCCCGGCGCCAGGCCCGCGAGCTCGGATTCTGCCTGGCCACCCTGCCGTTCGCGCTGCTCAGCCCGCTGGCGCTGGTCGTGCTCGCGGTGGATCTGACCTGGTGGGCGGCCGGCGGCGGGCGGGGCAACCCGTCCCCGGCCCACCTGGCGATCGCCGGCGCCGGCGTGGCCCTGCTGGTCGTGCTGCTGGTGGCGACGCCGGCCGCCCGGTGGCTCGGCTCCCGGCAGCGGCGCCTCGCGTCCCGGCTGCTCGGGCTGCGGGTCGCGGCGCCGCCCCCGGTCCGGCCGCGCCCCGGCGGGCGGGCCTGGCCCGGCCCGCGCGACGGCGCCGGCTGGCGGGTCGTCGCCTACCAGCTGGCCAAGCTGCCGATCGCCCTGCTCGAGCTGTACGCGGTGTTCTTCTGGGTCGGCGGGCTGGTCAACCTGGCCTACCCGCTGTGGTGGGGTGCGTTCCGCAACCACCCGCCGGGGGTCCGGCTCAGCCCGGTGCCGGTGTTCACGCCGCTCGGGTTGTTCGGGGAGGGCACGTTCCGGGTCGCGACGGTGCCCGGCACGTTCGCCGCCGCCGCGGCGGGAGCGGCGATGCTGCTGGCCGCGCCGTGGGTGACCCGGGCCGTCACGTCCGCTGACGCCTGGCTGATCCGCGGCCTGCTCGGGCCCGGCCGGCTGGCGCAGCGGGTGCACGACCTGGAGCAGAGCCGGGCGCTGGCCGTCGACGACGCGGCCGCCGTGCTGCGGCGGCTGGAACGCGACCTGCACGACGGCGCGCAGATCCGGCTGGCCACGCTGGCCATGAACCTGGGCATGGCCCGGGAGAAGCTCGGCGCCACCGGCGAGGTCCCGGACGCGGCGGCCGCCCGCGAGCTGGTCGACGCCGCGCTGCGGGGCGCGAAGGACGCGATCGCCGAGCTGCGCGGCCTGGTCCGCGGGATCCATCCGCCGGTGCTCGACAACGGGCTGGCCGACGCGCTCGCCTCGCTGGCCGGCGACCGCGCGATCCCGGTCGAGGTGCGGGTCAGCATCCCGGTCCGGCCCACCCCGGCGATCGAGACGATCGCCTACTTCTGCGCGGCCGAGCTGCTGGCCAACGCGGCCAAGCACAGCTTCGCGAACACGCTGGCCGTACGGGCGTCCGGCGAGCGGGACGTGCTGCTGCTCAGCGTCGCCGACGACGGTATCGGCGGCGCCGACCCGGCCCGGGGCACCGGCCTGACCGGGCTCGCGCAGCGGGTCGCCGTGGTCGACGGCACGCTCACCATCGCGAGCCCGCCCGGCGGTCCGACGACCGTCACCGTCGAGCTTCCGCTGCGCGCATGACGGTACGAGTGGTGATCGCCGAGGACGCGGTCCTGTTCCGGGCCGGGCTGTCCCGCCTGATCGAGGACCACGGCCACCGGGTGTGCGCGGCGGTGGGCGACGGCGACGCGCTGCTGGCGGCGGTGGCCGAGCACCGGCCCGACGTGGTGGTGGCCGACATCCGGATGCCGCCGACGCACACCGACGAGGGGCTGCGCGCCGCGCTCGAGATCCGCCGCCGGCATCCCGGGACCGGGGTGCTGGTGCTGTCGCAGTACATCGAGACCCGCTACACGGCCCGGCTGCTGGAGGGCGACGCGGCCGGCGCCGGCTATCTGCTGAAGGAGCGGGTGGCCGACGTCGCCGAGTTCACCGACGCGCTGCAGCGGGTCGCCGCCGGCGGCACGGCGCTGGACCCGGAGGTGGTGGGCCGGCTGCTGCGGGCCAGCCGCCGGTCCGACGGCCTGGCCGCGCTGACCGCCCGCGAGCGGCACGTGCTGGTGCTGATGGCCGAGGGCCGGTCGAACGCCGGGATCGCCGACGCGCTGGTGGTGACCGGCGGCACCGTGGAGAAGCACGTGGCGAGCATCTTCGACAAGCTGGGGCTGCCGCCGGGCGAGGCCGACAACCGCCGCGTGCTCGCCGTCCTGCGCTACCTGGGCTCGTGAGGATCGGGCCGGGCCGACCGGCCCGGCCCGATCCCCCGCTACTGCGCGGCCAGCACGGTGAACGCGAACCCGGAACGGACCGGGCGGCGCAGCGCGATGTCGCACTTGACCCGGCGCAGCACCTCGCCGCGGCTGAGGGCGAGGCCGTGCGCGATGAGCCGGTCGGGGCGCACCGGCACCGGATCGTGGAAGGCGACCTCGATCCGGACCGGCCACGCCGCGGCCGGCGCGGAACCAGCCGGGGCGGGGCCGGTGTCCAGCCGCCAGGCGCCGGTCCAGTCCAGGGCGAAACGGTGGCGCCGGGCCAGCGCCGGGTCCAGCAGCGTGGACGCCACCAGGCCCGGGTCGTTGACGTGGTAGCCGTGCAGAGCGGCCGGGTCGAGGGTGCGGACCGGGGTGCGCTCGTGCACGGTGAGCTTGCTGGTGCGGTCGCACGACACGCAGCGGATCAGCAGCCACACGTCCAGCAGCTTGCCGTTGGCGTTGACCCGGAACCGGCCCTCGCCGGTGGTGGCCGAGGCGGACCGGCAGTCCACGCACCCCGTCGACAGCAGCGGCAGCCGGGTGCGGCGGACGGTCCAGGGCATGACGATATGAGGTTGTGCAGACATGACTCGTTGACCTGATCTCTGAAGACCTGACACGAGGCCGATTGCGCGCGGCCTCGAACGCGGTAGGCCGGGCGCACGAGGGCAGCCCGGCGGAACCGACGGGATGCGTCGGCTACCGGTGCGGGGAAGGTGTCAGGTCTACAGGGCAGGCGTGGTCACGTGGGATGGTCCTCCGGGTCGCGACGGGACGCAGGCACCGTAGGCGAGCGCGGGAGCGGCCCTCAACCGGTTTTCCGGGGCGCGAATCTGCCGAAGTCGCCGCCGGGGGCGCCGGGGCGGGCTTTCATGGGTTCGTGACCATCGAACACACCGGGCTGGCCGCGCCGGTTCCCGCCGGGCCGACCGTCGTCGAGTTGTCGCGGCGGGCGCGCCTGGCCGTCACCGACGCGGCCCGGCTGATCGAGGCCGCGGTCGACGCCGGCTGGGAGAACCCGGACGGCTTCGCGATGGCCGACCCGCACGCGGCGGTGGACGCCGCGCTGTGGCTGTGGACGCAGCAGTCGTCCGCCCTGCCCGGCGTCGAGGTGCTGTCCGACGGCGGCGAGGCGGGGTTCGCCGCCCCGGACTGACGGCGGTGCCGCGCGCCCAGAACCAGCGCCGGGTTCGTCCCGTATCGCTGATGGTGAATCCCGGATTCGCCCGAGTGTCGGGTCTTCCGCACCGGGGTTAGCGTCCGGCCATGGCGATGAAAGCGCTTTCAAGGGCGACGATCTACGAGGTTGCCCGGCTCGCGGGGGTCTCCATCGCCACGGTGTCGCGGGCGTTGCGCGACTCCGATCTGGTCACCGAGCAGACCCGGGAACGGGTCCTCGCGGCCGCGAAGCAGCTGGAGTTCACGCCCAGCCGGCTGGGGCGCTCGCTGGCCGAGGGACGGCACGCGGCCAACGGGATCGTCTTCCCGGACCTGGTCGGGCCGTACTACGCCGAGGTGGTGCTCGGCTACGAGGCGGCCGCGGCGGCCTTCGGGTCCAGCGTGCTCATTCTGGCCACGCACGGCCGCGCCGACGCGGAGGCGGCCGTACGCGACATGGCGTCGCGGGTCGACGGGCTGACCGTGATGGGCCAGACCGTCGGCGACGACGTGATCGCGAAGCTGGCGGCCACCGGGCTGCCGCTGGTGCTGCTGGCCCGCGACCCGGTCCCGGGCGTCGACACCGTGCGCGCGCAGAACCGGCAGACCGCCGAGGCGCTGGTGGAGCACCTGCTCGAGCACGGGCACCGCCGGTTCGTGTTCCTCGGCGACCCGGACGGCTCACCGGACGTCGCCGGGCGCTACCGGGGTGTGCAGGCCGCGCTCGCCGGCAACGGCATGGACCCCGCTGATCCCGTACGGCTGCATGGTTTTGATCTGGAAGCCGGACGCGCCGCGGCGCGGGAGCTGACCGCCGAGCCGCAGGCCGTGGTGTGCGCCAACGACGAGATCGCCCTCGGCGTGCTGCTGGAGCGCCCGGAATTGACCGTGACCGGATGGGACGACCTGATGGCCGCCCAGTTCGCGGGCCTGACCACCGTGCGGCAGCCGATGCGGGAGCTCGGCGCGACCGCCGCCCGCTGGCTGAACCGGCGCATCACCGAAACCAGCGAGAAACCCGCCGCCCCCCGACGGCGGGTCCTGCCCACCCAGCTCGTCGTGCGACGCAGCTGTGGCTCTCACTCCCCGGAGGTTCACCGATGAGGAAGCAGTTGGTCGCCGTCGCGGCCGTGGCGCTGACCCTCGCGGCCGGTTGCGGCCGCGACGCGAGCGGAGGCAACGAGACCGCCAAGACGGTCGGCGAGGGCAAGGCCAGCGGGGAGATCACCGTCTGGGCGATGGGCACGGAGGGTGAGAAGCTCGCCGAGTTCGCCAAGGCGTTCACCGCCGAGAACCCGGACGCCAAGGTCACCGTGACCGCGGTGCCGTGGGAGGCCGCCCACCAGAAGATCGCGTCGGCGATCGCGGCCAAGCAGACCCCGGACGTGTCGATGATCGGCACGACGATGCAGGGCGAGTTCGCCAAGACCGGCGCGCTCGACCCGACCCCGGCCGACCTGTTCAAAAAGGACGCGTTCTTCCCGGGGGCGTGGGACAGCACCGTCGTCGACAACACCAGCTTCGGCGTCCCCTGGTACGTGGAGACCCGCGGCATCTACTACCGCAAGGACCTCGCGGCCAAGGCCGGCTTCCCGGACGGGCCGAAGACGTGGGACGACCTGACCGCGATGGCGGCCGCCATGAAGAAGGCCGGCGCGAAGTGGGGCATCAACCTGCAGCCGGGCAAGACCGGCTCGTGGCAGTCGATGCTGCCGTTCGCGTGGTCGGCCGGCGCCGACATCGCGGCCGGCGGCAAGTACAGCTTCGACAGCCCGGAGATGGTCGAGGGGATGAAGTACTACCAGTCGTTCTTCGCCTCCGGGCTGGCGCCGAAGGACCTGCCGCAGGGCGCGCTCGAGCCGGCGTTCGCGAAGGGTGAGATCGGGTCGTTCATGTCCGGGCCGTGGCACATCGGCATCCTCAAGGACCAGGGCATGAAGACCGACCAGTTCGCGGTGGCGCCGATGCCGGCCGGCAAGTCGTCGACGTCGTTCATCGGCGGCAGCAACATCGCGGTGTTCAAGGACGCGAAGAACCGGGACGCGGCGTGGAAGTTCCTGGCCTGGCTGTCCCAGCCGGCGGTGCAGGTCAAGTGGTACGAGACGGTCAGCGACCTGCCGGCCGTCCAGTCCGCGTGGTCGGACGCGACGCTGTCCGGCGACCCGTTCCTGAAGGTGTTCGGCGAGCAGCTGAAGTCGGCCAAGGCCCCGCCGCCGTTCCCGACGTGGGAGCAGGTCGCGGCCGCGCTCGACAACGAGGTGGAGAAGGTGTGCGTCGCCGGTGAGGACCCGGCCGCGGCGGTGAAGACCGTGCAGCAGCAGGCCACCGCCATCGGGACCGGGGCATGACGGCGACGCTCTCCCCGCCGCGCGTCCTGGCCGAGCCGCCGGCCAGATCGAACACGAGGCTCCGGCGGGCGGTCACCGGCTGGTCGTTCGCGGCGCCGTTCACCGTGCTGTTCGTGGTGTTCGCGCTGCTGCCGGTGGTGGCGTCGCTGCTGATGAGCGTCACCGACCTGCGCGGCACCGACCTGCGGCACCCGTTCTCGGTGAACTTCGTCGGCCTGGACAACTACACCCGGCTGTTCTCCGACTCGCTGTTCCTGCGGGCGTCGCTGAACACGGCCGTGTTCGTGCTGATCGGGGTGCCGCTGACCATGGTCGGGGCGCTGGCCGCCGCGAACGCGCTGAACTCGGGGCTGATCCGGTTCCGGGCCGTGTTCCGGGTCGGGTTCTACCTGCCGGTGGTGACCAGCATCGTGGCGATCTCGGTGATCTGGCGGTTCCTGCTCGACCCGTCGGCCGGCATCGTCAACAACCTGCTCGCCCAGGCCGGCATCGCCGGACCGAACTGGCTCGGCGACTCGCACACGTCGCTCGCGTCGATCACGGTGATGGCGGCGTGGCGCAACTTCGGCTCCCTCATGGTCATCTTCCTGGCGGCGCTGCAGGGCATTCCCGCCGACCTGTACGAGGCGGCCACGCTGGACGGTGCCGGACGGTGGCAGCAGTTCCGGCACGTGACGCTGCCGTTGATGCGGCCGGCGCTGCTGTTCGGGGCGGTGATCACCGGGATCGGGTATCTCCAGCTGTTCGAGGAGCCGCTGGTGATGACGCAGGGCGGCCCGTTGTCGTCGACGCTGTCCGTCTCGTACCACATCTACAACCAGTTCGGGTTCGGCAACTACGGCTATGCCGCCGCGGCCGCCTACGTCCTGTTCATCGCGATCGTGGCGCTCTCGGTTCTGCAATTCCGGCTTCTGGGGGCGCGTGGTGATGACTAGGCGGGATCTGGTTGCCCGAATTGTGCTGTACGGCATTCTCGGCGCCGGGCTGCTCGTCGTCGTCGGGCCGTTCCTGTGGATGCTGGTGTCGTCGTTCAAGCCGGAGGGGGAGATCCGCTCCGACCCGCCGACGTGGCTGCCGTCGCACTGGACTTTCAGCCACTATCACGACTTGTTCTCCCGGCTGGATTTCCCCCGCTATTTCGTGAACTCGGCGGTCGTGGCGATCCTCGTGACGCTGGGAAACCTGCTGTTCTGCTCGCTGCTCGGCTACGCCCTGGCGAAACTGCGGTTCCCGGGGCGGCGGGCGCTGTTTCTCACGGTGCTCGGCATGCTCATGGTGCCGGGGATGGTGACGTTCGTGCCGCAGTTCGTGCTGATCAGCAACATGGGGCTGGCCAACACGTACGCCGGCCTGGTGTTGCCGTTCCTCGCCGGCCCGTTCGGCGTGTTCCTGATGCGGCAGTTCCTGCTGTCGATCCCGGACGACCTGATCGAGGCGGCCCGGGTGGACGGCGCCGGCGAGTGGCGGATCTTCTGGCGGATCGTGCTGCCGCTGTGCCGGCCGGCCCTGGCCACGCTCGGCATTCTCACGTTCCTGGCCTCGTGGAACAACTTCCTGTGGCCGCTGGTGGTGGCCACGACCGACGACAAGTACACGCTTCCGGTGGCGCTGGCGCTCTACAGCATCGGGCAGAACCGCATCTATTACGGGCTGCTGCTGGCCGGGGCCGTGGTCGTCGTGCTGCCCGTTCTCGCGGTGTTCCTCGCCCTGCAGCGGCATTTCATGCGCGGTATCGCCACGACCGGTCTCAAGTGAGGGGTACTTCTTGTGATTCGGCGCCTTGTTGCTCTGTTCTCCGCTCTCATCGTCTCCGCTTCGCTGACCGCCTTCTCGCCGGGTGATCCACTTCGTGGCTATGCCCGGGACACGTGGCGGTCCTTGACGGCGATGACGTCGCCGCTCGGGCTGCCTTCCGACAACATCTCCGGCGACTTGTCGGTTAAATCGACCTACACCTCGCCCACCAATATCGGCGGCTACATGTGGTCGGCCGTCGTCGCCCGGTCTCTGGGGCTGATCTCCGCCCGGGAGGAGACGGCGCGCATCTCGCGGACGCTCGACACGCTGGCGGTTCTGCGGCGGAACGACAAATCGGGCATGTTCTACAACTGGTATGAGCCGGCGACCGGAAATGTCGTGACGATCTGGCCGGAGGACGGGTCGACGGTGACACCGTTCCTGTCCAGCGTCGACAACGGCTGGCTGGCCGCCTCGCTGCGGGTCGTGTCGGGGGCCGTCCCGTCGCTGCGGGGCAAGGCGTCGCGGCTGCTCTCCTCGATGAACTTCGGGTTCTTCTACAACCCTTCCGCGGCCACCCCGTTCGGCACCCACGGGTTGATCCGGGGCGGCTTCTGGGACACCCAGCCGCCCGGGTGCTCGGCTTTCCAGGACGGCGTCTGGTTCACCTGCAACCACTACGACATCACGGTGACCGAGCCGCGCATCGCCACCTACCTGGGCATCGGCGCCGGGCAGATCCCGCCGTCGGCCTACTTCTCGACCATGCGCACCCTGCCCGACACCTGCGACTACGCGTGGCAGGAGATGGAACCACAGGGATTCACCGCCACCCATTTGGGAGTGCCGGTCTACGAGGGCTCCTACCGCTACCGGGGCATCACGTTCGTGCCGTCGTGGGGCGGCGACATGTTCGAGGCGCTCATGCCGGACCTGTTCGTGCCGGAGACCACGTGGGGACCGAACAGCTGGGGCCGCAACCATCCGGCGACGGTGGCCGCGCAGATCGAACACGGCCTGAACGACGCCCGCTACGGCTACTGGGGCTTCTCCCCGGCGTCGAACCCCTTCGGCGGGTACGCGGCGTGGGGCGTCGACGCGATGGGGATGGACACCGACGGCTACCCGTCCGACGTGCCCGGCGGCAAATACGACGCGGGCTTCGGCGCGTGCCGGCCGCCCGGTCCCGCCGCCGTCTACGGGGACGGCGTGGTCACCCCGCACGCCGCGTTCCTGGCATTGCCCTACGCGCCGCGGGCCGCCCGCACGAACCTGGCCCACATCAAGAGCGACTTCGACGCGTACGGCCGGGGCGGCTTCTACGATGCGGTGGCCGTCCGCTCGGGCACCGTCGCCAAGCGGTACCTGTCCCTGGACCAGGCCATGATCATGGGCGCCATCGGCAACACCCTCGACCGTGACGTGCTCAAGCGGGCCTTCGTGACGCCGCAGTTCGAGCGTGCGGTGCGGCCGCTGCTGGACCAGGAGACGTTCAACGTGCCCGCCGGCCAGCGTCTCCCCCAGCTGGGCGGTGGCCGTTGATGACGATCGAGGACCAGGCTCGCGCCCAGTGGGCGGCCCTGATGGGTGGTGGCGGCGCCCAGGACCGCACGGCCGGGGAACCGGTCGCGGCCGACCTGCCGGCGCCGGTGTCGGTGACCGCCGTCGCCGGGCGCGGGCAGGTGACGGTGTCCTGGCTGCCGGTGCGCGGCGCGATCGGCTACGCCGTGCACCGCGCCGAGTCGCAGGACGGGCCGTTCACCGTCGTCGACCACGGCGGCGGGGACGTCCTCGCGGTCCCGCACGGGCCCTACGCCGACACCACCGACGGGCGCGGCGGCTGGTACGCCGTCGCCGCCCTGGAGACCGTCAACGCGATCGGGCCGCTCTCCGCGCCGGTCCGGTCGGCGCCGCCCAGCCAGCGCCCGTCCGGGCCGCCCGCCCAGGTGCTCGTCGCGGTCGGCGACCGGGAGACGCCCCTGCACCGGGTGTGGCAGGAGATGGTCGGCTCCGAGCACCTGAGCCACCTGCTGTCGGCCGACACCACCGGCGGCCGGGTGATCGGCGACGAACTGCGGGAGGCGCTGCGCCGCGTGCACGACGAACTCGGCGTCCGGTCCGTGCGCGCGCACGCGATCCTCGGGGACGACCTCGGCGTCTACCGCGAGGAGAACGGCCTTCCGGTGTACGACTTCGACGGCGTCGACCGGGTCTACGACCTGGTGCGGGAGCTCGGCCTGACCCCGGTCGTCGAGCTGGGCTACATGCCGCGGGAGCTGGCCGCCGACCCGGAGCGCACCGTCTTCGCGTACGGCGGAATCATCTCCCCGCCGAAGGACTGGTCGCGCTGGCACGACCTGGTCCGGGCGTTCACCGCGCACCTGGCCGAGCGGTACGGCCTGGACGAGCTGCGCGCCCGGTGGCGATTCGAGGTGTGGAACGAGCCGAACCTGTCGGTCTTCTGGTCGGGCACCCCCGCCGAGTACTGGCGCCTCTACGCCGAAGCGGCCCGCGCCGTGAAATCGGTCGACCCGCACCTGATCGTCGGCGGCCCGGCGACGGCGGCGGTCGGCTGGATCGACGACCAGACCCGCATCGACGCGCCGGTCGACTTCCTGTCCACGCACGTCTACGGCACGATCCCGCTCGACCTGCGCCCCTGGGCCGACGGCCGGCCGATCCTGTGGACCGAGTGGGGGGTCACCGCCACCCACGGCAGCCGCATCAACGACTCGGTGTTCGCCGCCGCATTCCTGCTGCGGGGCATGCGCTCGGCCGCCGGCCGCCTCGACGCGCTCGCCCCGTGGGTGGCCTCCGACCACTTCGAGGAGCTGGGCCGCCCCCGCAGCCTGTTCCACGGCGGTTTCGGCCTGCTCACCGTCGGCAACCTGGCCAAGCCCAAGTTCTGGGCGCTGTCGCTGGCCCAGCGCCTGGGCCCGGCCGAGGTCCCGCTGACCTTGACCGGCGACGGCGCCGGCAGCCTGGTGGAGGGCTGGGCGTCCCGCTACCCGGACGGCGGCCAGGGCCTGCTGCTGTGGAACGGCACCCTCGACCACAGCCGCTCCACCGGCGACGCCGCCCTGTCCCGCCTGATCCGCTTCACCCCGCGCCTGACCGCCGCCCACACGCTGCGGCTGTGGCGGGTCGACGCCGACCACGGCAACATCACCACCCAGTGGCCGGCCGACCGCTGGCCCACCGACACCGAGTGGCCCACCTTGCAGGCGCGCGACCACCTGCCGGAGGCCCAGCCCCCGCGGCGCGTCACTCCCGGCGAGGAGATCGTGCTGGCCCTGCCGAACCCCGGCATCGTCTTCCTGGAGTTGCGCCCGATCTAGCCGCAGTCTCGACGAGTTCCGCGCCCGGATCGCGCCAGTCATGAAAGTCGCGGGTGAGGCGGCCCCGGCGCGCGGTGGGGTGGTCAGGCGGCGCGCGGTGGGGTGGTCAGGCGGCGCGCGGTGGGGTGGTCAGGCGGCGCGCGGTGGGGTGGTCAGGCGGCGCGCGGTGGGGTGGTCAGGCGGC
>NZ_JBVJIU010000007.1:209762-441100 GCF_055586105.1 Actinoplanes sp. NPDC051537
CGCGCGGTGGGGTAGAGCGTGAGGCAGGGCAGGCAATGCCGCGCCGGCCCGGCGGGGCGAGCGCACGGAGAGGTCCGTCGTTTGCCCGCTGGGGGCGGGCAGATGGTGATGCCCCAGCGATGGCCTCGCGCTGGTGGGGACCGTGCGCGGACGCGGGCGGCACCCGCCCAGGCGGCCGGCGCCGCCCGCTACAGGCGGCCGGCGGCACCCGCCCAGGCGGCCGGCGGCGCCCGCTACAGGCGGACGCGGTCGGGCTCGGCGGCGTCCGGCTCGGGCTGCGCGGGATCGGCCGGCCGCCACCGGCGCTCGCGGCCGCGGCGGACGATCAGGGCGACGGCGGCCATCAGCAGCACCAGGCCGGCGCCGACCGCGGCGATCCACAACGCCATGTCCTGGGAGTGGGCCCGGCGCGACGCCAGGGCCTCGGCCGCCGGGTTGTTGGCGTGCATCACCTCGGGGGTGACGGGCGGGCGATTGCCGGCGGCCAGGGTCTCGGTGACCGCGCGGTACGGGTTGAGCAGGCCGGCGCCGTACTCGGGGCTCTTGCCGCCGCCGGGGGCCGGGTCGGCGGTGGCCTCCAGGCGGCGCTCGACGTCGGCGGGCGTGGCGTTCGGGAAACGCTCGAGGATCAGGGCGGCGGTGGCGGCCACCAGCGGCGTGGCGAAGCTGGTGCCGTCCTCGGCGGTGTGGCCGGCGCCGCGGGCGGCCATCGTCACGCCCTTGCCGATGGCGACCAGGTCGACGTAGCGGCCCTGCTGGGAGAACGACGCCCGGGTGCCGTCGGCCTGCACCGCGCCGACGCCGATGACGCCGTCGTAGTCCGCCGGGTACGGCACGGGACCGCCGCCGGCCTGGTCGCCGTGGTTGCCGGCGGCGGCGACGACCACGACGCCCTTCGCGATCGCGCGCTCGACGGCGGCCTCGACCTGGGCGTTGTCGGTGGTCATCACGAGCGACAGGTTGATTACCTGGGCGTGGCCCTGGTTCGCCGCCCAGTCGATGGCCTGCGCGAACTGGGCCGGGGTGCCGCGGTCGCCGACCGCCTTGCCGTCGATCTCCTGCTGCTCGCTGATGCGCACCGGCACGATCACGGCGCCGGGGGCGAGGCCCTGGAAGCCGGTGTCACCCTCGGGCTTGGCGGCGATCAGGCTGGCCACGCCGGTGCCGTGGCCGATGCAGTCCTGCAGGCCGTTGTCGTCGCCGTGCAGGAAATCCTTGCCCTGGTCGACCCGGCCGCGCAGCTGCGGATGGTTGCCGTCGACCCCGGAGTCGATCACCGCGACCCGCACACCCCGGCCGGTGGCCAGCGGCGCGAGCCGCTTCGGCGCGTACACCTGATCCTCCAGGGGTATGCCCTTGACGACCGGCAGCGGCTGGGCCGCCTGCTGGCACACCGCCGCGGCCCGGGCCGGCGCGGGCGCCACGAACACGGCGCACATCGCCACCGCAGCGGCCGCCAGTCGACGCCAGCCCATCGTGCCACTCCCCGATTCGAACGATTTGCATGGATGGTACCGAGGGGGTGCGACAGCTCAGCGGCAGGCGGTGATCAGCACGGTGTGCTTGCGCACCCGGAACACCCCGTCGGCCGCGATCCGTGCCTGCACGAGGTCCTGCACCGCCGCGCGCTGCGCCGCCGACAGCGGCCCCGCCGCCATGCTCTCCAGGTAGGCCAGCACCGGCGCCACGGCCGGCACCTCGAGATCGCACGGATACCGCTGCACCGTCACGTCCCGGAACACCCGGCCGGCCAGCGCCGGCCCGGTGGTCGCGCTGAAGTCGTTCTGGAACCGCCACAGGTCCACGCCGGGCCGGCCGATCGCGTCGCCGACCTCGGTCAGCTCGGCCATGTGGTCGAGCCCGTTGGTCGCCACCGCCACCCGCCCGCCGGGCCGCAGCACCCGGGCGAACTCCCGCAGCGCGGCCAGCGGATCGTCCACGTGGTACAGCATGTGGTTGGCGATCAGCGTGTCGAAGCTGCCGTCCGCGAACGGCAGCCTGGTCGCGTCGCAGCGCCGCACCTGGGCGCCGGGAATCGTGGCCAGCTGCGCGCACATGGCCGGCGAGAAGTCGGTCAGCGTCAGCCGCAACGCGTCGTGCCCGACGTGCGCCCACAGTTTCCCGGTGCCGGCGCCGACTTCCAGGACGTCGCCGGAAAGCGGCAGCCGGGAGGCCAGCCAGGAGAACCAGTCCTGCGGGTTGGTGCCGTAGCTGTGCAGGGCGATCCGGGCGGTGAGGTTCCCGGTGGTGCCGGCGTACTGCTGGACGGCGCGGGCGGACGGCGTCGAGGTCACGGCAGCGACCCTACCGAGATCGCGCCATCACCCGAGCACCTCGTCCGCCCACCGGGCGACCACCGCCAGGACCGGCGCCCGTCCCGCGAACGTGTCCGCGATCCCCCGCCGGTCGTAGGCGGCGACACCGGACGGGGGACGCATGGCCGCCATCACCATCCGCGGCGCGAGCCAGAAGTACTTCGCCGCCCCCGTGACCTTCATCGCCCGGCGCACCACCGCGGGGTCGAGGACGCCGGCCATCCCCCGCACGTATCCGTCGGTCACGACCCGAAGCACCTCGTCGAGCAGGCCGATATCGATCAGCCCGTCAAAGAACGTGTCGAGCGCCAGATTGGCCGCGTCCTCCCCCACCGCGCCGGGCCCGGTGAACGCCCAGTCGAACAGCACCGGCCCGCCCGGCGTCACGATCAGGTTCATCGGCCACACATCGTGATGGCACAGCGTGCGCGGAAGGTCATCGGCCAGCGCCAGCAGATCCGCCCGCCGCTCCCACTGCCGCCGCAACCCGTCGCGCAGCCCGGCCGGCCACGCCGCCGCCACGACCGGATGGTCCCAGTCCAGGTCGCCGGCGACCGGCTGGGCGAGCGTGTAGTCGCGCAGGAAGTCCGCCGCCAGCCACGGGTACGACGGCGGCCGCCCGACCCAGCCGGCCTGCCCGCGCCCGAGGGCGACGGCGAACGACCCGAGCTCGGCCGGGCCGCACGACGGACCCGGCCGGCCCGGCACGTCGGCCAGCCACAGCGCCACCGAACCGTCCGGGCGCGGGGTCACCGACTCCAGCGCGGGGGCGGCGATCCCCGCGTACGCGCTCATCGGAAGCCCGGCCTGGTAGGCGCGGATCTCGCGCCGCCAGTAGTTGAAGTGCCCGGGTGAGTCACTCGCCGCCAGGTGTGCGGCGGCGCCCGCCCGACGCGGCGTGACCAGCTTGAGGATCACGGTGTCCCGGTCCCGCCGCACCCGCCAGACCCCGCCGGTGACCTCGTTCGCGGTGGAGTGGGTCAGCGGCGTGGCCACCCATCCCGGCCGTAAAAGATCGTCCACGGGCACGAGAATAGCCGAACACGAAATTCGGCTGGACAACTTTTGTTTTCGGTGGGAGAGTCGTCCCATGCACGACGTAGCCGTCATCGAAGACCCCGCCGCCGCCGAGGTCTCCCTCGACCCGATCCGCAGCCGGCTCCTCGCCGAGCTCGCCCGGCCCGGCAGCGCCACCATGCTCGCCGCCAAGATCGGCCTGCCCCGGCAAAAAGTCAACTACCACCTGCGCACCCTCGAACAACACGGCCTCATCGAGCTCGTCGAGGAACGACGCAAAGGCAACGTCACCGAACGCATGATGCAGGCCACCGCCGCCTCCTACGTCATCTCCCCCGCCGCCATGGCCGCCGTCGCCCCCGACCCCGGCCGTGCCCCCGACCGACTCTCCGCACGCTGGCTGCTGGCCCTCGCCGGCCGCCTCGTCCGCGACGTCGGCACCCTGCTCACCGGCGCCACCCAGGCCCAGCAACGCGTCGCCACCTACGCCCTCGACGGCGAGATCCGCTTCGCCCACCCCGACGACCGCGCCGCCTTCGCCGCCGAGCTCACCGACGCCGTCACCCACCTGATCGGCAAATACCACAGCGACACCGGCCGCAAGCACCGCCTCATCGTCGCCGTCCACCCCGCCGTCGACTCCCAGTCATCCCCGCTGTCGTCCCCGCTGTCACCCCCGGAGAAATGATCATGGGCAAAGAGTTCGAAACCCACTTCGAAACCACCGTCGACGCCACCCCCGACCAGGTCTGGGACGCGATCGCCACCGGCCCCGGCATCTCCACCTGGTTCGTCGGACGCACCGAGATCGACCACGGCACCGTCCGCACCGCGTTCGGCGACGGCCTCATGCCCACCAGCACGATCACCACCGAAGATCAACCACACCATTTCGCGTACGGGTGGAAGCACGCACCCGACGGCCGATCCGTCGCCAGCGAATACCTCATCGAGGGCGCCGACCGATCCGCCACCGTCCTGCGCGCCGTCATCAGCGGCTTCCTCCCCGGCGACGACTGGGCCGACGAGTTCGAAGCCATGCAGCACGGCAACGCCATGTTCTTCGCCACCCTGACCGAATACCTGCGCCACTTCCCCGGCCGCACCCTCACCCCCGCCACCGAGTTCGGCCCGCCCGTCACCGACTGGGACGCCGCCTGGACCGACCTGCGCAAGACCCTCGGCCTCGGTGACGACCCGCAACCGGGCGACCGCACCGGCGACGGCGGCCACGTCTACTACGTCAACCCGCACACCCTCGGCATCCGCACCACCGACGGCCTCCACCGCTACCTGCGCGGCTTCCACGGCGCGATGGTCACCGTCCGCTCCGAACTCCCCTGACCCCCCGAACTCCCTCCCGAGGAAGGCCACCACCATGCCCACCGTCACCTCCGCCGACGGCACCACCATCGCCTACGAGACCACCGGCTCCGGCCCCGCGCTGATCCTCGTCGACGGCGCCATGTGCTACCGCGACTTCGGCCCCGCCCGTGGCCTGGCCCGCGAGCTCGCCGACACCTACACCGTCCACCTCTACGACCGCCGCGGCCGCGGCGAAAGCGGCAACACCCTGCCCTGGTCCCGGCAGCGCGAGATCGAGGACATCGCCGCCCTGATCGCCGTCGCCGGCGGCGAGGCGTACCTGGTCGGCACCTCCTCCGGCGCCGTCCTGGCCGCCGACGCCGCCGCCCACCTGACCGGCATCCGCGCCATCGCCCTCTACGAGCCGCCGTTCATCGTCGACGACACCCGCGCGCCCCGCGAGGAAACCTTCACCGCCGACACCGAGGCCCTGATCGCCCGCGGCGACCGCTCCGGCGCGCTGAAGAAGTTCATGAAGCACGTCGGAATGCCCGCCCTCATGGTCAACGTCATGGCCCTGACCCCGATGTGGAAGAAGCTCAAGACCGTCGCCCCGACACTCCCCTACGACCTGCACATCCTCGGCGACACCGGCCGCGGGGCGCCGCTCGACCCGGCGCGCTGGTCGGGGGCCACGATGCCGGCGCTGGTCATGGACGGGGGCAAGAGCCCGGCGTACATGCGCAATGGTTCGAAGGCTTGGAGCCGGGCCCTTCCCGACGGCGACTACCGCACCCTGCCCGGCCAGACCCATATGGTCAAGGCGGCGGTCATCGCGCCGCAGGTCAAGCAGTTCCTCAGTGCGGCCGGCCGAACCTCAGATAGAGAACCCCGCCGAGGGGAATGAGGAACACGATCACCAGCCGCCAGGTCTCCCGGGGCAGCACCGCCACGGCCGGCGCCCCGGCGAGATCGGCGAGACAGAACGCGATGAACCGGTAAATCACCGCGACGGCGCCCACCACCAGCAGCATCAACGCGGCAAGGCCCAGCGTCGCGCCCACCCGATGCAGATCCATCCCGACCGCCGCCCTCTTCCTTCGTCTCTCAAGTCTAGAGGCGGGTCGCCGTTGATTCCTTTTTGGTTTTCCTCGTCTTTTGACGACCGGTGACGGCGCGCACGCCACGTAGAGCGTCCTAGGATGCTGCCTTTGCGCAGTCGGCGCGCCTAGGGTCGGCAGGCGATGAGCGAGAACGACGCGACCACCGAGTCCGAGACCCGCCCCTGCGCCCACTGCGGCCGCCCGGTCCCGCAACGTGCCGCCGCCGGCCGGCCGTTCCGGTACTGCCGCGACAACGACGGCGAATGCCAGCGGGCCTCCCGCAACAGCCGCATGCGGCACCGCTCGTCCCCCGGCCTGGCCGGGCAGGTCGCCCGCACCTGGGAGGTCGTCGACCGCCTCGACCAGCTGGTCGTCACCCTCTCCGAGGCGCTGCACTCCGAGCTCTCCCCCGTCGGCGTCGAACGCCAGCTGGCCGAGCTGCGCGCCGAGACGTCCGGCCAGATCGCCGCCGCCCACACCGAACGCGACGACGCCCGCCGCGACGCCGACCGCGCCGAGACCTCCGCCGCGATCGCCCAGCAGCAGACCGCCGCCGCCGCGGCCGAACGGGACGAGGCCCGCCACGAGGCCGAGGAGTCCGACCGCCGGGCCGCCGCCGCCACCGAGGCCGCCGCCTCCGCCACCGCGTCCGCCGCCGCGGCCGCCGCCGCGGCCGCCGCCCTCAAGGACCGGGCCGAGACCGAACGCGACAACGCCCGCGCCGAGCTGGCCGCCTTCCGCGCCGAGCTGGCCGCCTTCCGCGAGCAGGCCCGCGCCGAGCTCGCCGCCGCCCACGAGGAGTCCCGCACCGAACTCGCGACCGCCCGCGACGAGCTGCGCCAGGCCCGCCGCGAACGGGACACCCTCGAGCAGTCGCTGGCCGGGGCGGTGCGGGAAGCACAGTCCGCGAACGCCCGCGCGTCGGACCTGCAGACCGCGCGGGGAGAGCTCACGGAGCGGCTCGCGGCCGCGACGAAGACCATTGAGGACGTACGCCGGGAAGCCGCGACCCTGACGGCGGCGGTCGCCGAGCGGGACGCCGCACTGAGCGCCGCTCGCGACGCAGCCCGTGAGGCCGCCCGTGACGCCGCTCGTAGCGCGCGGGAAGAGGTGAAGAGCGTGGCCGACCGGGCCGAGCGGGACCATGCCGACCTGGAGCGCAGGCTGGCAGGGGCGCGGGCCGAAGCGGAAGGGGCGCAGTCGCGGGTCGCGCAGCTGTCGGCTCAGATCAGCGATTTGGCGTCGGCGCTGGCGTCGCTGGGAGGCGCACGGCCCGCCCCGGCGCCGACGCAGGCGGACCGCACGCAGGCGCCCGCCTGAGGCACCCGGCTAGCACATCCGCCGACGAGCCGCGCGTTTTCCACATCGGCAGCTTGTCCACAGTCCCCCGGCATTCGAAGCGCCCCCACCGCATTTTCCGACCACAATGGCCGACGGGGGCTTCCCCCAGAGGAGGGCGGGCCCTGTGGTGACGCCATGATCCGCGGGTCTGATTTCGGGCGCTGAGTTCTTGCGACGTGTGGGTGACCGCTGGGCTGCCGGGGCAGCGGCGCTGCCTGGTTGCGGTGGGCTCGGCCCGATACGGCGGTGATTTGGGTCGCTTGCCCCTTTGGTTCCGCCCGACCTTCTAGACCTTGGAGAGTTCGTGCTCCCTGCGAGCAGAAAATCTACAAGATCTGCCGCGGCGACCTGCTTGGCGCGCGTCGTGGCGCGATTCGCGGCTGGGGTCGCGTTGTAGGCCGGAGGCGTTTAGGTCACCTGCATAGGCCGCGCCGGACCACGCCGCACCCGGATGGGCCGGCTGAACTGGGCCGGAGCGTATGGGTGAGCAGGGCGGGCACGCACGACGGATGCGGCGGCGCCTGGTGGTGAGCAGGGCGACGGCGCCGGACGGGTCTCGCGAGTGCGACGGATGCTGCGGCGCGCCGAGGTGAGCAGAGCAAAGGCGCCGGCGCACGGTGGCGCGTGGGGGTAAGCAGAGCAAAGACGCGGTGGCGCGTGGGGGTAAGCAGAGCAAAGAGGGGGCGGCGAGCGCGACGCCATGGCGGGGCATTGCGGGGCGGGCGGCCACCGTCGAATATGGAAGGCCGGCGACGGCGGGGGTGGCGGGGTGAAGAACGTTCTGCTGGTGGTCTATCGCGGGGTTGATCTCGACGAGGTGCGGGCGGCGGTCGGCGACCGGGACGTCCGATATGTCGTCGCGACGGGCCTTGACGAGGTGCGGGCGGCGTTCGCGGCGGGGACCGTCGATCATGTGGTCATGGGCGGCGGGCTTGATCTCGAGATTCGGCTCGAGGCGGTCCGGGAGGTCTTCCGGCTCAGCGAGGCGACTACCGTGCACCTGAAGGACCGGGCGTCGGGACCCGAGGGGTACGCGCGGTTCGTGGCGGCGGTGCTGTCCGGGGCCCTGGAGTATCGCGCGTCACGTGGGTGAACGTGGGGCAAACTCTGCTCAGGTTCGGCGGCGAGCGGACGAACATAACCGGACGACGAGCGGAACGGGGCGGCGAAATGCCGCGAAACGGGCTGGGTGACCGGGATCGCAGTAACCGTAGAACACCCATAAGCCGGTAAAGTGGACCAAGGTCCACTGCGGCACGGGGCTGCGGTGCCGGGAACGGGCCGGGTCCGGTTACGCTCGTAGCGTTAACACCGCCGTCACAACGGCGGTGCAGAGCTTTGGCGTCCGCTGGAATCTCACGGCCGCCCCTTTCGTTACATCAACGAGAGCAGCACCACGAGCGAGGGGAAGCCGATCATGGGCGAACGCATGCTGCGCGGCAGCCGTCTTGGCGCAGTCAGCTACGAGTCCGACCGCAACACCGAGCTGGCGCCCCGACAGACCCGAGAGTACCTGTGCGTCAAGGGTCACCAGTTCGAGGTGCCGTTCGCCGTCGACGCCGAGGTGCCCACCACCTGGGAGTGCAAGTTCGACGGCAGCGTCGCCCGTCTGGTGGACGGCAGCGAGCCCGAGCAGAAGAAGGCCAAGCCGCCGCGTACGCACTGGGACATGCTCCTGGAGCGGCGGTCGATCTCGGAGCTGGAGGACATCCTCAACGAACGGCTCCAGGAGGTCCGCACCCGCCGGGGTCGCTGACCAGCGCCACAGCTGGAAGCACCACACGAAAATGGCCGCCCCGATCAGGGGACGGCCATTTTTGCGTGCGTCAGCTATCGGAGGACTTCGCCCTCGATGACCTCGCCCTCGATCGCGCCGGCGGGGGCGGCGGGGGTGCGGACCGGCTGCTCGGGGATCACGTCGACGACCTCGACCGGGTCACCGCGGCGGACCTTGACCCGGCGCGGGCCGAAGAAGTCGCCGGCCACCGCGGCGCCGACCTGGCGCTCGGTGAAACGCTCGATGCCGCGGCGGGCGAAGACCCGGCCGGGCGGCACGAGCAGGGCGAGGCCGAGCACGCCGGTGATGAAGCCGGGCATGGCCAGCAGCAGCGCGCCGCCCAGGCCGGCCAGGGAGTTGCTCACCTCGGGGCCGGGCGGCCGGCCGGACTCGGCGGCGTCGCGGAAGGCCCGCCACCCGCGGATGCCCTCGCGGCGCAGCAGCGCCATGCCGGTGATGCTGAACGCCGCCAGCAGCAGCAGGGCCCATCCGCCGCCGATCGCGTGCGCCACGGTCAGGAACACCGCCACCTCGGCGACCGCGAGCGCGGCCAGCACGAGCGGCAGCAGGGCAAATCCTCGACGCTGCATGTGATCCTCCGTGTCACGCCTACTCCTCCAGCATGACACGGCGGCGCCCGGTCACGGCCAGGTCGAACCCTGGCTGGGCTTGCGCCCGAGGCGCCGCATCAGGTCGTCGCGGCGCGACTGCACCCCCCACACGGTGACCCTGAGCAGCTGTTCCTTGAAAATGTTGCCGCTCATCTTGCTGACGCCGTGTTCGCGCTCGGTGAACGTGATCGGCACCTCGACGAGCCGGAAGCCGTGCTTGTACGACCGCCAGGCGAGCTCGACCTGGAACGAATAGCCGGTCGAGGCGACGGTGTCCACGGTGATCGCGTCGAGCACCGGCATGCGGTAGGCGCGGTAGCCGCCGGTCGCGTCGCGGAACGGCATGCCCAGCGCCATCCGGATGTAGATGTTGCCGCCGCGGGAGAGCAGCAGCCGGCGCATCGGCCAGTTGTGCACGCTGCCGCCGGGGATGTAGCGGGTGCCGAGCACCACGTCGGCGCCGGCCAGGGCGTCGAGCAGCTTGGTCAGCTCCTCGGGGGCGTGCGAGCCATCGGCGTCCATCTCGACGACCGCGTCGTACCCCTTGTTCTTGGCCCAGGCGAAGCCGGCCTTGTACGCCGCCCCGAGCCCTTCCTTGCCCGCCCGGTGCAGCACGAAGATGTGGTCGTCGGCGTCGGCGATCTCGTCGGCGATCTGCCCGGTGCCGTCGGGTGAGTTGTCGTCGGCGACGAGGATGTCGACGGCGGGCACCGCGGCCCGGACCCGGCCGGTGATGGTGCGGATGTTGTCCGCCTCGTTGTAGGTCGGGATGACCACGAGGACCCGTCCCACTCCCGGGTAGCCTTCGTCGCTCACCGTGCCTCCGCCTTGTAGTCGCCGTTGACGCGCCGGACGCGCCGCCGCAGGGCGAACGCGCCGACCAGTGCGGCCACCGTCAGTGCGACGGCCGCGATCTCGGGCCACACGCCCAAGCGAGTCGCTAGCGTACGCGACGAACCCAGATGCATGGCACGCACCTGGACCGCCCTGACATTGAACCCCGTGTCCTGATGGACGCTGCCGTCGGTGTCGACGAAGCCGGACACGCCGACGGTGGAGACCATCAGCGAGTCGCGGCCGTGCTCGACCGCGCGCAGCCGCACCATGGCCAGCTGCTGGCGGGCCTCGGCCTCGTTGAAGGTCGCGTTGTTGGTCTGCACGGCGAGCACCTGGGCGCCGCCGGTGACCGTGTCGCGGACGATCCCGTCGTAGGCGACCTCGAAGCAGATCACGTCGCCGAGGGTCAGCGGCCCGGTCCTGATCACTCCGGGGTGGTCGCCGGGGAGCATGTTCCGCACCAGGTCGACCTTGTCGGTCACCAGGCGGGCGACCGAGCGCAGCGGCATGTACTCGGCGAACGGCACCGGGTGGCGTTTGACGTACTGCTGGGCGAGGTCGACGCCGGCGCCGGGCACCCACAGCAGGCCGGCGTTCTTGATGTCGTTCGGGTTGTCGGTCCGCAGGACGGCCCCGACCAGGATCGGGGCGCCGATCGCCGCGGTGGCCGCCGCGATCTCCGACGACGCGTCCTGGTTGCGCAGCGGGTCGATGTCGCTGGCGTTCTCCGGCCAGACGACCAGGTCGGGCCGGGGCTGCTTGCCGGCGGCGACGTCGGCGGCCAGCTGCAGGGTGGCCTTGACGTGGTTGTCGAGCACGGCCCGCCGCTGCTCGTTGAAGTCCAGCCCGAGCCGCGGCACGTTGCCCTGCACGATCGCCACGGTCTTGACCGGCCCGCCGGCGGACGCCACCGGCAGGGCGGCCGGCAGCAGAACCAGGGCGGCGAAGACGGCGGCGAAACCGAGCACCAGGCGCAGGCGGGCGCGGAACGGGCGCAGGAAGAACAGGGCGGTCAGGGCGCCGCCGGCGGCGGCCACCACGAAGGTGACGGCCGGGGCGCCGCCGTACGCGGCCAGGCGCAGGCTCGGCGCGTCGCCCTGGGAGAAGGCCAGCCGCCCCCACGGGAAGCCGCCGAACGGGGCCCGGTCGCGCGCGGCCTCCTGCGTCACCCAGAGCAGCCCGAGGAGCGGCGCCCACAACGCACCCTGCCACCGGTCCAGCAGCGGCCGCAGCCAGGCCGTGGCGAGGCCGGTGAGGCCCACGAACAGCGCCTCGGCCGTCGACAGCAGCGCCCAGGGCAGCCAGCCGGCGGCGAAGCTGGTCCACCGCAGCAGCGGGAAGAACAGCACCACCCCGGTGAGGAAGCCGAGCCCGAGCCCGGCCCGCAGCCGGCGGCGGTGGGTGGCGACGCCGAGCAGCGCCACGCCGACGGGGGCGAGCGGCCACAGATCGTAGGGCGGCAGGGCGAGAAGCAGGGCCGCGCCGGCCGCGATCGACAGGGCCACGGCCACCGGGAGCGGCAGGCGCCGAGGGGGCTCGCCGGGCGGCGTGGCCTGCGGCGCGGCCGGGGGCTGCAGCGTCATTTCCACCCGCGAGAGGCTACCGGCAGAAACTTGAAGGTGGGAACACGGGCGGGACGAGGCGCGGCCGGGATCGGCCGCGCCTCGTGTGCTCCCTTGTCGGTGCTGCTCATCCATCGGAGCGCGGCCGGTGGGTCAGCAGGACGTCCCGTACGCCTTCGGACCGGCGCGCCGGTGGCTGGCTGCCCCCGTCGTGCCGTTGTCTACTGGCGCCGTTCCGACCCCCTGCCCCCCGTCGGCGCGATCGGTCCGCTGCCGCCCCGCCGACCCCCTTCCACTGGACCTGGCTGAACGCGCGACCCCTGCGAGGACTGCGGCCAGTGGAGGAGGAACGAAGTAGACAACGATCGCTTGCCGTGCTCAGGACCTGAAGAAGGTACGTCCGGCCCCCGCCCGCCTGTCAACAGGCGTCCCCGTGCTTGGGCGTGTCGCGTTCCCCGGCGTGTCATGTGCCGTACGCGATCGGGTTACAGCGTGTTCAACAGGGCCGTCGCCGCGGCACGATGGTCGATGGCCAGCAGGCCCGCGGCGGCGAGCACATAGCGCTCGTCGACGACCGTTCGCGCCCCGGCCGGGGCGACCCAGCCGCCGGCCGTGTCGGCCAGCACAGTTTCCAGCACATATCGGCCGCCGCCGTGCCGAAGCACCCCGCCCGAGCCAACCACCAGGCGGACTTCCCGCAGGTCGCGGCCTCCCGTGCGGGGAAGGCCCGGTCCCGGAGAGTGACCGCGGGCGTGCCGGCGCAGGGCCACGACGGCGGCCGCGGCGGCCAGAGATCGATCACTCTCCGGCGTCGCCGGTTGTCCGGATTCCGGTAGTGCCAACTTGAGTGTCAATTTTTCCGTTGTGGCAGCGGCCACAGTTCCGGGCGCACCGACCGCCACACCGAGGTCGCCCTCGACCGTCCGGGCACGCCAGAGCGTGCCGGCGACGTCACGCCGCGGACCGGTCTCGGCCTCGGCGTCGGGGACCAGGGCCGAGTAGACGTCGGTGGTGGCGCCGCCGACGTCGACGACCAGCACGCCCTTGCCGGTGAGGTCGGCGAGCAGCTCGACCCCGGCGAGCACGGCGTCGGGCGTGGCGGCCCGCACCAGGGAGGCGAAGCGGCCGCCCCGGGAGAGCTTCTTGCCGCCGATCACGTGGCGCAGGAAGACCGAGCGGATGGCGGCGCGGGCCGGTCCGGGGTCGAGGACGCCGATGCGGGGCAGCACGTTCGACGTCACGGTGACCGAAATGTCCCGCGCGGACAGCAGCGACGCCGCCGAATCCGAAATGTCGGCATTACCGGCGACAACAACCGGCACGCGAAGGCGAGAGGTGGCCAGCCGCCGCGCGTTGTGCAGCAGTACCGACGAATCACCGCCGTCGGTGCCGCCCACCAGGAGGATCACGTCCGGCCGCGACGCGCGCAGGGCGGACACGGCATGACCGTCAAGACGGCCGGCGCCGACGTGGACGACCTGCGCCCCGGCCGAGAGACCCACGCGATGCCCGGCCTCGGCGGTGACGAGCGACTCGTACCCGATCACCGCGAGCCGCAGCCCCCCACCGGCGCTGGAACACACGTACAGTGGCGTCGAAGAGCAACCACCGACCGCCGCGACCGCCTCGTCCAGCCCGGCCAGCACGTCGGTCGCGGCCGTGGTCGGCACCTCGGCCCGAGCGACCAGGGAACCCGCCGCGAGATCGACCCGGCAGGCCTTGGTGTACGTGGACCCGACGTCGGCGCAGACGGCGAAGGTCATCCCTTCGGCGGCACGACGACCGTGCCGGTGGCCGTCACCGCCACGATCGGCTCCTCGAGCACGACCGCCGCCGACCCGCCGGTCCCCCGGCACACCACCGTCGACGTGAACGCGATCTTCCGGGAGCGGGTGCCCATCTTCGTCACCGTCGCGGTGACCTCCAGGACGTCGCCGGCCTGCACCGGCGCCTTGAACTGCACGTCGTCGTAGGAGGCGAACAGCCCCTCGTCGCCGTCCAGCCGGATGCACACCTCGGTGGCGACGTCGCCGAACAGGCCGAGCGAGTAGGCGCCGTCGACCAGGTTCCCGGCGTAGTGGGCGTGCGCGTAGGGCACGTAGCGGCGGTGCGTCACGGTGATCACTTGGTGCTCCCGGCGGAGGTGAGGGCGTGGACGAGGTAGGAGGCGACCTCGCGGGGCGTGGTGCCGCGGGTGAAGATCCGGTCGACGCCGAGGTCGCCGGCCATCAGCTCGTCGAAGCGCGGCCCGCCGACGATCAGCAGCGGCCGCCGGCCCTCGGGCAGCGCCTCGCGGAACGCCGCCGACATGGCCCGGGTGTTCTGCAGGTGCGCGTCGCGCTGGGTGACCACCTGCGAGACCAGCACCGCGTCGGCCTTCTGCGCGCGGGCCGTCTCGACCAGCTCCGGCACCGACACCTGGGCGCCCATGTTGGTCACCGACAGCTCGCTGTAGTACTCCAGGCCCTTCTCGCCGGCGATGCCCTTGAGGTTGAGGATCGCGTCGATGCCGACGGTGTGCGCGTCGGTGCCGATGCAGGCGCCGACCACGTTCAGCCGCCGCCGCAGCCGCCGCTTGATCGCCGCGTTGACCTCCTTGGCGCTCAGCAGCGGGAAGTCACGCTCGACGATCTGCACCTTTTCGGTGTCGACCAGGTGGTTCACCCGGCCGTAGACCACGAAGAAGGTGTACGCGTCACCCATCTGCTTGGCGTGCACCAGCAGCGCCGGTTCCATGCCCATCTTCGCGGCCAGTTGCAGCGCGGCGCCCTCGGCCCGCTTGTCGTGCGGGATCGGCAGCGTGAACGACAGCTGCACCATCCCGTCGCCGGTGGTGTCCCCGTAGGGGCGGACGATGCTCATGCCTCCAGGGCCTCCGTCACCGGGTTGAAGTAGCCGTCCTCGTGCTTCGCGACGCCGTCGAGGCCCTTCCCGCGGTCGGCGGGGCGCTTCATGATGCCGAACGTGCCGTCGGCGATCGCGTTCAGCAGGGTGTCGTCGACGATCTTCGCCAACAGATCAACGGCTTCTCCGAGTACGCGGTGAGCCCGCTGCTGGATGAAGCCGCCGGCCGCCGGCACGAAGTCCTCGTGCAGGTTGCCCGCCCCGTTCAGCACGTACCGCACGTTCTGCAGCGCCACGTCGCGGTCGGACAGCCACGGCGTCACCACCGCCTCGGTCATCATGCCGACCAGCAGGATCCCCTGCCCGGTCAGCGCGCCGACCAGGTTGAAGAAACCGTCGAGCAGGTTGCCACGGAACACGTCGCCGGTCATGTGCTTGGTCGGCGGCATCCACTTCAGCGGCGCCTCCGGGAACAGCTCCCGGGCCAGCAGCGCGTGCGCCAGCTCGAGCCGGAACGACTCCGGCAGGTCCGGATTGATCTCGAACGCGTGGCCCAGGCCGAGCTGCCAGTTCTCCAGGCCGGCCTCGTGCGCGAAGTACTCGTTGAGAAGCTGCGACACCGTCACCGTGTGGGCCGCCTCGACCGCGTCGGCGGTGGTCAGGTAGTTGTCCTCGCCGGTGTTGATGACGATGCCGGCCCGGGCGTGCACCTGACGGCTGAACCGCTGGTCGACGAAGGTGCGGATCGGATTGATGTCGCGGAACAGGATCCCGTACATCGAATCGTTCAGCATCATGTCCAGCCGCTCCAGGCCGGCCAGCGCCGCGATCTCCGGCATGCACAGCCCGGACGCGTAGTTGGTCAGCCGCACATACCGGCCCAGCTCCTTCGACGTCTCGTCGAGCGCCGCCCGCATCAGCCGGAAGTTCTCCTGCGTCGCGTACGTGCCGGCGAACCCCTCCCGGGTGGCGCCCTCGGGCACGTAGTCCAGCAGCGACTGGCCGGTCGACCGGATCACGGCGATGACGTCGGCCCCGGCCCGGGCGGCCGCCTGCGCCTGCGGGATGTCCTCGTAGATGTCGCCGGTCGCCACGATGAGATAGATCCACGGGCGCTGCGGCGGGTCGCCGTACCTCTTGATCAGCCGGTCCCGCTCGGCCCGGCGCCGGTCGACCCGCCGGACGCCGTCGCCGGTCGCCTTCTTCGCGGCCCGCCGGGCCGCCAGTGCGTCCGCCTTGCCCTCCGGCACGGTGAACCGCACCGCCCCCGCCGCCGCCTTCTGCGCCAGGACGGTGATGTCGTCGACGCCCGTCGCCCGCATGGCGTGGAACACCGGCAGCGCGACGCCGTGGCCGAGCCCGGTGTCGGCCCGCACGGCGTCGACCAGCCGGTTGACCCACGGGATGCCGTCCGAGTCGGCGCCCTGCACGCCGGCCAGCCGCAGTACGGCCCGCTCCACCGACACCGTGGTGTGTGACCGGGCGAGGTCGACCACGGGCCGGCCCGCCTTGGCGGCGAGCCGCCGTGCCTTGCGGACCACCTGCGGGTCCAGATTCAGCTTCCCGGCCACCCTTGCTCCCTCATCCCTCTACGCCTCGAACCTCTACGCCTCGAAGATCGTTTCGCCGGTCAGGACCGTGCGCCGGCAGACCGGCCGCGCCGGCTCGGCGCCGTCCACGTCCGGCAGCAGCACCGGCAGGCCGCCGGCGATCCCGCCCGGGGTCTCCCACACGGCGAACGTCGCCGCCTTGCCCGGCGCCAGCACGCCCGCGTCGGCCACCCCGGCCGCCCGCCAGCCGCCCCGGCTCGACGCCGCGAACGCCGAGCGCACGCTCATCCGGTGCACCGGGTTGGTCGGCGCCGCGGCCGCCACCACCACCGCCCACGGGTCGAGCGCCGTCACCGGCGAATCCGACCCGAACGCCAGCGGCACACCGGTCGCGTGCATCGTGCCGATCGGGTTGCTGGCCAGGGCCCGCTCCCGGCCGAGCCGCTGCGCGTACATCCGGTCGGCGCCGCCCCACAGCGCGTCGAAGACCGGCTGCACCGACGCGGTCACCCCGAACTCGACCATCCGCCCGATCATCTGCTTGTCGATCAGCTCGACGTGCTCGATCCGGTGCCCGCCCGCGCGGACCTCGTCGACGCCCACCCGCTTCGCCGCCAGCGCGAAGCCCTCGAGCACCGCCGCGATCGCCGCGTCGCCGATCGCGTGGAAGCCGCCCTGCACCCCGACCCGCATGCAGTCCAGCAGGTGCTCGGCCGCCTGCTCCGGGGTCACGAACGCCTCGCCCACGCCCCGGTCGCCGTCGTGGTACGCGTGCCGCAGCGACGCCGTCCGCGAGCCGAGCGCGCCGTCCGCGTACAGGTCACCGGCCGCGCCGACCGCGCCCAGGTCCCGCGCCCGCTCCGCGCCGCCCAGCTCGCCCCAGTAGCCGGCGACCAGCGGCAGCCCCTGACCGGACAGCGCCAGCACCGACCGCAGGTCGGCCTCGCTGGACGTGCCCGGACCGGCGCACTCGTGCACCGCGGCGATGCCCAGCGACGCCGCCCGGGCCAGCGCGGTGCGCTGCGCCGCCGACCGCTGCTCCGGTGTCAGCGAGTCGAGCGCGATCGCGCGTACGGCGTGATGGGCCTGCTCCCGCACCCAGCCGGAAGCGTCGTAGCCGGCCACGCCCTCCGCCGCGCCCAGCAGCGACGTCGACACCAGCGCCGAATGCACGCTGGCCTGCGACAGATAGACCCGGCGGCCGCCCGCCGCCCGCTCGAGCTCGTCCGCCGCCGGCGGCGTCTGCTCGGCCCACGTCGACTCGTCCCAGCCGTGCCCGTGCACCACCCCGCCCGCCGGACGGGTCGCCGCGAACGCCGTCACCCGCGTCAGCAGCTCGGCCGCCGACCGCACCCCGGACAGGTCGAGACCGTCGAAGGCCAGGCCGGTGTCGGTCGCGTGCACGTGCGCATCCACGAACGCCGGCGTCACCAGCAGACCATCGAGGTCCATGCGCCGGTCGGCGGCCGGGGCGTCGGCGGCGTCGCCCAGCCAGGCGATCTTGCCGTCGCGGACGAGCATGGCGGTGGCCCGCGGATCGGCGGCGGAGTAGAAGCGGCCGTTGGTGTAGAGAACCGTCATGCGCGTCAGTGTCCCGCGACGCGTGCCTCGAACAGCTGCCGGACCGCCGGGACGCGGCGCAGCAGGTCGACGGCGAACTCGGCGTGACCGGGCAGATACCCGTTGCCGATCAGCATGGTCACGTCGGCGGCCAGGCCCTCGGCGCCGAGCGCGGCGGCCGGGAAGCTGGTCGCCATCGAGAAGAAGATCACCGTGCCGCCGGAGGCGGTGGCGAGGATCGCGCCGTGCTCGCAGCCCGGGACGTCCACGCACACGACAGTTACCGTGGCCGGCGCGCCCAGCGCCGTCTGGACCGCCTGGGCTGTTTCGACCGGATTGCGGGCGTCCGCGATCGCGATCGCGTCGGCCAGACCGGCTTTCCGGACAATTTCCGCCTCGCGCTCGTGTGGGACAACCGCCACTGTCCGGGCGCCGGCCAGGCGGGCCGCGGTCAGCGACAGCGAGCCGCTCTTGCCCGCGCCCCCGAGCACCGCGACGGTCTTCTCCCCCTCGTACTCGCGGACGACCCGGTCGGTGAGCGCCGGAGCGCCGCACACGTCGTACACCGCGAGGGCCAGCTCGGGGGCCAGATCGTCGGGCAGCACGGCGGCCACCGACCGGCCGAACAGGATCGCCGTCCCGGCCGCCGGGACCTGCTCGGACTTCCCGTCCCAGTTCTTCAGCCCGTCGGTGATCCGCAGCGGGGTCAGGGTCAGCGACACCAGCGTCGCGACCCGGTCGCCGGCCTTCAGCGCCAGCGGCGACCGCGGGCCGACCGCCTCCACCACCCCGATCAGCATGCCGCCCGAACCGGTCACCGGGTTGTGCATCTTGCCCCGCGTGCCGACGATCTCCAGCACCTCGGCCCGGATCGCGGCGCCGTCACCCTCGTGTTTCTCCGCCAGCTGCCGATAACTCGCGGCATCCAGGTTGAGCCGCTCCACGGCGATGCGCACCTCGTCGGCCCCGATCTCCGGGCTCGCGTCGAGACGCCACGCCGCCTGCGGCAGCACACCGGCCGGCTCCAGCACCCGTTCCAGACCCACAGAAGCGGACATCAACCCCACCCTCACCAGAAATCAAGGCCTTGTTCGGCCGTCCTACCGTAAATCCTCCGGGCCAACGGTTTCTAGGCCGCAAATTATCCAGTACGTTGGTTCAGTCCGAACAGCCGACCCAGGGAGGCACCGATGACCGCACCCGCCGGTCAGCCCTACGACTACCAGCGACGCCCCCTGGTCGAGCCGGACTGGACCCGCTTCCCCGGCTGGCGTGACGTCACCGCCGCGCAGTGGGAGAACGCCCAATGGCAGCGCGTCAACTGCATCAAGAACATCAAGCAGTTGCGTACGGTCATGGGCGACCTGCTCGACGACCGGTTCTACGACGACCTGGTCGCCGACCAGCAGCAGCACGCCACCATGTCGATGCTGGTCCCGCCGCAGATGCTCAACACCATGGTGCCCGCCGAGACCCCCGGCACGGAGTCGTTCTACGCCGACCCGGTCCGCCGCTACATGATCCCGGTGGCCTCCGACCGCGACCCGGTCTGGCCGTCCCACCCGCACGCCACCCGCGACTCGCTGCACGAGCACGACATGTGGGTCGCCGAGGGACTCACCCACCGCTATCCCACCAAGGTCCTCGCCGAGCTGCTCTCCACCTGCCCGCAGTACTGCGGCCACTGCACCCGGATGGATCTGGTCGGCAACAGCACCCCGACCGTCGACAAGCTCAAGCTGTCGCTCAAGCCGGTCGACCGCTACGACGCCCACCTCACCTACCTCAAGGCCCACCCGGGCGTGCGCGACGTGGTGGTGTCCGGCGGCGACGTCGCCAACGTGCCGTGGAAACAGCTCGAGGCGTACCTCATGGGCCTGCTGTCGGTGCCGACCGTGCGCGACATCCGCCTCGCGACCAAGGCGCTGATGGGTCTCCCCCAGCACTGGCTGCAGCCCGACGTCGTCGAGGGCATGCAGCGGGTCGCCATCACCGCCTCCCGGCGCGGCGTCAACCTGGCCGTGCACACCCACGTCAACCACGTGAACTCGCTGACCCCGCTGGTCGCCAAGGCCACCCAGACGCTGCTCGAGGTCGGCGTCCGCGACGTGCGCAACCAGGGCGTGCTGATGCGCGGCGTCAACGCGACCACGGCCGACCTGCTCGACCTGTGCTTCGGGCTGCAGGGCGAGGCCGGCATCCTGCCGTACTACTTCTACATGTGCGACATGATCCCCAACGCCGAGCACTGGCGGGTCCCGGTCTGGTACGCGCAGCAGCTGCAGCACGACATGATGGGCTACCTGCCCGGCTACGCCACCCCGCGGATCGTCTGCGACGTGCCGTTCGTCGGCAAGCGCTGGGTGCACATGCTCACCGACTACGACCGGGAGCACGGCATCTCGTACTGGACCAAGAACTACCGCACGTCGATCGAGCAGCACGACGACGAGGCGCTGTCGAAGCTCTACGCGTACTACGACCCGATCGACACGCTGCCCCAGTCCGGCCAGGACTGGTGGCGCAAGCAGGAAGCCTCGGCTTCCGCCTGATCATTGCTCTTCTGGGGGTGTGAAACGGCCCCGGGGCTTTTCCTCTTTTGCCCCGGGGCCGTTTCAACTGTCCTGTTCAACTGTCCTGCTGACTAGCTGAACGCGTCCTTGACGTCCTTACCGGCGTCCTTGACGTGCTCGGCGGCCTTGCGGGCCTCGGCCGAAGCCTCCTGGGCCTCGCCCTTGGCCACCAGGCTCTCGTTGTCGGTGGCGCGGCCGACGGCCTGCTTCGTCTTACCGGCCAGCTCGTCGGCCTCGTTCTTGACCTTGTCGGTGAAGCTCATCGTCAACCCTCCATGGTTGTCTTTCGACAAGCTTTTGCCCCCGATGCGCGTTTCTGAAACCGTGCGCCTTGCGTCCGCGCACACATCGCGTAGAGCATCCTAGGATACTGCGATATAGGATCTTCGCCGTGAACGATCATGCCGCCCACGCCAACTCGTTCGGACCCGCCGCCGGCATCTACGAACGCGGCCGCCCCGGCTACCCCGCGGCCGCCCTCGACTGGCTGCTGCCGCTCGGCCTGCCCCGCGTCGTCGACCTCGGCGCCGGCACCGGGAAGCTGACCCGCCAGATCCGCGCGC
This sequence comes from Actinoplanes sp. NPDC051537, assembly GCF_055586105.1. Taxonomy (NCBI): domain Bacteria; kingdom Bacillati; phylum Actinomycetota; class Actinomycetes; order Micromonosporales; family Micromonosporaceae; genus Actinoplanes; species Actinoplanes sp. NPDC051537. The sequence goes on from NZ_JBVJIU010000007.1 coordinate 230,721, forward strand.
GGGGCATCGCCGTCACCGCCGTCGACCCGTCCGACGGCATGCTCGCCGAGCTCACCCGCGTCGTGCCCGACGTGCCCGCCCTGGTCGGCACCGCCGAGAACATCCCGCTCCCGCCGGCGTCGGCCGACGTGGTGCTGGTCGCCCAGGCCTGGCACTGGGTCGACCCGGCCCGGGCCGTACCCGAGATCGCCCGGGTCCTCTCCCCCGGCGGCCGCCTCGGCCTGATCTGGAACCTGCGCGACGAGACCGTCCCCTGGGTCCATCGCCTGGGCGAGATCATCGGCAACCACTCCCACGACCACGACACCACGATCGGCGAGCCCTTCGGCCCGGTCGAGATCGAGCACTTCACGTGGTCGCAGACGATGGGCCCGGAGACGCTGCTCGACATGGTCGCCTCCCGCAGCCGCATCATCCTGATGCCGGCCGACGAGCGGGCCGCGGTGCTCAACGAGGTGCGCAGGCTGCTCGCGACCCATCCCGACCTGGTGGGCCGGACCGAGTTCGCTATGCCGTACGTCACGGAGTGCGCCCGGGCGGCCCTGCCGTCCTGATTGGCCGGCGGCCGGTTCGGCCGTTCCGGTCTCGGGGCGTCGTCGCGCGGGGTGGGGTCGCGTGGGGTGGGGTCGCGTGGAGGGCCCCGCCCGTCGCGACGAGCCGTGCCCGCCGTTGCGCCGAGTCGGCCACGCCGCGGTCGGCCCAGCCACACCCTCTAAGGCATCCTAGGAGGCTAGGTTAGTTGGCTCGGCCAGGGCGTAAAGGTGAGCAGAGCTACGCAGCACGCGCGTATCGGTAAGCAGAGCTGCACCAGCGCGCGTATCGGTAAAAGCAGAGCTGCACCAGCGCGCGTATCGGTAAGCAGAGCTGCACCAGCGCGCGTATCGGTAAGCAGAGCTGCACCAGCGCGCGTATCGGTAAGCAGAGCTGGGCCTGCTACGAGGCTTCCTCGGCGGGGGCGGCGGCCGGGAGCGGCTCGAGGCGGGGCGGGCGGTTCTCGTACGGCGTGGAGAGGACCACCGTAGTGCGGGTGGTGACGTTCGCGGCCGTGCGGATCTCCTGCAGCAGGCGCTCCAGGTCGGCGGGGCTGGCCACCCGGACCAGCAGCATGTAGAAGTCCTCGCCGGCCACCGAGTAGCACGAGTCGATCTCGGACAGGTGGGCCAGACGCTCGGGGGCGTCGTCGGGCTGGGACGGGTCGAAGGGCCGGATCGCGACGAAGGCGGTCAGCGGGAGCTCCAGCGCCTCGTACGAGACGCGGGCGGTGTAGCCGGCGATCACGCCGCGCTGTTCGAGGCGGCGGACGCGCTGGTGCACGGCGGAGACGCTCAGGCCGACGCGCTCGGCGAGGTCGGTGTACGACAGGCGGCCGTCCGCGGTGAGGGCGCCCACGATCGCCCGGTCGATCTCTTCCACGGGTGAAACGATACTTGCCCGGTCACCCGCATTTTCCGCCACCGACGGGTTCGGCAGATCGACTACGGCGGATCGGACGATCGGGCCATCGACGCGGTCACGGTGTGGGCGCATCGTGTGGCGATGCGTGATCGGACACCGCCGCCGTCGTTCCGGCTTCCCGTGCAGCCCGATCCGGGGCGGAACGAGCGGAAGGTCACCGGGGCCCAGGCGATCCTGTTGAGCGTCATCGCCATGGCGCTGGTGTGTTGTGCGGGCGGGTTCGCGATCAGCCTGTTCAGCGGCGACGACAAGAAGAAGGCGGCGGCGGTCACCACGGCGACGGCCGCGCCCCCGGCGGCGCCCACCACGACGACAAAAGCGGCCGAAACGGCGGCGGCCACCGCGACGGAGGCCGAGGTGGCCAAGGTCGCGGCAACCACGACAAAGCCCGCACCGACCAGCAAGGCGACCACAAAGCCGCCCACAAAGCCGCCCACAACGCCGACCACAAAACCGACCACGAAGCCACCGACGAAGCCGGCCCCGAAGCCGACGACGGGCGAGCCGACGATGCAGAAGCCCGTCCGCGCGGGCGCGTTCTGCTCCCCCGAGGGCAAGCTCGGCCACACCAGCAAGGGCACCCTGATGCGCTGCACCCGCAAGGCCGGCGAGGACCGCGCGCGCTGGCGAAAGGCCTAGAGCGGGCGAAAGGCCTAGGGCGGGCGAAGGAAAGGCCCAGGGGCGGGCGAAAGGATCAGCGCGTCAGGGCCCGGCTGATCACCAGCCGCTGGATCTGGTTCGTCCCCTCGACGATCTGCAGCACCTTGGCCTCGCGGAACCACCGTTCGACCGGATGGTCGGCCACGTAGCCGTACCCGCCGAGCACCTGCACCGCGTCCGTCGTCACCTTCATCGCCACGTCGGTCGCGAACAGCTTGGCCTTCGCCGCCTCGATCGAGAACGGCCGCCCGGCGTCCTTCAGCCGCGCCGCCGCGAGCATCAGCGCGCGCGCCGCCGACACCTGGGTCGCCATGTCGGCGAGCATGAACCCGATGCCCTGGAAGGCGGCGATCGGCTTGCCGAACTGGGTGCGCTCCTTGGCGTACGCCGCCGCGTAGTCCACCGCCGCCTGGGCGAGCCCGACCGCGCAGGCCGCGATGCCCAGCCGCCCGGCGTCGAGCGCCTCCATCGCGATGCGGAACCCGCCGCCCTCGGGGCCGATCAGGCGGTCGGCGTCGAGGCGCAAGTCTTCGAACACGATCTGAGCCGGCGCCGACGACCGCAGGCCCATCGTGCGCTCCGGCTTCTGCGGGAGCAGCCCGGGCGTGCCGGCGTCGGCGAAGAGACAGGAGATGCCGCCGGCGCCGTCCCCACCCGTACGGGCGAAGATGTTGTAGAAATCGGCGTGGCCCGCGTGCGTGATCCAGGCCTTCGTCCCGTTGACGACCCAGCCCTCACCGTCCGGGACCGCCCGCGTGGTGAGCGCCGCCGCGTCCGAGCCACCCTGCGGCTCCGACAGGCAGTACGCGCCGAGCATCTCCCCGCCGAGCAGATCGGGCAGCATCTTGCGCTGACGCTCCGACCCGTACGCGTAGATGGGGTAGCAGGAAAGCGTGTGCACGCTGACCGCCTCGGCCGCCGCCAGCCAGCTGCCGGCCAGCGTCTCGAGCACCTGGAGGTAGACCTCGTAGGGCTGCCCGGCGCCGCCGTCCGCCTCCGGGTAGGGCAGGCCGAGCAGGCCCGACCGCCCGAGCGTGCGAATGATCTCGCGCGGGAAGCGGCCGTCGCTCTCGAACGCGCCGGCGTTGGCGGCGAGCTCCCCGGCGGCGAGCGAACGGGTCAGGTCGAGGAGCTCGTAGGCCTCCTCGGTGGGCAGGATCCGGTCAACCGTCACTCCCCCATCTTAACGATCGTTTGGTTTTCGAGGCGTAATCGCCACCACCAGTTTTCCCGCCACCCGGTTCGCCTCCATGTCGGCGTGCGCCCGGGCGATCTCGTCGAGCTCGTAGACGCGCGCCACCGGGACCGAGGCCGTGCCGGCGGCAACCGCGTCGAGGAACTCCTGGAGCACCTCCGCCGGCAGGTCGTCGGCCTCCCCGCCGTACGCGGAAAGCCGCACCCCGCGCGGCAGGTAGCCGATCGGATAGAAGTCGCGGACCAGCCACTCGTTCGACAGCATCCCGGTGAAGCAGGCGACGCCGTGCACCTTCACCGCCCGCAGCGTGTCCGGCAGCGTCGGCGTCCCGACCAGCTCGAGCGCGAGATCCACGCCGTCGGGAAAGAGGTTCCGGACCTGGGCGGCCACCGCGCCGTCGTCGATCAGCACGTGGTCGGCGCCGATCTCGGAAAGAGCCGCCGCTTTTGCCGGGTCGCGGGTGGTCGACAGCACGGTCAGGCCGCGCCGCTTGGCCAGCACGGCGGCCGCCATCCCGACCGAGGAACTGCCTCCCCGGATCAGCAGCGACTGGCCGGGGCGAAAATCAAGACCGACGACCAGGCTCCCGTACGCCGTTTGCAGCATCTCCGGCACGGCCCCGAGCACCGGCCAGGGCAGTGCCGAGCGGAACGGGATAACCTGGCCGGCCGGGACGCAGGTGTACTCGGCGTAGCCCCCGTCGAACGTGCGGCCCATCCCGCCCATCATCGTCATGACCTGCTGCCCGGGCTCGAACTCGCCACCGGGCGCGGCCGCCACCACGCCGGTCGCCTCGATGCCCGGGACGCGCGGGAACACGACGCCGTCGGCGAGCCCGAGGCGGGTGTGCAGCTCGGAGCGGTTCAGCCCGAAGGCCCGCACCTCGATCAGCACCCAGCCGGGTTCCGGCACCGGGACGGGCCGATCGCGGACCTGCAGGGCGGACGGCGGACCGGGGGCGTCGAGGACGACTGCGCGCATGTGCCGCATTCTGCCCTGCCGGGCGGGTGGCTAAGGTGTCCTGGTGACCGCTCAGCCGCTGCTCGCCGTCGACGCTCCCAGCCTCTACTTCCGCGCCTTCCACGGCATCCCGGAAAAGGCGGCGCAGACCGCCGGCGGGGAACCGGTGAACGCGATCCGCGGGTTCCTCGACATGATCGCCCAGCTGATCCGCACCCGGCACCCCGATCGGCTGGTGTGCGCGCTCGACGCCTCGTGGCGGCCGGCCTGGCGGGTCGCGCTCGTGCCGTCCTACAAGAAGCACCGGGTCGCGCACGGCGACGTCGAGGTGGTGCCGCCGGCGCTGGAGAAGCAGGTCCCGGTGCTGCTCGAGGTGCTCGCCGCGGTCGGCATCCCGGCGTTCGGGGTGGACGGGTACGAGGCCGACGACGTGCTCGGCACGCTGGCCGCCACCCAGCCGGCGCCGGTCGAGGTGGTCTCCGGCGACCGCGACCTGTTCCAGCTCGTCGACGACGAGCGGGGCACCCGGCTGCTCTACTGCGGCCGCGGCGTGGCCAAGCTGGAGGATGCCGACAACGCCCTGGTCGAGGCCAAGTACGGGGTGCCGGCGCGGTGGTACGCGGACTTCGCGGCGATGCGCGGCGACCCGAGCGACGGCCTGCCCGGCGTGCCCGGCGTCGGCGAGAAGACCGCGGCCCGGCTGATCACCCGCTACGGCGGCGTCGACGAGATCATGGCGGCGCTCGACGACCCCGACTCCGGTTTCGCCCCCGGCGTGCGCACCAAGCTGGCGGACGCCAAGGAGTACCTGGCGGCCGCCCTGCCGGTGTGCCGGGTCGCGCTGGACGTCAAGCTGCCCGATTTCGACGCCGCGCTCCCCCGCGCCCCGAAGAACCCGGACGCGCTGCTGGCGCTGGCCGAGCGGTGGAACCTCGCGGGCTCGGCCCGCCGGCTGGTCGACGCGCTGGCCGGCTGAGCCGCGCGGGTCGTCCCCGGGGATGGCTCCCCGTGACCCGTGCAACACGGCTTCGGCTAACGACCGCGAAAGGTCGGACGATAACGACTCTGAACGGCCGGCGACCCGGCCCGAGGCGAGGAGTCATCGTTCATGCAGACCGGGCATCCGGCTTCCTGGTGGGCGCAGCTTCCGGAGGCGGCCGAGCGGTTCGACCGCGCCTCGGCGGCCGAGGGACTCAGCGACCTGATCGCCGCCAAGATCTTCTCGCCGCTGCTGCGCCGGGAGGCCCAGATCACCGCCGACGTCGTGGTGCGCCACCTCGGCCGGCCCGCGAGCCCGGAGCTGGCCGAGCGCGCCGCGCGGGCGACCGCGCGGCTGGTGAGCACCGTCGAGCGGCTCGGCGAGCGGCAGACCGGCACTGACTCCGGCGTCGGCGCGGCGCGCGCCCTGTGCCATGCCCTCCAGGGCCGGTGGGCGGACGCCGCCGCCGAGGCCGAGCCGTTCGTCGGCGCCCGGCCGCTGCTGCGGGTCTTCGTCGGCGCCATGCGGCTCGAGCACTTCGACGAGGCGCTGGCCGTGCGGCTGCTGGGCGCCGGGCAGAGCCCCGGGACCGCGGTGCGGGCGGCCCAGCTGATCGGCAAGCACGGCTGGTGGCCCACCTGGCTGCTCAAGATCGTCCACGCCCGGGCGCACGCCGGCACCCTCGACGAGGAAACCATCGCGGCGCTCGACCGGTGCGCCTACGCCGAGCTCAGCCCGGCCCAGGCGCGGATGGCGGCCCGCCTGCTCACCGGCGACGACGTGCTGGCCGAGTCGTCGGCGCGGCGGCTGGAGGGCCTGGGCGAGGCCGAGGCGGCGGTCAAGCTCCGGCAGGGCGACCTGACGGCGGTCGCCCTGGCGGCCCGGTCACTGCCGCTGTGACGGCGAGATCCAGCTCGTACGTCTGACCGATCAGCTCCGCCCCGAAGCTGGTGTGCGGCTCCGACGCCGTCAGCCGGAAGCCGCGCGCGAGGTACACGTGCCGGGCCGCCACCAGGGGATCGTTCGTCCACAACCGCATCCGCGCGTAGCCGGCCGCCCGCGCGAACGCCAGGCACGCGTCGACCAGGGCGCCGCCGAGGCCGTGGCCGCGGGCCGACGGGTCGACGGGTCGACCAGCAGGATCCGCAGCACCGCCGTGTCACCGCCGCCGTCCACGCAGAACACGCAGCCGGCCCGCTCGCCGCCGACCTCGGCGATCCACGCGTTCGACCGGGCCGGATCGCGGCCGGCCGCGTAGTCGGCGACGATCCGGGCGACCAGCGCCTCGAAGCTGGCGTCCCAGCCGTACTCCGCCGCGTACATCTCGCCGTGCGCCTTGATCACCCAGCCCAGATCGCCGGGCCGGCCGAGTTCTCGGATCATTTTCCGCCCCTTACTGAAACGACTGTTTCAGTTGGCATACTAACCGGGTGGCGGAGGGCAGGCGAGAGCAACTACTGGAGCTGGCGTACGGGTATGTGCGCGAGCACGGGCTCAGCGACCTGAGCCTGCGTCCGCTCGCCGCCGCCATCGGGTCCAGCCCGCGCGTGCTGCTGTTCCTGTTCGGCAGCAAGGACGGCCTGGTCAAGGCCCTGCTGGCGCGGGCGCGTGAGGAGGAGCTCGCGCTCCCGCACGGCCCGGGCGAGGGGCTCGACGCCGCCGCCGGTGCGGTGTGGGGCTGGCTGTCCGACGAGGCGAACCGGTCGCTGCTGCGGCTCTGGGTCGAGGCGTACGCGCGCAGTCTGCTCGACCGCGAGGGCCCCTGGGCCGGCTTCGCCGCGGGCACCGTCGCCGACTGGCTCGCCGTGCTGGCCGCCGCTCAGCCGCCGGCCGAGCGCGACACCCCCGCCGGCGTGGCCGAGCGCACCGCCGTCCTGGCCATCCTCCGCGGCGCCCTGCTCGACCTGCTCGCCACCGGCGACACCGCCCGCACCACGTCGGCCGTCACGACGGCCATCGGGCGGCGGGCGATTCCGCGTCCGGGATGAGCACCGACGGCGCCCCGCCCCCGTCGGCCGGCACCGACCACACGTCCGCGTCCCGGGCGTGACCGTCCTGCCGTCGTACCACGCGGCCTGGTCGTCGATGCTCCGCGTCTCGGCGAGATGCGTGCGGCCTCCCGTGGCCAGGTCGAGAACGGTCAGCCGCCACCCCTCGGCCGGGTTGCCGCCGCGCGCCTCCTGAACACGATCCGCGTCCCGTCCGGCCTTCGACGTTCCCGGCCGGCGCCCGTACGGTCTGAGCACGCACGTCCCCCGCGACCAGATACCGCTTCCCCGCCGTCGACATGGGCGAACGTCACGCCCCAGAAGTTGAGATCGACCTTCCGGCAGGGCCGCCCGTCCACGGTCACCGCGAACTTCTCCAGCGTGTCCACGGTCGTGCCGCCGGCCGTGTTCAGCATGCCGAGCCGGGTGGAGAACTTCCCGCCGTTGCAGCGGTCCCCGGCCACGAAGACGGCCAGCGCCACCAACGGGCCCGCGAACGCGCCGGCGCTGTCCATCGCCCGGGTGCGCGCCGAAGGCGCGGCCGAGGCCGCCGGCCGGCGTGGAGAGGGTGATCAGCGCGTCCCGTGGCGCGGTCCGCAGGCCCTTGCCGGCCCGGTCGGCCACGATCGCCGCGCCGATGCCGCCGGCCGCGAGGAGGCCGGCCTGGGCGGTCGGAGCGGCGGCGGCGGCGGACTCAGAATAGAGAACCGTCGATCAGGAATCGTCGCGGGCCGGATTGCCTCTCCCCCGCCTGACCAGGAAGAACCCGGCCACGGCGGCGATCACGACGACGGCGGTTACCCAGATCCACCAGTTGCTGCTGCCGTTGTCGGCGGCCGGCTCGGCGACCGGAACGGCGGCCGCCGACGTCACCAGCGGGCTCGGCGAAACCAAGGACGGGGACGGGGACGACGAGGGAGCGGTCGAGGGACCCGGCTTCAGGGTGACCAGCGGCGCCGGGTGGTCGGGCTCGTCCTGACCCGGCTGCTGGATCTCGATCCAGCGCACGATCGAGCCATCGCCGTACGTCTCGAGCGTCTTGAAGCTCAGCCGGGTCTCGCCCGCCGGCAGCTTCGCGATCTTGACCTTCCAGACCGCGTCCTGCCCGACCTTCAGCTCCTTGCCGCTCACGGTGAAACCATCACCGCCCCTCTGGTACGTCCACCCGGCCGGCGCCTTGATCAGGCTCACCGAGGACGGGTCGATCCCCGCGGGCAGCACCACCCGCTCGGCGCTGATGCCCGCCTTGTCGTTCTCCGCCTCACCGGTGAAGGTGAGCGTCACGTTCTCCGCCCCGGCCGTGGTCTTGTCCGCGCTCACCTCGACGTGGGCCAGCGCCGGTCCCGCCAGGCCCAGCACCATGCCGCCGGCGATCGCCCCCATCGTCACCATCCGTGACCCGAACCGCACTCTCCGACCACCTTCGCTGCGCATTGTCGAGACCGCCGGGCGACGGGCACGAGAACACAGTCGCTCGCCGGTCCCGGAAAGTTCCGGCGAATCCCGCGGGGATCACCGGCGCGGGCGTTTCAGATGGGTTGCCGACCGGTCCCGCCCTGGTGGAAGGCTCAAGCTCGGCCCGCCCGGCCCGATGAATCGCGTGAACTGGCCCGTAGATGATCGGAGAACGGATGACGACGCGAGCCGCGCGCACGTGCTTCGGCGCGTGGATTGTGGTGCTCACCGCCGTCTACTACGCCTTCCCCGACAGCCACCTCTACACGTGGGCGGCGCTCGGCTACTCGAGCGCGGGCATGGTGCTGCTGGGCGTACGGCTGAACAAGCCGTCCCGGAAGTGGCCGTGGTACCTCATCGCGGCGGCGCTGGTCTTCTTCAACACCGGCGACAACCTCTACAACCTGATCATCGCGCTCGGCCGCACCCCCGAGTTCCCCGGCCCCGCCGACCTGCTCTACCTGCTCGTCTACCCGCTGCTCACCGGCGCGTTCGTGCTGCTCGTGCGCTACCGCTCGGGCGGCGCCAGCAACCGGGCCGCGCTGCTGGACGCGCTGGTGCCGACGGTCGGGCTCGGCCTGCTCTCCTGGATCTACTGGATCGCGCCGTTCACCCGCTCGCACGAGCTGTCGACGCTGGAGAAGCTGGTCTCGGTCGGCTACCCGCTCGGCGACGTGCTCGTGCTCGCCATGACCCTGCGCATGATCACCACGCCCGGCCGCCGGCCGCGCGCGCTGTCGGTGATCGGCGCGGCCATGGTCGGCCTGCTGATCTCCGACATCTTCTACGGCCAGTCGCAGCTCAACGCGGCCTGGTCGCTGGGCGGCCCGGTCGACTTCGGCTGGATCGTCTTCTACGCCGCGATGGGCTTCGTCGCGCTGATGCCGTCGATGCGCGACCTCTCCGAGCCGGCGCCGCACGGCGCCACCGAGGGCGGCCCGCGCCGGATCATCTGGATGGCCTCGGCCGCGCTGATCGCCCCGGCCGTGCTCTACGTCGAGTGGATCCACGGCGCCGAGGTGGAGAATCTGCGCGACGGCGTGGTCGACGCGCCGGTCATCGCCGGCGCCGCGGCCCTGATGTTCCTGCTCGTGCTGGCCCGGGTGAACGGGCTCGCGCTGGCCCAGCGCCGGGCCCGGTCCCGGGAGCGGGCGCTGCGGCACGCCGGCGCGACGCTGTTCGGGGCGGCCACGGTCGAGGACGCGCTGGAGGCGACCCGCGCGGCCATCGGCACCCTGATGCCGCCGGACAAGCCGTACGAGCTCATGTTCGTCTTCGACGCGGTCGCCGAGCCGCAGCGGGCGCCGCTGCGCATGATCACCGCGGCCGAGCTGCCGGCCGGCCTGGAGCCGCGGGGGTTCGACGCGTTCCTGCTCGGCAAGCTGCCGCTGCCGGGCGACCCGCCCCGGCAGTGGGTGGGCGTGCTGGCCGCGCCGGCCGACGTGCTGGCCGACCTGCGCGACGCGTTCGAGGCGCTGTTCGCCCAGGTCGAGGTGCTGCTCCAGCGGATCACGCTGACCGGCGAGGTCAACCGCCGGGACAGCGAGGCCTGGTTCCGCACGCTGATCCAGAACGCGTCGGACGTCATCCTCATCGTCACCGACGAGGACGAGATCCGGTACGCGAGCCCGTCCGCGGCCACCGTTCTCGGCCACGCCGACCTGGCCGGCACCCCGCTCGCCGCCCTGGTCGCGGTCGGCCACCACCGGACCATGCAGGAGATCCTGGCCGCCGTCCGGGCCGGCCGCGGCACCCACGGCGCGCCCGACCTGACCGTGCTCTGCGCCGACGGCCGGCTCATGCAGGTCGAGGTCGACGGGCGGGATCTGCGGGCCGACCCGACCGTGCGCGGCCTGGTGCTGACGATCGGCGACGTCACCGAGCGGCGCCGCCTCGAGGAGGACCTGTCCCACCTGGCGTTCCACGACGGGCTGACCGGGCTCGCCAACCGGGTGCTGTTCCGCAACCGGCTCGAGCAGGCGTACGCCGAGGCCGGCCGGACCGGCAGCACGCTGTCCGTGCTGTTCGTCGACCTCGACGACTTCAAGGAGGTCAACGACACGCTCGGGCACGCCGTCGGCGACGAGCTGCTGGTCACGGTCGGCCAGCGGATCTCGGCGATCATCGGCGACGGCAGCGTGGCGGCCCGGATGGGCGGCGACGAGTTCGCCATCCTCATCGAGGAGGGCCACCACGCCGGCAGCGCCGAGGAGGTGGCGGCCGCGATCGTGGCGACCCTGGCGGTGGCGGTCGAGGTCTCCGACGGCATCGGCGGCACCCACAGCGTCAGCGGCGCGGCCAGCGTCGGCGTCGCGGCGAGCACCGACGCGGCCAGCGCCACCGAGCTGCTGCGCCACGCCGACCTGGCCCTCTACCAGGCCAAGGGCGGCGACAAGGGCACCTGGCAGCGCTACCAGCCCGAGCTGCACACCGCGATGGTGCAGCGGCTCGAGGTCCGCGCGGCGCTGCACGAGGCGATCGAGGCCGAGCAGTTCCGGCTGATGTACCAGCCGATCGTCGACATCAACACCGGCCTGATCACCGGCGTCGAGTCGCTGGTGCGCTGGGAGCACCCGGCCCGCGGCCTGCTCGGCCCGTACCACTTCATCGAGGTGGCCGAGGAGAGCGGCGCGATCGTGGCGATCGGCGGCTGGGTGCTGCGCGAGGCGCTCGAGGAGTTCGCCCGCTGGCGGGCGGCCGACCCGGACATGTCGCTGAAGTACATCAGCGTCAACGTGTCGGCGCGGCAGTTCCGCACGGCCGGCTTCGTCGGCCAGGTGCGCGACGCCATCGCCGCCGCCGGCGCCCGGCCCGAGTGGCTCCTGCTGGAGATCACCGAGAGCCTGGTGCTGCGCGACGTCGAGCAGGTGTGGGCCGATCTGCGGGCGCTGCGGGCGATGGGCGTACGCATCGCGATCGACGACTTCGGCACCGGGTACTCGTCGCTGAGCTACCTGCGGCAGATGCCGGTCGACGTGCTCAAGCTCGACAAGTCGTTCATCGACGACATCCTGAGCAGCGACCAGCAGCACACCATGGTTGACGCGATCGTCACCCTGGCGCGCAATCTCGACCTCGCGGTCGTCGCCGAGGGCATCGAGGACGCCGGCCAGCGGGCCGCGCTCGCGGGCATGGGCTGCCCATATGGACAGGGATACCTGTTCTCGAAGCCGGTCTGGCCGGCCGAGATCCTCGCGCTCGCGCACAGCGTGCCCGCGCTCGTCTGAGGGTTTTTGACGGATATTCACTAGCGGTGGCGGCTCGCGCGGGGCAAATTCGAGACGTGCTCGAAAACCCCGTGTGGGCCGCCCTCTCCGGGCCACAGGCCTGCTTCGCCGAAGCGTCCGGTGACGCCGCCCGCTATTCGTCCGACATCTCCCCGTTCGCGGCACTCGCCGACATCGGCGACCCGGCCGGCTGGCGCGACCTCGCCCGGCTGACCGACCTCGCGCTGCTGACCGCGCCGACGATCACCCCCGGGCCCGGATGGGAGGTGGCGGTATCGATCCCGGGCGTGCAGATGGTCGGCCACGGCATGACCGGCGTGGAGGACCCCGAGGCCGTCGCGCTCACCGAGACCGACGTGCCCGAGATCCTCGACCTGGTCGAGCGGGCCCAGCCCGGGCCGTTCCGCAAGCGCACCATCGAGCTCGGCCGCTACCTCGGGCTGCGCATCGACGGGCGGCTGGTGGCGATGGCCGGTGAGCGGTTCCACCTGCCCGGCTGGACCGAGATCAGCGCGGTCTGCACCGACCCCGACTTCCAGGGCCGCGGGCTCGGCGCCCGGCTCACCCTGGCCGTCGCGGCCGGCATCCTGAGCCGCGGCGAGCTGCCGTTCCTGCACGCCGCCGCCGACAACGACCGGGCCCTGCACCTCTACGAGCGGCTCGGCTTCGAGGCGAGCCACGACGTGGTGTTCGCCTCGTTCCGGCACGTGGGCTGAGGGCCGGCCGCAGCTGAGGGCCGGCCGCCGCTGAGGGCCGGCCGCAGCAGAGGGCCGGCCGCAGCTTGGGGCCGGCCCGCGAGGTGGGGGCCGGCCTACTCGCCGAGCGCGCCGTCCTTCGCGGGCGGCGCGTTGCCGGCGTCGGCCCAGCGGTCCTTGAGGTCGCCGATGCTCTGCAGCACGTCGGCGAGCTCGGCGCGTACCCGCTCGAGCCGGTTCTGCTGGTCGGCGGGCAGGCCGCCGCCGTGATCGTGCGAGACCAGCGTCGTCTCGCGCTCCTCGAGCTCCTCGCGCCGCTCGTGCAGGCGGTTCAGCTCGGCCTCGTACGCGTCCTGGGTGATCGGTTCGGGCTGCATGCCGTCATCTCTACACCCGTTGCTGTCCGATCGCGGACCCCGGTGACCGGCGTCGCGGGCCTAGGATCGAGCGCGTGCCGCTCTTGACGACCCACGACGAAGCCGTTGCCGCCGCCCGCGCGCTGGCCGAGGGCCTCGCGCCCGGCGCCGCCGACCGTGACCGGGCCGGTGCTGACGCCGTACCACGGGAAGCCCTTGATCTGCTGGATTCCTCCGGGCTGCTCGCGATCACCGTGCCCGCCGCCGACGGCGGACCCGGGCTCGGGCCGCGCACGCTGGCCGAGGTCACCCGGATCATCGCGTCCGCCGACCCGGCCATCGCGCAGGTGCCCCAGGCGCACTTCCTGATGATCGACCTGATCGCCGTGCACGGCACGCCCGAGCTGCGCAAGCGGCTCTACGCCGAGGTCCTCGCCGGCCGGCGGATCGGCAACGCCCTGGCCGAGCGCGGCGGCAAGCACGCCCAGGACCTGAAGACGACGTTCGCCGGCGGCCGGCTCGACGGCGTCAAGTACTACACGACCGGGGCCCTGACCAGCGCCTGGATCGGGGTCAGCGCGATCACGCCGGAGGGCCGGGTGGCGATGGTCTTCGTGCCGCGCGACGCGCCCGGCGTCGAGGTCGGCACCGATTGGGACGTGATGGGCCAGCGGGCGACGATCAGCGGGACGGCCACCTTCACGTCGGTGCCGGTGGAGCTGGCGATGGACTACACGTCGGTCTACGAGGTGCCGCAGCAGTTCGGGGCGCGGGCGCAGCTGACGCACGCGGCGATCGAGGTCGGCATCGCGTGCGGCGCGCTCGCCGACGCCCGCGTCTACCTGCGGGACAAGGCGCGGCCGTCGACCGAGGCGGTCCGGGCCGGCGCCGCCCGGGCCGGCGACGATCCGCACGTGATGTATCGCTACGGGCGGCTGGCCACCCGCGTACGGGCCGCGGTGGCGCTGCTGACCGACGCCGCCGCCACGCTCGAGTCGGTCGGGCTGGTGCCCGCGTCGGCCGAGGCCGCCGCCGAAGGGTCGCTCGCGGTGGCGGCGGCCAAGGCGTTCGGCAGCGAGGTCGCGGTCGAGGCCGGCTCCGAGCTGTTCGCCCTGTGCGGGACGAGCTCGACGGCGAGCAAGTACGACCTCGACCGGCACTGGCGCAACGCGCGGACGCACAGCGTCCACGACCCGGTCGACTGGAAATATCACCACCTGGCGGCCTACGAGCTCGGCGGGACGCTGCCGCCCAACCACGGTCAGATCTGAACGGGCCGCGCCCGCCGCCCTCAGGCCACGTCGTCCCCGAGCGCCAGGCGGCTGCCGGCGGTGGCCGTGCGGGCGATGACGACCCGGTCGATCTCCCGGCCGCGCTCGGTGACGGCCCGCAGCGTGAGCGTCGCGGTGTGGCCTTCGGCGGCCGGCTCGGAGTCGACCGCCACGAACGAGTAGCCGGTGTAGCGGACCCGTGACCAGGACACCTTCTCCGGCACCCGCTCGCGGCCGGCCGCCCAGACGTACGACTCGACCTCGCCCGTCTCCTTCTCGTGGCCGGCGTAGGTGTCCGGCGCCGAGAAGCCGTACAGGCCGCGGCCGCCGGCGCCCGCGGTCACGTAGACCGTGCCGTCCCGCTCCGGTCGCACGGTGCCGCCGATCGGGGTCTCGGTGGACACCCCGTGGCGGATCGCGTCGGCTCGCTCGTACACGTGGTTGTGGCCGTTGATCACCAGGTCGACCTGGTACTTGTCGAACAGCGGCACCCACAGGCTGCGGACGCCGCCCTCGGAGGCGTGCGCCGTCGTCGTCGAGAAGGCGCAGTGGTGGAAGAAGACCACGACGAAGTCGACGTCGGACTGCTCGCGCAGGAACTTCAGCCGCCGGTCGAGCCACCGGGTCTGGGCGCCGCCGGTGTAGCCGCGGTTGTGGTCCCGCTCGAAGCAGACGTCGTTGGCGTCGAGCGCGACGACGCCCACGTTCCCGTAGATGAACGAGTAGATCCCCTTCTCGGGGCCGTTGTCCGGAAAGCTCCAGCGCGCCTTCTGCCCGCCGTAGCCGTCGTGCGAGTACATCGCCTCCATGTCGTGGTTGCCGAAGCACGGCATCCACGGGACGGACGCGGCGATCGGCTCGGTCTGCAGCAGGAACTCGTCCCAGGTGCCGGGGTCGTACACGTCCGACTTGAGCGCGTGCCCGGTCTCGTCGGCGTAGCAGAGGTCGCCGGCGTGCAGGTGGAACACGGGCCGCTGGGCCGCCACCATGCCGTCGTTGCGCAGGGCGTGCACGCTGACGCCCTGGTCGCCGAACGCGGTGAAGGTGAACGGCTCGGCCAGCCGCCGCCGGCTGGGCGCGGTGGTGAACGAGTCGATCCGGCCGAAGTCGGCGAGGTCGGTCGGGTCGAAGCCGGCGTGCCCGACCGCGTAGTAGTACGTCGTGCCCGGGGTCAGGTCGTCGAGCTCGGCGTGCAGGTAGTACTGGTCGATCGGGGCGACCACGTCGTCGATCTCGGAGTGCAGGGCGCGCACGTCGGCGGCGATCTTCTCGCCCAGGCTCCAGGGCTGGTCGCCGATGCGCACGTACGGCCGATGCACCCGGTACGGCGTCTGCCAGCCGACCCGCATCTGGGTCCGCGGGTTCGCGCCCCAGGCGAGGTGCCGCCCGAACGGGACGACCATGCGGCCGGGCACCGTCTCGGACCGCGCGAACGCCGGACCGCCCCCGGTGAGGGCCGCCGCGGCGGCGCCGGCGGTCGCGGCCAGCAGCGTACGACGTCTGGTCCGGCGGCTTCGAAGTATCTCGTGCTGCTCGGCGATGGTCAGCCGCGCGGCGAGACGGTCGGGCAGGCCCATTCGGGGGATGTCGATTCCCGGCACGGGTTGAACCGTATCATCCCGCTTAATCCGATTTGTCGCGGTCTAGCAGCTCGAGGGTGCGCTCGTCCGGTCCGCCGCACATCTCGTCCCGGATCCGTGCGAACGGCGACGGGTCGATCGCGGCGAACAAGGTCATCGACGAGCGGAACTTCAGGTCGTCGGGATACCCGAACGTGGTGCCGCTCGTGAACGCCGCCGCCGCGCAGGTCCGCAGGCGCGGGCCGAGCACCGGATGGGCCAGATAGGCGGCCGCCTCGGCCCGGTCCCGGATCGCGTAGCGCTGCGCGGCCGGGCTCGACCCCAGCCCGGCGATCTGCGGGAAGACGAACCACATCCAGTGCGTGCGCTTCTCCCCCGCCTCGATCTCGGCGAGGGCCCGCTCGTGGACGCCCTCCTGGGCCACGACGAAACGCTCCAGATCAGCCATTCGGCCAGTCTGCCGTCATTCCGGTCCGGGCGTGCGGGCGCCCGGCCTACAGTCCAGTCGACCCCCCACCGTTCAGAGGGGAACAGCACGATGCGTGCGGTATTCGGCAAGGCTCTCGCCGCGGTGCTCATCACGGGCGCCGCCATCCTCATCCCGGCCGGACCGGCCCTCGCGGCCACCGGCGTCTTCATCAGCAGCAACGACGGGCGGTGCCTGGACGCGGACATCGCCAGCCCCACGCACAACGGCACCAAGGTGCAGGCGTGGCAGTGCATCGGCGGCGAACGCAACCAGACATGGACCTGGTACACCGACGGCACGATCCGGACGGCGTGGGACGGCCGCTGCCTCGACGAGGACATCGCCGGCGGCACCCACAACGGCAGCAAGGCCCAGCTCTGGGACTGCAACGGCCAGCTCAACCAGAAGTGGAACGTGAACGCCGACCACACCATCACCAGCCGGTGGGACGGCCGCTGCCTCGACGAGGACATCGCCGGCGGCACCCACAACGGCACCAAGGTGCAGGTGTGGGACTGCAACGGCTGGCTCAACCAGAAGTGGCACCGGTAAAGCTACATTTTGGCGCTTGCCGTCCGATATGGGGAGAGTTCCCTCTCTAGGAGTCACCCATGTCGGACGGCGAGTTCCACGCCTACGTCGGCCTGCTGGCGTTCAGCGGGCTTGTGCTGTCGGTGCTGGCCGTGCGCGGGTTCGGCCAGCGGCCCTTCTCCCGGGTGATCGACGGCCTGTTCGCCGCCGGTTTCCTCGGCTACGCGGGCTTCCTCGTCGTCACCGACCCGCCGACCGTGATGATCTTCTACTACGCCTTCGCCGCGCCCGTGTGGCTGGTGTGGCGCATGTGGCGGGAGCGGGCGCGGGAGCGGCGTAAGCGGTTCGCCGCCGGCATCACCACGCAGATTTACGCGCCGCCGCCCGCACCCACCCCGCTGACCCCTTTTCCGCCACCGCCGCCGCCGTTGGAGTCGTCGCCGCCGAAGGATGAGCGGCCGGAGCATCAGCAGCACCGGACCTCGTATCAGCCGCGGCCGTCGGGGTTGCCGTCCGCCGACGGGGCCGACTCCGCCCTTTCTGCCGCATCCGCGCCACCGGCTGCGTCCGCGCCGCCCTCCGCGGCTTCCGCGCCGTCGATGCCGCGGCCGTCGGGGCTGCCCGCGGCGGTGTCGCCGGGTGCGCCCGGAAACGCGCCGGCCGCTCGTCCGGGAAGGCCGTCGGGCCTGCCGGGGCGGGGCGAACCGTCGGTGCCGGCGCCCGCTCCCGATCCCGGCCCTCACCACCTGGCTCCGCCGTGGGCGCGCGACGACCTGCCGCACGCCGTCCAGCAGCCGGACTTCGACCAGGCCGGGCATGACACCCACGGCGAGCAGAACGCGGCGCACGAGACCAGCACCCGGCTGCGGCAGCCCGCCTACCTCGCGGACCACGCCAACCGTGGCCGGCACCGGGCGTCCGACGACAACCCGGCGCCGGAGTCCTCGCCCGACGAGTGGCCGCCGCGCCACTGACGGACCCGCCGGGGCGCCGCGCGCTCGCCGGGCGTGGCAGATTGGCGGGATGGACTACCGCCGGACCTTCCGATCGGCCGCCGTCAGCTATGTCGACCTGGTCAGCCGCATCCCGGCCGAGCGCTGGGACGGCCCCGGCCTCGGCGACTGGACCATGCGCGACCTGGTCGGCCACACCACGAGCTCGGCGTTGCGCCAGGTGCCCGAGGTCCTCGGCAACCCGGCGGCGGAGGTCACCGTCGGCACGGCGGAGGGCTATTGGGCGTACGCCCGGAGCGTGCCCGCCGACATCCTGGCCGCCGCCACGGCCGCGTCGGCGGCGGACGCGCACGCCACCGGACTGCTGCTCGGCGCCGATCCCGCGGGCGTCGTCGGCGAGCTGGCGGGGCGAGCCACCCAGGCGCTGGCCGCGGTCGGCGACGACGACATCGTGACGACCCCGCTGGGCGGGATGCGGGCGCGCGAATGGCTGCGCACCCGGACGTTCGAGCTCGTCGTGCATGGTCTCGACACGGCGGCTGCGGGCGGCGTACCTCATGGGATCGCTCCGGAAGCGCTCGCCGAGGCAGCCACCCTGGCCGCCCGCCTGACCGTCGCCCTCGGTGACGGCGAGGCCCTGCTGCGCGCGCTGACCGGCCGGGGTGAGCTGCCGCCGAAGTTCTCGATCGTCTGACCTAGGCGCAGGTCGCGAACTCGATGCCGGCCGCGGTCACGGCCGGCTTCACGCAGGTCTGCGTGGTGATCCTCTTCGGCCCGAAGTTGTCCTGGCGGGTGTCGGTCACCACCTCGACCCGGCCGTCCGCCAGCGCCGTGAAGGTCATCGGGATCGGGTCGCCCTCGGTGGTCGGGCGGGTCACCGCGAGGCGGGCCGGGCGGTTCGCCTTCGCGGCGTCCACCAGGCAGCGGGCCGCGTCCGCCGGGAAGCGCTCGCCCTGGTCGAGCGTGAACGTGCCGCAATCGGTGCCGGTCGCGCTCGGCGCCGGGCCGGCCGGCGCCGTCCCGGACGGTGTCGTCCCGGCCGTTGTCGTCCCGGCCGGCGGCGTCCCGGGCGTTGCCGCCCCGGCCGGCGTCGTCACGGGCGAGGCGCAGGCGGCCAGCGCCGAGGCCGCAATGATCAAGCGCAGTACTCGCGTCATGGGAGGTCGGACGCTCGCCGGCGGCCGCGCGTTCCCGCCTCGGCCTTTCCGGCTCGGCGTTTGCGGCTCAGCGTTTGCGGCTCAGCGTTTGCGGCTCAGCGTTTGCGGCTCAGCGTTTGCGGCTCAGCGTTTGCGGCTCAGCGTTTGCGGCTCAGCGTTTGCGGGCGGTCGCCGATCATGACGATGTGGTCCGTGGTTTCACGATCAAGGTGCGCGTCGTCGCGTCCATGGTGCTGATGCTGGTCGTCGCCATGACCGTCGTGGTCTGGTACATCGCCAACCGGAACTCCGAGGATGCGCGGAAGACCGGTTTCGCGTACGCCGACGAGGTCGCCCAGCGCAACGCCGGCGCGGTCCGGCAGGTCGTTCTCGGCGGCCTCGGCACCGCCCGCGACATGGCGCGCGTGCTCGAGGCGACGGCGGCCGGCGGCACCGGCAGCCGGAAGATCGCCGACGCGCAGATGCGGTCCGTCCTCGAGGAGCACGGCGAGTACCTGGGCGTCTGGTCGGGCTGGGAGCCGAACGCGTTCGACAAGCGCGACGGCAAGTTCCGCAAGGCCGGCGCCGGGGACGACGCGACCGGGCGGTTCGTGTCGTACTGGTACCGGGACGGCGACAAGATCGCGCTCGCCCCGCTGACCGACTACACCAAGTCCGGGCCGGGCGACTACTACCAGATCCCGTTCACCAGCCGCGCCGACAAGGTGATCGAGCCGTACCTGTACAACGTCGGCGGGGTCGACACGCTGATCACCTCGGTGGCGACGCCGATCATCCGGGACGGGAACGCGGTCGGCGTCTCCGGCATCGACATGGCCCTGACCAGCCTCCAGACGCTGGTCGGCGGGATCCGGCCGTTCGGCACCGGCAGCGCCATGCTGATCAGCACCGCCGGCGCGGTCGTCGGCGGCGGCACCGCGGACCAGGCCGGCAAGGCCGCCCCGCCGGAGATCGCCGCGCTCGCCTCGGGCGCGGTCTCGGCCGGCGCGTCGACCCAGCGGCTCGCCGGCGGCACGCTGCAGATCGCGGCGCCGGTCAAGCTCGGCGACACCGACACCTGGACGCTGGTCGTCTCGGTGCCGACCGCCACGATCCTGAGCGCCGCCGACTCGACCGAGCGGATCAGCATCCTGCTCGCCGTGGCCGCGGTGGTGATCGCCGGACTCGTGGCGTTCTTCCTGGCCCGGACGATCGTGCGCCCGATCGAGCGGCTGCGCGACCGGATGGCGGAGATCGCCGACGGGGACGGCGACCTGACCCAGCGGGCGGCGGCCGACCGCGACGACGAGGCCGGGCAGCTGGCGGGCGCGTTCAACCGGTTCGTGGAGAAGGTCGCCACCACCATCCGCGGCATCGCCGAGTCGACCGGGCAGCTGGCCGCGGCGGCCCAGGACCTCGACCGGGTCAGCGGCCAGCTCCAGTCGGGCGCGGCCAACGCCTCGGACCGGGCGGTGACCGCGCGGTCGGCGAGCGAGCAGGTCAACGCCGGCGTGCAGTCGATCGCCGCCGGCGCCGAGCAGATGAGCGCGTCGATCACCGAGATCTCCACCAACGCGACCCGGGCCGCGCAGGTCGCGGCCCAGGCGATGAGCGTCGCCGAGCGCACGAACGGCGAGGTCGCCGCCCTCGGCGCGGCCAGCGCCGAGGTGGGCGAGGTGGTCCGGCTGATCACCACGATCGCCGAGCAGACCAACCTGCTGGCGCTCAACGCGACGATCGAGGCGGCCCGGGCCGGCGACATGGGCAAGGGCTTCGCGGTGGTCGCCGGCGAGGTCAAGGAGCTGGCCCAGCAGACCGCCCAGGCCACCGAGCAGATCACCGCCCGGATCGCCGCCATCCAGGCGTCGAGCGGGGCGGCGGCGGACGCGATCGGCGAGATCGCCCTCGTGATCACCCAGATCAGCGACTACACGACCACGATCGCCTCGGCCGTCGAGGAACAGACGGCGACCACGTCCGAGATGAGCCGCACGGTCATCGAGGCCGCCGCCGGCAGCGGCGACGTCGCCCAGACGATCACCGGCGTGGCCGACGTGGCGTCCTCGACCGCCGGCGTGGCCGGAACGACCCAGCAGGCCGCCGCCAACCTGTCCCGCCTGGCCAACGACCTGACCGCGCTGGTGGGAGCCTTCCGCTACTGACCTTCCCGGCGCAGCATCGCGGCCGGCACCGCGAGGTCCTCCGTCGCGTACAGCTCCGCGACGCCCTCATCCCCGCCCGCCGCGATCCGGTCGATCAGTGCGTCGTACTCGTCGCCGGTCCTGCCCTCGTAGGAGGCGGTCATCCGCCCCCACTCGTCCCACGGCAGCATCTCGGCCTTGTTCAGCGCGGCGAGGTCCCGGACCGCGTTGCCCCGGATCTCGGCCGGCCCCCAGTTCTCCGTGCCGTACACGCCGAACGTCGTGGCGTCGATCCGTCCGGCCCGGTGGGCCCCCCACGCCTCGCCCCCGGTGAGGAACAGCCCCGGCTCGAGGTCCTCGGGCCGGGGCAGCACCGTGCCGCCGAGGATCTCGGAGTCGATCCGCACCCAGCGCCCGCCGTCCCGGTATTCGGTGATCCAGTGGTCCAGCCCCTGCCCGCGCTGGAAGTAGGTGGCGAACCCGCAACGCGCCCGCGCCGGAATGCCCCGGTACCGCAGCAGCGCACAACTGAGCACCGCGAAGTGCCGGCAGGTGCCCACAACCCGCCGCGCGGCCGCCCGCCCCACCGTGACCGGCGCCGGGTCGAGGGCCAGCAGTGTCGCGAGGATGTCCGCGGCCGGCCGGAGCTGGTTCTCGCCGAACCTCTCCTCGGGAAGCCCCAGCTTCTGCGCGTCGCCCGGCTGGATGACGAGGTGGCGAGCCAGCCCGCAGATCGCGACCGGATCCCCCGGCACGTCGTCGAGCGCCGCCCCGCCGATCGTCGTCAATGGACCCGGCGCCGCGTAATCGATCATCCCGGCATCCTAGGCAGACGGACCACGCATCGGCGTCCGCCATCGGCCCGCCCGACGGCGAGAACGCACCGTCCGGTTTTGGGTGAGCGGAGGTCGCCCCCACGGGGTGAGCGTTCTGGGCGCCGCCCCAGCGCCCTGCTCGCTGGGGCGACGTCCTGACCTCCATAGGCGGTAGGTCCACGTCTCCGGGCGCCAGGGCTCACGACCACGCGATCGCGCCGATGAGCCCCAGTCCCGTGCTCCGAGCGGAAGGCTCGGGCTCATTGAGCTTTCCGCCGGCGGCCTGGGTGGCGTTTGTCGATGGCGTCAAGTGGGCGAGTTCGACGTCTGAACGGTTCGCGGTGGCCCGGCTCGGGTCGCCGAAGACTCAGCCGGTGGCCTTGGTGGCGCCCATCAGGAGCGGTCGCCGGCTGTTGTTTGGGGTGAGCGTTACCGCTCACGCAGGTCGCCCGGTCGGGGTGAGCGTCTTGGGCGCCCCGGCGCCCTGCTCGCCCCGGCCGGGTCCCGGCGGGAGCGACGTCTCGTACCCACCACCCAGGCACGACATCATGCCTTTGACTCTCGGCCGGAAACGCAGCGCAACAGCAATTCCCGCGTCGATCCCATTCCATACCGATCGAGATCGGACGCTGTCGACGCCACCTCGCGCAGAATCGGCGCCGCGTCGATGCCCGCGCTCTCCGCCGCCGCCAGCAGGTCGCGCAGGCGCAGGAGCATGTCGCGGGTGTCGTCGCCCTGGTCGTCGACCGCGAGATTTCGCAGCTCGCGTTGCAGATCGGCGGGCGTCAATACCGGCATCGCAGGACCTCGAGGGTGTGGCCGGGCACTTCGACCTGACTGCCGGCGCGCGCGGTTTTGCGGCGGGTGGCCAGCAGTGGGTCGGCGGTGTTGACGACGACCTCCCAGGTGCGGCCGAATTCGCGGGGCGGCAGCGTGAAGGAAACGGGGTCGCCGAGGGGGTTGAACAGCAGCAGGAACGAGTCGTCGGCTATTTCCTCGCCCAGGGCGTCCCGTTCGGGAATGCCGTGGCCGTTCAGGAAGACCGTCATCGTCATGCCGCTGCTGGTGTTCCACTCGGCGTCGGTCATCGGCTGGCCGTCGCGGCGCAACCAGGCGATGTCCGGCGTCTTCGCGTCGCCGACCGGGTCGCCGGTGAAGAAACGGCGGCGGCGGAAGATCGGGTGCTCGGCGCGCAGTTTGGTCAGGCTGCGGACGAAGCCGGTGAGCACGTCCTGGTTGCGGGCGTCCTCCCAGTCGATCCAGCTGATTTCGTTGTCCTGGCAGTAGACGTTGTTGTTGCCCTGCTGGGTGCGGCCGAGCTCGTCACCGTGGGAGATCATCGGGACGCCCTGCGAGAGGAGCAGGGTGGCCAGGAAATTGCGTTTCTGCCGTTCCCGCAGCGCCACGATGTCGGGGTCCTCGGTGGGGCCCTCGACGCCGTAGTTGAAGGAGCGGTTGTAGCTCTCGCCGTCGCGATTCTGCTCGCCGTTCGCCTCGTTGTGCTTGTCGTTGTAGGAGACCAGGTCGTTGAGCGTGAACCCGTCGTGCGCGGTGACGAAGTTGATGCTCGCCACCGGGCGCCGGCCGTCCACCTCGTAGAGGTCGGAACTGCCGGTGAAGCGGGACGCGAACTCGCCGAGGCTGGCCGGCTCGCCGCGCCAGAAATCGCGGACCGAATCGCGGTACTTTCCGTTCCACTCGGTCCACAGCGGCGGGAATCCGCCGACCTGGTAGCCGCCGTCGCCGACGTCCCACGGCTCGGCGATGAGTTTTACCTGCGACACCACCGGGTCCTGGTTGACCAGGTCGAAGAATGCGGCCAGCCGGTCGACCTCGTGGAACTCGCGGGCCAGCGCGGCGGCCAGGTCGAACCGGAATCCGTCGACGTGCATCTCGGTCACCCAGTAGCGCAGCGAGTCCATGATGAGCCGCAGCGATTCGTGGTGCCGCACGTTGAGGCTGTTCCCGGTGCCGGTGGTGTCGTAGTAGTACTGCTTGTCGGCGTCGACCAGCCGGTAGTAGGCCGGATTGTCGATGCCCTTGAACGACAGGGTCGGGCCCAGGTGATTGCCCTCGGCCGTGTGGTTGTAGACGACGTCGAGGATGACTTCGATGCCGGCCTTGTGCAGCGCCTTCACCATCGACTTGAACTCCTGCACCTGCCCGCCGTGCCCGCCGAACGAGGCGTAGTCGTTGTGCGGCGCGAAGAAGCCGATGGTGTTGTAGCCCCAGTAGTTGGTGAGGCCGCGGTCGATCAGCGTCGAGTCGTGCACGAACTGGTGCACCGGCATGAGCTCGACGGCGGTCACCCCGAGCCGCTGGAAATGCTTGATCATCACGGGGTGGGCGAGGCCGGAATAGGTGCCGCGCACGTCCTCCGGAATGGCCGGGTGCCGCATCGTGATGCCCTTGACGTGGGTCTCGTAGATGACGGTCTCCCAGAACGGGATCCGCAGCGGCCGGTCGTTGCCCCAGTCGAAGAACGGGTTCACCACCACCGACTTCTGCGCGAACGGCGCCGAGTCGGCCTCGTTGCGGGAGAGCGGATCCCCGAACTGGTACGCGAACAGGGCCTCGCTCCACTCGTTGTGGCCGTCGATGGCTTTCGCGTACGGGTCGAGCAGCAGTTTGCCGGGGTTGCACCGGAGCCCGCTGTGCGGGTCGTAGGGCCCGTGCACGCGGTAGCCGTACCGCTGACCGGGCACGACGCGCGGCAGGTACCCGTGCCAGACCAGCGCCTCCCGTTCCGGCAGGTCGATCCGCGTCTCGGTTCCGTCGTCGTCGAACAGGCACAGCTCGACCCGCTCGGCGACCTCCGAGAACAACGCGAAATTCGTGCCGCCGCCGTCATAGGTGGCGCCCAGCGGATACGGATTGCCCGGCCAGATCTTCATGCCCGCACTGCTTCCCACAAGTCCCCCCAGACAATCCCGCCCTGGGGCCAGCCTTCCACGTGTGCGGCCGCTTGACCTCAATCCGGGTTGAGGTTGAAAGCTTGGCCACATGGACGTGGACGCCTACCTTGCCCGCATCGGCGCGACCCGCGACACCGGTCTGCGTGATTTGCACCGTCTGCACCAGACCGCGGTGCCGTTCGAGAACCTGAGCATCCACCTGGGCGAACAGATCTCGCTCGAACCCGGCGATTTGTTCGACAAGGTGGTCACCCGCCGGCGCGGGGGCTTCTGTTACGAGCTGAACGGATTGTTCGCCCTGTTGCTGACGGCGCTCGGCCACCAGGTCGCCCGGGTCGGCGCCCGCGTCGGCGACGGCCCGCTGTTCGACCATCTCGCGCTGCTCGTCGACGACCGCTGGCTGGTCGACGTCGGCTTCGGCGGCCACAGCACCTATCCGTTGCGGCTCGGCACCCGCGACCCGCAGGACGATCCGGGCGGCACATTCACGCTCGTCGACGAGCCGTTCGGCGACATCGCGGTGCACAAGAACGGCGAGGCGCAGTACCGCCTGGAACGCCGCCCGCGGGCGATGACCGATTTCGAGCCGGCCTGCTGGTGGCAGCAGACCTGGCCGCAGTCCCATTTCCGGGACAAGCCGGTCTGCTCCCGGATAGCCGGCGACGGCCGCATCACGATCAGCGGCCGCACCCTCATCGTCACCACGGCCGGGGCCGGCCGCACCGAATCGGCACTCACCACCGACGATGAGGTTCTGACCGCCTATCGCGAGAGTTTCGACATATCACTTCCGCGCCCGCCGGGCCTGAGCGAATCCTGAGCCGCCCTCAGCCGCGTCAAAGGCCCCGCGTTCCAGACTGCCCCGATGAGGCTCCACGCGGCGATCGGGCTGGCGGTCTACGGCCTGGTCCACGCGTGGTGGGCCATCGCCGGCCCGCCGCATTTCCTCAACGGCTCCGAGTCGTTCTTCCCCGGCGGCTGGCTTCCGGCGATCCTCGCCGCCGTCGCCCTCGTGGCGCTGGCCGGCAAGGGCAGGCTGCTGCTCGCCCCCGCCGGGGCCGCCCTCTGCCTCTACGCGGTCCTCTTCCCGATAGTCGCCGTGTCGTTCGTGTTCGAGGGCCCCGCCACCGACAAACTGACCAGCCTCCTGGCCAATGGAGCCGGCGTGGCGTGCGGCGTCCTCTGCCTGATGCTGGCCGCCCGCCGCCCGAAGGCCGGCCTCGACCAACGTTTCGCATACATCGGCGCCTATGTCGCGGTCGCCGGCTGCCTCATGCGCATGGCCGTCTGGCTGACGACCGTCATCAATGGCACGTGGCCCTCCACCGACGTTTCCGGGCCGGCCATGACCGTCTTCATCCTGCTGATGTCCCTGGCCGGCACCGTGCTCCCGCTGGCACTGGCCCACCGCTGGGGCCGCGTCTGGCCGTCCTGGGTGCTTCCGTGGCGCGGCCGGCCGGTTCCCCGATGGCTGGTCCTGGGGCCGGCCTTCTTCGTCGGCGGCAGCCTGACCGCGTATTTCGGAATAGCCGGCATGATGGCCTGGGTGGGCGGCGACTTCGGCGGCCCGTTCTGGCCGCTGCTGCTGGAAATGGTGGGCTACACCTTGTGGGGAATCGGGTTGCTGCTCGCGGCGGCTTCCTATTTCGAGATGACGCGGGCGGTTTCTCCCTCGCCGGAACTGCAATCCGTTTGAAGGGCGAGAGTCAAATGCATGATGTCGTGCGTGGGTGGTGGGTACAAGACGTCGCTCCCGCCGGGACCCGGCCGGGGCGAGCAGGGCGCCGGGGCGCCCAAAACGCTCACCCCGACCGGGCGACCTGAGTGAGCCGTAACGCTCACCCCGAACAAAACAACACCCGCCGGCCGACCCCGACGAGCACCACCGACGCCACTGGCGGAAACCCGGCGACGCAAGCCGGGCCTCCGCAAACTGCCGGCGCGGCGACCCGGCGCCTCGCCGCGATCAGACCCGCCAGCGGCGGTGGCATCTGACCAGTCGGGCGAACCTGCCGCACCTGCTCGGCGTCAACGGGTTCTTCACCGACCTCGCCGGATACGCCCGCACCCACCCGGAAGCAGCCATCGAGCGATGGTGGCCGGCGACCCGGTTCACCACGATGGTTCCGGTATGCACCGAATCGCCCCGCTGACCCCGAACTATGAGGCGGCGGTGGCACGCTCGAGAGCCGCACGGATCGGCTGCCGGTCCTCGAGCACCTGGCCGTAGTCCTTTCCCAGAGGCTCGGCAACTCGGAGTTGTCGCCATCGACGCGATCGAGGGCCTCATGCTCTGCCGCGACGGTCAGCGCCCTCCGGATCAGCTCGACGCGCTTCCCGACCTCCGTGTTGTCCAGCAGGTCGCACCACTGGACCGCGGCGTCGTTGTCGAGCGGGCCGGTGTCCCACGTGCCCATGTCGTGTCTCCCATTCCAGGCTTCACTGCGGATCTTTCACCCGGAGCCGTTCCGCCGTCTTGTTGGGCCGGCCCGCGTAGTGATCCTCCAACCGCTCCTCGACGTTCCCGGCTGACCAGACGGCCGATTTTTCAAAGGCCTTCGCGTCCTCGACGGAGATGGGGGTCTCGTTCCCATACGCGTCGACGGTGATGCAGTGGCTCAGCCGCATGATGTCCTGCCGGACAAACGTGGGAATCGCCGGCAGTGCGGACTCGGGAAGCTGCTTTGTGATCCTTCCCCACCGCCCGCGCGAATAGGCCGCCTTTGTCACGGCGACGGCGAAGATGGCACCTCGGTGCACGACCTTCTCGTGGTGCCGCGGCCGGTGGTCGAGCTGGTTCGCGTCTGTTCGGCCTCGTCTGTGCGCGGCGTTGCCGATGGCTTGGTGGCGGTCGAGCACGAGATTCTGGCCGGGCGCCACGAGCGGATCGACCGGCCCGTCGCCGAGGCGGTGCAGCAGCGGAGGACGCGGTCAGCTGATCAGGGTCTGCTTCGGGCGGATCACGCAGAACTCGTTGCCCTCGGGGTCGGCCAGTACGGTCCAGGACTCGTCGCCGGTCTGGCCCACGTCGGCGGGGCGGGCGCCCAGGGCCAGGAGGCGGGCTATCTCCGAGTCGCGCTCGCCCGCGGGCGGCGTGAGGTCCAGGTGGAGGCGGTTCTTGACGACCTTGGCGTCGGGGGACGGCATGAAGCAGATGCCCACGGGGGCGTTCTCGTCGGGGCCGATCACGACCTCGCGCTCGCGGGTGGAGAGGATCCGCCAGTTCAGGGCGGCGGACCAGAAGCGGGCCTGGGCCAGCAGGTCGTGGGCATCGATGACGATGTGGTGCAGGGCGACGGTCATGGTCGTCAGTATCCGGGCGGGCGGTGTGACGCAGGCGCCAGGTCGAAGACTGCATTATGCATGCATGCGCGGGGTAGAACTGACGGGTGCACCGTCGGTACCTCGTCCTCGCCATCTGCTGCATGAGCCTGTTCATCGTGGGGCTGGACGCCACGATCATGAACATCGCGCTGCCCTCGTTGCGGGTGGACCTGGGCGCGTCGGTGTCGGGGCTGCAGTGGACGATCGACGCGTACACGCTGGTGCTGGCGAGCCTGCTGGTGCTGTCGGGGTCGACGGCCGACCGGGTCGGGCGGCGGCGGACCTTCCAGACGGGGCTCGTGCTGTTCACGGCGGGATCGCTGCTGTGCAGCCTGGCGCCGGGACTGGGGTGGCTGATCGCGTTCCGGGCGGTGCAGGCCATCGGCGGCTCGATGCTCAACCCGGTGGCGATGTCGATCATCACGAACACGTTCACCGAGCCGCGCGAGCGGGCCCGGGCGATCGGCGTCTGGGGCGCGGTGGTCGGGTTCAGCATGGCGCTCGGGCCGGTGCTGGGCGGCGCGCTGGTCGACTCGCTCGGCTGGCGGTCCATCTTCTGGGTCAACGTGCCGGTCGGCATCGCCGCTTTCCTGCTGGCCTGGCGGTTCGTGCCGGAGTCGCGGGCGCCGCGGCCGAGGCGGATCGACCCGGTCGGGCAGGTGCTGGTCTTCCTGGTGCTGGCGACCGTCACCTACGGGATCATCGAGGGGCCGGTCGCGGGCTGGGACTCGTACCGGATCTGGGGTTGTTTCGTCCTCGGCGCCCTCGCCCTCGTGACCCTGCTCGCCTACGAGCCGCGCCGCGCGGAACCCCTCATCGACCTGCGGTTCTTCCGGAGCGTCCCGTTCAGCGGCGCCACCCTCATCGCGGTCTCGGCGTTCGGCTCGCTCGCCGGGTTCCTGTTCCTCAACTCGATCTATCTGCAGGACGTACGCGGCCTGTCGCCCCTGCATGCCGGCCTGTGGACGTTGCCGATGGCCGCCACCACGGTGATCGTCTCGCCGCTGTCGGGCCGGCTGGTCGGCGCGCGCGGCACCCGGCTGCCCCTGACCATCGCCGGCGTCGCGTTCGTGGCCGGGATGCTGCCGATGACCCGGATCAGCGCGGACACCCCGATCTGGCAGCTGAGCGTCTGCTACGTGCTGTTCGGGGTCGGCTTCGCGATGGTCAACTCGCCGATCACCAACACCGCCGTCTCCGGGATGCCGCGCGAGCAGGCCGGAGTGGCGGCCGCGATCGCGTCGACGAGCCGGCAGGTCGGCGGCGCGCTCGGCGTGGCGGTGATCGGGGCGGCGGTCTCGTCGGCCTCGAACGCCGACTTCGCGGTGGCCTCCCGGACCGGCTGGTGGATCATCACCGGGCTGGGCGTCGCGGTCCTGGTCCTCGGCCTGGTCACGACCGGTCGCTGGGCGCGCTCGACGACCGAGCGGGTGGCCGCGGGCATCGAGTCGCCCCAGGCGGCGCCGGTCGCCGGGTGACCGCGAGCCGGCGGGCGCAACAATAGCCGGGTGACAATCAAGCGGGTGGTGGCGGTCGCGGTCGCCGCCGCGTTGCTCCTCCTCGGGACGTACGCGGGATTCCTCGTCCACCGGTCGCGCCACGTGATCGCCTTGTTCAAGGGCGGGCCGTACCCGGTCGGGCGGGCCCAGCACGAGCTCGCCGACCGGTCACGCACGGACGAGTTCGCGCCGCTCGGCGGCAACCCGCGGGTGCTGTCGGTGTGGCTCTGGTACCCGGCGGCGGCCGCGACCGGGAAGCCCTCGGCCTACGCGCCGGGCGCCTGGGCGGGACTGCACAAGTTCGGGCCGGCCGAGACCTCGTTCGGCCGGATCACCACCGGGACGTACGACGACGCGCCGCTCGCGAGCGGACGGTTCCCCGTGGTGGTGCTGCTGCCGGGGCTCGGCTTCTCGGCGCCGCAGTACAGCGCGCTCGCGGCCGGGCTCGCGAGCCGCGGCTACCTCGTGGCCGGCGTGACCCCGACCTACAGCGCCAACCTGACCGTGATCGGCGGCCACGCGGTGCCGGCGTCAGCGGCCGGCGATCCGTCCGATCTGGACGGCCCGCGCGGCGACCGGCTGAACGCGGTCTGGGCGGCGGACGCGCGGTTCACGGCCGGGCAGGTGGGCGTGCTGCTGGGGCCACACGCGGACAGGACCCGGGTGGCCTACGTGGGGCACTCGTTCGGCGGGTCGGCGGCGATCACCGCCTGCCACGACGACCCGGCCTGCGTGGGGGCGGCCGACCTCGACGGGACGCCGTACGGGCCGGTGGTCGGCGACGGGCTGCGGCGGCCGTTGCTGATGCTGAGCTCGGAGCGGGACGGCGCCGACCAGGATGTGGCCTCGCACACGCTCTTCGCGAACAGCGGGAGCTCGGCCCGGGCGTACACGATCGCCGGCGCCCGGCACTTCGACTTCACCGACTACGGGGCGTATTGGCTGGCCGCGCCCGTGCGGGCGGTGCTGCCGCTCGGGTCGCGGCGCACGCTGCCGATCGCGTCGCGGTACCTGTCCGCGTTCCTCGAGGCGGCACTGCGCGGCACGGCCTGGACACCGCCGGCGACGGCCGGGGTGCGCGCGGCTGACATGCTGGTCCGATGAGCTCGATCATCAACGTGTTCGATCAGGCGTCATCGACGTACGAGAATGTCGGGGTCGGCTTCTTCGGACCGATCGCCGCCGCCCTGGTCTCGGCCGTCGCCCCCGAGCCGGGATGGCGCGCGCTGGACGCGGGCTGCGGCACGGGCGCGGTGCTGCTGCGGGTGGCCGAGGCGGTCGGGCCCGAGGGGCACGTGACCGGAATCGATCTCGCGCCGGGGATGGTCGAGCGGGCCCGCGCGGCGGCGACCGGGCTCGACAACGTGATCGTGACGACCGGCGACGCGCAGGCGCCCGGCTTCCCGGAGGGCTCGTTCGACCTGATCACGTCGGGGCTCGTGCTGTTCTTCCTGCCCGACCCGCCGGCGGCGCTCCGGGCGTACGGGCGGCTGCTGAAGCGCGGGGGCCGCCTCGGGGTGAGCAGTTTCGCCCAGCATGACCCCCGCTATCCCCAGGCCATGAAGATCATTTCGCGGTACGCCGAAACGCCGCCCCCGCCGCGGAAGCTGCACCCGATCTTCGACTCGGCCGAGAGCCTGCGCGCGGCCGCCCTGGACGCCGGGTTCGCGAGCGCCGGCGTGCGCGAGGTGGAGATCGTCAGCTCGTTCCGCGACGTGGCCCACCTGTACGAGTGGATCGGCTCGCACGGCGGGCGGCAGCTGGTGTCGGCGGTGCCGCAGCAGCGGCGGGCGGCGGCGATCGCGGCGATGGCGAGCGAGATGCCGGAGCCGATCGACTTCACCACCCGGATCAGGATCCTGGTCGCGGAGAAGTGAGGCGCCCGATGCTGATCATCGTGAGCGGGGCGCCCGGCACCGGGAAGAGCACCCTCGCCCACGCGCTCGGCCGCGAGATCGGCTGCCCGGTGGTCAGCCGGGACGAGATCCGCGAGGGCCTGGTGCACGCGGGCACTCCCGACGACGGCTTCCTCACGACATACCGGATATTTCGTGAAATGGTGGCGGGGCTCGTCGGCGAAGGAGTCACGCTGATCGCGGAGGCGGCGTTCCAGGATCACCTTTGGAGACCGCTGCTCGACCTCGGCGAGACCCGGATCGTCCGCTGCGTGACGACGCCGGAGGTGGCTCGCGAGCGGGTCGTCATCCGGGCCGCCCATCCGGGCACGCCGATCGGCGTCGACGCGTGGGCGCCGATCGACTCGCCGCACCCCACGATGATCGTCGACACCACCGCCGGGTACTCCCCCGCGCTCCCGGAGATCGTCGCGTTCGCCGCCGGTCAGACCCCGCTCGGGTAGGTCTCCGGCTCGCGCGTGTCGATGTGCGCCGGATGCAGCGGCCGCAGCGCGCTCGTCTCGTCGATCCAGAGGAACGCGTCGTAGCGGTCGCCCAGCACCGACGGCACATAGTTGGCCCAGTTGTCGCGTTCGGGCTTGTAGACGACCCCGATCGCGCGCTGATGGACCTCGTCGACCAGCAGGCCGGGCCGGTCGCCGAGCGGCGGGACGACGAACAGCGCCCGCTCCGGGGCCTCGGCGTGCAGCACTTCCTCGAGCGAGCCGCGCCGCCCCCCGGGGACGCCCATGACCTGCATCGGCGCGCCCCACTCGCGGGCGGCGATCACGGTGCCGCGGTGCGAGCCGAGGCCGACCAGCACGACCCGGTCGTCGCCGA
This sequence comes from Actinoplanes sp. NPDC051537, assembly GCF_055586105.1. NCBI lineage: Bacteria > Bacillati > Actinomycetota > Actinomycetes > Micromonosporales > Micromonosporaceae > Actinoplanes > Actinoplanes sp. NPDC051537. The sequence goes on from NZ_JBVJIU010000007.1 coordinate 263,060, forward strand.
ACCGGGCGCGGGCCAGCTCGCCCAGGGTGACCTCGCCGTGCCGGGACTGGTCGGTGGCCCGGGCGTCGCCGACATGCGTGTTGTGCGCCCAGACCACGGCCTTCGCGCCGTCGCCGTAGTGGTCGAGCAGGCGGGCCAGGGTCCGATCAGCACCACCCGCGCGTCGCCGGCCCGGTCGAGCAGCACATCCAGGTCGCCCGGGTCGCGCAGGGGCCGTGCGATCGCCGCCACCTCGTCCCCGTACCGGTGCATGACCTGCGGATACCCGCCGTCCCCCCGCCCATGCGTCCGACCTCATACAGTGAGCGGGGTGAGGCTCGCCGAGATCCGCCGCTACCCGGTCAAGTCCCTGCTCGGCGAGGTGCTCCCGGCGGCGCCGGTGGGCTCGCGCGGCCTCGACGGCGATCGGCTGTGGGCGGTGCGCGACGAGGACGGCAAGTTCGGCAGCGGCAAGAGCACCCGCCGGTTCCGGCGGATGACGGGACTCTTCGACCTGCGGGCGTGCTTGGCAGGCGACGTCCCGTCGGTGACGCTGCCGGACGGCCGCACGTTCCGCGCCGACGACCCGGCCGGCTCCGCGGCGGTCGGCACGCACCTGGGCCGCCCGGTCACGATCGCGCGCGAGGCGGCGATCCCGCACCACGACGAGGGCCCGGTCAGCGTGATCACCACGGCCGGGCTGCGGGCGCTGGGCGGCGTCGAGGCGACCCGGTTCCGGGCCAACCTGCTGATCGACGTCGGCGGGACGGGCTTCCCGGAGGACGCCTGGGTGGGCCGGCCGCTGCGGGTCGGCCCGTCGGTGATCCTGCGGCCGCAGCGTCCGCTCACCCGCTGCGCGATGATCGACATGTGCCAGGACGGGCTGCCCGAACGCCATGACCTGCTCAAACGGGTGGCCGAGGTGCACGACCTGACCTTCGGGCTGTGGGCGACCGTGCTGCACCCGGGGACGGTCACCCTGGGCGACACCTGCGCCGTCGGCTGAGCACCGTACGCGTGGACCGCCGGGCTTCAGTTCTGACTTCGGTTCTGGCTTCGGTTCTGGCTTCGGTTCTGGCTTCGGTTACTGGGGAGTAGGAAACTGTTCCGAGAAATTGAACTTCATGACATCATCGTTACTTGCCAGTAACGTAGGTCACTCCCGAGGAGGCCGCGGTGCTCTACGGTGCCCAGCCGGCCCGCCGCCGGGACGCGCAGCGCAACCGCTCGGCGATCCTGGAAGCCGCCTGCGAGGTGATGACCACCCAGCAGCCGATGGTCGGCATGCCGGAGATCGCCCGCCGGGCCGGGATCGGCCAGGCCACCCTCTACCGCCACTTCCCGGACCGGTCGGCGCTGGCCGGCGCCGTGATCGGCTACCTGATCGACCGGCTCGAGCAGTTCGTGGCGGCCGGGCGGGAACAGCCGGCGACCTTCCGCACGGCGCTCGACGAGATCTTGCGGACCCAGGTGACGATGCGGCCCCTGGTGCTGCTGACCCGCCGGCTCGACGCGCCGACCCGGGGAAGATATCTACGGCGGATCATCACGGTGCTGACCGAGCCGCTCACCCGGGCGCAGGACCATGGGCACGTACGCGCGGACCTCGTGCCCGGCGATCTCGTGCTGCTCTTCGGCATGGTCGAGGGCGTCGTCGAGGGCGCGGCCGACGCCGGCGAGGCCGTGACACTCGCCGGGCGGTCCATCGATCTGGCCCTGGATGGCGTTTTCCGGCCGATTTCACGGCCTTCCGAGGCGAGCATGAGGATTGGTAGGCTCTGATGTTCGACGGATAAGGTGGAATGTCGATGAGCTCGCCCGAGACCGCTGTCCCTTCTACTGAGCCCACCGCTGTTCCCGAGGCCCCGCCTCCCGCACCTCCCGCTCCGGAGATCACTCCGCAGCCGGAGGGCGTCGCCGTGCCCGGAAACGGCGCCGGCCCGGACAGCGTTGTGCCGCCGGCTCCCGAGGCCGTCGACCCGCCCGCGGAAGACCCGCCGGCGCCCGTCGAGTCGCCTCCGGCCGTCGAGGCCCCGGCGGCCGTCGAGTCGCCACCTGCGGCCGTCGAGTCGCCACCTGCGGCCGTCGAGTCGCCACCTGCGGCCGTCGAGTCGCCACCTGCGGCCGTCGAGTCGCCACCTGCTGACGAACCGGTCGCCGCCGATGAGCCGGTGGCCGTATCCGCCGACGACGCGGCGGCCGTCGGCGGGGCCGCGCCCGTCAGCGAGGCCGCGCCCGATGGCGTGGTCGCGGCTGATGGCGAGGCTGCGCCCGTCAATGAAGCCGCGCCCGATGGCGTGGTCGCGGCTGATGGCGTGGTCGCGGCTGATGGCGAGGCTGCGCCCGTTAATGAAGCCGCGCCCGACGGCGTGGATGCGGCCGACAGCGCGGTCGCCGCCGACGGTGCGGCCCCGGCCGGCGGCGAACCGGTGCCGGTGCCCGCGCCCGACCCGGCGCAGGCCAAGCGCGAGCAGGCGTGGGCCGAGATCGAGGCGATCAAGCAGGAGGACGGGTTCGTCCGCGGGCCGGTCACCGAGGCGGTCAAGGGTGGCCTCATCCTCGACATCGGCGTGCGCGGCTTCCTGCCCGCCTCGCTGGTCGAGATGCGCCGCGTGCGCGACCTCCAGCCGTACGTCGGCCGGGTCCTCGATGCGAAGATCATCGAGCTCGACAAGACCCGCAACAACGTGGTGCTGTCCCGCCGGGCCTGGCTCGAGCAGCAGGGGCCGGTCAACCGCGGCGAGCTCCTGTCGAAGATCCAGAAGGGCCAGGTGCGCCGGGGCGTCATCTCCAGCGTGGTCAACTTCGGCGCGTTCGTCGACCTCGGCGGCGTCGACGGGCTCGTGCACGTCTCGGAGCTGTCCTGGCGGCACATCGACCACCCGTCCGACGTCGTGCACGTCGGCCAGGAGGTCGAGGTCGAGGTGCTCGAGATCGACCAGGCCCGCAAGCGGATCTCGCTGTCGCTCAAGGCGACCCAGGAGGATCCGTGGCGGCAGTTCGCGCGCATCCACCAGATCGGCCAGATCGTCCCCGGCATCGTGACCAAGCTGGTGCCGTTCGGCGCGTTCGTCCGGGTCAGCGACGGCATCGAGGGCCTGGTGCACATCTCCGAGCTGGGTGAGGGCCACGTCGAGCTGCCCGAGCAGATCGTCCAGAACGGCGCCGAGGTCCTCGTGAAGATCATCGACATCGACCTGGAGCGGCGGCGGATCTCGCTGTCCCTGCGCCAGGCCAACGAGGGCTACCTCGAGGGCGAGGAGCACTTCGACCCCACGATGTACGGGATGGCCGCCGCCTACGACAACGACGGCAACTACATCTACCCCGAGGGCTTCGACCCCGACACCGGCGAATGGCTGGAGGGTTTCGAGGTCCAGCGCGAGGCGTGGGAGAACTCGTACGCGGAGGCGCACGACCGCTGGGAGGCCCACGGCCGCCAGGTCCTGGCCAGCCGCGCCGCCGGTCACTGACGGCTCAGGCCAGGAAGCGCTCGATTTGAGCCGCGCGCTCATCCATCTGCCGGGTGAGCGACGCGGCCACCTCGTCGACCAACTGCTGAAGTGCCTCCTCGCCGAGCTCGGCGCCCTGAACGGCGGCAACGAGCCGTTTCCGCGCGCGGGCGGCCCAGTACGCCGACCCCGCCGAGGCGGCCGCGCTAACGCCCATGGCGGCGATCGTTATCGGAATCAAGTGCGGCACCTTGGCAAACTTGGCAGCGCCGCCGAGCATGCCCGCGAAGCGGCCAATCTGGAAACTCGTCCCGATCGCGTCGAACGCTGCCTCCGAGAACCGGTCGGCGGAAAGCTCGGTGTTGATCAGTTCGGTCACCGTCCCCGGGAGTACGTCCGGCAACGAGAAGCTCATCTCGATGTTGTCGTCGGGAACGCCGTACTCTCGGCAGATCGCCCGAACCCGTGGGCCCAGCGACGCCTCCAGCGTTGCGGTGAGCTGAGCCTGTAGCCGGACCATCGCCGGGTCGGCCCGGAGAACCTCGGGGTCGGCGAGAGCGGCGAGGTTCAGCGGCGACGTCCCCGGTCCGGCCGTGGTGATCCGCGTGACGATCGATGTCTTGACTTTCTCGACGGTGCCGGCCGTCTCGTCGCGGAGCTCCTCACGGAACGCCGGCGCCTGGGTGAGCGCGTGAACGTCTCGACGGAATCGCACCACGTTCACCCGGTGCCGGCCATTGGCGGCAAGTCCGCGCGCGACCGAGAAGGAGGGCTGGTCGTCGTTCTCGACCCGTGATCGGGGGAACACCGACTCGCACATCCCGCGGACCAGCGGCATCCGGGAGCCGCCGCCGGTGAGTACGATCAGCTCTGGCGGCGTCCCCTCGAGGTGGTCCCGGACTTCGGTCAGCAACTCTCGCAGCCGCCCCGACCAGCCGGTTGGGCGTGCCACGACCTGTGGGATCTCCAAGGCCTGAAGCCAGGTCCAGGCTCGGTCGACGATCGGCGCGTAGCGGGGATCGCAGGACTCCCGCAGGTCCAGGATCCGTCGTGCGTTCCGGGAGAACTGCGCTTCCTTGGCCCATCGACAGGCCAGCAGAAGAAATTCCTCGCCGCCCTGGACGCCAAGGGCGTCGGTCAGCTCCCGGTCGTGGCTCAGGGCGGACCGGACACTCTCCGCGAGCTCCCGGTCGATCTGCCGGCACCCGAGCTCGGCCCCGACCGGAAGGTTGACCGGCGTTAAGTCCTGCACGAACGTGCAGTCGGTCGTCGACGAGCCCACGTCCACCACCAGTACCCGGTCGAGGCTGCGGTCCGCGCCGCCGGCCCGGTCGCGTACGTAGACGAGCGCCGAATGCGACTCCGGCATGAGGCGCAGATGTACGCCGAGACTCGCGAAGTGGTGCTGGTACGCAACGACAGCGCCGGACGGCCAACCGGCCGGGTGGCCGACGTAGATCATGCTGTCGGCCGCGACGTCGGGCCGATCTGCACGGAACTCGGCGATCAGACTCTGGGCGAAGAGCACCGCGTCAGGGGTCGCGAGATCCCAGGCTTCGGGCACCTGCTTGGAGTTGACACTGAACTGGAGCGCGTCCCTCGCCAGGAGCGCCTCCTCGCCGATCAGCCGCCGGTGGTCGCCCCGCGCCCGCGCAAAGGCCGTGACGATGCTCTCCTCTCCCGATCGGGTGCGGCGGTGCACTCGCGCGACCCCCGGATCCGCGACCGAGAGCCAGGCGAGCGAGCTTTCGCCGTCCCCGATGTCGAGGCCGATCACGTGTCCGATGTCCGGTGATATCTCGTCGTCCAGCATGACTATGACTCCTCGGCAGTCGCGTAAAGGCCACCGGTGACGGTCAGGACCTTCGTGACAACCTCGATCTGGTCCAGGGTGGGGATCGGCGGAAACTCGCAACCGCCGTGGCCGCCCGGGGTGATCGCGGCGAGTAGGCGGAGGAGGTCGGGATCCTGGTCGGCCAGCTCGAGTTCGTCCTGTCGCAGGGCGCTCTTGTCGCCGCGGGCCGCGTCGTCCATGCGGGACCAGACTTGCGGGCTGATCTCGATCCGGCGGAAGAATTCGGGGTGCTGGAGCCGCAGCGTGAGCAGGATCGCGGCGTGGATGAGCCGCTCGCGGCTCGGTTCGCTGTGCAGGCGCAGAGTCTGCGCGGTCAAGTTGAGCGCGGACATGAAACGTCGGATGCGTCGGGGGTTGTCCTGGAACGCCGCCTCGACGAGCCGCCACAGCGCCGGATCGTCGCCCAGGCCGGTGACGACCTTGTCGCGCAGCTGCTTATAGACGGCCTCGAAGCGGACGGCGGGCAGGTGGAACGGGAAGTGGATCAGCTTTTCCAGGTATTGGCGGCCGCGGACCTCGTCGCCGTTGAGCCGGACTGCCGCCGCCTCGGCCATCACCTGGTAGTCCATGGCAAGCACGAAAACGCAGGAAGCGTCGCCCAGGAAAAGCTTGAGGGAGTCGAGGGCCGCGACCGCCGCGTCTCCGGAACACCGGTCCAGGTCATCCACGAAGACGACCAGGCGGCCGCCCTTCGTGAAGGCAGCGACCACCTCGGCGAAGTCCTCCTCGAAATGGTTGACGTGCCGGTAGTTGTCGTTGCCTCGCGCCTGCCAGGCGTCCCGGACGGCGTCCACGTCCTCGCCGGTGACGAAGCCTGCCGTCAACGGCCCGACCACGCGGCGGGTGAGTAGCCAGCTCGCCGTCATGCTCAGCTGCCGGGCCTTCTCCATCAGGCGGGGACTCGGGCCCGCCGCTTCGACTATCTCGGTGAGGACGGTCTGGATGAGGGCGTGCCAGATCTCCTCCTTCTGATCGTATTTCCAGGGGTTGAAGCCGATGGCGGGAATGCCGCGGGACCCGAGGATGTCCCGGCAGATGTTCATGAAACTCGACTTACCGGTGCCCCACGGTCCGAACACGCCGATGGTCAAGGGGAGGTTCGTGGTGGCCACGATCGCGTCGCAGAGGATCTCGGCGTGACCACGGAAGCCGAAGTCGTCGTCGGCGGCCCCGGCCACCGGGTTGTCGGTGAGCAGCATCGGGCTCGTGCCGGAGCTCATGGGCGGACCTCCGCGGTCGCGCGCGGCGGCCGGGCGCCGCCGTCCGCGCCGCCGGATACTAGATGGGGCACGACGTGCGGAAATAGCAAATCATGGACACCGCTGGCCCGGTGTCAGATAGGAAGCAGACCAGGGTCTCCGGTGAGGTGACTGGTTCATGAACGCGCGGAGCTGCGGCCCGTCAGGTGGTGGCGCAGGTCGCGGGTCTCGCCGGTGACCGGGCGGGCGGCCAGGATGCAGGTGTCGTCGTCGGGGTTGGCCCGGCGCAGGCGGGCCAGCAGCTGGGCCAGGGGCTGCTGCGGTGACGCCGCGACCGCCGCGTCGACCGTGCGCATCACCTGGTCGAGGCCGTCGTCGAGGCCGCGGCCGCGGTGCTCGACCAGCCCGTCGGTGTAGAGCAGCAGCACGTCGCCGTGCCGGAACGACATGCGGGCGGTGGGATAGACCGCGTCGTCGACCACGCCGAGGATCGGGCCGGGCGGGCGCTCGAGGGGCACCGTGCGGCCACCGCGGTTGAGCAGCGGCGGCGGGTGGCCGGCCTGGGCCCAGGTGATCTCCTGGCGGGCCGGATCGAAGCGCGCGACCACGGCGGTGGCCGCCAGCTCGGGGTTCTCCCGCTCGAGGTCGCAGGTCAGCCGGTTGAGCTGGCCGAGCAGCACGCCCGGGTCGCTGGTGGTGACGGCCAGCGCGCGCAGGGCGTGCCGCAGCTGGGCCATCGTGGTCGCGGCCGGGGTGCCGTGCCCGGCCACGTCGCCGACCGCGAGCAGCACCGTGCCGTCGCGCAGCTGGGTCGCCTGGTACCAGTCGCCGCCGACCAGACTCTCCTGCCCGGCCGGCAGGTAGCGCAGGGCGACCTTGATGCCGGGCAGCTCGATCGGGCCCTCGGGCACCGGCTGGATGATCCGCTGGAGGTGGGCGGCCAGCTCGTGCTCGTCGGCCAGCTGCCGCTCGACCTCGGCCAGGCGGCGGGCGTCGTTCTCCCGGTCGGTGACGTCCTGCACGATGCCGTAGAGGCGCAGCGGCCGGCCGGCGGCGTCGCGGACCGCGTCGGCGACCGTGCGCAGGTGCTTGACCCGGCCGCCGATGCGGACCCGGGTGGTGACGTCGACCTGGGTGGCCCGGTCGAACGCCTCCAGCGCCTCGACGACCAGCGGCGCGTCGTCGGAGACGGTCAGCGCGTCGGACTCGGCGCGGCTCATCGGGCCCAGCCCCGGGTCGCGCTCGAAGATCCGGTAGAGGTGCTCGGACCAGAAGATGTCCCCGGTGACCAGGTCCCACTCGCCCCAGCCGAGGTTGCCGAGCCGCTCGGTGCCGGACATCCGCTCGCCCTCACGGCCGGTGCCGTCGTGCCTGGTCCAATGCACCAGCAGGCCGGGGCCGAGCCGGTGGGCGCGAACCGTGTACGTCCCGTCGCCGTAGCGGAACGGCCCGATCGCGGCCGGGCTGCCGGTGTCGAGGACGCCCTGGTAGGTGTCCCAGCGGCCGCTGCCGGGCGAGGACGGGAACTGCACGCTGGCCCGCCGGCCGATCAGCTGAGCGCCGCGGCTGCCGTCGGGTGTGGACGCCTCGGGGCTGGCCGCCTGCCAGATCAGGTCGACGATGCGGCCGCCGTGGTCACGCTCGGCGACCAGGTAGCCACACATGCCAGGGGTGACGTCGAGGACGTGCTGGACGACCGCGAGCCACGGCTCGAAGCGGCGCATCGGGGCGATCGGCACGTCGGCGATCGGCGCGGTCAGCACGTCGAGCCGGGGCACGTCGCTGGACTCGGAGACGTCGAGGGCGCGGACCAGGCCGGCGGCCACCTCGAGCAGGTCGCGGCCCTGGTCGGCGGCCATCCGCAGCAGGTGGCGGCGGGCCTCGGCGACCCGGCAGCGGGCCCGGCCGGCGAGCAGCCCGACGGCACGCTCCACGATGGCCCGATCGGCCTCGGCCGCCATCGGTGGGCGGACGGCAGGGCGCAGGCTGCCGACTGCTTCCGCGTATGCCCGACCCACCGTGCCTCTCCTCCACAATGCCGCATGACGTGTACGGACTCTTGCTTACGGCACGGAAACCAAGAGCGTCATCCCCCGTTCATCCGGGTGGGCCCTCGACCTGCGGCGCGACCTCGCGCCAATCACCCGAAGGGTGCTCAGATTTCGAACAGCTGCCGCATGGCCTCGGTCAGACGGACCATGCTCTGCCCGGTGACCATGCCGATGCGCTCGGCGCCGACCGACGCGGGCAGGCGGCGCATGCGGTTGACCACCACGACCCCGGTGATCGGGTCCTGCTCGGTGAGGGCCACCGCGTACGGTGGAAGCTCGGTCGCCCCCCGCTGGCGGACGATCGGCGCGCAGAAGGGCGACGCGTTCTTCCGCTCGTTGTAGCTGTCCCCGGAGAGCACGAGAACGCGGTAGCGAAGATCGGTGCGGCTGCCGATGGTCCAGATCTCGCCACGCCTCATGGGATCACATCGGGGGTGGCAGGCGTCGGCACGCGCAGACTCTACCGCCGCGCGGATCTTACGCCACGCGCAGGCCGCGGCGCGTCCGATCCAACCCGCTGGGACGACCGGGATCGAACCAAGATCGGTCCAATCCCGTAGGTAAGAATGAGGTCGTAGAGAGCAGCTAGGGAAGGACGTCAATGATGTCGGAGAAGGCACAGATCGGGGTCACCGGTCTGGCGGTGATGGGGCGCAACCTGGCGCGCAACTTCGCCCGGCACGGCCACACCGTGGCCCTGCACAACCGCTCGTACGGCCGTACCAAAGAGCTGGTCGAGCAGTTCGGCCACGAGGGCAGCTTCATTCCGTCGGAGAGCGCCGAGGACTTCGTGGCCAGCCTCGAGCGCCCCCGCCGTGTGGTGATCATGGTGAAGGCCGGCGGGCCGACCGACGCCGTGATCGACGAGTTCGCGCCGCTGCTGGAGAAGGGCGACATGCTCATCGACGCGGGCAACGCGCACTACCTGGACACCCGCCGGCGGGAGGCGGCGCTGAAGGAGATCGGCATCCACTTCGTCGGCGCCGGCGTCTCGGGTGGCGAGGAGGGCGCGCTGCACGGGCCGAGCATCATGCCGGGCGGGCCCAAGGAGTCGTACGACGCTCTCGGTCCCCTGCTCGAGGACATCGCGGCCAAGGTGGACGGCGAGCCGTGCTGCGTGCACGTCGGCCCGGACGGCGCCGGCCACTTCGTCAAGATGGTGCACAACGGCATCGAGTACGCGGACATGCAGCTCATCGCCGAGGCGTACGACCTGCTGCGTCAGGTCGGCGGGCACTCCCCGGCGGAGATCGCCGAGATCTTCAAGGGCTGGAACGAGGGCCGCCTCGGCTCGTACCTGATCGAGATCACCGCCGAGGTGCTCAAGCAGGTCGACGCCGCGTCGGGCCGGCCGTTCGTCGACATCGTGCTCGACCAGGCCGAGCAGAAGGGCACCGGCCGCTGGACCGTGCAGGCCGCCCTCGACCTGGGTGTCCCGGTGAGCGGCATCGCCGAGTCGGTGTTCGCCCGGGCGCTGTCGGGCGGGGCCGAGACCCGCAAGGCGGCGCAGGACGCGGGGCTGCCCGGCCCGTCGGTGTCGGCCGGCTCGCACGCGGGCGACCTGCAGGCCGACGTCGAGCAGGCGCTGTTCGCCTCCAAGATCGTGGCCTACGCGCAGGGCTTCCAGCAGATCCAGGCGGCCAGCAAGGAGTACGACTGGCAGATCGACCCGGGCGCGATGGCGAAGATCTGGCGGGCCGGCTGCATCATCCGGGCCAAGTTCCTGGACTTCATCAAGCAGGCGTACGACAAGCAGCCCCAGCTGGCGACGCTGCTGGTCGACGACTACTTCCTGGACGCGGTGAGCGGCGCGCAGGACGCGTGGCGCCGGGTCGCGGCGACCGCGGCGGCCCAGGGCATCCCGGCGCCGGGCTTCGCGTCGGCGCTGGCCTACTACGACGGTCTGCGGGCCAAGCGCCTGCCGGCCGCCCTGATCCAGGGCCAGCGCGACTTCTTCGGCGCGCACACGTACCACCGCGTCGACAAGGAGGGCTCGTTCCACACCCTCTGGGCCACGGACGACCGCAAGGAAGTGGACGCTTAAGCACATCGCACCGATCAAGCCCCGCGTTTCCACACCCGCCGGTTGTCCACAGCTCGCCCGCGTCGTCGGCCCGATCATGGGCCAACTTCGCGATAATGAGCGGCGGGGGATCCCCCTGGGTGGGCGGGCCTGGTTGGTGGGGCGGGCTTGAAAGGGCGGAACAGCCCTGATCAGCGCAGCACGGTGACGGGGTCGGCGGCCATCAGGGCGCCGGCCTCGTCCGCGGGCAGCGGCTTCGACATGAAGAAGCCCTGGCCCAGGCGGTACCCCATGTCGCGCAGGCGCTCCAGCTGGGCCTCGCTCTCGATGCCCTCGGCCACGGCCGACAGCTGGAGGTACTCGGCCAGCTGGGCGACCGCCGCGGCCACGGCCAGGCGGCCACGGTCCTCGCCGTCGGCGATGCCGTCGACGAACGACTTGTCCAGCTTCAGCACGTCCACCGGGAACGCCCGCAGCAGCGACAGCGACGACTGCCCGGTGCCGAAGTCGTCCAGCGCCAGCCGGACGCCCATCTCGTGCAGCGCGTTCAGGGTCTCGCGCACCTGGCGGCCGTCGGCCACCGACGACTCGGTGATCTCCACGACCAGGTTCTGCGGGAGCAGGCCGGTCTCGCTGAGCACGGCGGCGACCTCGTCGACGAAACCGGGCTCGCGCAGCTGGCGGACCGCGACGTTGACGTTGATCGCCTTGATCGCGCCGGCGCCGTACGCAGCCTTCCAGCGGGCCAGCTGCTCGCAGGCCTCGCGCAGCACCCACGAGCCGAGCGGCACGATCAGGCCGGAGCGCTCGGCGACCGGGATGAAGTCGCCGGGCGAGACGAAGCCGCGCACCGGGTGCTTCCAGCGCACCAGGGCCTCGGCGCCGTGCAGGCGGCCGGTCACGATGTCGAAGACGGGTTGGTAGAGCAGGAACAGCTCGTGCCGGATGATCGCGTTGTGCAGCTCGCTGCCCAGGCGCGCGTGGTTGACCACGTCCTGGCGCATCCGGGGCTCGAAGCGCACCCAGGCCGCCTTGCCGCTCTCCTTCGCCGCGTACATGGCGATGTCGGCGTTGCGCAGCACCTCGTCGGCGCTGTCGCCCGGCCCGGCGATCGCCACGCCGATGCTGGCGTTGGCGAGCAACTGGTGCTCGCCGACCCGGAACGGCTCGGCCAGGGCCTGGAGCGTGCGCTGGGCCGCGTCCTCGGCGGTCTCGACGTCGTCGGTGTCGAGCAGTACCCCGAACTCGTCGCCGCCGAGGCGGGCCGGCAGGTCGCGGACCTGGCCGTTGACCCGCAGCCGCTGGGCGACCTGGTAGAGCAGCTGGTCGCCGAGGGCCGGGCCCATCGAGTCGTTGATCATCTTGAAGTCGTCGATGTCGATCAGGAGCACGGTGACGGCGCGGTGGGCGGCGAGCCGCTCGGCGAGCGCGGCGGCGAACCGGGTGCGGTTGGCCAGCCCGGTCAGCGGGTCGGTCATGGCCAGGCGCTCGAGCTCGGTCTGCTGGGTCTGGATGCCCTCGAGCAGGCGCTTGTTCTCGCGCAGGCCGAGCAGCTGGCGGGCGACACCGCAGACCACGATCAGCACGGCGCCGATGATCACGGCCCGCTCGCGGCCGTCCATCTGGCGGGCCGAGACGGTGATGACCAGGCCCGCGGTGGCGGTGACGGCCAGGAACGGGAGCATGTCCCAGTGCGAGCGGCGGTGCTTCGCGGCGGGGTCGCCCTCGGCCGGCGGGCGGCCCAGGACGATGTGCTGGCGGTAGGCGGCGACGCAGAACGACAGGGCGACGACCGGACCGGTCAGCACCGACAGGATCAGCCGCGGCTCCGGGGCGCCGGCGATCAGCAGCACGGCGAGCGAGACGGCCACGATCGGCGCGACGGCGAGCAGGCGCAGCGCCAGCGGGTCGATCGGGGCGTCGGGCGCGACCGCGGCCTTCCCGATGATCACCAGGCTGAGCAGGCCGCTGACGCCGACGGCGCCGGCCAGCGCGCGGGTGGTCAGGTCGGTGCCGGGCGGCGCGAAGCTGAGCACGACGTAGTAGAAGATCAGCGTGCCGGCGACGGCGACGGTGGCGCCGTCGAGCAGGATCCGGGCCCAGCCGAGCGGGGTGCGGTCGCCCAGCGGCAGCCGGCCCAGCGCGAACATGACCCAGAAGATGCCGAGCACGTTCGGCCCGGCGGTGTAGAGGGACATGCCGGCGTTGTTGTTGGCCAGCGCCAGCGTGGCGCAGGCGCCGACCAGCACCAGGATCGAGGCGTGCGAGAGCTGCCGCCAGAAGGCCCGCACCGGGCGGGCCACCATGATCGAGGAGCCGATCCGCTGGCAGGCGTAGACCGCCGCGGCCATCGCGATCGGGCCGCCCGCGTAACCGGCGTAGAGGCCGCCGGGCTCGCCGAGCAGGAGCCAGCCCACCATCGCGGCCACGCACGCGGCCGCGACCAGCAAGGGTCCTGGCCCGCTGCCGACCCTGGAGGGCCGGGCGGCGGGCACGACGCGATCTGGCATGCGCTCCCCTGGGCTCCCGAGTCGGTATACCTTTGCGGCATACCTGTCGGCCGGGAGCCCCGGGAGCTGAGAAAATCAGCCCTTCAGTGCGGCGGAGACCACTCCGCGCGCTTCCTCCTGGATGCGGGCGAGCGCCTCCGGCCCCTTGAACGACTCGGCGTAGATCTTGTAGACGTCCTCGGTGCCGGACGGGCGGGCGGCGAACCAGCCGGACGCGGTCGCGACCTTGAGGCCGCCGATCGCGGCGCCGTTGCCGGGCGCGGTGGTCAGCACGGCCGTGATCGGCTCGCCGTCCAGCTCCTTCGCCGTCACCTGCTCGGGCGAGAGCTTGGCCAGCACCGCCTTCTCCTCGCGGGTGGCGGGGGCGTCGATCCGGGCGTACGCCGGCTCGCCGAACTTCGCCGTGAGGTCGCGGTAGTGCTCGCTCGGGGTCCGCCCGGTCACCGCGATGATCTCGGAGGCGAGCAGGTCGAGGATGATGCCGTCCTTGTCGGTGCTCCAGGCCGAGCCGTCGCGGCGCAGGAACGATCCGCCCGCGCTCTCCTCGCCGCCGAAGCCGACCTCGCCCGACAGCAGGCCGGGCACGAACCACTTGAACCCCACCGGCACCTCGTCGAGCCGGCGGCCCAGGTCGCCGGCGACCCGGTCGATCATCGAGGACGAGACCAGGGTCTTGCCGATGGCGGCGCCGGCGGGCCACTCGCCGCGCTGCCCGAACAGGTAGGAGATGGCGACGGCCAGGTAGTGGTTGGGGTTCATGAGCCCGGCGTCGGGGGTGACGATGCCGTGCCGGTCGGCGTCCGCGTCGTTGCCGGTGGCGACCTGGAACCGGTCCTTCTGGTGGATCAGGGACGCCATCGCGTACGGCGAGGAGCAGTCCATCCTGATCTTGCCGTCCCAGTCGAGGGTCATGAAGCCGAACGCCGGGTCGACGCGCGGGTTCACCACGGTCAGGTCGAGGCCGTACCGCTCGCCGATCTCGCCCCAGTAGCCGACGCTGGCCCCACCGAGCGGGTCGGCGCCGATGCGCACCCCCGCGTTCCGGATCGCGTCGAGGTCGATCACCGAGGGCAGGTCGGCCACGTAGCCGTCGAGGAAGTCGTAGCCCTGGACGTGCTCGGACGCGCGGGCCCGGGTGGCCGGAACGCGGCGCACGCCGGTGAGGCCGGCGGCGATCAGCTCGTTGGCCCGGTCCTGGATCCATCTGGTGGCGTCGGTGTCGGCCGGGCCGCCGTTGGGCGGGTTGTACTTGAAGCCGCCGTCGTCGGGCGGGTTGTGCGAGGGGGTGACCACGACGCCGTCGGCGAGCCCGGTCGTGCGGCCGCGGTTGTGGGCGAGGATCGCGCGGGAGACCGACGGGGTCGGCGTGTAGCCGTCCCGGCTGTCGATCAGCGTGGTCACCTCGCTGGCGGCGAACACCTCGAGCGCGGTGATCATGGCGGGCTCGCTGAGCGCGTGCGTGTCGCGGCCCAGGAACAATGGTCCGTCGGTGCCCTGCGCCCGGCGGTACTCGACGATCGCCTGGCTGGTGGCGGCGATGTGGTCTTCGTTGAACGCGGTCCGCAGCGAGGAGCCACGGTGCCCGGACGTGCCGAACGCGACCCGCTGGGCGATCTCGCCCGGGTCCGGGTGCTCGGTGTAGTACCGCGAGACCACCCTCGGCACGTCGATCAGATCGCGGGCCTCGGCGGGCTTCCCGGCACGGGGGTCAACGGACATGGGTGGCCTCCTTCGCTACTCTCGCAGCCTATCGATACCCGGTTGAACTATTCCTGCACAGGATCCGAACTACGAGGTGTGATGCGGGCTCTGCGCGTGGTTGGCGTGCTTCTCCTGGCGCTCGGCGCGTTGCTCGCCCCGGCGGGACCGGCGAGCGCCCATGCCGCGCTGCTCGGCGCCACGCCGGCGCCCGGCAGCATCATCGGCGCCTCGCCGGCCGAGATCGTGGTGACCTTCAGCGAGGCGATCACCCCGGTCACCGGGCGGATACAGGTGCTCGACCCGGACGGCAAGCGGATCTCCGGCGAGCCCAGCGTGTCCGGCGCGACGCTGCGCATCCCGGTCCGGCGGGCCGCGCAGCCGCTCGGCACCTACCTGGTCAGCTACCGGGTGATCTCGGCCGACAGCCATCCGGTGGGCGGTGCGATCACGTTCTCGGTCGGCGCGCCCTCGGCCGCGCCGCCGGCCGCCGGCGAGGCCACCACCCATCGTTCGGTCGCGGTCGCGACGCCGGTCACGCGCTTCCTGGGGTACGCGGGACTCACGCTCGCCGTGGGACCGGCGCTGTTCCTGGGGCTGTTGTGGCCGCGGCGCCGGTCCCGGGCGGGTGCGACGCGGACCGCGTACGCCGGCCTGGGGTTGACCTTGATCGCCACCCTCGCGTCGCTCTGGACGCAGGCGCCGGCCAGCAGCGGCGCGGCGCTCTGGGATGTCTCCGGCACCGAGCTGAAACAAGTGCTGACCAGCCCGTACGGCCTCACGCTGCTGAGCCGGATCGCGGTGCTCGCGATCGTCGCCGGCCTGCTCCCGCCGGTCCTGCGCGGCGCCGCCTCCCGCCCGCGCGCCCTGGCCCTGGTCGTGGTCGCGCTCGGCGGACTGGTCACCTGGCCGCTGACCGGGCACGCGGCCGCCGCCCCGCTCTCGCCCGCGATCGTCGCCTCCGACGTCGTGCACCTGGCGGCGATGGCGGTCTGGCTCGGCGGCCTGATCACGCTCAGCGTGTTCCTGCTGCGGCGCACCGACCCGCGCGTGCTCGGTGTCGTGCTGCCCGCCTGGTCGCGCTGGGCGGCGCTGGCCGTCGTCTGGCTGGTGGCCGGGGGCGTGGTGCAGGCCGTCGTCCAGGTCGGGTCGGTCCCCGCGCTCTGGCAGACGTCGTACGGCCGCCTGCTGCTCGCCAAGGTCGCCGTGCTCGCCGCGACGCTGTCCGTCGCGTTCCTGGCCCGCCGCATGGTCAACCGCCGCCAGGTCGTCGCCGCGGGCGCCGGCCGCATGCGCCGCACGGTCGGCATCGAGGTGCTGGCCACCGCCGTGATCCTCGGGCTCAGCTCGGTGCTGGTGCAAGTCAACCCCGGCCGCAGCGCCACGGTGGACGAGGGCGCGGTGCGCGACGACGGCGTCTCGCAGACCCTGACCTGCCCGCTCTACACGCTGCAGTTCAACATCTTCCCGACCGAGGTCGGCGACAACAACACGATCCACGCGTTCGTCTACACCCCCGCCGGCGCGCCGCTGCCGGCCGACGAGTGGACGGTCACCTCGCAGCTGCAGGGCCGCGACCTCGAACCGGTCACCGAGCCGCTGCTGCCGTTGCAGCCCCGCCACCACGCGGCCGGGGCGATCACGTTCCCGTACCCCGGGACCTACGAGATCAAGTTCACGGTCCGTATCGGCGACCTGAACCAGGCGACGGTAAAGACGACTGTTTCGGTGCCGGCGGATACCGCTACGAGGTGACTTTCGGTCACCTTTTGGGCAGTAGGAGGGCCAGCAGCCCGTCGCGCCTTCCGCCCGTCCGCCCTTCCGCCCGGAGGTAGTCCGCCGTGCAAGTGTCCGTCGTCGGCAACCCCGACGCCTCGGTCGTGGTGACCGTCCGAGGAAACCTCGACATCGACAGCGCCGCCGTCCTGACCACGACCCTCGACCAGGTCCTCGACAACCCCGGCCCGCGCGTGGTCGTCGACCTGTCCGACGTCGAGTTCTGCGACTCGACCGGCCTCTCCGCCTTCGTCCTCGGCCACAACCGGGCCCGCGCCTCCGGCGGATGGCTCCGGCTCGCATCGCCCACCCCGTTCCTCGCCGACCTGCTCGAGACCGTGGGCCTGGCCAAGCGCATGGGCGTCTACCCGACCGTCGCCGAGGCCCTGGCCGACACCGCCGGTTAGCCGGGTGTCTACGCTCGCGACGTGCTGATCCTGCTTCCGCCGTCCGAGGGCAAGACCCCGGCCACGTCCGGTGAACCGGTTGACCACGAGCAGCTCTGGCTTCCGGCGCTCGGGACCGCCCGCAAGCGGGTGCAGAGCCGGCTCGTGGCGCTGTCCCGGCGGACCAGTGCGCGCGCCGTGGCCGAATCACTTCAGGTGCTCGGGCTCAGCGCCGGGCAGAAGGACGAGCTGGCCCGCAACGCCGCCTTGCCGGTCGCACCGGCGCGGCCGGCCGGGGAGGTCTACACCGGCGTGCTCTACGAGGCGCTCGGGGCGGGGACGCTCGGCGCGGAGGCGCGCGCCTGGCTCGACGACACCGCGGTCGTGTTCTCCGGGCTCTGGGGCGTGGTGCGGCTTCCCGACCGGATCCCGGCCTACCGGTGCTCGGTCGGCGTCAGCCTGCCGGGGGTGGGCGGGCTCACCGCGTACTGGAAGAAGGCCTTGAAGCCCAAGCTCGACCGGGCGGCCGCCGGCGGCCCGGTGCTCGATCTCCGGTCCGGCGCCTACGCGAACATGTGGACGCCGCCCGGGCCGGAGACGGCGACGATGCGGGTGCTGCACGAGCGCGACAACCGGCGCACCGTCGTCAGCCACTTCAACAAGGCGACCAAGGGGCGGATCGTGCGGGGTCTCGCAGAAGCGGGCGCGGCCCCGGCCTCGATCGATGATGTGGTCACCACGCTCAAGGAGCTGGGCTACACCATCGAGGAGTCCGGGACCGCGCGGCGTCAGCTCGACGTGATCGTCCGGGAGCTGTAGGAGCTACTGGGCGGCGAGGATGTCGACCACGAAGCGGAGGTCGCCCTGCTGCTCGCCGTACGCCAGGGCGGCGGGGATGTCGAGCTGGATGCGGGAGCCGACCTTCTGCCCGGGGATGGCCTCGTCCCAGCCCTGGATCACGGCGCCGACCCCGATCTGGGTGGCGAAGGGCTGACCGCGCTTCCAGGAGGAGTCGATGACCTCGCCGGTCTTGTAGGAGACCAGCTTGTAGTTCGCGGTGATCGTCTGGCCCTTCTGCACCGCCGGGCCGGTGCCCGGCACGATCGGGGTGATCACGATCTTGGAGAGGGTGCCCTTGCCCGCCTTCACGTCCGGCTCCTTGGACAGCGCGGCCGGCGTGTCCACCGCTGCCGGGGTGGGCGCCTCCGCGGTCGGCTGGGCGGCCTCGGACGGCGCCTCGGCGGCCGGGGCGCTCGCGGCGGGCGCGGCCGCCGGGGCCGACTTGACCGAATTATCGTGATGCTTCACCAGCGCGAAGACGACCGACAGGACGACGAGGACCGCCACTCCCGCGACGGCGCCGGCCACCGCCTGTCCTCGGCGTTTCGCCGAATCACCGGTGCTCGGGCGCACGGTCTGGGTGCTCATAAGTGTCGACTCTCCTGTACCGGGCTGGGCGGAAACTTCCGACACGGTACCCGTAGCGGGACGCAACCCCGCGGGAAACCTCCACCGAACCGCCGAGGTGGGTGATCGACCGTCCGGTTCGTCACGCAAATAGGCCTAGCCCGTCACTGATCGAAGTGAGATCGTTTACCGGCTCACACAGCGAGACGCAATGAAAAAGATTCACGGCCGGGCGGGGCCGTGCGAACGACCAGGGGAGGGTCGGTTTGCCGTCGACCGGAAATGGTCGCCCACCCGCGCGCTACCGGAAAACAGGTCACATCGGATTCCGCCGCGCCGCGGACTCCCCCGAGACGCAGGCGCAGGACCGTCGTAAATGGAACGAGTTCGCCTCGTCCGCGTCGGTGATCCTGGCCGGCGTGATCGTGGTGATCGGGTTCGGCTTCATCGCGAGCCGGGCCATGCGCTCCGACCACGACAACCCGTTGCCCGACCCGCCGCCGACCGCGGCCCTCGGCGGCGTCTCGCTGCCCAGCGCCAGCCCCGGGCTGATCCCGCTCGGCAGCCCGTCGCCGTCGCCCTCGGCGTCCCCCTCGGCGTCGGCGTCGTCGTCCGCCCCGCCGTCGAAGAAGCCGGCCACCAAGGCGCCGGACAACGGCGCGATCGCGCTGACCGCCGGCTCGGTGCCGGGGCTGGTCGACCTGACCGCCGAGGGCAGCCGCGACTGGGTGCACTGGGGCGAGGACGGCACCTTCTCCCTGGAGCGCAAGAAGGGCGGCGGCTTCGCGATCCTCGAGGGCACCCCGACCGCGCCGCGGTTCCGGCACGCGCTGAGCCCGCAGCGGTTCGCGTGGACCGCCGGCGACCCGGTCGACCACAGCGACGGCACGCCGACCGGGATCCGCACGTGCGGCTCGGGCAACGGCTTCACGATCTCGGCGCCGGCCGGCACCGGCACCCGGACGCTGCGCCTCTACCTGGGCGTGGTGTCGGGCAAGGGCACGCTGCGGGCGAGCCTGTCGGCCGGGTCGGCGACCGCCTCGGCGACGCTCGAGCAGCGGGACGGCTCCTTCCACTCGGCGGTCTACACGCTCACCTACCGGGCGCCGAAGACCGCCAAGATCAATCTGACGTGGACGACGACGCAGGCGTTCGGGGACGGCTGCGGCGGGGTGGCGCTCGAAGCCGCCACCCTGCACTGATTTTCACAGTGATAAGGCGATAAAGGGGAAAAGGTTGTTCGCGGGCTGGGGATCGTGGGTCGCCCGTCTCCGCTGGCCGGTGCTGATCGTGACGCTCATCGCGATCATCAACGCCGGGCTGTGGGGACTGGGTGTTTTCGGGAAGCTGACCGAGGGCGGGTACAACGACCCGAACAGCGAGTCCACCCAGGCCGCCGACGTGGCCCAGGAGGCGTTCGGCGCGCAGGGCGGCGACCTCGTCGTCATCTACACGCCGGTCAAGGTGAAGATCGACGACGCCGCGCTCGGCAAGCGGATCAAGACCTCGCTGGCGCAGCTGCCGAAGTCGGCCGTCACCTCCACCGCGTCCTACTGGTCGGCGAAGAACCCGCAGTACGCGGCGAAGAACAAGCACAGCGCCGTCGCCCTGGTCACGCTCGCCGGCGCGGACGACGCCGCCAAGCTCGAGTCGTACCGCGCGATCGACGACATGTTCGCGGTGCCGGGCGCGACCGTGCGGCTCTCCGGGGCGACCGCGCTGGCCGACGCCTCGTCGGCGCGCTCGACCAAGGACCTGGGCACGGCCGAGCTCATCTCGCTGCCGATCACCCTGGTGCTGCTCGTGCTGATCTTCGGCTCGCTGGTGGCGGCCTCGCTGCCGGTGCTGGTCGGCGGCGCGGCGGTGGCCGGCTCGCTCGGCATCCTGCACGCGATCTCGGCGACCACCGACGTCAACTCGTTCGCCGTCAACGTGGCGAGCCTGCTCGGCCTGGGCATGGCGATCGACTACGGCCTGTTCATGGTCGGCCGCTTCCGGGAAGAACAGGCCGAGGGCCGAGATCCGATCGAGGCGGTCTCCCGCACGGTCGGCACCGCCGGGCGTACCGTCGTCTTCTCCGCCACCCTGCTGATGATCGCCCTGGCCGGCCTGCTGTTCTTCCCGCAGGGCTTCCTGAAGTCGCTCGCCTACGGCGGCCTGGCGGCCGTCTTCCTCGCGGCGGTCCTCTCGCTCACCCTGCTTCCCGCGCTCCTCGCGGTGCTGGGCCCCAAGGTCGACAAGATTCCCGTACGCCTGCCCGGCCGTGCCGGCAAGGAGCCCGGATCCGGGTGGAAGAAGCTGGCCGGCTTCGTCCTGAAGCGGCCGCTGCTGGTCGCGATCCCGATCCTGGGCATCCTGCTGCTGCTCGCCTCCCCGATCCGCAACGTGCACTTCGGCGAGAGCGACGAGCGGATCCTGCCCGCCGGCGACCCGTCCCGCGCCGCGATCGAGACGCTGAAGGCCGACTACCCGCAGTTCACCGGCGACAGCGTGCAGATCGTGCTGCGCAATGCCCAGGACAGCGCCGCGTTCGCCGTCCAGCTGCGGCAGATCCCCGGCATCAGCCAGATCGGGCCGTCCCGCAAGCAGAAGGGCGTCACGCTGTTCACCGCGACGCTCAAGACCAAGGACGCGTACAGCGGCGAGGCCCGGGACGTGGTCGACGCGATCCGGGCGCTGCCCGTGCCGGCCGGGGCGACGCTGCTGGTCGGCGGCACGACGGCCCGCAACGTGGACAGCCTCGAGGCGACCGCCGAGCGGCTGCCGCTGATGGTCGGCCTGCTCGTCGGCGCCACGCTGCTGCTGATGTTCCTGGCGTTCGGCTCGGTGCTGCTGCCGATCAAGGCGGTGCTGATGAGCGCGATCAGCCTCAGCGCCACGTTCGGCGTGCTGGTCTGGATCTTCCAGGACGGGCACGGGTCGGGGCTGCTCGACGTCACCCCGGCGCCGCTCGAGGTCGGCATCGTCGTGCTCATGGCGGCGGTCGTCTTCGGCCTCTCCACCGACTACGAGGTCTTCCTGCTCTCCCGGATGGTCGAGGCCCGCACCCGCGGCGCGTCGACGAACGAGGCGGTCACCACCGGCCTGGCCCGCACCGGCCGGGTGATCAGCGCGGCGGCCCTGCTGCTCATCGTGGTCACCGGGGCGTTCGCGCTCTCGGCCGTGACGACGATGCGCTTCGTCGGCGTCGGCATGATCATCGCGCTGCTGCTGGACGCGACCGTGGTGCGCATGCTGCTGGTGCCCGCGGTGCTGCGCCTGCTGGGCGACGCGGCCTGGTGGGCGCCGGGGCCGCTGCGGCGGCTTCAGCAGCGGGCCGGGCTTTCCGAGTACGCCGGGGAGCGGTCCGTTGCCGGCGCGCCGGGCGGCCGCCATGCCGCGCCGGACGACACCCAGATCATCCGGTACGCCCCGTACGGCGCGGGCTCGCACGCGCTGCCCCCGGTGCCGGAGCCGGTCGCGCTGCCCGGGGCCGTGGCGGCGTACGCGCTGCCGGCCGCGCCGCTTTCGTCCCCGCCGCCGATGGACGACTCGACCCAGGTGTTCGCGCGGTTCGAGGACACGGCCGTGCTGCGGCTGCCGGCGCTGGACGCCTCGGGCGAGCCGGTCGAGGAGGTCGAGGCCGAGGCCGTGCCCGACTTCTCGCGGGCCGCGCTGCCGGCGCCCGACGACGACACGATCCTGGACGCGGAGATCCTGGAGGACTCGCCGGTCGACGCCGAGACGTCGTGGGGCCTGTCGCCCGCGCCGGCCGAGGCGTCGATCGAGCCCGGCCGGATCCTGCCCGCCGACCTCACGTCGTGGCTGCCGGCCGTCCCCGAGTTCGAGCCGAGGGCGGCGTGGGCCAAGGCCGACTCCGACGGCTTCTTCTTCGGCAAGCAGGCGGGCGCGGCGGTGGCGCCGTCCGACGGGCCGGCGATCGCGCTGCCGGCGTTCGCCGAGGCCGAGTCTGAACCTCAAGTCGAGGTTGAGACTTCGCCCGTCGCGGAGGCTGAAGCTGAGGTCGAGGTTGAGGCCGCGGCCGTCCCACCTGCGGTTATCGACGACGAGGCGATCGAGGTCGAGGCCGAGCCGGTCGAGGTCGAGCCGGTCGAGTCGATCTCGGAAGAGCCGGTCGAGCCGTTCGAACTCATCTCGGAAGAGGCGGTCGAGCCGGTCGCCTCCGTGGTGGAGGAACCCGCCGCGGACGAGCCGGAGCCGTTCGCCGAGGAGCCGTTCGTCCCGGAGCCGTTCGTCGAGGAGCCGTTCGCCGAGGAGCCGTTCGTCGAGGAGCCGTTCGTCGAGGAGCCGTTCGACTACGAGGCGGCGGCGCAGGCGTTCGGGTACGAGCCGGTGCGATACGAGCCGTTCGTGCCGAGCTTCACCGAGCCGTTCGACGACACCTACGTCCCCGCCGCGATCGCCGACGAGGAGCTCGCCCCGACCGTGGACCTGAGCGAGCGGGTCGCGCGCCCGGCCACCCTGGCCGACGCGTGGCGACCGGCCCCCTTCGACGGGCAGACATCGGCCCCACGCCCGGCTACGCTCGGCGATCAACCGCTCCCCCCGCGGCCGATCCCCTCCCTTCCGGAGCCTCCACCCATGACCGACTTCTCGCCGCAGCCGGCTCCCCCCGCCGCACCGGCGACGGCGTCACCCTCGCCGTTGCCGACGCCGCCGGCGGCCCCAGCCGGGCAGCCCGTGCACCTGGTCGACCCGGGGGCCTCTGTGCCCGTACATCCGGAGAATGACGACCAGCCGCCGGCGCCCCCCGCGCCCGCACCGACCGCCGCGCCCGCGCCCCCCGCGCCGAGCCGGCGGCCGGCCGACCTGGCCGACCACCTGCGCGAGTCCCGCCCGTCCGACCTGAGCGACTACACGTCCGGCAAGATCCCCCGGATGCGCCGCCCGGCCGAGCCGCCCGCCCCGGTGACCCGCCGCCCGGCGACGCTGGCCGACCATCTCTCGACGCGGAAGCCGCAGTCGTCATCGTCGGAGGACGCCACGCGCGACCTGCGGGACCACGCCGCCCACGACTGACGCCGTGCCCTTGCTCTGCTCACCTATGCGCGCGGTCAGCGGAAGACCAGGCCGCCGCCGACCTCGATCACCTGGCCGGTGAGGGCGCCGGCGCCGTCGGAGATCAGCAGGCGGACGGTGGCGACCAGGTCCTCCGGCACCAGCGAGCGCGGGATCGCCTGGGTGGCCACCAGCGGGGCGTGCGTCTCGGCGTCGCGGCCGTTCGCGAGCTCGGCCTCGCCCTCGGTGCGGATCGCGCCCGGCGACAGCGCGTTCACCGTGATGCCGGCCGGGCCGAGCGAGCGGGCCAGCGACCGGGTCAGGCCGATCAGCGCGGCCTTGCTGGCGACGTAGGACGGGCCCGACGGGCCGCCCATCCGGACCGTGGGCGACACGACGTTGACGATGCGGCCCCAGCCCCGCGACGCCATGCCCGCGCTCAGGGCCTGGGCCAGCAGCATCGGCGCGGTGACGTTGACGGCGAAGGTCGCCTGCCATTCCTCCAGCGGGAGGACGTCGAAGCCCACGTTCGAGGCGCGGGCCGCGTTGTTGATCAGGACGTCGACCGGGCCGGCCCGCTCGGCCAGCGCGCGGACGGCGGCCGGGTCGGCGAGGTCGGCGTCGAGCAGGTCGGCCCGCGCGCCGAGGTCGCGGCACAGGCCGGCGACGGTCTCCGCCTCCCCGGCCGCGGCCAGGTGGTGCAGCAGGAGCGTGTTGCCGGGGCGGGCCAGGCCGACGGCGACGGCCGCCCCGATGCCCCGCCGGGCGCCGGTGATCAGGATGCGCTGACCCATGTGCCCACCCTATGCCGACGTCGTCTCCGGGCGAGGGCGGCCGCCCCGGGAACGCACCCCGGGGCGGCCACGGGTCAGAGCCCGAGCTCGTTGAACAGGTACAGCCAGACCTCGCTGCGGGTCGGGAACGACGGGATGGCGTGCCGCAGCCGGCGCAGCGGGACCTCGCCGACGATCGCGATGGTCGCCGCCTGCAGGAAGTCGGCGACCTCGGAGCCGGTGAAGGTGACGCCGACCAGCACCTCCCGGTCCTGGTCGACGACGAACCGGCAGGTGCCCGCTCCCCCGCCGGTGAAGGCGCCGCCCGCGTTGGCCTCGGTGCCGACGTCGACGACCCGTACCCGCAGACCCGCCTTTTCCGCCCCGGCCGCCGTGTAGCCGACCGCCGCCACCTCGGGGTGCGTGAAGATGACACGCGGCGAGCGGGGGCCGTCGGCCAGGTGGTCGACGACCATGTCGCGGCCCTGGATGTGCTCGGCGACGATGGCCGCCTGGTACTTCGCCATGTGGGTGTAGAGCGCCCGGCCGTTCAGGTCGCCGATCACGTAGAGCCAGTCCTTGCCCGGCACCCGCATGTGGTCGTCGACCTCGATGTAGCCGTCGGCGTCGAGGCCCAGGTCCTTCGACTGCGGCGTGCGCCCGGCCGCGACCATCAGCTGCTCGGCCGAGGCCGTGCTGCCGTCCCGGAGCGTCACCGTGATCCCGTCGCCCCCGCGCTCGACCTTGACCGCGGTCTGCCCGGTGCGGATGTCCACGCCCTGCTCCCGCAGCGACGCGGTGACCTGCACGCAGGCGAACTCCTCCTCGCGCGAGAGCAGCCGGTGCTCGCCCTCGACCAGCGTCACCCGGCAGCCGAGCGACGCGTACGCCTGGGTCATCTCGGCGCCCACCACCCCGCCGCCGATGACGATGAGGGACGCCGGGATCTTCTCGGCCGTGGTCGCCTCCCGGTTGGTCCACGGCTCGGCGTCGCGCAGGCCCTCGATGTCGGGGATCGTCGCCACCGTGCCGCCGGCCAGGATCACGGCCGTGCGGGCCTCGAGGATCTCGCCGCCGACCTCGACCCGCTTCTCCCCCGCGATCCGGCCCCAGCCGCGCACCAGGTGGACGCCGCGCTCCTCGAGCCACGGCACCTGACCGGCGTCGTCGAGGTGCCCGATGTTGTCGTCGCGCTTGGCGAGCACGGCCGCCACGTCGAGCGGGCCGGTCACCGCCTCCCGCACCCCGGGCACCCGGCGCGCCTCGGCCAGCAGCTCGCCGGGGCGCAGCAGCGACTTCGACGGTATGCACGCGTAGAAGGAGCACTCGCCGCCGACCTTGTCGGCCTCGACGATCGCCACCGACAGCCCGGCCTGGGCCAGCCGCCCCGCGGCGACCTCGCCGCCGGGCCCGGCCCCGACGACCACCACATCAAAAGTCTGCATACCCTGCATGATCCTCCACGCCGGGCACGCGGGACGCCGCGGTCCGGTAGCCGGCGGCCTGGAGGGTGAACAACCGGGCGTAGCGGCCGCCGGCGGTCATCAGCTCGTCGTGGGTCCCGGCCTCGGCGAGGGCGCCGTCGTGCAGCACGTAGATGCGGTCGGCGTGGATGACGTTGGCCAGCCGGTGCGTGATCAGGATCGTGGTGCGCCGGCCCTGGCGGCCGCGGATCGCCTGGAACAGGGTGTCCTCGGCGCGCGGGTCGAGGGACGAGGACGGCTCGTCCATGATCAGCAGGTCGGCGTCGCGGTAGAAGGCGCGGGCTGCGGTGATCCGCTGCCACTGGCCGCCGGACAGGTCCTGTCCGCCGGCGAACGTGCGGTCGAGCAGCGTGTCGTAGCCGTACGGCAGCTCCTTGATCATGTCGTGGGCGGCGGCCATCCCGGCCGCCGTCTCGATGCGGGTGCGGTGCGGGTCGCCGGTGAGGTCGCCGAGCGCGATGTTGGTGGCGGCGGTGAACGGCCAGCGGTGGTGCTCCTGGAGGGCGACCGAGACGCGGCGGCGCAGCGCGTCCGGGTCCCAGTCGCCGAGCGGCCGGCCGTTCCAGCGGATCGCGCCGGAGGTCGGCGCCCGCAGCCCGGCGATCATCGCGGCCAGCGTCGACTTGCCCGAACCGTTCTCGCCGACGAGCGCGACCGTCTCCCCGGCCCGGATGGTGAGCGTGACGTTGTCGACCGCGGGCTCGTCCCGGTCCGGGTAGCGCAGGCTGACGTCGCTGACCCGCAGTTCGCGGAGCCGGTCCGGCGGCCGGTCGTGGCGCGGCGCGGACGGCAGGTGCCCGCGGGCCCGGGACAGGAAGGACACGTACTCGTTGAAGAACTGGCCGTTCGAGAACACCCGGTCGGCCTGGAACGTCACCACGGTCAGCGCCCGCTGCGCCGCCTGCACCGCGACCACGCAGGTGGCGGCCGCGGCGAGCGGGATCCGGCCGCCCGCCAGGAGGCCGCCGAGCAGCGCGTACACCCCGCCGAGGGCGAGGCCGCCGGCGACCGCGCCGACGCCGGTGGTGGTCGTGACCCGCTTGGCCAGGCCCAGCTCGATCCGGGTCTGCGCCCCCATGACCTGGTCGTAGAGCCCGAGCACGAAGTCGCGCAGCCCGTACGAGCGCAGCTCCGGCGCCGACACCCGCTCGGCCATCAGCCGTTGCAGCACCCACAGCCGGCGCCGGCGGGCCGAGCCGGCCAGGAAGGTCTTGAACCGCTCGTGGCCGGAGCGGACCCCGGCGTACGCGTTGGGCACCGTCGCCACCAGCAGGGCGGCCAGCAGCAGCGGGTGGATCAGCACGACGGCCACGGCCACGGCGAGCACGCCGGCCACGCCCGCGAGCAGGTCGAACACCTCCTGCACGAGCACGATCGCCGACTCGGTGCCGCGCGAGGCCCGCTCCATGTCGTCGGCGAAGCTGTCCTCGTCGAAGGCCTCCAGGCGTACGGCCGAGGTGGTCTCGAACAGACGGCGCTCGACCTCGCGGTTGACCCGGGGCGTGAGGCCGTTGAGGGCATATCCGGCGGCGATCGCCAGCGCGCCGCGCACCGAGGTCACCGCGGCCAGCACGGCCAGCGAGGGCAGCGCCGCGCCGACCCGGCCGGGCGTCGGGCCGGCCGCGAGCAGCGACACCAGCGCCTGCCGGGTGGCGAGCAGGCCGAAGGTGGCCATCGCACCGGACAGGACCGTCGCCAGGGCGACCATCACCGTACGGCCGGGATCGGCCCGCCAGGAGATCCGCAACGCCGACGCCACCAGGCGCGGCAGTTGCGCGACGACGCCGCGCAGCCCGGCGTCGAGGCGGGCACGCACGCCGTGCTCCCACCACATCGGGCGCAGCTCGGGGAGGGTGTGCTGAGGGGTCGCACTCACAAGGACCACGGTCACCACGGACGGGTCGGAGGAATCGGACCGGCCGTGTGAGCTGACCCGATCGTGGCAGGGTGACCTCATGATCGACTCCGTCCGGACGCGCAACGCCCTGCAGACCTCGGCCCGGCACTCCGGCCAGGCGCTGCTGGTGCTGGCGATGGCGGCGGTGACGCTCTGGATCCTGGGCCGGCTGTGGTCCGTCGTCTGGCCGCTCACCGTCGCGCTGCTGCTGACCACGCTGATCTGGCCCCCGGTCCGCTTCCTGCGCCGGCACGGCTGGCGTCCCGCGCTGGCCGCCTCGACCGCGATGGTGGCCTTCCTGCTGGTCGCGGCGGGCACCGTGATCGGCATCGCGGTGCCGGTGGCGTCCCAGTCGCCGCAGCTCGCCGACGGCGTGGTCGACGGCATCCAGCGCGTCCGCGAGTGGGCGGCCGGCCCGCCCCTGAACATCGGCGACGACCAGGTGACGAAGGCCCTGGACGCCGCCGTCCAGCGGGTGCAGGACAGCGTGGGCAGCATCGTCACCGCGACGGTCTCGGGCGTGAGCACGGCGCTGAACGGCCTCGTGACCGCCGTGCTGGCCCTGTTCCTGATGTTCTTCTTCCTCAAGGACGGCCCGCGCTTCCTGCCGTGGTTGCGCCATCAGCTGCCGGGCCGGCTGGCCACCGACGTCCCGGTGGTCGCCGCCCGCAGCTGGGACACGCTCGGCGCCTTCGTCCGGGGTCAGGCCTTCGTCGGCCTGCTCGACGCGGTCTTCATCGGCCTCGGCCTGTGGATCGTCGGCGTCCCGCTGGTCCTGCCGCTGGCCGTGCTCACGTTCGTGACCGCTTTCGTCCCGATCGTCGGCGCCCTCTTCGCGGGCCTCGTGGCCGTGCTGATCGCCCTGGTCTCCAACGGGCCGACCGACGCGCTGATCGTGCTCGGCATCATCGTCCTGGTGCAGCAGCTGGAGGGAAACGTCTTCCAGCCGATCCTGCAGAGCCGCGGCCTGGGTCTGCACGCCGCCGTGGTGCTCCTGGCGGTCACCCTGGGCGGCAGCCTGGCCGGCATCGTCGGAAGCCTGCTGGCGGTGCCGGTCGCGGCCGTCCTTTCCACCATTGGGGGGTACGTGCGGGAGCAGCTCTCCGCTCCCGGATCCGCCACCTAGGCCGCCGTCCCACCGAGTGGTCAGCTGCGGGGTTTCTTGAGCGTCCGGCCGTGCTTCAGGGACGCACGCGCCTCGCGAATGTGCCGCTTGTAGATCGGCTCATCTTCCCACCCGGCATCACCCAATGACTGCACTGCGCGAAGCACGCGTTCGTACTCGTTGCCGTAGTCATCATGAAATCGCACGCGGACGTTGAATGCCTCGATTCTGAGCACCGCGTCGGCAGAGAACGCGGCGATCAGGTCGCTTTCCCCTTCTTTCTGATTCGACGGGAGGTAGATCTTGCCGATCGATCTCAGGTCGAAGTCCGCACGGTCCCGAAAGTTCTCGGCGTGAAGAGCGACACGGAACTGGTGCTCACTCAGCCATTCAACCCCGCGGTCCACCGGATCGCCGACGAGGCGAATGCCGTAACGAATATCGTTGATCGTGGCGCCGATCGGGCCGGAATTGAAGAAGTGGATCTCTCGAGCTGCGGGAGAGGTTCGCAATGCGCTTCGGTGAATACTGACAACTTCTCGCTCGACATCTTTGTCCGTGTAGCACAGATGGGGTCCTTTGGCCAACGCCAGATGGATTTGGATCGCCCCGATGACTACGGCGACGACGGTGCCGGTGGCCAGCAATGGCAAGCGGCCCACCCAGGCGCTCGTCACCGCCGGTCGCGACAACATGCGAGCGGCCAGCACAACAAAGTCCACGATGAGCAGGCCCGACAAACCAAGAAGAACCCCGCGGTACAACCAGCGCCTGCGCACAAGCCGCTGGTCACCGAACTGCCGTCGGCGCACCCAAGAAGCCGGCAGAGATTGCGCGAATCGGATCATGGCAACCTCGCCTGAGAGCATCCGAACCTCTGCCGCACAGTACCAACCCGACGAAAGCATCCACATCAACGCTCAGCTTGGAGTTTCAGTCGACTGTCCACCTCAGACGTCCTCGATGCATCCCGAGACCCGAATCGTACCGGTCCACCCGAGGCGGTTGGAGGCTCGGCCCGATCAGAACGGATCTCTCCTGCTGGAGAACCAGTACGGCCGTCCCCCGCGGGCCAAGTCTCAGGAACCGGCGAGGTGCGGAGCCAGCGCGATCGTCACGAAGCGGATCGAACGGCCCAGCAGGCACGTCGCGGCGAAGATGACCGGGCGCATCGAGGTGCGGCCCAGGTAGGCGCTGGCGGCCAGCAGCGGCGGGATTCCGGTGACGGCGCTGACCAGCAGCATCCCGGTCGCCTGGCGGGGCCGGTCCAGCACCGCGACCAGTCGTGTCGCGGCCGCCTTCATGCCGCGCCGGCCCGGTTTCCCCGGCGCGGGCATACGCCGGTTTCTCAGCCGGTTTCGCAGCCACGGCGATCGGATCGCGCCGCGCGCGCCCAGGAAGATCAGCACCTTGCCGGCGGTCTGGCCGGCCGCGGCCGCCACGCCGAGCGCCACGGACGGCGCGCCGGTCGTCGCCACGGCCGCGACCAGGTACGGCTCGGCCGGGGTGAACGGCAGGAAGGCGGACAGGAGCCCGACGGCCGCGGCCGCCAGGACGGCGATCATGACTGGGTCTGCGGCAGACCCGACGGCAGCCCGGCCGCCCGGACCAGCGAGACGACCTTCACCGCGGCGACCCCGAGGGCGAACGTCACGGCCACGGCCGGCGGCGCGAGGATCGCCAGGACGACCACCGCGGCGGTGTTCAGCGCCTTCGCCGGCGGCGACCAGTTCCACCGGTAGATGCCCCGGTCGACGCGGGCGAAGTAGTTCGGGCTCAGCAGCGGCCAGCGCAGGAACATCAGGCTCAGCAACTGGTCGATGACCATGAACTGGACCAGGAACAGCGCGATCGGCAGGGCCGTGGCCGGCCGCAGCACGACCAGCGCGGCGGCGCAGGCCGACGTGCAGGCCCGGTCGGCGACGATGTCGAAGATCGCGCCGGCACGCGTCTCCTGCCCCAGCCGGCGCGCGGCGGCGCCGTCGAGGATGTCGCCGACCCAGTAGATCAGGTAGGCGGCGACCAGCAGATGCGCGCTGCGGTGACTCAGCGCCGCCACGGCGAGCGCGACCGAGACGGCCGTCCGCACCGCGGTGATCGCGTTGGGAACGTTGAGAAGACCGATCGCGGTCACTCGGCGTCCTTGAGGATGCGCTGCATGTCCGCCGTCCGCCGGTTCAGGTCGGCCAGCTGCGCGCTCACGTCGGCGAGCAGGCGCTGCGTCTCGGCGGCCTGCTCGGCGTACTGCCGCTGCAGGTCGCCCGACACCGCGGTCCGCCGGCGGACGGCCGCATACCAGACCCCCGAGATCAGCACGGCGGCGACGACGATGAGGAAGACCGAGCCGACGTCCATCTAATGTGTTCCTTTCGATACGGCGTCGCCGTCTCCGGCGTTGCTCAGGGTCGCGGCGGCGGCCGCCACCACGTCGGGCGTGAGGTGCAGCGAGAACGGCGCGGTCTCGTAGTACTTGAGCGCCTTGCCGTCCTCGGACAACTCGAGATGCGCGGTGACGAGCCCGGCCTTCTCCAGCTTCTTGAGGTGCACCTGCAGCAGCGCGCGGCTGATGCCCAGATCCCGGGCGAGCTGCGAGACGTAGGCGCGCCCGCCGGCCAGTGCGGCGAGCACGCGCAGCCGGTGCGGACTGGCCAGCGTGGCCAGAACCTCGACCAGCCGATCGCCGCTCAACGCGCCCATAGCTCACCTTGGCTCATGCCAACTATTATTGGCAGGTGCAAGCGCAGTCGTCAACTTCCCGCGGCGTTGCCGTGCGTGATGCGCAGGTAGTAGCCGTCCGGGTCGGTGAGCCGGAAGTCGTACAGGCCCCACGGCCGCTCCTGAAGCGGCTCGCTGACCACCGCCCGGCACCGCTCGTGGAGAGCCCGGAGCGTGCCCAGGTCGTCCAGCTCGAGCACGATCTCGACCCCGGCGCCCCGGTCGCCCTGGAGTCGTTGCCGGGTGAAGCCCCGGCCCTCGGCCCGCTCGGGCAGCTTGGCGACCGGCCCGAGCCCGAGCACGACAAGGCCGCGGCGCAGGCTCGCGTAGTCGGCGGCATGTCGCTGCACCCGAAACCCGAGCAGATCACGATAGAAGGCGACGCTGACGTCCAGATCCGCAACAAACAGTTCCATCCGAAGCCGCATCCATCGATGATTCCCCACCGCCGGCCCGGCCACCGCGAGCAAAAAGCCGGCCGGCGCCGCGGGTGAGCGGCGCGGCCGGCTGACGACCAACCCATCCTCAGAGGATCTGCGCGGCCTCCCAGACGTTGCCCGCCGGGTCGGCGAACGCGACCGTCCGCCGGCCCCAAGGCCGGTCGGTCGGGCCATTGAGGATGGTGACGCCGTGCTGCTTGAGCTCCTCACACACCGCGTTCGCGTCGGCCACCGCGATGGTGAGCAGCAAGCGCGCGCCGGCCTCCGCACCGGCGACCGCGTGCGGCTCGACGAGCGCGGCGGCCCGGTCGGAACGCAGGATGTTGATCATCAGGTTCTCCAGGCGGACCACGGCCGAGGCCTCGTCCGCGTAGATGACCTCGAGGCCGAAGACGTTCTCGTAGAACGCCCGCGCGGCCGCCAGATCGTCCACGAAGATCGTGATGACCTCGATCTTGTTCAGTCCTTTGATCACGTGCGGCTTCCTTCTTTCGTCGGCTGGTCACGCCACGGGCATCGACAACCACCCATGGTGGCCAAGATCGTACAGCCGCGGACCGGCGGCGTGGGGTCACGCGACCGGGACCGGCTCGGCCTCGGCGCGGACCGGGGTGCGGCGGGTGGACAGCCAGCAACCGGTGGCGACCAGCGCGAAGCCGGCCACCGTGCTCCAGCTGAGCGGCTCGCTCAGCAGCAGCACGCCGAGCAGGACGGCCACGACCGGGTTCACGTACGTCACGAGACCGGCCCGGTTCGAGCCGGCGAGCGCGATCAGCCGGTAGAACGCCAGCAGTGCGACCGCCGTGCAGAAGACGCCCAGCGCGGCCAGCGACGCCCAGGCGTTCGCGTGCACCGGCGACGTGGGCCAGGTCAGGATCGCGAACGGGGCCAGCACCACGGCGGTGATCGCGGTCGTGCCGCCGGCCAGCGCCTCGGGCGGGATGTCGGCGGCGCGCCGCTGGACCAGCATGGTGGCGACGGCGTAGCTCACGGCGGCCAGCAGCACCATGCCGGCGCCGAGCAGGCCCAGGCGGTCGCCGGAGACGTCGAGGCCGACCAGGACGGCGACGCCGGCGAAGCCGACGAACAGGCCCGCGGTGCGGATGCGGGTCAGCGGCTCGGTGCGCGACATCAGCAGCGCGATCACCACCGGCTCGACGGCGATCAGCAGGCCGGTCAGCGACGACGTGATGTGGACCTCGCCGTACGTGATGAGCAGGAACGGGCCGATGATGTGCACCACGGCCAGCAGCGCGACGATCCCGAAACGCGACCGCAGCACGCCCAGGGTGCCCCGGGAGGCGGCCACCGGCAGCAGCACCAGGGCGGCGATCAGGCCGCGGCCGGCGACCACGAAGACCGGCGAGAGGTCGTCGATGGCGATCTTGATCAGGAAGTACGGGATCCCCCACAGCACCGAGACGAGGAGGAACAACAGCCAGGCACGTCGATTCACCCCTCGACCTTGCCGCCCGAACCGTGGTAAGCGGTAGTAGTGACTTGCTGATGCCGTTTTAAGGTGGGCTGATGATCGACGTACGCCGGCTGGCCGTTCTCCGCGAGGTGGCCCGCCAGGGCAGCTTCAACCGGGCGGCCGCCGCCCTGCGCCTGACCCCCTCCGCCGTCTCGCAGCAGATCAGCGCGCTCGAGCGCGGCCTCGGCACGGCCGTGGTGCGGCGCAGCACGCGCGGCGTCGAGCTGACCGACGCCGGCCGGGTGCTGGCCGAGACGAGCGACGCGATCGCCGCCGAGCTGGCCAACGCCGAGGAGGAGATCGCCCGGCTCAGCACCGCCCGCACCGAGCGGCTGACCGTGGCCACGTTCACCAGCGGCGGCCAGCGGCTGCTCCCGGCCGCGCTGATCCGGTTCTCGGCCGAGCACCCGGGCGTCGAGCTGACCGTGCTCGAGAACGAGCCCGAGGACGGCCTGCCCCTGGTCCGCTCGGGCGCCGCCGACCTCGCCCTGGCGTACCACTTCGATGGTCCGCCGCCCACGCGAAAAGGCCTCACCTGGACGCCCCTGCTCGACGATCCGATGTGGATCGTCATGCCGGCCGGGCATCCGCTCGCCGGTCGCGAGTCGGTGAACCTCGGCGAGCTGGCCGGCGAGCGCTGGGTGCACGGCTGCCTCGCGATCGTCGACATGCTCGACCACTACGCGGCGATGGCCGGCTTCGAGATCCGCACGGCGTGCCGGGGCACCGACTACGTCTTCGCCCAGTCGCTGGTGCGGGCCGGCGTCGGGGTCAGCATGATCCCGCAGGTGGCGCTCACCGCCGACCTGGGCGGCCTGGCCACCGTGCCGCTCGCGCCGCCGTGCCCGAGCCGGTACGTCGGCATCGTCACGGCCGCGCGCCGGCCCCGCCCGCTGGCCGCCGCGCTGGCGAACGCGCTGCACGAGACGGTCGCCGGAATCCCGCTACCGGCCGCGTAGCTGGGCCAGCACCAGCGGGTCGATCGCACCGGGAACCAGGCGCTCCTCCAGGTTCTCGATCCCCGCCCAGTCGGCCAGGGCCGCGTCGAGATCGGGCTCGGCGTGGCCGGCCTTCTCCAGCAGCGTGCGCACTTCCGAAGCCACCGGCCCGGTCAGCGGCAGCAGCGTCGCCGGGTCGGGGCGCTCGAAGTACAGCGTGTGCATCTCGAGCAGCCGGCCCAGCTCGGCGACCGGATCGGCGTGGTCGTCGGCGCGCAGGTCCACCCACACGTCGCTGGTTCCGCCGTACCCCATGCCCCTGGCCACCACATAGAGCGCGGCGCTCTGCCGTCCCCGCCGGTCTCCCCCGGCCAGATCGCCCGCCCGCAGCGCGGCGAGCAGCCGATGGGCGAGGCGGTCCGAGGAGGAGGCCGACGCCAGCCAGGCCACCTCCATGGCGTCGACCACCTGCGGGCCGGCCAGCATGTTGCCCTGGATCGCGAACCCGTCCCCCGCCGTGCCGCCCGCCCACGCGTGACAGTCGCGGCCGGTGAACGTCGCGCCGTCGCCGGCCGGGCCCACCACGCCGACCTGCCGCTGGGACACGGGACCGGGATCGGCGGCGATCAGCGCCTCGACGGCGTTGGCCGCGGTCACGCCGGTGCTCAGCAGCGAAAGGGCTTGCGGCCGGTACGCGAGATTGGCGTACGACTGGGTGGCGACGGCGCCCACCTCGGCCAGTGCGGCGGGAACGGCCGCGCCGACCCCGAGGAACTTGCTGGCGACGGCGACGCCGTGGGCCCGGCCGTCGGCGGAGCGGGCCACGATCGAAAAGGTCATGGGCGCATTCTGTAACACGAGGGGCGCACACTGAGCCGTGCCGTGGGCGGTTCCGGTGGTTGCCGCGACCGGATCCCGCCCGCGGCGCCGAGCCCCGCGATCCGGGTGCGGCGATCCGGGTGCGGCGATCCGGGTGCGGCGGCGGTGATCAGGCGGCCGGCTGCTGAACCTCCGCCGCGCGGGCGCTCAGCCGCGCCAGGGTGGCGATGAGCTCGGCGGGGTCGGCGTTCGCCGCGAGGCCCCGGATCGACGCCGGGTCCAGCGGCGGCACCCCGACATGCGAGATCAGGGGGTGGTACGGGCGGGAGTCGCGCTCGCCCGCGCCGAACAGCGCCTCGCTGAGCTTCTCCCCCGGCCGCAGCCCGGTGAACTCGATCTCCACCGGCCGCGGCGCCAGGTCGACCATCTGCCGGGCCACCTCCGCGATCCGGACCGGCTTGCCCATCTCCAGCACGAGCGCCTCGCCGTCGTTCCCGATCGCCGCCGCCTGGATCACCAGGTGCACCGCCTCCTGGATGGTCATGAAGTACCGCTCGACGTCGGGGTGGGTCACCGTGACCGGGCCGCCGCCGGCGATCTGCGCGCTGAACGTCGTGAAGACCGACCCGCGGCTGCCCAGGACGTTGCCGAAGCGGACGCTCAGGTAGGTGCCGGCGCTGTGCCGGGCGACGTGGGCGGTCAGCCGCTCGGTGATCCGCTTGGAGTAGCCGAGAACGCTGACCGGGTCGGCCGCCTTGTCGGTGGAGATGTTGACGAAACGCTCCACGCCGGCCGCCGCCGCCGCGTCGAGAACCGCCTGCGTACCCCAGATGTTGGTCTTGACCGCCTCGCCCGGATAGCGCTCGAGCAGCGGCAGATGTTTGAGCGCGGCCGCGTGGAACACCACCTCCGGGCGGCGGGTCCGGAAGATCTCGCGGATCCGGGCCACGTCCCGCAGCGAGGCGAGCAGCAGCGCCGGATCGCTCAGCGGCGCCTGCGCGTCGATCGACAGCTGCACCGCCTGGAGCGCGGTCTCGTCCCGGTCGAGCATCATCAGCTCGGCCGGCGCGAACCGGTGGATCTGCCGGCACAGCTCCGACCCGATCGAGCCGCCCGCGCCGGTGACCAGCACCCGCTTGCCGGTCAGGTAGCCGGCGATCGCGTCCAGGTCGGTGTCGATCTGGTGCCGGCCGAGCAGGTCGGCGACGTCGGCCTCGCGCAGGTCACGCACGCCGATCTCGCGGTCCATCAGCTCGCTCACCGACGGCACCACCAGGAAGCCGGCGCCGGCCGCGGTGGCCAGGGCGCGGATGTCGCGGACCAGCTCGGCGTCGGCGTTGGCCACGGCGAGGACCACGGTGGTCGCGCCGGTGCGGTTCACCTGCGCCGCGATGTCGTCCCGGTTTCCCAGCACGGGTACGCCGTAGAACCGCATCCGTCGTTTGCGCCGGTCGTCGTCGATGACACCGACCGGCACGTACCGCCCGTTCGGGTCGTAGCGCATCGACTGCAGCAGGTTGCGTCCCGCCGCGCCCGCCCCGAACAGCAGCACCTTCACGCCGCGCCCGTCCGGCCGCACCCGCGCGTCCAGGCGCAGCCGCCAGAGCAGCCGGGCGGCGAGCATGACCACGAGCGCGAGCAGGCCGCCGACCAGCGGCGCGCCCGGCGGCAGCCGGTGGCCGGGCAGCATGCCGTCGAGCACGACGAGCACGGCGGTGGTCGCGAGCGCCGTCTGCCACACCGTGCGGACGTCCTCGAGGGTGCCGAACGCGTACCGGCCCCGGTGCGCGTGGCTCAGCGCGGCCTCGAGCACGACGGCGAGCGCGACCATCGGCACCGTGGCGGCGGCGCGCCCGGGGTCGAAGCCGAGCTCGTAGCGGGCGAGGACCGCGAGATTGAGGCCGGCGGCCCAGGCGAGCGCGTCGACGAACAGCGGGAGAAATCCATTCCCCTTCGACACAGGCGCACCTCCCGGCTCATTCGCAACATTCGGGGCGGCGGCTGCCGTTTTATCAGCGTAAACGAACTTCGGGATATCGCTCCGCCTTCGGCACCCCGCCGCCTAGTTTGATGTCAAGCGCGGCGTCGGGAGGTGAGCGTGGAGCTACGCGACTACCTCCGGGTGGCCGGGCGGCAGTGGTGGGTGATGGCCGCCGCCGTGCTGGTGGCGCTTGCGATCACGCAGGTCATCAATCGCCGGACCGCGCCCGAGTACGCGGCGACCGCGACGTTCTTCCTGTCCACGACCAGCAAGGACGGCTCGGCGGCGCTGGAGGGCTCGATGTTCGTCGAGGGCCGGCTCAAGACCTACACGGAGCTGCTCACCGGCGACAAGTTCGCCCACGAATTGGCGTCGGAAACGAATACCGGGCTGACCGCCGAGCAGATCCAGAAATCCATCACGGTGACCTCGGCGGGCGATAGCGTATTGATGACAGTAACGGTGACGAGCAATTTGCCGGCCCGCGCCCAGACCATTGCCCAGGCGGTCATCCCGCGCTTTCCGGCAATGGTCGGCGCGCTCGAGGCGCGGCCCGAGCCCTTCGGCCCGGCGGCCATCGTCACCGCGGTCGAGCCGGTCGCCCGGCTCGACCCCGACCCGGTCTCGCCGCGGCCCCTGCACAACGACGCGCTGGCCGTGGCGGTGGGCCTGCTGATCGGCGCCGCGCTGGGGGTGATCCGCGAGGTGTGCGACAACTCGGTGCGGGCCGCCGCCGTGCTGCCGGAGCTGACCGGCGCGCCGGTGCTGGCCCTGCTCCCGCGCGACCGCAAGGCGCGCCGCCGATCCGGGCCGTTCATCTCCGACAGCCGCTCGCCGCGGGCCGAGGCGCTGCGCCAGTTGCGCACCAACCTCCAGTTCGCGGGCCGCGACCGGCCGCTGAAGATCCTGGCGGTGACCAGCCCGATGCCCGGCGAGGGCCGCTCGGCGACCGCGTGCGGGCTGGCGATCCTGTTCGCCGAGGCCGGCCAGAAGGTGCTGATCGTCGACGCCGAGCTGCGCCGGCCGCGGCTCGCCGCGTTCCTGGGCCGGGAGGGCTCGGCCGGGCTGACCACGGTGCTGGTCGGGGGCGCCTCGCTCGACCAGGTCCTGCAGCCGTGGGGCGCCGGGTTGTGGCTGCTGGCCAGCGGGCACCGGCCGCCGAACCCGAGCGAGCTGCTCGCCTCGCCGCAGATGGCCGACCTCGTCGACGAGCTCCGCGAGCGCTTCGACAAGGTCATCTTCGACTCGCCGCCGCTGCTGCCGGTCACCGACGGCGCCGTGGTGGCGGCCCGCGCCGACGGCGCGCTGCTGCTGGTGCGCTCCCGCAAGACCACCGCCGCGCAGGTGGCGGCGGCCATGCGGGCGCTGCGCGCGGTCGACGCCAAGGTGCTCGGCTGCGTGTTCAACATGGTCGCCGCCCCGCGCCGCCGGATCGGCCTGCCGACCAGCGCCGACACGTTCGGCCCGCCGCTGCCGCCGGCCCCGCGGCCGGGCGGCTGGAGCTCGGTCGCCCTCGCCCTGAGCGGTGCCGCGTGACGACGCCCGGCGGCCTGCAGACGGCGACCGAGCGGACGGTCCCGGGCGCGATCGCCGACGTCTTCGCGATGAGCCGGGACGACCTGCCGACCCGGCTCGCCAACGCCGCCCGCTACCTGCGCCGCGCCCAGGTCACCCGGTTCGCGGCCCTCTACGAGCTGTTCAAGCTGGCCCTGCCGGTCAAGGGCTCGCTCGTCGAGTGCGGCGTCTTCCGGGGGTCGAGCTT
The DNA here is from genome assembly GCF_055586105.1 of Actinoplanes sp. NPDC051537. NCBI lineage: Bacteria > Bacillati > Actinomycetota > Actinomycetes > Micromonosporales > Micromonosporaceae > Actinoplanes > Actinoplanes sp. NPDC051537. The sequence goes on from NZ_JBVJIU010000007.1 coordinate 301,782, forward strand.
CATGACGTTCGCCCAGCTGAGCGCCGCCCTCGAACCGACCAACCTGACCCGGCGGCTGTACGGCTTCGACTCGTTCGGCGGCTTCCCGGCCGTGACCGAGCAGGACCGCCCGGCACAGACCGGCGCGACGGCCGGCGGGCTCGCCGCGGACAGCTACGACGAGCTGTCCCGGCTGCTGGAGATCTACGACACCGACCGGTTCCTCGGTCACCTGCCCAAGGCCATGCTGGTGCGCGGCGACGTCTGCCAGACCATCCCGCAGTTCGTGGCCGACAACCCGCACCTCGTGGTCAGCCTGCTCTTCCTCGACCTCGACCTGTACGAGCCGACGGCCACCGCCCTGCGCCACTTCCTGCCCCGCATGCCCAAGGGCGCGGTGCTGGCCTTCGACGAACTGGACAACCCGCTGTGGCCGGGCGAGACCTCCGCGCTGCTCGACGAGATCGGCATGGGCCGGCTGGAGCTGCGGCGGTTCGAGTTCGACCCGTACATCGGGTATGCGGTGCTATGAGCGCGACCACCGCGCGGGCCATCCGCGCGCACGTGCTGCGGATGACCAACTCCGGCCGCAGCTCCCACGTCGGGTCCGCGCTGTCCTGCGCGGACATCCTGGCCGCGCTCTACGACCGGGTGCTCGAGGTCGACCCGCAGCACCCGGACCGGCCCGACCGGGACCGGTTCATCATGAGCAAGGGGCACGCCGGCGCCGCCCTCTACGCGGCCCTGGCCGAGCGGGGGTTCTTCGGCACCGCGCTGCTGGCCCAGCACTACCGCAACGGCTCGTTCCTCTCCGGTCACGTCAGCCACGTCGGCATCCCCGGCGTCGAGCTGTCCACCGGGTCGCTCGGGCACGGGCTGCCGGTGGGGGCCGGGCTGGCCTGGCGGGCCCGGCAGACCGGGTCGGTCTGGCGCACGTACGTGCTGCTGGGCGACGGCGAGTGCGACGAGGGCAGCGTCTGGGAGGCCGCGATGTTCGCCGCCCACCACCGGCTGTCCAACCTGGTGGCGATCGTCGACTACAACAAGCTCCAGTCGCTGACCACGACCGAGCAGACCCTGGCGCTGGAGCCGTTCGCCGACAAGTGGACGGCGTTCGGCTGGCGCGTGGCCGAGGTGGACGGGCACGACCACGAGCAGCTGGTCGCGGCGCTGGACGTGCCGCGCGGCGCCGAGCCGGACCGGCCGCGCTGCCTGCTCGCGCACACGGTCAAGGGCAAGGGCGTCTCGTTCATGGAGAACCAGGTGGCCTGGCACTACCGGCCGCCGACCGACGAGGAGCTGGCCGGGGCGCTGGCCGAGGTGGCGCCGTGAGGGCCCGGTTCTTCGCCGACCTCGTGGAGGCGGCCGCCGCGAACCCGGACGTCGTGCTGATCACGGCGGACATCGGGTTCGGCGCCGTCGAGGAGTTCATGACCCGCTGCCCGGGCCAGTTCGTCAACGCCGGCGTGGCCGAGCAGAACATGACCGGGCTGGCGGCCGGAATGGCGCTCGGCGGGGCCCGCGTGTTCACGTACTCGATCGCGAACTTCCCCACGCTGCGTTGTCTCGAGCAGATCCGCAACGACGTCGCGTACCACCACGCGGATGTCATCGTCGTCGCGGTGGGGGGCGGTCTCGCGTACGGCGCGCTGGGCATGTCCCACCATGCCACCGAGGATCTCGCCATCATGCGCTCGATCCCCGGGCTCGCGGTGGCGGCGCCCGGCGACTCGGTCGAGACGTCGGCGGTGATGGCCGACCTGCTCGCCAACGGCGGCCCGGCCTATCTGCGGCTCGGCAAGGCCGCCGAACCCGATGTGCATCCGCTTCCCCTGCGCCTCGCGCGGGGAGAATCGATCGGACTGCGTACGGGTGGGGATCTCGCGATCTTCACCACCGGCGGCATCCTCGACAACGCCGTACGCGCCGCCGAGCTGCTCGCCTTCTCCGGGGTGCACGCCGACGTCCGCTCGTTCCCCTGGCTCGACCCGCTCGACATCCTCGCCGTGCACGACGCCGCCCGCCGCTACACCACGATCGTCACCCTCGAGGAGCACTCGATCATCGGCGGCCTCGGCGGCGCCGTCGCCGAGATCCTCGCCGAGCTGCCCGGCTCGGCCTCGCTCATCCGGATCGGGCTGCCCGCGCGCTTCTCCTCGCTCGTCGGCGACCAGGACCACCTGCGGCGCGCGCACGGCCTCGACCCGGCCGCGATCAGCGCCCGGGTGCTCGAACAACTGGAGGTCAACCGTGGACTGGCGTGTCAGGTTCGTTGACTATCCCGAGCAGTGGCGCCGGCAGCGGGCCGGGCTGCTGCCGGTCATCGAGGAGACGATCGCGGCCGGCGACCTCATGCTCCGGCAGCAGCTGCGCGACTTCGAGACGAACCTGGCCCGGTTCGTCGGCACGTCGCGCGGCGTCGGGGTGAGCAACTGCACGGACGGCCTGCGGCTGCTCGCGCACGCGCTCGACATCGGCCCCGGCGACGAGATCGTCAGCGTCGCGCACACGTTCGTGGCGACCATCTCGCCGTTCGTGCTGCGCGGCGCCAAGCCGGTCCTGGTCGACATCGGCGAGGACCATCTGATGGACACCGACCGGCTCGCCGACGCGGTGTCGAAGCGCACCCGGGTCATCATCCCGGTGCATCTCAACGGTCGTACGGTCGACATGGCCTCGGTGGTGAAGGTGGCCGAATCGGTCGGCGCCGTCGTCATCGAGGACGCCGCGCAGGCCCTCGGCGCCACCTTCGAGGGGCGCAACGCGGGCACCTTCGGCCTGGCCAGCACCTACTCGTTCTACCCGGCCAAGCTGCTCGGCGCGCTCGGCGACGCGGGCGCGGTGCTCACCGGCGACGGGGCGCTGGCCGACCGGCTGCGGGCGCTGCGCGATCACGGCCGGGTCGGGCAGGCCGAGCTGGACGGCTGGGGCTACAACTGCCGGCTCGACAACCTGCAGGCCGCGATCCTGGATTGGCGCCTGGGGTCGTTGCCCGAGTGGATCAAGCGGCGGCGCGAACTGGCCCGGCAGTACACCTCGCTGCTGCACGACGTGCCGGAGCTGTCGATCCCGGTCGGGCCGGACGCGGATCCGCGGCGCTACGACGTCTTCCAGAACTATCCGGTGACCACGCCGCGCCGCGACGAGCTGGTCGCGCACCTGCGCGCGGCGGGGATCGAGACGCTGATCTCCTGGCCGATCCCGCTCCACCAGCAGAAGGGGCTGGGGCTGGAGGGACTGTCGCTGCCGCGGACCGAGCGTCTCTGCCGCGAGGTGGTCTCGCTGCCGCTGCATGTCGAGCTCACCGACGACCAGGTCTCGTACGTCGCGGCCAGCGTCCGCCGGTTCTTCGGCTCATGAGCGTCCCGTTCGTCAGCGTCGTCATCCCGTGCTGGAACGAGGAGGCGTTCGTCGCGGCGTTCCTCGACTCGGTGCTCGGGCAGACGTACCCGGCCGGCCGGATCGAGCTGCTCCTCGTCGACGGGATGAGCACGGACGGAACGCGCGACGTGGTCTCCTCGTACGCGTCGCGGCACGACCGGCTGCGGATGCTGGACAACCCGGGGCACAGCAAGCCGGTCGCGCTGAACATGGGGATCCGGGCCTCGGTCGGCGACGTGATCGTGCGGCTCGACGTGCACGCGTCCTATCCGCCGGACTACATCGAGCGGTGCGTCGCCGGGCTCCGCTCGCATCCGGACGCCGACAACGTGGGCGGCATCCGCCGGTCGGTGCCGCGCGACGACAGTGTGCTGTCCCGGGCGATCGCCCTGTCGACCACCGACACGTTCGGGGCGGGGAACTCGAAATACCGGGTCGGGGCGCGCACGCCGCAATGGGTCGACACCGTCTTCGGGGGTTGCTACCGGCGGCGGGTCTTCGACGACATCGGGATGTTCGACGAGCGGCTGACCCGGGCGCAGGACCGGGAGTTCAACAACCGGCTGCGCCAGGCCGGCGGGAAGATCCTGCTGCTGCCCGGCATCGAGTGCGACTACTACCCCCGGTCGGACTTCCCGGAGTTCTGCTCGTGGATGTTCGAGGCGGGGTACTGGCCGTTCGCGGCGTCGCGCTCGGTCGGCCGCTGGATCGGGTCGTGGCGGAACGTGGTGCCGCTCGGGTTCGTGGTCGCGGTGGCGGGCGGGGCGCTGCTGTCGCCGTTCTCGCGGCGCGCCCGCCGGGTCACGGGTGGCGTGCTCGGGGCGTACGGGTCGCTGGCGCTGTTGTCCTCGGCGCGGATCGCCCGCCGGCAGCGGGACGCCCGGCTGCTCGTCGCCCTGCCGCTGGTCTTCGCGACGACGCACGTCGTCTACGGGGCCGGGTCGGTGTGGGGGATTGTCGATCGGGCGCCCTGATGGAGACCTTTCATTACTACCGGGGGCGGGTGGCGCTGTATGCCATTCTGCGGGGGCTCGGGGTCGTTCCCGGCGACGAGATCATCGTGCAGGGGTACACCTGTGCGGCCGTGGTCGAGCCGCTGATCCGGCTCGGTCTCGTTCCCGTCTTCGCCGACATCTCGCCGTTCACCTATGGGCTGGATGCCGCTCAGGTCGCGGCGTCCATGACGACCCGTACCCGGGCCGTGATCGTTCAGCACACCTTTGGGGTTGTGGCGGATCTGGACGCCATTTTTCGCGTTGTCGGGGATATTCCGGTCATCGAAGACTGTGCGCATGTGACCGCGCCGGTCTCGGTCCGGGGTGTGGCCGCGTTTCTGTCCTACGAGTGGGGCAAGCCCATCGTGGCGGGGGTGGGTGGCTCGGCCGTGGTCCGGGATCCCGCGCTGGCCTCGGTGATGCGCCGGCAGTATGGGACATTTCGGGCGCCGCCCGCCTCGCGCGAGGTGATGATGTCGGCCCAGTACGCGGCGTTCTCGCTGGTCGACCGGTCCGGGATGGTGTGGCGGCTGCGGTCGCTCTACCGGCGGCTGGCCGGGCTCGGGCTGGTCGTCGGGTCCTATTCGGCCGATCCGTCGGCGAGCCCCGAGTACGCGTGGCGGATGACCCGGTCGGTGCGGCGGCGGCTCCCCTCGCGTACGCGTGCCGCCGCTCGTCTCGTCCCCCGCCGCCAGGCCGTCGCCGCACGGTACCGGGCCGGCCTCGAACGGCTCTCGCTGCTGACCCCGCCCCCGCAAAACGGAACCCCGCTCCGGATGCCGGTGCCGGTCGCCGACAAGACGGCGCTCGTGCGGACCGCGGCCCAGCAGCGGCTCGAGGTGGGCGAGTGGTTCACGACGCCGGTGCACCCGCTGTCGGGCGAGGCCCTGCGGGCGGCCGGCTACACCCCCGGTTCCTGCCCGAACGGCGAGTGGGCGGCGGCGCACGTGATCACTTTTCCGGTACGCGCGGGCGTGCGCGACGCCGAGGTCGACCGCGCGCTGCGGCTCGTCGCCGACGCGCTCGGCCGGCCGAGCGGGCTCCCGCGGATCCGGGTGCTGGGCGGGACGTTCACCGAGTTCACCGACGAGCAGATCCGGGCCGTGGCGCTGATGCACGCGACCGAGGTGTCGCAGGGTTTCCTGTCGTCCCTGGGCGTGCCGGCGCTGGAGATGCTCTACCGGCACGTGGCCGCGAGCCGGCACGCCGCCCTGTTCATCGCCCTGCGCGGCAACGAGCCGGTCGGCTACATCTGCGGCGCCCGCGACATGTCGGCCCTGTTCCGCGAGTTCGTCCTGCGCAAGTGGTGGGTGGCCGTCCCCGCCCTGCTCCCCAAGCTGGTTTCGCGCCACCGCCTGCTGCGGCTCTACCAAACCCTGCGCTACGCCCACACCGGCCCCGCCCTGCCCGACGCCGAGATCATGAACTTCGTCGTGCAGCCGGAGTCCCGCGGGCATGGCATCGCGCAGGCCCTGTTCACCGAGCTGACCGCCTGGTTCGCGGCGCACGACGAACCCGCCGTCAAAATCGTCACCGGCGAGCAGCAGGGCCGGGCGCACGGCTTCTACGAGAAGATGGGCGCCACGTTCGAGGGCCAGACGTCCATCCACCGCGGCGTGACCTCCCGCATCTACCGTTTCTCCCTCCGCGCGGCGCCCGCCGCTTCGCCCTCGCCCGCCCCGCCCGCCTCTTCCTGATTGCGCCCCTCCCCTCCCTCCCTTCACCTCCCTCCCGCCCTCCCCTTCCCCTTCTCCCGCCGCGCCCGCCTCTTCGTGGGTGCACCCCTTCCCTCCCCCCTCCCCTCCCCTCCGCCAAAAGCCGCAAAATCCCCGTAAGGTACAGATACGCTTCGTTGTGTGACCGTGCGTTACGACCGGGCGAAACGGATCGTGGACCTGACGGTGGCGGCCGCCGTCCTGATGGCCGGCGCTCCCGTCGCCGCCTACTGCGCGTGGCGGATCAAGCGGGAGGACGGCGGCCCGGTCCTGTACCGCGGCGAGCGCGTCGGCGTGGGCGGCCGCCCGTTCAAGATGCTGAAGTTCCGCAGCATGGTCGTCGACGCCTCGCGCCTCGGCGGCCCGTCCACCGCCGACGACGACCCGCGGCTCACCGCGACCGGCCGCATGCTGCGCCGCTGGAAGCTGGACGAGCTGCCCCAGCTCCTCAACGTGCTGGGCGGGTCGATGAGCCTGGTCGGGCCGCGCCCCCAGGTGCCGTCCGAGGTGGCCCGCTACACCGAACGCGAACGCCGCCTGCTCGAGGTGAAACCCGGGATCACCGACTGGGCGTCCATCGTCTTCCGCGACGAGGGCGGCATCCTGGCCGGCCACGACGACCCCGATCTCGCGTACGACATCCTGATCCGCCCCCGCAAGATCGAGCTGGGCCTCGCGTACGTCGCCGACCACCGCCTCCGCGTCGACCTGGAGATCCTGGTCCTCACCGCCCTGGCCGTGCTCGGCATCCGCGGCGTCGACGAGTACATGCTGCGGGTGCTGCCGGCCGAGCCCGTGAACGCCTGATCGTGTGTCCCTGCGTGCCCTCGCCACCAGCATCCCCGCCGTCGTCCGCCGGGACTACGTGGGAACGACGGTCGCCCACTGGCTGACGCTCGCCTCCGGCCTGCTCCTGTTCCACCTGGTGGCGCGCCGGGCCAGCGTCTCCGGCTTCGCCTACTACCAGGTCGCCCGCGGCGTCGTCGCCACCGTCCAGCCGTTCGCCCTGCTCGGCCTCGTCCCCGCCCTGCACCGATACCTCCCCCGCGCCGGCGACCGGTCCCGCGTCCTGGCGCTGCAGGCGTTCCTGGTCCAGATCGTGATCATGGACGTCGTCGGCCTGCTCGGCCTCGTCCTGGCCGACGACGTGGGCCGCCTGCTCGGCATCCCCGGCGGCGTCCCCGCCGTCCGCGCCGTGGTGGTCCTGGCCGCCGGCAACTGCCTGGTCGTGGTCACGATGGCCGGCCTGCGCGGCAACGGCCAGATCCGCCTCTCGAACGCGGTCTCGCTGCTCGGCCTGGGCCTGCTCCCCCTGGTCGCCTTCGCCGCCGCCACCCGCACCGACCTGTTCCTGGCCATCCAGGGCGCGGCCATGGCCTTCCTGGCCTTCGCCGGGATCGCCGCCGTCAGCCGGCACGTACCGTCCCCCCACCGCCCGGTCTCCCCACCCCCATTGGGCACCCTGCTCCGCTTCGGCATCCGCCGCGCCCCCGGCGAGATCGCCCTGCCGGCCCTGTTCGCCTTCCCCACGTTCTTCGTGGCCGGCGCCGCCCCCGGTTCCCCCACGCCCGGCTTCGTCGGCTTCGCCACGTCCGCGATCACGTTGATCTGCTCGGTCTTCGGCATGCTCACGCCGGTCCTGCTCCCCCGCCTGAGCAGCCATTTCCAATCGCCCCCGGCCGCCGCCGGATCCCCTCTGAGCCGCGGACTCAAGACCCTCCCGCTGGCCGCGGCCGGTCTCGCCACCCTCGGCGCCCTGTTCTTCGCCGTGATAGCCCCGCCCCTGGTCCACGGCTTCCTCGGCACCGAGTTCCACGACGCGATCGACGTCCTCCGCGCCGCCCTGCCGGCCGCCATCCCGTTCGCCGCGTTCTACGCCGCCCGCCCCACCTTGGACGCCCTCCAGGAAACCCCCGTCATCTCCCGCATCCTGCTCCTCTGCGTCGCCGTCGAGATCGCCCTCACCTACGCCACCGCCGCCTTCGCCTCCCCGGCCGCCGCCGCGATCGCGGGCCTGACGACGGCGGCCGTCCTGCTGGGCGCCCTCTCCTACGCCGCCCTGCTCCGGGCCGTCCCGGCGTGAAGCGCCGGTCGGCGCGCGGCCGCGCGAAACGCCCCTCTCCGGGCGAACGTCTCGCCGCCCGGCTCGGACCGCGCCGGGCAACCCGTCCCGGCCTGGTGGTCATCGGCATCGGCTTCGTGGCGACGCTGGCCGGCCACTTCACCCTGACCCGCATCGGCCTCGAGATCCCGGTGCTCAACGACACCCGGGTCCTGCTGTTCGCCGCGATGCTGATGGCGTTCGCCCTCGAGACGAAGGCCGCCGGCCCCCGACCCACCACCGGCGCCGCCGCCCGCTGCCTGCACCCGGTGCTGGTGCTCCTCGGCTACCAGATGCTCTCGGCCGCCTGGGCCCCGCGCGGCGCGATCATCCACGACGTCCTGAGCGACCTGATCGCCGAGACGATCCTCCTCGCCGTCTACACCGTCCTCGCCGAATGGGACAGCGACCACGTGGTCCGCGTGACCTTCGGCTGCGTCTACGGCGCCGCCTGGCTCTACTTCCTCTACGCCGCATCGGGCCGGGGCCACACCGCGAGCGGCCGCTGGGCCGCATTCGGCGGCGGCCCCAACGTCTTCGTCCGCGTCCTGGTCCTGGGCATCCTCGCGGCGACCTACTTCTACTTCCGCAGCGGCGACCGTCTCATCTGGCTGATCGGCGTACCCCCCTTCCTGGTCGGCGCCCTGGCCTCCGGTTCCCGAGGCGGCCTGGTAGCGCTGGCCATCACCGCCGGCGTCGCGATGCCCCGCATGATCCGCATCATCTGCTCGCGCCGTTTCCTCCGCCCGTTCGCCGCCTTCATCGCCCTGTGCGCCGCGACCTGGGCGATCATCGGCGACACCGTCATCGCCCTGACCCAGAACCGCTTCTTCACCGCCACCCTCCAGCAGCGCTACACCTCCGACCGTGACGTCCTCTACGAGAAGGGCCTCGGCCTGTTCGTCGAGCAGCCCGTCTTCGGCGTGGGAGTCCACGGCTTCTACGCCATCACCAACCTCGGCCCCGGCGAGCGCTACGTCCACAACCTCCCCCTGGCCGTAGCCGCCGAGGGCGGCGTGGTCGGCCTGATCCTCCTGATCACCGCCTTCTACGCCCTGCGCCGGGAGTTCGCCCGCGTCCCTTACCGCAAGCGCTCCTTGGAGAGCCGGGCCGCGGCCTACAGCGGCATCTACGTAGGCTGCGCAGGCCTCTTCTCGGGCGACTACTACGACGCCCGGCTGATGTGGATCTTCCTGCTCCTGGCCGCCATCCGCCCTCCGTCCGTCCTGGCCGCCGCCGCGGCTACGCCGACCCCGTCCCAACCTCCCAATCGCGCCCAGCCCGCATCGATTTCCGGCTCGTCTGCCGGCGCGCCGGTCGGTCCGCCGGGCTGATGCACGCACGCCGTGCATCCGCCAGGCACGCCGCCGGCCACCGCCCACACCGCTTAACGCCGCCAGACCATCGCCGCGCCGTGCGCACGCCGCCCGGCTGCCGGGGCCAGACACCGCCGGCCGCCGGGGCGTGTGCCGCAGGCCGTGGACCGGGCAGTCAGCCGCGCAGGTAGGCCAGCACCGCCCGCACCCGGCGATGGTCGTCGGCGTCGGGCGGGAGGTCGAGTTTGGTGAGCACGCTGCCGATGTGTTTCGCCACCGCGGCCTCGGTGACCACCATGCGGCGAGCGATCGCCGTGTTGGATCGCCCCTCGGCCATCAACGCCAGCACCTCCTTCTCCCGCGACGTGAGCAACGTCAGCGGATCACGCCGGCGGCCGATGAGCTGCCGCACCACCTCCTGGTCCACGACGGTCTGCCCCTCGGCCACCGCCATGAGAGCGTCGACGAAGTCGGTCACGTCCCCGATGCGGTCCTTGAGCAGGTAGCCGACGCCCGCCGACTTCCCCGAGTCGAGCAGCTCGGCCGCATAGGTCGGCGCCACGTGCTGACTGAGCACCAACACCGGCAGCTGCGGATCGGCGGCCCGCAACGCGATGGCCGCCTGGAGGCCCTCGTCGCTGAACGTGGGCGGCATCCGCACGTCGGTCACCACGATGTCCGGTTCGTGCTCGATCACCGCCGCCTTCAACTCCTCGGCGTCGCCGACCGCGGCCACCACCTCGTGCCCGAACCGCCGCAGCATGCCGGTCACGCCCTCACGCACGATCAGGCCGTCCTCGGCGAGCACCACCCGTAGCCCGGGAACGCTCTGGTCCTTCAGCTCGGTCCTGGCGTCGACCGGTTCCATCGCGGCACCTTCTGAGCTCGCACGGGTGCTGCCCTCGCAGACGCCCGCCCTGTCCAGCGCCGCACGTCCGCGGCGCCCCTCCGGGGCCACGGCCAACGGACCCACACTTCGCCCGTCGGGCCGATCGCTCCCGGGCCTCGGGCCGGTGCCCGCCCCGGCACCGCTTCTGACGCCCGGCCCAGTTCTGACGGACGACTCGGCTCTGGCGGACGTCCCAGTTCTGACGCCCGGCCCCGTTCTGACACCCGGCCCAGTTCTGACTCCCGGCCCCGTTCTGACGCCCGGCCCAGTTCTGAGACCCGGCCCCGTTCTGATGGACGGGCCAGTTCTGGCGGGCGGCCCGGCGTCGGGCCCCACACCCGGTCCAGCGCCTGGCCCGACGCTCGACGCAGCGCCCGGCCCGGGATCCGGTCCGGCACCTGGCCCGGTGCTCCGTCCGCCCCAACTTCGCCAATCGGCGACGCTTCGCCAGCTGCGTTCCCGTCGCCGGCCCGGTCCGGCCGGCAAACCGCCGCCCGAAGCCCCGGAGGGCCGCGGCGCGGTCACGACGACACCGGGATCTCGACGCGCACCAGGGTCGGACCACCCGCCGGGCTGGACAGGGCGACGGTGCCGTCCACCGCGGCCACCCGGTCGGCCAAGCCCACCAGGCCCGAACCCGCGGACGGGTCGGCCCCGCCGCGTCCGTCATCACGTACCTCAAGCGTCAGCCGGTCGCCGGCCATGCCGGCCGTCACCGCGGCGCGGCGCGCCTCGCTGTGTTTCGCCACGTTGGTCAATGCCTCCACCACTACGAAATAGGCCGTCACCTCCACCATCGACGGCAGACGGCCCGGGAGTCGGATATGAACGTCTACGGGAAGCGCGGCCGTGGCCGCCACTTCGCCCACCGCCGCCTCGAGCCCGCGGTCGGTGAGCACCTTGGGGTGCACCCCGTGGATCAGCTCGCGCAGCTCGGTGAGCGCCTGCTTGGCCAGCTCGTGCGCGTTGGCGACCTGGTCGGCCGCGGCCGAGCCCGCGGGAAGCTCCAGCCGGGCCAAGCCGAGCTGCATGCTCAGCGCGACCAGTCGCTGCTGGGCGCCGTCGTGCAGGTCGCGCTCGATGCGGCGCCGCTCCACCTCGAACGCGTCGACCAGGCGGGCCCGTGACCGGGTCACCTCGACCAGCTGCACGTCGGTGTCGTGCGGGCGCGGCGCGAGGATGGCCCGGGCCATCGCCGCCCGGGCACCCGCCCACGCGGTGACGGGGTAGGCCGCGATGATCGCCACCGGGACGCCGGCCAGAGCGATGGGGACGGTGACACTCAGGGGCGAGTCGTGGATGTACAACGGCCCGGCGAGCAACGACAGCGGCAGGTAGACCGCGGCGGTGACGACCACCGCATCCATCCAGCAGAGCATCAGGCAGGAGAGCATCGTGTAGCCGAGCTCGCGCCACGTGGCCTGCTCGCGCAGCCGGACCGTGACCCAGGCGCGCACACCCGGTCGCGGGACGGGCCGATGCGGGTCGGGCAGGACACTCTCGTCGACCAGGCGCATGCGCCAGCGCTCGAGCCGGGCGACGGCGACGCCGGACAGCACGGTCGCGACGTAGCCGGCGATGCCGACCACCAGAACCGACAGCACCACGCCGGCGAACAGCAGCCCGATCACGGCGAGGATCGCGGCGAAGCCCAGCAGCGCGCCGCCGGTCAGATAGGCGAGCGACCGCCAGGGCCAGGCCGAGCACAGGAATCGTGTCGGCCGCATCGTGAGCGCTTCGAGCGCGTTGCGAACCGGCATGGGGGCGACGCTACCGGGGCGGCGGGCCGCTGTCGGTAGACCTGGCTATACCTTCGATTCTCTATCCAGCTCTACTGTGCGCGGGCCGCCGGACCGGTTGGCTGAACGGCATGACGAGGGAGCAAGCAACACCGGCGGTCGAGCTGAGAGCCGTCACGAAAACGTACGGCACCGGCGAGCGAGGCGTGACCGCGCTGGACGCCATTGATGCCGTCTTTCCGGCCGGCACGTTCACCGCGGTCATGGGCCCGTCCGGTTCGGGCAAGTCGACGCTGCTGCACTGCGCGGCCGGGCTCGACCGGGCGAGCGGCGGTGACGTGGTCATCGACGGCACGCCGATCGGTGACCTGTCCGAGCGGCAACTGACCAAGCTCCGCCGCGCCCGGGTCGGCTTTGTGTTCCAGGCGTTCAATCTGATCGCCGCGCTGACCGCCGCGCAGAACGTGGCGCTGCCGCTGCGCCTGGCCGGCCGCAATCCGGCGCGCGGCGAGGTGAACGCGATGCTGGCCGAGGTCGGGCTCGGCGATCGCGCGGGGCATCGGCCGAGCGAGCTATCCGGCGGCCAGCAGCAGCGGGTGGCGATCGCGCGGGCACTGGTGACCCGTCCGGCCGTGTTGTTCGCCGACGAGCCTACCGGCGCGCTCGACGCGCGCTCGGGACGCGAGGTGCTGCGGCTGCTGCGCCTCGCCGTCGACCAGCATGACCAGACGATCGTCATGGTCACGCACGACCCGTTCGCGGCCGCGCACGCCGACCGCGTGCTCTTCCTGGCCGACGGCCGCGTGGTGGACGCGCTCGCCGGTCCGGCCGGGGCGCAGGAGATCGCGATCCGGACGGCCCGTCTCGAGGAGGCCCGCCCCGCCCGGACCGCGGGGGTGGCGTCGTGAGCATCGCGTGGCAGATGGTGCGGCACCGGTTCTCGAGCTTCGCCGGCACGTTCGTGGCGATCGCGCTAGGCGTGGCGGTTGTCGCCGGGGCGACGACGCTCTACCTGTCGTCGCGGCCCGAGGCGCCGGAGCGATATTCGGCCTCGCCGGTCCTGGTGAGCTCGCCATCGGTGGGAGACAACGACTACGGCCGGCCGGAGTACGAGTCGTGGACCGCGGCCGAGGCGATCGGCCTGGCGGCACGGCTGGCCGACGTTCCGGGCGTGACCGCGGCGGCGGCCGACCCGGTGTTCTACGTCCAGCGGGTGGTGGACGGGAGGCCGGCTGGTGACCCGGAGGGGGCTCGGCTCGACGGGCACGCCTGGTCGTCGGCGGCGCTGGGCGGCTACCGGCTCTCGGCGGGGGTGGCACCGCGGCACGAGGGCGAGGTCGCCGTGCCCGGGTTGCCGCCCGGGACGCGGATCGACGTGCTGACCGCCGCCGGCCCCGCCACCTGGACGGTCACCGGCACGGTGGACGGTCCCGGGTTCTACGTGGCGGACGCGATGGCGCTGCGGATGTCGCCAGGTGTGCGCGTCATCGGTCTCACCGTCGGTGGCGACGCCGGCGCCGTTGCGGAGGCGGCGCGTGGCGTGGTCGGCGCGGAAGGCGCGGTTCTGACCGGCCGGGACCGTGACTCGCTGGAACCGGTCAGCGTGACTCGCGTCCGGTGGCTCGGCGCGCAGCTCCTGATCGCGATGGTCGGGCTCGGCGGGTTCGTGGCGGTGTTCGTGGTGGCGTCGACCTGCGCGCTGAGCGCGGCGCAGCGGCGCCGCGAGATCGGTCTGCTGCGGGCGGTCGGCGCGACTCCCGGGCAGGTGCGCCGGATGATGTACGCCGAGACGCTCGTCGTCGCCGTGCTCGCCTCGCTGGCCGGGCTGCCGATCGGCGCGCTCACGGCCCCGCTGCTGGCCGGGCCGTTCGTGGACGCAGGCCTGGAACCGGCGGGCTACGCGGTGACCGTGCAGCCGCTCGCGCTGGCCGGGTCGTTCCTGCTCGGCGTGATCGTCGCCCTGGCCGGCGTCGCGGTCGTGGCGCGGCGGTCGAGCCGCACGCCGGCGCTGGACGCGCTGCGGGATGCCGCGGTCGAGCGCCGGGCGATGACGCCGGTGCGGTGGATCGCCGGGGTGGCCGGCGCGGTGGCGGGGCTGGTGCTGCTGGCACGGCTGTCGGCGATGCCGATCACGGTGCGGTCCACGGCCGGGCTCGGGGCGGCGATGCTGCTGCTGACCGCGGCCGCGTTGCTGGCGCCGGTCGTGATCGTGCCGCTGGTGCGCGCGGCGACCTGGCCGTGGCGCCGGGCGGCCACCGGCATGCTGATACGCGAGGGGACGCTGGTCGCGGTGCGGCGGGTGGCCTCGACCGCGGCGCCGGTGCTGCTCACGGTCGGCTTCACGGTGCTGCTCACGGGCACGGTCGCCACCATCGACAACGTCCAGGGCGCCGACGAGGCCGCCGACATTCCGGCCGCCACCGTGCTGGCGCCCGACGGTGTCCCGGGACTGGGGAACGCCGCGGTCGCCGCGCAGCCCGGTTCGTCTCGTCTGCTGACGCGGGTGCTGATCACGACGGGTGGCACGACCAAGGGGTACGACGCGGCCGGCGTTCCGGGTGGTGAGTTCGCCGGGCTGGCCCGCGGGGGCGACGACGGAATCGTGCTGGACGCGGCCACAGCCGAGGAGATGCACACCGCGGCCGGCGAGGTGCTCGCGCTGGCGTGGGCGGACGGGACGAGCGAGCGGCTCCCGGTCCGGGCGGTCACGGCCAAGACGGGCGGGGTGCTGCTGCCGCGGGACGCGGTCCGGCGGCACGATCCCGCGGCGCTGACCGATGCCGTGCTGCTGAGCGGCCCGCCGGTGGCCGTGGCCGGGGCGCGGGCGATGACGGCCCGGGAGTACGTGCAGATCGACATCGACGACGAGGGCCGGCTGGTCGACCTGTTCCTGGCCGTGCTGATCGGTCTCACGGTCGGCTACACGGGGCTGGCCGTGGCGAACACCCTGCTCATGGCGACGGCGGCGCGGCGGGCCGAGTTCCGGGCCATGCGCCTGGCCGGAGCGACTACCGGTCAGGTCCTGCGGGTGACGACGGCCGAGGCGGTGCTGGCCGTCGTGGTGGGCACGGTGCTCGGCGGCGTGGTCGCGGCGATCTCGCTCGACGGGGTCCGGGCCGCGGTCGAGGCCGAGCTCGAGCGCGGGGTTCCGCTGGTCGTTCCGTGGGGTGCCGCCGCGACCGTCACGGCGGTCTGTGCGCTGGTGGCCGTCGCGGCAACGGCCGGCCCGGTCCTGCGCCGGAAACGGAGCTGAGGCCTGGCGAACAGAGCTGGAGCGGCGAGCTGGAGCGGCGAGCTGGAGCGGCGAGCTGGAGCGGCGAGCTGGAGCGGCGAGCTGGAGCAGAGCGCTGGAGCAGAGCACCGGAGCAGGGAGCTGGAGCAGGGAGCTGGAGCAGAGGCGGCGGGAGCCGGGCCGAAACGGAAGCCGAGAACGTCAACGGGAAGCGCACGGGAGGAGCGGATCATGGAACAAGAGCGAAACGGAGGGTTCTTCAGCTCGCCGCGGCATGCTCGAATGAGACCCAGGCCACAGTGTGAACGTGAAGGGGATCGTCCGCATGCTCAACCTCTCCGTCCTCCTCGAGGACAGCGCCCGCAACTACCCGGAGCGCGCGGCGGTCGTGCTGGGCGACCAGCGTCTCAACTACGCGCAGGTGAACGCGGCGGCCAACCAGGTGGCCAACCTGCTGGTGGAGCGCGGCATCCGGCCCGGCGACAAGGTCGCGCTCTCGTGCCCGAACTTGCCGTACTTCCCGGTGGTCTACTACGGGATCCTCAAGGCGGGCGCGGTGGTCGTCCCGCTGAACGTGCTGCTCAAGGGGCGGGAGATCGCCTACCACCTCGGCGACTCCCAGGCGAAGGCCTACATCTGCTTCCAGGGGACGCCGGAGCTGCCGATGGGCGCCGAGGGCTTCGCCGGGTTCGGCCAGGCCGAGGGCTGCGAGCAGTTCCTCCTGATCACGGCGGATCCGGCCGCGCCGTCGCCGATCGAGGGGGCCGAGACGCTCGGCGCGGCGCTGGCCGGCAAGGCGCCGGTGTTCGAGTCCGTTCTGCTGCCGGAGACCGACCCGGCCGTGATCCTCTACACGAGCGGGACCACGGGGCAGGCCAAGGGCGCCGAGCTCTCCCACTCCAACCTGATTCTCAACGCGCTGACCTGCAACCGGCTGTTCGGCACCAAGCCGGGGACCGACACGCACCTGCTCGTGCTGCCGTTGTTCCACTCGTTCGGCTCGACCGTGAACATGAACGCGGGCTTCGCGAGCGCCTCGACGCTGGTGCTGCTGCCCCGGTTCGACGCGCCGGCGGCGGTGAAGCTGCTGGAGACGGAGAACGTGACGTTCTTCGCCGGCGTGCCGACCATGTACTGGGGGCTGCTCAACGCGCTGACCGAGGGCGTGGACGTCGAGCGGATCGCGTCGAACATGCGGGTCGCCGTGGCCGGCGGGTCCAGCCTGCCGGTGGAGATCATCAAGGAGGTCCGGCAGCGGTTCGGGGTGACGATCCTCGAGGGCTACGGGCTGTCCGAGACCTCGCCGGTGGCGACGTTCAGCGACCCGAACAGCGACCCGCGGCCCGGCTCGATCGGCATCCCGATCTGGGGTGTCGAGGTGAAGCTGATCGACGAGTCGTGGAACACGGTCGAGGGCGTGGACGAGATCGGCGAGATCGCGATCCGCGGCCACAACATCATGCGCGGCTACTACAACCGGCCGGAGGCGACGGCCGAGGTGATGCGGGACGGCTGGTTCCGGAGCGGGGACCTCGGCAAACGGGACAAGGACGGCTTCTACTACATCGTCGACCGGGCCAAGGACATGATCATCCGGGGCGGCTTCAACGTGTACCCCCGGGAGATCGAGGAGGTGCTGATGACCCACGAGGCGGTGTCGCTCGCGGCGGTCATCGGCGTTCCGCATCCGAGCCACGGCGAGGAGGTCAAGGCGTTCGTGATCCTCAAGGACGGCGCCACGGTCACCGAGGACGAGCTGGTCGCCTGGGGCAAGGAGCAGATGGCGGCGTACAAGTACCCGCGCGTCGTGGCGATCGTGGAGTCGCTGCCGATGACGGCCACCGGGAAGCTGCTCAAGCGCGCCCTGAGCTGACACGGCGGCACGGCGACGACCGGCCGTTCGCCCGGCGGCGCGCGCCCGGCGGGGGACCCCGCCAGGCGCATCGCGTCCGTAGACTCTCCCGATCGGCCCGGGCCGCCTCCTGCTGGGGGAACGGGCCGCGGTTGAATGATCACTTGCGTGGATACCGCACAGTAGGACGGGCGGTCACCCTGCCCGACGGAGGAAGCTTGAGCACAGCCTTGGCGGCCCGGCCAGCACCGGGCACGCAGGTAGCGACGGAACCGGCCGGCGGCCCGCCCGCCTCACGACAACGTGGGCTGAAACGGCTGACCGGCCTGCGGCACAGCTCCCCCGGGCGGCTCCAGCTCATCCTCGGCGGCCTGCTGATCCTCGCCGTGCTGACCGGGCTGGTCGCCGGCATCACCGGGAGCGCCACGTCGTCGGGCACGAGCGAGCTGGGCGACCGGGCGCAACCGCTGCTGGTCCAGGCCGAGACGATCTACTCGGCGCTGGCCGACGCCGACACCACGGCGGCGCAGGCGTTCCTCGCCGGCGGCCTCGAGCCGGCCGCGCTCACCACGCGGTACAACGACGACCTCGACCGGGCCACGACCGCGCTCACGGCGGCGGCCCGGCTCACGCCCGACGGCAGCCAGGCCGCCGCCGCGGTACGGCTGCTCAGCTCGGGGGTCGCCCGGTACGCCGCCCTGGTCGCCACCGCGAAGGCGGACAACCGGCAGGGTCTGCCGGTCGGGTCGTCCTACCTGTCGGCGGCGTCCGAGCTCAACCGGCAGACGCTGCTGCCGCAGGCGCAGACGCTGTTCCGGAACGCCCAGCACGAGGTCGACGCGGGCTACGGCAGCGCACGGAGCACGGGCTGGACGGTGCTGTTCGCGATCCTGCTGCTGGCGTTGATCGCGGCCCTCCTGCTGGCGCAGCGCTTCCTGAGCCGCGCCACCCACCGCACCTTCAACGTGCCGCTGGTCGGGGCGACGGTGCTGACCGTGCTGCTGGCGCTCGGGTCGATGTTCATCCTGGCCAGCCAGCAGTCGCATCTCGGCACGGCCGCCGACACGGGCTCGACGCCGACCGCCCAGCTCGCCGAGGCACGCATCCTGGCGCTGCGCGAACGGGGCGACGAGGCGCTCACGCTGGCCGCGCACGGCAGCGGCGCCTCCTACGAGCAGGACTTCCTGGACACCGACCAGAGTCTCACCCGGGCACTCGAGAACCGTTACCTGCGGGACGGGGCACGGACGGATCACCGTCAGTACGTCAGCGACCATCAGCTGATCCGCGGGCTGGACGACGGCGGCGACTACGAGAGCGCCGTCAAGCTGGCGATCAGCGACTCGACCAGCAAGCGGTTCGGCTACCTCACGAACAACATCGGGTCGGTCCTCGACGAGCGCAAGGCCGCCTTCACCGAGGAGATCGGCGCGGCGGGTAACGGCCTCGGGGTGCTGACGGTGCTCGGCCCGCTCGTGGCGCTCGCGATCTGCCTGCTGGCCGCGTCCGGCATCCGCGCCCGCCTGGCGGAGTACCGATGAGCGCCGCAAAGGCCGGCCGGGTACCGACGAGCGGCGCAAAGGCCGGCCGGGTACCGACGAGCGGCGCAAAGGCCGGCCGGGTACCGACGAGCGGCGCAAAGGCCGGCCGGGCACCGATGAGCGGCACAAAGGCCGGCCAGCTACCGATGAGCGGCGCGGAGGCGGGCCGAGCTTCGGTGAACGGCGCGAAAGCCGGCGGAAGAGCGACGAACGGCGCGGCCTCGGGAGGACAGCTGATGCGATCGGCAATCACCAGGCTCGCCGCGGTGGGCACGGCCGGCCTCCTGCTCGCGATCGCCGGGTGCAGCGGCGACTCGTCCCCGCTGCCGCGCACCGCGGGCAAGGCGCAGGCCGCGCCCTCGGCGCCCGCCCAGGCCGCGCCCGACACGTCCTGCAACCCGCGTGCGAGCCTGCGGCCGGCCGGCGCGCTCCCGCAGCCGGGGCACATGCCCGCCGGCAGCTACATGGCCAAGATCCAGGAGCGGGGCCGGCTCGTGCTCGGCACCAGCCAGGACACACTTCTGTTCAGCTCGCGCAATCCGTTCACCGGCAAGGTGGAGGGGTTCGACGTCGACATGGCGCGGCAGATCGCCCAGGCGATCTTCGGAGATCCGGACCGCATTCAGATCAAGGTCATCGGGTACGACAAGAGAGTCAGTTCCGCCCGGGACGGCAGCGTGGATATCGTCGCCGACACCATGACGGCCAACTGCGCCCGCTGGAAGGACGTCAACTTCTCCAGCATCTACTACCAGGCCGGCCAGCGGGTTCTCGTCTCGAGCGACTCGAAGGCCAAGACCATCGAGGACCTCGGCGGCAAGCGGGTGTGCGCGGCGTCCGGCTCCACGTCGTTCGACAACATCGGGGCGATTCCGACCAAGCCGATCCCCGTCGCCAAGGCCGCCTTCGGTGACTGCCTGGTCGCGTTCCAGCAGAACGAGGTCGACGCGATCTCGACCGACGACACCATCCTGGCCGGGATGGCGGCCCAGGACCCGTACGCGAAGGTGATCGGCCCGAAGTTCACGCAGGAGCCCTACGGCATGGCGATGTCGCAGGAGCATCCCGAGTTCACCCGGTTCGTCAACGCCGTCCTGGACAAGAACCGGGCCAACGGCACCTGGGCCGCGACGTACAAGAAGTGGCTGGGCGCCTTCGGCGCCACCCCGGCACCGCCCAAGGCCGAGTACAAATGACCGCTCCGTCGCTCGCTCCGGCCGACGCCGAGCTGCTCCGCCTCGAGACCGCCATGACCGCCATCGCGTCCAACCTCGTCGACCTCGACGACAACCCGGCCCGCAAGGACCTGGACAAGACGAAGCTGACCGGGAAGACGGCCGCGGCGTGGGCGGACGCCACCGATGCGCTGACGCAGCTGTGGGACGGCTACCGCATGCTGACCGACGTGATCGCCCAGGCTCGCGCGCTGCGTGACCAGCGCAAGCTCAGCGATGCCGACCGGGCGGCGTTCGTGCACCGGGTGCTCGGCAAGTCGATCACGCTGTCGACGACGACCGTGCCGCTGGCGCAGCGCGGGCTGCTCGGCGCGGGGCAGGTCCACACCACGTGCTCCGCGGCCGAGCTGCTGTCCGCGATGGAGGCCGCCTTCGGCACCGCCGTCACGGTCGCGGTCCAGGCCGGCGAGGCGTGGCAGCGGTTGCTTCCGGCCGCCGCCGACGCGGCCGCCTCGGTCGACAACGTGCGCGCGCTCACCCGGCAGGCGGGCGGCAGCACGGCGACCGTCGACGAGGCGGATCGGCGGCTCGGCGCGTTCACGGCGGCGCTCGCCTCGGATCCGCTCGGTGTCGACGGGCGCGATCTGGACGCCGTACGGGAGCTGGTGGCGCGGGCCGACGCCGAGCGCACGTCGGCCGCCGAGCTGAGGGAGGCTCTCACCCATCGCCTCGCCGACGCCCGGGCCCTGCTCGCGCAGCTCGTCCAGGCCCAGCATGCCGCGGACGCGGCGCTGGACGCCGCCGCCGACCGGTTCCGGGAGCAGGATCTGGCCGGAGTGCGCCGGGCCGAGCTGGGACCGGATCTCGCCGCCATCGACGCGCTGGCCGCCGCCGGGCACTGGGCGCTGATCAGCCCGAAGCTCGCCGACTGGACGCGCCGGGCCCGGGAGCGGCTGACCGCGCTGCGCAACTCGGCCGCACACAACGACGGCCTGCTGACGGCGCGCAACGAGCTGCGCGGGCGGCTCGACGCCTACCAGGCGAAGGCGCTGCGCCGGGGGCTGGGCGAAAGCGCCGAGCTCACGCCGCTCGCCGACGCGGCCCGGACGGCGCTCTACACGGCGCCGTGCGATCTCGACGCCGCCCGCGCGGCCGTCAACGCCTACCAGGACGCCCTCACCGCCACGATCGCGAGGAACGGCCGATGAAGTGCGAACGCAACTGTCCCGGCACGATCGAGGACGGCTACTGCGACACCTGCGGCATGGCACCGGTGGCCGGGGCCGCAGCCACCCACAACGGAACGGGCAGCGGCGCCGGGGTGCGCGCCGGATCGACCGCCGGTGGATCGGCGGCCGGTGGAACGGCGGGCGGGCGCGCGGCGGGCTCGGCGACGACACCCCGGCAGCGGAACACCGCCGGCACCGCCGCCACGTCGCCGTCGCAGCGGACGAGCGCGCTCTCCACGCGTACCGGAGGAAGCGGCCGGACCGGCAGCTCCCGGACCGGTTCGCGACGCCGCCGATTCGGTGGCGGGCTGGTCGACGTCGCGCCGATCGTGCAGGCCGACCCGGCCACCGCGGTCATGAGCCGGGCCGAGGTGCCCGAGGAGAAGCGGTACTGCGCGAAGTGCGGCAAGCCGGTCGGCCGCTCCCGGGGCGATCGCGACGGACGCACGTCCGGCTTCTGCCCGTCCTGCGGCGAGGGGTTCAACTTCACGCCGAAGCTGGTCAAGGGCGACCTCGTCGGCGGGCAGTACGAGGTGGTCGGCGCGCTCGCGCACGGCGGGCTCGGCTGGATCTACCTGGCCATCGACAAGAACGTCTCGGACCGCTGGGTGGTGCTCAAGGGCCTGCTCAACTCCGGCGACGAGGATGCGCTGGCCGCGGCGGTGGCCGAGCGGCGGTTCCTGGCCGAGGTCGAGCATCCGAACATCGTCAAGATCTACAACTTCGTCGAGCACGACGGCGCCGGCTACATCGTGATGGAGTACGTCGGCGGGCAGTCGCTGAAGGACATGCTCAAGAAGCGGCGGACCGCGAACGCGGGCAACGCCGATCCGATCCCGGTCGACCAGGCCCTGGCGTTCGTGCTGGAGATCATGCCGGCGTTCGCCTACCTGCACGACCGCAGCCTGATCTTCTGTGACTTCAAGCCGGACAACGTGATCCAGTCCGGCGACCAGATGAAGCTGATCGACCTCGGCGGCGTCGTGCACATCGACGACCTGGACGCGGCGATCTACGGCACGGTCGGCTACCAGGCGCCGGAGATGGCGACCGAGGGGCCGTCCGTCGCGTCGGATCTCTACACGATCGGCCGGACGCTCGCGGTGCTCACCACCGACTTCCGCGGCTACCAGAGCACGTTCAAGGACAGCCTCCCGGACCGCGGCGAGTTCGCGGTCTACCAGCAGCACGAGTCGTACTACCGGCTGCTGCTGCGGGCGACCCGCCTCGACCCGGCCGAGCGGTTCGTCGACTCGGCCGAGATGAGCGACCAGATGCTCGGCGTGCTGCGGCAGGTGCTCGCGGCCGGCGGCGAGGCCCGCCCGGCGCCGTCAAGGCTGTTCACCGGCGAGCTGCGCACCGACCTCAACGCGAACGGGCCCCGCTGGCAGGACCTGCCCACGCCGCTGATCGACCTAACCGACCCGTCCGCCGCGTTCCTCGCCTCGGTCACCGTGACCGACCCGGCCGAGGTGCTGACGCTGCTGGCGAACTCGCCCGAGCAGACGGTCGAGGTGCGGCTGCGGGCGTTGCGGGCCCGGATCGACCTGGGCGCGCGCGACGGCGACTTCCGGGGCGCGATCGTGGCCCGCGACGAACTGCTGGCCAGCGACGGCGCCGACTGGCGGGTGGCCTGGTACGACGGGCTGCTCGCGCTGGCGACGGGGCAGCACGAGTACGCGCGGCAGCAGTTCGACGCGGTCTACTCGGCGCTGCCCGGCGAGCTGGCCCCGCAGCTCGCGCTCGGCCTCGCGCTGGAGCTGGCCGGCGACGCGGCGGCGGCCGGCTACTACGACGTGGTGAGCCGCACCGACCCGGCGTACACGGCCGCGGCGGCCGGCCTGGCGCGCTGCCGGCTCGGCGCCGGCGATCGCACGGGCGCCGTCGAGGCGTACAACCGGGTGCCGGGCACCTCGTCGGCCTACCGGACCTCGCAGGTGGGCGCCGTACGCGCGCTGGTGCATGCGCACCCGACCGTGGCCGCCGATGTGACCTCGCTGTCCGCCGCGGCCGCGCTGATCGAGCGGCTCGAGATCGAGGCCGCGCAGCTCGCGGCCCTGCGCGCCGAGCTGCTGGAGCAGGCGCTGCGGACGGTGGCGGGAGGCCGGGCGCTGCCCGCCACGGTGCTCGGGCCGGCCCGCAACGGCGAGGTGACCGAGAGAGACGTGCGGTTCGCGCTCGAGGGCGCCTACCGCGAGATGGCCCAGGCGGCGCACGGGCTCGAGAAGATCCGGCTGGTCGATCTCGCGAACGCGTCCCGCCCGAGGACCCGCACATGAGGAACGAGGCTCGATGACGATGACCGACTGCGCCTCGTGCGCCGACGAGCGCGCCGCCGGCGCGGCGTTCTGCGAGGCCTGCGGCCGCCCGCTGGCGTCGGAGACCGCCGGCATCCCGTCGGAGGCCGCCGATACGCCGGCGGCTCCCGCGGGCGCGACCTGCCCGAACTGCGGCACGGCCGGCTCGGTGGGTGCCGACGGGTACTGCGAGAACTGCGGCATGCTGGCCGGGCGGCCGCGCGACCACATCGAGGCGGACTGCGGAACGGTGGCGGCCGCGGTGACTGACCGCGGGCGGCGGCACCACCGCAACGAGGACGCGATGTGGCTGGCCGTACGCGGCACGGATGTCGACGTGGTGGTGTGCGACGGCGTGTCCGCGTCGTTCGACCCGGACGTCGCCTCCGAGACCGCGGCGAACCGGGCGGGCGAGCTGCTGGCCGGGTCGCCGGACGTGTCGGCCGCCATCCTCGCCGCCAAGGCCGCCGTCGCCGAGCTGGTGACCAGCGGCGACCCGCGGCGGGTCGTCTCCAACCCGGCCTGCACGATCGTGACGGCGACCGTGCGCGGCGCCGAGGTGAACATCGGCTGGGTGGGCGACAGCCGCGCGTACTGGCTGCCGCCCGACGGCCCGGCCGAGCCGCTCACCGAGGACGACTCGTGGGCCACGCACGCGATCGCGATGGGCGCCGACCCAGAGGCCGCGATGCGCGACCCGAAGGCGCACGCGATCACCGCATGGCTGGGCGCCGACGCCGCGCCGGTGCTGCCGCGGACGGCCGCGTTCGCCGTGGCCGGCGCCGGTCACCTGGTGCTGTGCAGCGACGGGTTGTGGAACTACCTCACCGACCACCGGGCGTTCGCCGACACCGTGCGGGCGAGCTTGCGCGCGCACGGCACCCTGGTCGAGGCGGCGCGCGCTCTCACCGACTTCGCGAACGGTGAGGGCGGCGCCGACAACATCACCGTGGCCCTGGTCCCCATCTCCTCCGCCGAGATCCCCGCCGATCCCAAAGACCCAGTCAAGGAGTAGGAATGCCGTATTCCGCCGAGGCCTTCCAGAACGAGTTCCTCGCGCTGGGCGCGACCGAGGTCAACGCGATCGTCACGGTCACCTCGTCCGGCGCCGAGGGCGGGCGACGTACCTCCGGGGCCACCGAGATCATCATCGTGGACGCGTCCGGGTCGATGCAGGCCGAGGGCCGGATCAGCGCTGCCCGCCAGGCCGCGAAGGCCGCCGTCGACTGCATCGACGACGGGGTCAACTTCGCGATCATCGCCGGCGTCAGCACCGCCCAGCAGCTGTTCCCGGCGCCGGGCCAGCTCGCGGTCGCCTCGCCGCAGTCGCGGGCCGACGCGATCCGCTCGATCGACCGGCTGCAGGCCAGCGGCGGCACCGCGATGGGCGCGTGGCTCCTGCTCGCCGCGCAGCTCTTCGCGCAGCGGCCGGGCGACATCGCGCACGCCATCCTGCTGACCGACGGCGACAACGGCGAGCGCCAGGGCTACCTGGAGACGGTGCTCGACTCGATCGCCGGCAAGTTCACCTGCGACTGCCGCGGCGTCGGCGTCAACTGGAAGGTCTCGGAGCTCCGCAAGATCGCCGAGTCGCTGCTGGGCACCGTCGACATCGTGGCGCAGCCGTCCGGGCTGACCGCCGCGTTCGAGCAGATGATGACCAAGGCGATGGGCAAGACCAGCGCCGACGTGCAGCTCAAGGTGTGGACGCCGGTCAACTCGACGGTGCGGTTCGTCAAGCAGGTCGAGCCCGAGGTGATGGACCTGACCGGCAAGCGGGTCCAGGACGGGCCGCGGGCCGCGCGCTACCCGCTCGGGTCGTGGGGCGCCGAGAGCCGCGACTACCACGTGTGCGTCGACGTGGCGCCGGGCGCGGCCGGCGACGAGATGCTCGCCGCCCGGGTGTCGGTCGTGGAGGGCGACACCGTGCACGCGCAGGCGCTCGTACGGGCGGTGTGGACCGAGGACACGGCCCTGTCCACGCGGATCAACCGGCAGGTCGCGCACTACACCGGGCAGGCCGAGCTGGCCGAGGCGATCCAGTCCGGCATCGAGGCACGCAAGGCCGGCGACGACCGCACCGCGACGATCAAGTTCGGCCGGGCCGCGCAGCTCGCGCACGCCAGCGGGAACAAGGCGACCGAGGAGCTGCTGGCCACGGTCGTCGACATCGAGGACGCGGCGACCGGCACGGTCCGGCTGCGGCGCAAGGTCGAGGCGGCCGACGAGATGGCGCTCGACACCCGCTCGACCAAGACGGTGCGGGTCGGGCGGTCGCAGTGACCACCTACACCTGCCCGAAGGGGCACACGTCCAGCACGGACGATTTCTGCGACGAGTGCGGGGCGAAGATCGGCGGCGCCGGTACGGTCGACGTGTCCCCGCCCGGGTCGGCGGCGGCATCGACGGCGACGGCCGCGCCGGCGGCCACGGGCGCCCCGGCCCAGGCGGGCGGGGAGCCGTGCCCGAACTGCGGGGCGCCGCGGGCGGGCGGGACCAGGTTCTGCGAGGACTGCGGGTACGACCACAGCACCGGCAAGGTGCCGACGCTGGCCGCTCCCCCGGTGGCCGCCACGCCGGTCGCCGGGCAGTGGACGGCGACGATCGCGGTCGACCGGAAGTACTTCGAGGACAACGCGATCGAGGGGGTCGAGTTCCCGGCCGACGCGCCGTCGAGCACGGTCGACCTGCCCGCGCCGCAGGTCCGGATCGGCCGGCGGAGCTCGTCGAAGGGGACCAGCCCGGAGATCGACCTGTCCGATTCCGATCCGGGCGTGTCGCACAGCCACGCGCTGCTGACGCTCAGCGTGGACGGGGTGTGGCTGGTGTCGGACGTGGGGTCGACGAACGGGACGTACGTCAACGACGAGCAGCAACCGCTCACGGCGGGACAGACCCGGTCGCTGAAGGACGGGGACGAGGTGCACGTGGGGGCCTGGACGACGATCACGCTGCACGCGCCGGCCGCCTAGGAGGGCGACTTCCGGCGAATCGGGCGCGCGGGCGGCGCGCGGCGGGTTACCTTGCCGATCGTGTCGAGGGTCGAAGCCACGAGCGGTGCCGGCCGGTGAGAGAACGCCGGGTCGGGCACGCCGAGCGCACCCAGGTGCTCGGCCTGCTCGGCAACGCGTTCGAGGCCGGGGTGCTGCCGGTCGGTGAGTACGACGCCCGGGTGGCGGCGGTCGGCACCGCCAGCTACGCGTCGCAGTTGCGGCTGCAGGTCTCGGATCTGCCGCCGGCATACGGCTGGAGCCCGCCGGCCGGCGTGAACGCGCCCGAGAGATCGGCAAACGGGCGGATCGCGCTGATTCTCGGGATCGCGTCGGTGCCGATGTCGGTGTGCGGGATCGGCCTGGTGCTCGGCGTGCTCGCCGTCGTAGCCAGTCGCGGTGGCGGGTCGGCGCACGGCGGGTCGGCGCACGGCGGGTCGGCGCACGGCGGGTCGGCGCAAGGCCGGCCGGCGCACGGCGGCCCGGCGCACGGCGGCCCGGCGCAGGGCGGCCCGGCGCAGGGCGGCCCGCGCTTCACGAGCGCGCTGATCGGGCGGGTCTTCGGCATCATCGGGATCGCGCTCTCCCTGGCCGGGCTGGCCGCGTTCTATCTCGCCTGGCGACGCTCCTCGTAAGCAACCGGGGTTGACTATCACGGGAATAAGCAACTACGGTTGCTTACATGTCCGGTGTTGAGATCTCCGCGCAGGGCGACGTCGCCGATCGGCTCGCCGCCGTCGGGGCGCTGCGCCGCCTCGCCGATCGGCTCGAGGACGCGGCCGTCGAGGAAGCCATGCGCGAGGGCTGGGGCTGGCCGCAGGTGGCCGAGGCGCTCGGCGTCACCCGTCAGGCCGTCTACAAGAAGCACGCGAAACGGCTCATCGACGCCGGCATCTCATTGAGGAGGCGTTCCGGATGACCGACTTCGACCACTACCTCAACGGCATCCTGTCGGCCGCGGCCGACGAGGCCCGGGCCGAGGGCGCGCCGGCCGTCGAGGCGCAGCACCTGCTGCTCGCGATCGCCGCCGATCCGCGGTCCGGCCTCGATCGGGAGGCGCTGCGGCGGGCTCTGGAGCGGGAGTTCGCGGTGAGCCTGGCCGCGGCGGGGGTGCGGCTCGACGGCGGGATGCCGCGGGCGACGCCGGCCGCGGGGACCCACCCGGGGCTGGGGGCGTCGGCGAAGGCGGCCCTCGAGCGCGGCTTCGCCCTGGTCGGCCGCAAGCGCGACGCCCGGCCGGGGCATCTGTTGCTCGGCGTCGTCCTGGCCGAGCACGGGACGGTGCCGCGGGCCCTCGCCCTGGCCGGGATCGATCGCGACGAGCTGGCCCGGCGCGTACGGCGGGAATTGTCATGATCTTGGTTGAGGGTTTGCGCATGCGGTACGGGAGCCGCGATGTCCTCGATGACGTGGCGTTCCGGATCGACGAGGGCGAGACCGTTGCCCTGCTCGGTCCGAACGGCGCGGGGAAGACGACCACGATCGAGATCCTCGAGGGCTTCCGGAAACGGTCGGCGGGGCGCGTCGAGGTGCTCGGCCGCGACCCGGAAACCGCCGGCGAGGACTGGCGCGAACGGGTCGGCGTCGTCCTGCAGTCCTGGCGCGACCACGGCAAATGGCGCGTCGGCGAGCTGCTCGGCCAGTTCGCCGCCTACTACCCCGAGCCGTGGAACCCGGCGGAGCTGATCGCGGCCGTCGACCTCCGCCCCGACCAGAAGATCCGCACGCTGTCCGGCGGCCAGCGCCGGCGGCTGGACGTGGCGATCGGGCTGATCGGCCGCCCCGACCTGCTGTTTCTCGACGAGCCGACGGCCGGGCTCGATCCCGAGGCCCGCCGCGGCTTCCACGATCTCCTCGGCACGCTGCCCACGACGATCCTGCTGACCACGCACGACCTGGACGAGGCGGAACGGCTGGCCGGCCGCATCCTCGTGCTCGACCGGGGCCGGATCGTCGCCGACGGCACGCCCGCGGATCTGGCCGGCGGCCGCAACGAGGTGCGCTGGTCGGCCCACGGCGAGCGGTTCGCCCGGATCACGACCACCCCGGCGCGGCTGGTCCACGATCTCTACCGCGAGCACGGCGATCAACTGCACGACCTGGAGGTACGCCGTTCCTCGCTGGAGAACACCTACCTGTCCCTGGTCGGCGCCCGATGAGGCGCGCTCTCCGGGCCGGGCGCTCCCGCGGGCTGATCGAGCTCCGGCAGTCGGTCACCACCGGCGGCGATCTGGTCAACCACCTTCTCTGGCCGGTCCTGATGCTGATCGCCCTGTGGTTCCTGCGCGATCGGAGCTTCGGCCCGATGCTGCTGCCCAGCATTCTCGGCATGAACGCGGCGATGGCCATGGTCAGCATGAGCCAGCATCTGACGGCCGACCGCGAGGACGGGACATTGCTACGAGCGCGAGCCATCCCGTACGGCGTGATCGGTTATCTCACCGGGAAGCTGATCTCGGTCTCGGGTGGCCTCGCGCTGGATCTGGCGATCTTCCTGGTCCCGGGGCTGTTCCTGATCGGGGGCACGCAGGTCGGAGGCGCGCAGGTCGGAGGCGCGCTGGTCGAGAACCCGCTCGCGTTGATCGGCCTGCTCGCGCTCGGCCTGCTCGCGACGCTGCCGGCCGGCGCGGTGCTCGGCTCGGTCGTGGTCAGCAGCCGCGGCCAGGGCGTGCTGACGCTGCCGATCCTCGCGGTGATCGCGGTGTCGGGCGTGTTCTACCCGATCACGGCGCTGCCGGGCTGGCTGCAGGGGGTCGCGCAGGCGTTCCCGGTCTACTGGCTCGGGCTCGGCATGCGCTCGGCGATGCTGCCGCCGGCCGCGGTCGTGGCCGAGATCGGCGGCTCGTGGCGGCACCTGGAGACCGTCGGGGTGCTGGGCGCGTGGGCGGTGCTCGGCCTGGCGATCGCGCCGTTCGTCCTGAGGCGGATGGCCCGCCGGGAGACCGGCTCGGCGATGACGTCCCGGCGGGACCGAGCACTCCAGCGCGTCGGCTAGACCGGCTGTTGCACGTCCGCGAGCATCTCCAGTGTGGCCAGCCGCAACGCGGCGCTCCGGGCGTAGAGCGACGCCCCCGGGCCCGGGCGCGTCCGGCCCGACAGACCGCTGAACGAGCCGCCGGCCTCGGTCAGGATCAGCGACGTCGCGGCGAAATCCCAGATCTGCCCGCCGGTCTGCAACGCCAGATCCAGGTCGCCCCGCGCCACCAGCAGGCCGGGGTGCACGGTCCACGCCAGGGCCGGCGTCCGCTCCTTGATCGGGGCGGTCAGGTGCGGCGCCCAGGCCTCCGGGACGGCCGCGAAACGGCTCTCGGCGATCTCGTCGCTGCCCCGGGCGACGTGCAGCTTCGTCGCGGCGACCACGCGGCCGCCGACGATGCGGCCCTCGAAGGCGCCCCCGCCGCGCGACGCCCAGAACACGCTCCCCTGGGCCGGGTGCGCCGCCACCGCCGCGACGATCTCCCCGTCCTCCTCGAGGGCGAGCAGGATCAGCCACCGGTCGTCGCCGTCGACGAACAGGGCCGTACCGTCGATCGGGTCGATGATCCACCGCCGTCGCGCCCCGGCCGAGGTCTCGCCCTCCTCCTCGCCGAGAATCGCGTCGCCCGGGCGCGCCGCGGTCAGCACCTCGCGGATCGCCGCCTCCACCGCCCGATCGGCCGCGGTCACCACCGACCCGTCGGCCTTGAGCTCTCGCGGCAGGTCGGCCAGGGCGCTGAAGTGCGGCAACGCCACGGCCGCGCCGGTGATCACGGCGCGCTGCGCCAGCTGCAGATCGGTCTCCACGAACCCATCCTGCACGCTCGGCCCGCCGTCCACCCGCATGTCCCCCTTCGCGATCAAGATGTGTCTCCACATCACCTCGCGAACGCGACCGCCGGGTGTCCGTCGCCCCAACCGAGGGCAAACCCGCAGCGCAAACCCCCGATCAGCACCCCGGGCCGGCGGCCACCCCATTGACGATCCGATACGCGGTGATGTCGCCCGACACGTAGCCGGCCAGATCGGCGATCGTCGCCGGCGGCGCGTCGTGCACGCCCACGTAGGCGACGATCGCCGAGTCGACGGTGCGGCACGAAGCCACGCCGGCCACCTCGCGGGCCTGCTTCTCCGCGCGATCCGGGTTCAACGCAGCGTAAGAAACACCAGCGACACTGACTGTGACTGCTGCCGACATGAGTACATGAGTGAGGTGCACCGGAGCAATCTAGTCAAGATCACTGTCGGTGTTGAGCTGGCCGAACGGACTAGTCTTTCGCCACTCCGGGTGAAAGCATAAAGTCCAGGACCGTGGCCGAGACGCGCTCGTACGCGGCATTCGGAGGGTTCAGGTAGTCGCCGTGCCGGCCGCCGGGCACGGTCACGAACCGCTTTGTCCAGCCCTGAGGGAGCGCGGCATAGGCCTGCCGACCGGCGGCGATGGGCACGGTCGGGTCGCGGTCGCCGTGGACGAACAGCACCGGGACCGGAGAGCCGCCGAACGCGGACGACGGCCGGCGCCCGGCCACCGACACGGCGCCGCGCAGGCCGGGCAGGTGCCCGGCACGGAGCAGACCGAGCGTCGTCGTCCCGCCGGCCGAGAAGCCCACGGCCAGGATGCGGCTCGGGTCGGCGTGCCAGGTCGCGGGCTCGCGGAAGATCTCGTGCAGCACGAACGAGGCGTCGGCGGGCTGGTGGCGTACGTCCGCCGCATCGACTTCGACGTTGCCGTTGGTGTGCGGATAGGCGGGCGCGATCACGACGAATCCGGCCGCGGCCCAGGTCGAGGCGATCGGCGTGAACTGGGACGGCAGGCCGCCGAGGCCGTGGCTGAAGATCACGACCGGGTGAAGTCCGGTCGTGCCCGCGAGCGACCAGATCGTCGTCGGCAGCGGGCGGCTCGCGCCCCGGGCGAAGGAGGCGGTGCGGATGATCACACCCGCGGCCCGGGGAGGGCCGGCGTGGGCGTGCGCCGACGAACCGCAGCCGGCCAGGAGCAACGCCACCATCGCCACCGCCCACCTACGCATGTGGTGAGCCTAGAAACGTCACGCCAACGGACATATCGCCGTTGTGGGGGACGATGAGACGACGAATCTTGCTGGCCGGTGGCGCCGCGTTGGCCGCGTATGTCGGGATAGCCGGTTACCGCGCCCGAAAGGCTGAATCGGAACCGGTGATCCCGGCCGCACCGCCGGGCGAGGAGCACCTCGAACACCGCTGGTCGGCCGCCCGCGGGCGCACGGTCGGCTTCTACACGGCGGTCCCGGCGGGCTACGGCGACGGGAGCGGCCTGCCGGTCTGTCTCGTGCTGCACGGCGGCTCGAAGACGCCCGACGACTACGCGACGCTCGGTCTGGGGCGGTTCCTGACCGACGCCGTACGCCGCGGGCTGCCCCCGTTCGTGCTGGCCGGCGCCGACGGCGGCCGTCTCGCCTGGCGGCCGAGCGGCGCCGACGACCCGCAGCGGCTGGTGCACGAGGAGATCCCGGTGTGGTGCCGGCAGCGCGGCTTCGACATCACCCGGATGGCGGCGTGGGGCTGGTCGATGGGCGGCTACGGCGCGTTGCTGCTGGCCGAGGCGTTTCCGGGCTTCGTCAAGGCGGTCGCCGCGTTCTCCCCGGCGGTGCGGCCGGACGACGACGTGACCGGCGCGACCCGGCTGCTGCGCGGCACGCCGGTCGGGCTGTGGTGCGGCAAGCAGGACGGCCTCTACGGCAACGTGCTCGACCTGGAGAGCAAGCTGCCGGAGCCGCCGCGGGCGGGTGGGTACGCCGACGGCCGGCACAACTTCGGTTACTGGTCGCGATGCGTGCCGTCCGCGTTCGACTTCGTCGCGGGCGCCCTCAACGCCGCCGGCACCGGTAAGTGAGCGAGTTTTAACCCGCCTGTCAAGTGTGATGCCGGACAATGAGGAGATGGTGGCCTCCACCCTGCCGGTCAACGGCATCGAGCTCTGCGTCGAGACGTTCGGCGAACCGACCGACCCCGCCCTGCTGCTCATCGCCGGCGGCGCCAGCTCCATGGACTGGTGGGAGGACGAGTTCTGCCGGCGCCTGGCCGCGGGCGGGCGGCACGTGATCCGCTACGACCATCGCGACACCGGCCGGTCGACGTCCTTCCCCGCCTGCGCGCCGCCGTACTCCGGCGTGGACCTGGCCAACGACGCGCTCGGCGTGCTCGACGCGCTCGGCATCCACCGGGCCCACGTGGTCGGCATGTCGATGGGCGGCGCGCTGGCCCAGCGGATCGCGATCGAGCGCCCGCACCGGGTGCTCTCCCTGACCCTGATCTCCGCGACCCCGGGACCGTCCGGCGCCGACCTCGACGGCCCGGCCGCGCCCGCGACGACGCCCGACTGGTCGAACCGGCGCGGCTCCGTCGACCGGCTGATCGCCACCGCGCGCGAGCTCGGCGGCCCGTTCACCGCCGACGAGCCGCACCTACGCCGGCTCGCCGAGCGGGTCTTCGACCGCACCCACGACATGGCCGCCAGCCAGACCAACCACTGGTGCTGCCCGGGCGGTCCCGCCTTCCGGCCGCGCCTCGGCTCGATCACGGCGCCGACGCTGATCCTGCACGGCACGCTCGATCCGCTCTTTCCGGCCGTGCTCGCCGAGGCGCTGGCCGCCGAGATCCCCGGCGCCCGCCTGGTCTGGCTCGACGGCGTCGGGCACGAGTTCCCGCCGGCCGCGGTCTGGGCGCTGGTGATCGCCGAGATCATCGGCCAGGCCGCGCGCCAGCCCGCCTGACGATCACCCCCGCCGGCGCAGGGCGTTGAGCAGGCTGATCCCGGCCGCGAACGCGCCGCCGCACATGGCCAGGTAGATCAGCAGCAGCGCGGCGCTGGTGTGGAACGGCAGCGTCGCGAAGAACAGCGTGAGCACCGCGCCGGCCGCCGCCGACCCCGCCGTCAGCGTCCACCCGATCGCCTTCTCGGCCGGCGTGAAGTGCGGGGACGCGCTCGCCAGCAGCATGCCGGCGACGGGGCTGACGATCGGCACGATGAGCGAGCCGACGGTAAGCATGCCGACCGCCAGGTACTCGGCGGCGCCGGCCGCCTGCCCGGCCACCGGGCGCACCGGCGCCGGCGGCGGGATCAGCGCGGGCAGCCGGATGTGCGGCGGCACCTGCCCGCGCCGGGCGGCGTCGACGAGCGACTCGGGCGGCCCTAACCGCGTGATGATCGCGGCGGCGTCGTCGAGCGGGCTGGTCGCCGCCGCCCGCCGCGCCGCGATGTAGTCGGCGACCGTGTGCATGAGCTGGTCGCGCAGCTCGGGCGACAGGTCTTCGCTCTGCGCCCAGAGCGCCGCCAGGTAGTCGAGGACGATCACGTCGGTGTGCGCGAGCGGTGCCGTAGTCATGTCCAAGAGAATCGGGTTTCCGGCCCCTCCGGCACATCCCTCCCCGGTCGGAATCGTCCCCCGCCCCTACGCCTTTCGGCCGACCCGGTCACGGCAGGATGGGGGCATGCGCCTGGTATCCCTGCTCCCGTCGGCCACCGAGATCGTCTACGCGCTCGGCCTCGGCGACGATCTCGTCGGCGTCACCTTCGAATGCGACGAGCCGGCCCGGGCCCGCGAGGAGAAGACGGTGTTGGTCGGCGGCCGCGACACCCGGGGCATGACCCCGGCCGCGATCGACCTCTACGTCAAGGAGCGGATGTCCGCGGGCGCCGATCTCTACACGCTGCACGCCGGGGCGCTGGCCGGCCTCGAGCCCGAGCTGATCCTCACGCAGGACCTGTGCCGGGTGTGCGCGCTGCCGTCCGACCACGTCGACGAGGCACTCGACCACCTCGGCTGCCGGGCCGACGTGCTGTCCCTCGATCCGTACTCGCTGGAGGACGTGCTGGCCACGTTCGTGCGGGTCGGCGAGGCCGCGGGGGTCCCGGACCGGGCGGCGTCCCTGAACGCCGGTTTGCGCGAGCGCCTGGCCCGGGTCGCGGCGGCGGTCGAGGGCCGGCCGCGGCCGCGGGTGGCGGTGGTGGAGTGGGTGGATCCGCCGTTCACCGCCGGGCACTGGGTGCCCGACCTGGTGACGGCGGCGGGCGGCGATCCGGTCGCGGCTCGCGGGGGCGAACGCTCGATCCAGGTGTCGTACGCCGACCTGGCCGCCCCGGACCCGCAGGTGGTCCTGGTCACCCCGTGCGGCTTCCACCTCGACGGCGCCCGCGAGCAGGCGAGAGCCGTGGTCCCGCACTTCCCCGGCGCCGAGGTGTGGGCGATCGACGGGGACGGACTGGTGGTGCGCCCCGGCCCGCGTCTGGTCGACGGGGTCGAGGCGATCGCCGCGATCCTGCACCCGGGCGCGGTCCCGGTCCCGCCGCCGGGCCGGATCGCCCGGGTTGCCTGACTAGGCGACGGCCTGGAGCACCGGCTGCGGCGCCGCCGACCAGCGCAGGCGGGCCGCGGCGCGGACCCGGGAGGCCTTGTGGAGCCAGAGCGTGTCGCGGCCGAACGACCAGGTCAGGCTGACCAGCGCGACCACCAGCGCGGCCGTCGCGAGCGGGGCCGGCAGCAGGTGGGCGGTCACCAGGGCGAGGACGATGCCCTGGAGGGCGGCGACGACCTTGCGGGAGAAGCGGTACGGCAGGGCGGCGTTCAGCCAGGGCGCGGCCCACGAGGCGGCGACGAACAGGTAGCGGTACGCGCCCAGGGCCACCGTCCACCAGCCGAAACGATCCCCGGCGTACACGCTCAGCACCAGGATGAGGAAGGCGTCGATCTCCATGTCGAAGCGGGCGCCGAGGGCGGTGGTGGTGCCGGTGCGGCGGGCGACCTGGCCGTCGACGCCGTCCAGCGCGAGCGCGACGCCGGCCACCGCGACCAGGGCGGGCGTGCTGACCGGGTGCGCGAACGAGGTCACGACCAGGGCGGTGACGCCGCCGACCAGGATCGCGCGGCTGAAGGTGACCACGTTCGCGGCGCCCATCGTGCGCATGCCGTGACGCTGGAGGCCGGTGGCGAGCAGACCGCAGAGCACCAGGCCGTACCCGGCGCCGGCGGCGAGCCCGGCGGGGGTGAGCCCGAGGGTCGCGGCGAGCGCGGTCAGCAGCACGAACTGGGCCGTCAGGCCGATCATCGGTCCGCGTGCGGGCGCCGCCGGGGTGGCTGCGAGTGTCACCGTGCCTCCAGTTGCAAGATCATTTGCGTATGGTTGCCGCGTCGGCGCGAAACACACGCCGTCAGCGCTTAACACGCGCTACGGCGACGATCGGTTCAGCATTTGAGGAGACAGCCCATGTCGGGTGACGCACGGGCGTTCTGGATCGCCTCCCCCGGACGAGGGGAGATCCGCTCCGAGCGGGTCCCGGCGCCGGCGCGTGACGAGGTTCTGGTCCGCACGCTGCACACCGGGGTGAGCCGCGGGACCGAGACTCTCGTCTTCGCCGGCCGGGTGCCGGAGAGCCAGTGGGCGCACATGCGGGCGCCGTACCAGGAGGGCGACTTCCCGGCCCCGGTCAAGTACGGGTACCTCAACGTCGGCGTGGTCGAGCAGGGCCCCGCCGAGCTGCTGCACCAGACCGTCTTCAGCCTCTACCCGCATCAGACCCGGTTCACCGTTCCGGCGAGCGCGGTCACCGTGGTCCCGCCGGACGTTCCCGCTCACCGGGCCGTTCTCGCGGGCACCGTGGAGACCGCCGTGAACGCGCTCTGGGACGCGGCGCCGCTGATCGGCGACAAGATCGCGGTGGTCGGCGGGGGCATGGTGGGCGCGTCGGTCGCGGCCATCGCGGCGACCATTCCCGGCGTACGCGTGGAGCTGATCGACGTCGACGAGGCGCGCGCCGGGCTGGCCGCCGCGATCGGGGTGTCCTTCGCCCGGCCGGCCGACGCCCTCGGCGACTGCGACATCGTCGTGCACGCCAGCGCCACCTCGGCCGGCCTGACCCGGTCGCTCGAGCTGCTCGCCGCCGAGGGCACGGTCGTCGAGCTCAGCTGGTACGGCGACAAGCAGGTCAGCGTGCCGCTCGGCGAGTTCTTCCACTCCCGGCGGCTGACCGTGCGATCGAGCCAGGTCGGCGGTATCGTCCCGGGCCGCCGGCGAAATTACGGTGAACGGCTGGCGCTCGCGCTCGACCTGCTGCGGAACCCGGCGTTCGAGGCGCTCGTCACCGGCCGTTCGCCGTTCGACGAGCTGCCCGGCGTGTTGCCCCGCCTCGCGGCGGGTACCCTTCCGGCCCTCTGCCACGTGATCGACTATCCCGAGGAGTAGCGTTGTTCAGCGT
The DNA here is from genome assembly GCF_055586105.1 of Actinoplanes sp. NPDC051537. Lineage (NCBI taxonomy): Bacteria > Bacillati > Actinomycetota > Actinomycetes > Micromonosporales > Micromonosporaceae > Actinoplanes > Actinoplanes sp. NPDC051537. Next base: position 338,420 of record NZ_JBVJIU010000007.1, read on the forward strand.
CACCGTCCGTGATCACATCATGATCGCGCACAGTTTCTCCGGCGAGGTCTTCGGACCGGCCCAGAAACTGCACGGCGCCACCTTCGTGGTGGACGCGACCTTCCGCCGCCCGGAACTGGACGACGACAACATCGTCGTCGACATCGGCCGGGCGAGCGAGGAGCTGCACGCGATCTGCGGCGGGTTGAGCTACCGCAACCTCGACGACGAGGCCGGCTTCAAGGGCGTGAACACGTCCACCGAGTACCTGGCCAAGGTCATCGCCGACCGGTTGGCGGCCAAGGCGGCCGCGGGCGACCTCGGCGCGGGCGCGGCCGGCCTGACCGGCATCGCGGTGACGCTGCACGAGTCGCACATCGCGTGGGCCTCCTACGAGCGCGATCTGTGAGCTCTCCGCTGTGGGCGGTGCTGCCGGGGACGGTCGACGACCCGGCGGCGCCGAGCGGGGGCAACCGGTACGACCGGATCGTCCTCAACCTGCTCACGGCGGGCGACGGCCCCGACGTCCCGGCGCGGGACGTCCACGAGATCGCCCTCCCCGGCGCCTGGCCGACCCCGGCCGAGCCGTCCCGCGACGCCTTGGCGCGGGCCCTAGCCGACATACCGGATAAATCCGATGTGCTCCTCGACGGGCTGGTGGCCTGCGGGGTCCCCGAGATCCTCAAGCCCCACCGCCACCGCCTCCGGATGGCGGTGCTGGTGCACCTCCCGCTGAGCGACGAGACGGGCCTCTCCCCCGCCGGGGCCGCCGCCTTGCGCGACCGGGAGCGGGCCACCCTCCACATGGCGACGAAGGTGATCGCGACGAGTGAGGCGGCCGCCCGCCGCATTTCGGAAATGCACGATTTATCGGTCCGCGGACTGTCGCGGCGGCGCGGCGGGCCGGAGGCGGCACGAGGCGAGACGGGGGCGAGCGCCGGGCCACCGGCGGCAGGCCGTGTGGAGGTCGTCGAGCCCGGCGCGTCGGCCGCCGAGCTGGCCTTGCCCGACAAATCGGGATGCCGGCTGCTGTGCGTCGCCGCGGTCACCCCTCGCAAGGGGCAAGACCTGCTGGTCCGAGCGCTCGAGGAACACCTTGCGGATCTGCGATGGACCTGCACCTTCGCCGGGGCCGTCAGCACGCCCGTCCCCCACCGAAACGGAAATATTCGATTTGTGGGGCCGCTGCAAGGGACGGCGCTGGACTCGGCGTACGGGAAAGCTGATCTTTTTGTTCTGCCCTCGCGGGCCGAGACCTACGGCATGGTGGTCACCGAGGCGCTCGCCCGCGGGATCCCGGTGATCGCGACCGACGTCGGCGGCGTGTCCGAGGCGCTCGGCTTCGCGCCCAACGGGGAACGGCCCGGCCTGCTGGTCCCGCCGGAGGATCCGGAAGCCCTGGCCGGCGCCCTGCGCACCTGGCTCACCGACGCGAACGAGCGTGACCGGCTGCGCGCGGCGGCCAAGGCGCGCCGCGGCACGCTTCCGACCTGGCACGAAACCGCACGACGACTGAGTGAGGTGCTCACCGCATGACCGGAGAGTTCAGCGAATCGTGGCTCACGCTGCGGGAACCGGCCGACGCCGCGGCCCGCAGCGCCGAGCTCGTCACCCTGCTGCCGGGGCCGGTCCGGACCATCCGCGACCTCGGGTGCGGCACCGGATCGATGGGCCGCTGGCTCGCGCCGCGGCTGGACGGGCCGCAGCACTGGATCATGGCGGACCGGGATCCGGCGCTGCTCGACTACGCCGCCGCGCACATGCCGTTCCCGGGGGTGACCGTGGAGACCGCGCTCGGCGACGTCACCGCGCTGACCGCCGGCGACCTGGCCGAGACCGACCTGGTCACCTGCTCGGCGCTGCTCGACCTGCTCACCGCCGAGGAGGTCGCCGACCTCGCCGCCACCTGCGCGAAGTCGCGGACCACGGCGCTGTTCACGCTCTCGGTCGCGGGCGAGGTCGCGCTCGACCCGCCGCTGCCCGAGGACGCGGCCGTCGCCGCCGCCTTCAACGAGCACCAGCGGCGCGTCGTGGACGGGCGCCGGCTGCTCGGGCCCGACTCCCCGGAGGCCGCGAGGGCCGCTTTCGAGAGGGCCGGCGCCACCGTGATCACCCGGAAGAGTCCGTGGCGGCTCGGATCCGACAAATCCGCGCTCGCCGCCGAATGGCTCGCCGGATGGGCCGGCGCGGCCGCCGAACAGCGCCCCGACCTGCGGCTCGACGATTATCGGGCGAACCGGCGGGCAACCGTCCCGACCGCCACGATCGGACATGTTGATCTTTTGGCGATCTTCGGCTGAACCCTTTGTGCCCGTCCCGGCGTACTAGGGGAAGACGGGCGAACAGAGGGGGACTACGACGTGACGCGATCGATCTGGCCATGGCTCCGGCTCCTCGGCGGAGCGGGGATCATCGCGGTGCTGCTGTGGCGGCTCGGCACCGGCGCGTTCCTCGACGGGCTGCGCGTGATCGACGGGCCCCCGCTCGTCGCCGCGTTCCTGATCGGGGTCACCACGACGGCGTTCAGCGCCTGGCGGTGGTGCCTGGTCGCGCGCGGCCTCGGGCTGCGGCTGTCGTTCCGGGCCGCGGTCGCCGACTACTACAAGGCGCTCTTCCTCAACGCGGCGCTGCCCGGCGGCGTGCTCGGCGACGTGGACCGGGCGGTCAAGCACGGGCGGGACGAGGGCGATGTCGCCAAGAGCGTGCGCGCGGTCGTGCTCGAGCGGACGGCCGGTCAGATCGTGCTGATCGGTGCCGGGATCACGGTGCTGCTCACCGTACCCTCGCCGGTGTTGTCCCTGCTGAAGGAGCACGGCGCGGTCGCCGCCGTCGTCCTCGCGAGTGTCGCCGCGGCCGCGGTCCTGGTCCTTCTCGCCTGCCGCCGGCTGCGGCAGGGCGGTTCCCGGCTCGCCGCCGGCGTCCGCACCGGGATCGCCGAGATCCGCACCGGGCTGCTCGCCCGCCGCAACTGGCCCGGCATCACGCTGGCCTCGACGATCGTCCTGGTCGGACACCTGGCGACGTTCGTGGTGGCGGCCCGCGCCGCCGGTTCGGCCGCCTCGCTGACCCGGCTCGCCCCGCTGATGCTGCTGGCACTGCTCGCCATGTCGCTGCCGCTCAACATCGGCGGCTGGGGCCCGCGCGAGGCGGTGACCGCGTGGGCGTTCGGCGCGGCCGGCCTGAGCGCCACCCAGGGCCTGACCACGGCCGTCGTCTACGGCGTCTTCGCCTTCGTGGCGGCGCTTCCCGGAGCGATCGTCGTGCTGGTCCGGGCCGTGCGCCCGCTGACGGTGGCCGGTTCCGTGAGCGCGGTGGCCCCCGTCTCCCCCGCCGTGCCGGCCTACGTCGCGCCGCAGCGTGAGTTCGCCCGCACGGGCGCGTGATCTCTTGGACTCACCGCTCGAACCGCTCCGAGAGGGCGTATCGCAGCAGCACGACGTCGCCGATCTGACGCACCTCGGCCAGGGCGGCCCGGTGCCCGGGGCCCCACGGGAAGTCGCCGTCGCCGACGAAGCGCGGCGCCCGCGAGTCGCCCACGAAGAAGGGCGCCACCACCAGCTGGAGCTCGTCGACCAGGCCGGACGTGAGGAACTGGGTGTGCATGCTGCCGCCGCCCTCGACCATGAGGCGGCGGACGCCCCGCCCCGCCAGGTCGGACGTCACGCGGCGAAGGTCGACCGGGTCGCCGCCGTCGACGACCGTCGCGACCTCCCCGAGCCGCTTGCGGGCGTCGCCGAGGCTCGCGCTGGCACAGTAGACGAGCTTCTCGACGTCGCCGAGGGCGAAGAACCGGGCGCCGGGGTCGATGTCGCAGCTGCCCGTGACCGTGACCTTCAATGGGTGTGGCCGCTGGCCACGCGACACCCGCAGCGCACAGCGCTCCGGCGAGCGCACCAGCAGGCGGGGGTCGTCCTGCCGGATCGTGGTGGCGCCGACCAGGATCGCGTCGCAGCCGGCCCGCACCTCGTCGACCCGGTCGAAATCGGCGTCGTTCGAGAGCAGCAACCGATCCTGAGCCGCGTCGTCGAGGTAGCCGTCGATGGACATGCCGCAGCTCAACAGCGTGTAAGGACGCTCAACCACCGATGACGCCTCCAGTCGAGCGACGATCGTCACCCCGGTCGAACAGTTGCGTCCAAGATAATCCGAGCGACGATGACAAGCACGTTCGCAGTCTGTTGCGTTCCGACTACCTCGGTGGCGGGCATAGATCAGCGGGGAACCAACGAGGAGGACCGATACCGATGAAGAAGGCCACGGTGCGACAGCAGGTGACCGTACCGCTACGTTTCTCCGACGGATACACCACCAGCGCCCGGGTGATGACCTTCGACGATCTCGTGGATGGCAAGGAGCACCTGGCCCTCGGCCTCGGCGACTGGCAGCGCGCGCTGACCAAGTCGGCGGCCGGCGGGCGCGCGCCGCTGGTCCGGCCGCACAGCGAGTGCCTGACCGGGGACGTCTTCGGCAGCCAGCGGTGCGACTGCGGGCCGCAGCTGCGCGAGGCCGTCGAGCGGATAGCCGATCAGGGCGGCTTCCTGCTCTACCTGCGCCAGGAGGGCCGGGGCATCGGCCTGTACGCGAAACTGGACGCCTACGCGTTGCAGGACGCCGGGCTCGACACCTATGAGGCGAACGTCGCGCTCGGCCGGGGCGAGGACGAGCGGGACTACGCCGCGGCGGCGCAGATGCTGATGGCGCTGGGGGTCGATCGCGTACGGCTGCTGAGCAACAACCCGGACAAAGCGGTGCAGCTCGACGCGTACGGGATCGACGTCACCCAGCGGATCCCGACCGGTGTGCACATGTCGTCCGCGAACGTGCGCTACCTGGCGACCAAGGCCTCGCACACGTCTCACACGATCGAGCTACCCCTGGCCGAATAGAGCCGGGCCACCCCGTCAGGCACGATGGGCTGATGACCGACGATCCCCGGCTGCTGCTGACGGCACTCGACCAGGTGCCGTTCATCCTCGCCGTGTGCGAGGGACCGGAGCTGCGGGTGCTCAGCCTCAGCGCGGCCACCCGGGCGGTCCTGCCCGGGCGGGAGTGGGCCGGCCGGCCGATCCGCGAGGTCATCAGCGACCTGCTCGACCAGCAGATCGTCGACCGGTACTACGAGGTGTTCCGCACCGGCGAGCCGGTCATCGGGCAGGAGTGGCGGGTCCATCTCGACATGCCGGACGGCTCGGTCCACGAGATGTACGCGAACTTCACCATCACGCCGTGGCACTCCTCCTCGGGGGAGCGCCTCGGCGTGATCGGGGTCGGCTTCGACGTCACCGAGACGGTCCGGCAGCGGCAGTCGGCGGCGGCGCTCGAACGGCAGGTCGAGCAGAGCCGGCAGGTGATCACCTCGTTGCAGCGCGAGCTGCTGCCGACCGGGCTGCCGGTGCTGCCGGGGGTGCAGGTCGCGGCCAGCTATCTGCTGGCCGACGCGGACACGGCGGCGGGCGGGGACTGGTTCGACGCGGTCTCCCAGCGGGACGGGCGGGTCGCGCTGATCGTCGGCGACGTCGTCGGGCACGGGGTGGCGGCGTCGGGGGTGATGGGCCAGCTGCGGGCGGTGCTGCGCGACCGGCTCGACGACGGCGCCGGCATTCTCGAGGCCGTCGCGGCGGCCGACCGGTTCGCGTCGCGGTCGCCGGGGGCGCACGCGACGACGATCTGCGTCGCCGAGCTCGACCCGGTCAGCGGCGATCTCGTCTACTGCACCGCGGGGCATCCGGCGCCGCTGGTGGTGTCGCCGTCGGGCGAAACCCGATTCCTTTCCGGTACGGGTGGAACGCCGCTCGCCACCGGCGGATCCTTCCCCGTGGGCACGGATCGCCTGGCGCCGGGCGAGTTGCTGCTGCTCTACACCGACGGCATCCTCGAGCGGCCGGGCCGCACCCACGCGACCGGATCGGCGGAGCTGGCCACGGTCGCGGCGGCGTGCGCGGCCGGTCGCGGGTTGCGCGACCCGGCCGCCACGGTCGCCGAGCGGGTCTGCACGCAGGCGGTGGAGATGCTGGTCCGGGCGACCGGCCATCACGACGACATCACGCTGCTCGCGGCGCAGCGGGTGCCGGCGCCGCCGCCCCTGGTCGTCGATCTGCCGGTCTCGCCGGCGTCGCTGGCCGACGCCCGGGCGGCGATCGGGTCGTGGCTGTCCACGGTGGGCGCGACCGAGCACGACGCCTTCGTGCTGCAGCACGCCATCGGGGAGCTGATGACCAACGCGATCGAACACGCGCGGTCGGCGTCGGTCGTGGAGGTGCGCGGGTCGTTGTCCCCGTCCGGCCAGGTCGTCGTGACCGTGCACGACCACGGAGAATGGCGGCCGCCGTCCCGGCAGCCCCACCGGGGGCGGGGCCTCGCCATGGCCTCCCAGCTGGTCGAGGAGCTGTCGGTGGCGCCGTCGTCGGCGGGGACCGTGGCTTCTCTGACGCACACGCTCGTCCGGCCCGGCCGACTGTTGGACATTTCGGACTCACCGGATTTTATGCCGTCTTCCGCCGCCAGCGGTGTCTTCACCATCATCGAGGAGCCCGGCGATGACGAGACCCGGGTGCGGTTCGAGGGGCCGGTGGACGCGATCTCCGCCTCGGTCGCGCGGCAGGAGCTGCTGCGCCGGGGCCGGGGCGGGACGGTGGCGCTGACCGTCGACCTCTCCGCCGTGACCCACCTCTCCAGCGCCGGGGTGTCGGCGCTGCACCACGTCGCCGGGCGGCACACGTCGTCGGCGCCGCTCTCGCTGCGCGCGGCGCCGGGCACGCCGGCCCGGGAGATCCTCGAACTGGTGGCGCTGCCGGCCATCGCCTCTTTCGCGTGACGGGGTTATCCACAGGGCCGGGCAAAGTGTCCGCCCGGCTCACTACTATCGCGGGGTGACTTCTCCCGCCGTTCCCTCCGCCGCCACGGATGTGCTCAACCGCGTCTTCGGCTATCCCGATTTCCGGGGTGACCAGCGCGAGATCATCGAGCACGTGGTCGCGGGCGGCGACGCGCTGGTGCTGATGCCGACCGGCGGCGGCAAGTCCCTGTGCTACCAGATCCCCGCCCTCGTGCGCCCCGGCACCGGCGTGGTGATCTCCCCACTGATCGCCCTCATGCAGGACCAGGTCGACGCGCTGCGCACGCTCGGCGTCCGGGCCGGCTTCCTCAACTCCTCGCAAGACCTCGACGAGCGGCGCGTCGTCGAGGCCGAGTTCGTCAACGGCGAGCTCGACCTGCTCTACGTGGCGCCCGAGGGCCTGGGCGTGCCGGCCACCCAGCGGCTGCTCGACCGCGGCAAGATCTCGCTGTTCGCGATCGACGAGGCGCACTGCGTCTCCCAGTGGGGGCACGACTTCCGCCCCGACTACCTCGGGTTGTCGATGCTGCACGAGCGCTGGCCCGACGTGCCCCGCATCGCGCTGACCGCGACGGCGACCACGGCCACCCGCGAGGAGATCGCCACCCGCCTGCGGCTGACCGACGCGCGGCATTTCACGGCCAGCTTCGACCGGCCCAACATCCAGTACCGCATCGCCCCCAAGAACGAGCCCCGGCGCCAGTTGCTCGACCTGCTGCGCACCGAGCACCCCGGCGACGCCGGCATCGTCTACTGCCTGTCCCGCGCGTCGGTGGAGAAGACCGCGGAGTTCCTCTCCCAGCAGGGCGTTCCGGCGCTGCCCTACCACGCGGGCCTCGACAACCGGGTGCGCGCGGCCAACCAGTCCCGCTTCCTCCGGGAGGACGGGCTGGTCATGGTGGCGACGATCGCCTTCGGCATGGGCATCGACAAGCCCGACGTGCGGTTCGTGGCGCACCTCGACCTGCCCAAGTCCGTGGAGGGGTATTACCAGGAGACGGGCCGCGCCGGGCGGGACGGGCTGCCGTCGACGGCCTGGCTGGCGTACGGCCTGCAGGACGTCGTGCAGCAACGCAAGATGATCGAGGGGTCGGACGGCGACGCGGCCTACCGGCGCAACGCCTCCCGGCACCTCGACGCGATGCTCGCCCTGTGCGAGACGGTCTCCTGCCGGCGGGCGCAACTGCTCGCCTACTTCGGCCAGCAGGAGGCCCCGGCGACCTGCGGCAACTGCGACACGTGCCTGACGCCGCCGTCGTCGTGGGACGGCACGGTCGCCGCGCAGAAGCTGCTCTCGACGATCCTGCGGTTGCAGCGCGAGCGGGGCCAGAAGTTCGGGGCCGGCCAGTCGATCGACATCCTGCTCGGCAAGGAGACGGAAAAGGTCCTCCAGTTCCGCCACCAGGAGCTGTCCGTCTTCGGCATCGGCGCCGACCTGCGCGACCAGGAGTGGCGCGGCGTGGTCCGCCAGCTGCTGGCGGCGGGCTACCTGGCGGTCGAGGGCGAGTACGGCACGCTGGTCCTGACCCCCACGAGCGCCGACGTCCTGCGCGGCGACGTCAAGCTGATGATGCGCCACGAGGCCCCGAAGGCCGCGCGCCCGCCCCGCTCCCGCACGACGGCGGCATCCGCGGCGGCCGACCTGCCACCCCAGGCGGCCCCCGACTTCGAGCGTCTGCGCGCCTGGCGGGCGGCGACGGCCAAGGAGCAGAGCGTCCCGGCGTACGTCATCTTCCACGACGCCACCCTGAAGGCGATCGCCGCCTTGCGCCCGACGTCGCTGGCCCAGCTCGGCACCGTGAGCGGGGTGGGGCAGAGCAAGCTGACCAAGTTCGGCCAGCAGGTGCTGGACACGCTCGCCGCGTCCGACGCTCCCGCCGCCGCCCCGGCCGCTCCTGCGCCCGCCGCGTCTCCGCCGCCAGATGGACCCGGCCGCCGGGGCCCTTCCGATGCCGGCCACGGCGGTTCCGATGCCGGCCGCACCCCTTCGGACGCCGGCCGCCGCGCTTCCGATGCCGGCCACGGCGGATCCGATGGCGGCCGCGTTGCGCGCGCGCCGCTGCCGCGTTCGCCTGAGCCGGCCGCGACCGCCCCCGCGTTCGATTTTCCGGATGAGGAGCCGCCCGAGGACGAGTACGAGCCTTACGACCCCTACGACGGCGCTTAGTACGACAGCCGCACAGTGTGGGCGGTCACGGCCAGAAACGCCGCGGCGAGCATGGCCAGGGTGATGTGCCGGTACCGGGCGGTGTATTTGCGGACTTGGTAGTGATCCAGGCCGGTCTCGTTCTTTGCGAACTGGAACGTTCCTCGACCGCCCAGCGGGAGCCGGCCACCCGGACCAGCTCGGCGAGTGGCACCGGACCGGCGGTGTGGCAGACGTAGTAGGCCAGATTGGTCGGGTCGCTGATGGAGCGGCGCACCAGCAGTTGGTGCCGCTCGCCAGGACCGGGATCGATCAGCAGCCAGTCGTGGAGCCGATGTCCCTTGCTGCCGCCCCCGGCCGAGAGTCGCTGCCAGCCTCGCGCCGGTGCCCGGCCAGCCAGCACGTCCGCCCGCACCGGCCGATGTCGTCAAACCCGGCCCGCCGGCGGGCGAACCTCTCGTCGATTACCGTCTCCGACGCGGCTACTGTGCCTTCTTCGCGTCCTGTCACGCCTAGAAATTGATCACGCGGGGCCGCATTCGATGATCACGCCCCGCGTCGGACCACAGTGCCGGTGTCGTACTGGTCATCGCTGGTCATGTGTACTGGGGGTATGCCGGATCACGAGGTGGCGGGTGCGCGGGTGTCACCGCGCGAGGTCGAGGTGCTGACCGCGTTGGGTGAGTACCTGACCAACCCGGAGATCGCGGCCCGGCTGTTCATCTCGATCCGTACGGTGGAGAGCCACGTTTCCTCGTTGCTGCGCAAGCTCGGCGTGAGCGACCGGCGTGCCCTGGCCGCGATGGCGCGGGACGTCACGGCCACCAGCGGGCCGGCGCTGCCGCAGGCGTTGACGCCCCTGGTGGGCCGGCTCACCGAGCGGCAGGCACTGGCCCGGGCCCTGAGCGAGAACCGGTTGGTGACGGCGGTGGGGCCGGGCGGGGTCGGCAAGACCCGGTTGGCGCTGGGGGTGGCCGCGGACGTGGTGTCGCAGGACGGTGTCCGCTACGTCGACCTGGTGCCGGTAACCGGGGACGCGATGGTGCCCCAGGCGGTGGCCGCCGGGCTGGGGGTGGCCGAGGAGAACCTCGCGACGTGGGCCGCGAACCGGCGGCTGCTGCTCATCCTGGACAACTGCGAGCACGTCGTGGACGGCGTGGCGGTGCTGGTCGAACAGTTGCTGCGGCACAGCGCGGACATCACGGTGCTGGCGACCAGCCGGATTCGGCTGTCGGTCCCGTTCGAGCGGGTCTTCCCCGTAACTGGGCTGGCCTCGGCGGAAGCGGAGCGGTTGTTCGTGGCACGCGCGGAGGCGGCGGGTGCCACCGAGGTCGCCGGCGAGGCGGTCGGCCGGATCTGCGCGGCCCTCGACGGCGTGCCGCTCGCCATCGAGCTGGCGGCGGCGCGGGTGGCCGCAGTCGGCCTGGACGGAGTCGCCGAAGGGCTGGCCGACCAGCTCAGCTTGCTGACCGGGGCCCGGCGTGCCGACGACCGGCACCGCTCGCTACGGTCCGCACTGGACTGGAGCTACCAGCTGCTCGACGAGCACGCCCGAACCGTGCTGCGGCGGGCCTCGGTCTTCGCGACCGGGTTCGGGCTCACTGCGGCGGCGGCCGTCACCGGCGAGCCCACCGCCGACGTGCTCGCCGGCCTGGCAGTCCTGGCCGATCACAGCCTGCTCAGGACCGTCCCGTCCCCGGACGGGACCAGGTACACGGCGTTGGAGTCGGTCCGCCAGTACGGGGTCGAGCTCCTCGCGGACGAGGAGCCGGAGGTCCGCGACCGGCACCTGCGCTGGTTCCTGGCCGAAGGCGCCACCCAGCTCGCGGACGACCACGAAGACGCCGGGTGGCGCGCGGGTTTCGACCGGATCGCGGACGAGCTGCGCTGGGCGCTGACCCGGACGTCCTCCGGCGCGGCGGCGACGCTCCTGGCCGCCTTGTGCCACCGGCGGGGCCTGCTGGCGGAAGCGCAGCTACGGTCCGAGCAGGCGGCCGACCTGGCCGTCACCCCGTTCGCCCGCTTCGACGCGCTGCGCCTCGCCGCCGGATCCGCCGAAGCTCGGCACGCCGGCGACGACGCGCTGCGTCTGCGGCGCGCCGCCGGGGAGGCCGCCCTGCTCGCCGACCGGCCGGAGCTGGCGGCCCGTGAGCTGGCCCGGGTGGTCGAGCTGGTGCACCGGTCGGTCGGCATCATCACCTCGGCCCCGGACCCGAACGCGGTGCGCACCACCTTGGCCGATGCCCGGCGGTACGCGGGCGAAGACCCGGTCGCGTTGGCCAGGGTCGCCACGGCCGAGGCATTCGCGGGGTCCGTCCACGACCCCTTGACCGTCGCGGCCACCGGCAACGCGGTACAGCTGGCCGAACGCAGCGGTGATCCGCTGGTCGTGAGCGCCGCGCTGGACCAGTTGACCGTGATCCACCTCAATCAGGGGAACGCTCGTGCCGCACTTACCGCCGCTCGGCGGCGTACGGAACTGCTCGGCCGACTGCCTCTGGACGCCGAGCTGGGTTACGAAATCAATGACGCGTACGGCATGACGACCGACGCCGCGATCGCTGCCCAGGATCTGGCCTTCGCCCGGGAAATGGCCCGGCGCTGCCGGGGCCTGCCGCAGAACCGCGAGTCCGGGCACCTGGCCACCTACCGGCTGATCATTGTCGCGACGCTGAGCGGCGAATGGGACGAGGCCCGCGCCCACGGCGTGGTGTTTCTCGACGCATGGCAGGAGGCCGGCCGGCCCCGCCTGAGCACTCTGCGCCGCGCCGCGAAGGCCCTGGCTACGGTGTACGCGATCGAGGGAGCCACCGAGGCGGAGAAACTGTGGTCCGGGATCGTCGACGACCTCGCGCCCGCCGGCCGCGCGGCGAACGACTCGCGGGCCATGGCGTTCTTCGACGCCTGGGTGCTGCTGCGCCAGGGAGACCGCGCCGCGGCGGCCGCGCTGCTGCGGTCGGACGAGTTCACCGGCTGGGTCGACGGCATCTGGCGACCCTGGCACGGCTCCCTCCGCGAAGCCGCCGCCCGGGGCGCGGAGTGGAATCCGTGGTCCGTTCCGTGAGTTCCACGGATGTCCGCGCACGACTCCTCGGGCAGCCTGGTGACCAGCCGAAAGAAAGGAACAGCGAAATGCGCACCATCGTCGCCAGCCTGTTCATCTCCCTCGACGGGGTCACCGACGAGCCCGGCCAGTGGCACTTCCCGTACTGGAGCGACGAGATGGCCAAGGACGTGGAAGCCACCATGTCCGGGGCCGATACCCTGCTCATGGGCCGCAAGACCTACGAGGGCTTCGCCGCCTCCTGGCCGGACCGCGCCGACGAGGGCGCCGAGTTCATGAACAACATCACCAAGTACGTCGTCTCCACCACCCTCGCGGAAGCGAACTGGAACAACACCACCGTCATCACCCGCGACCAAGTCGCCGACCTGAAAGTCCAGGACGGCGCCACCATCATGATCTCAGGCAGCGTCAGCCTCGTCCGCTCACTGCTGCTGGCAGACCAACTCGACGAACTACACCTGCTCGTACACCCCATCGTGCTCGGCAAAGGCGCCCGGCTCTTCGACGACATCGGAACCGAACTACCCCTGACCCTCACCGAGTCCAGGACGTTCGGCACCGGTGTGCTGGCCCTGACTTACACCCGCTGATCGAGCGTTGGGGGATCGGACACGTCCGTGCGACCGAGGTGATCCAGGTTCGCGTACCTTCCCGACCGGACCGGGCTGCCCTGCCGCCCGGTCCGTGACGTCCTTGTCCGCCATCCCGTAACGAAATCCCACGTCCAGCAATGGTCTACCTGGAGGCGGCGGCCAGCAGCGGGTCGGCGAGCAGCGGCGCGAAGCCCAGGTCGGCGGCGCCCAGCAGGGTGGCGTCGTCGGCCAGCCCGGAGAGCCGCAGCCGGGCCCGCTCGCGCGACACGGGCATGGCGTGGTGGGCGATGCGCGCGGCCACCTGAGGCGCCGCGGCCGCGTAGACGTCCCGCAGCATGCCGCCGAAGATCACCACGCCCGGGTTGAACAGATTGATCAGGTTGGCGACGCCGATCCCGAGCCAGTCCCCGACCTGTTCGACGGCGGCCCGCGCCCTTCCGTCGCCGGCGGCCGCGTCCCGGACGACCGCACGCACCGCTTCCCGCCCGATCAAGCCCTCGTCGTCCCGGCCGGCGGCGGCGACCAGGGCGTACTCCCCCGTCTCGGCCTCCAGGCAACCCCGCGAGCCGCACAGGCAGGGGCGGCCGTTCACCGGGTTGACCAGCATGTGGCCGACCTCGCAGCCGTAGCCGCTCTCGCCACCCAGGAGCTTGCCGTTCACCAGGATGCCGCCGCCCACCCCGACGTCGCCGTGCAGGTAGATCAGGTCGGGGGAGCCGACGCCGGCGCCGCGCTGGAACTCGGCCAGGGCGGCCAGGTGGGCCTCGTTGCCGACGGCCACCGGCAGGCCCAGGCCGAGGGCGCGGGACAGCTCGGCGCCGAAGGCCTGGTCGACCCAGCCCATCTGGGGGCCGTAGCGGACCATGCCGTCGCCGGGGCGGATCATGCCGCAGTAGGAGGCGCCGATGCCGACGCAGATCGACGTGGCGTCGGTCAGCGAGCGGCCCAGCGCGGCCAGCTTGGCGACCACCGTCTCGAGATCGACGCCGGCGCGCGGGCGCGGGGTCTCCCGGCGGCCGAGGATGCGGCCGCCGAGCCCGACGCGGGCGGCCACCAGGCGGTCGACGGCCACGTCGAAGGCGAGCACGTGGAATCGGGCCGGCTCGGGGCGTACCACCAATGACGGGCGACCGGCTCCGGTCGTACCCTCCGGATGCTCTTCGCTCACCAGACCGGCCGCGGCCAGCTCCGCCGTGAGCGCCAGGATCGTGCTGCGGTTGACGCCCATCCGCTCGGCGAGGGCGGCACGCGACAGCGGCCCGCTCACATGCACGTGATGGAGCAGGGTCCCCAGTGTCGATCGGTGGCGGTGCATACCACCCGCCAACCTAACCGACCGCCGGTGCAGAATCACCGGGTGACGATCAGGGGACTGCTGCTCGACTTCTACGGCACGGTCGTCGAGGACGACGACACCATCATGATGGAGATCGCCACGCGGGTCGCGGCCGGCGCGTCGACGCCCGCCACCGCCGCCGGGGTGATGGCGGCCTGGGACCGGGCGTACGAGGAGCTGGCCGAGCGCGCGCCCTTCCGCTCGTTGCGCCAGTGCTCGGTGGGCAGCCTCGTGACCGTGATGGCCGAGTTCGGCTGCCCCGGCGACGCCGAGGAGCTGTGCGCCGAGCAGTACGCCTACTGGAGCGCCCCGCCGCTGCGCCCCGGCACCCGCGAGTTCCTCGACCGCGTGCGCCTCCCGATCTGCGTGGTCTCCGACGCCGACCACGACAACCTGCGGCGCGCCATCGAGGCCCACGGCCTGAGTTTCGCCGCCGTGGTGTGCAGCGAGCGGGTGGGCGCCTACAAGCCGGACGCCGCCATGTTCGCTGCCGGCCTGGCCGCCCTCGGCCTCGAACCGCACGAGGCGCTGCACATCGGCGACTCCGTGCGCACCGACATCGAGGGCGCCCACGCCGCCGGCATCCGCACGGCCTGGGTCAACCGCCGCGGTCTCCCGGCCACCGATGGCGGCCCCGCCGGCTTCGTCATCAACGACCTGTCCGAGCTGGACGCCCACCTGACCTGACCGCCGCGGCGGTGAATCCGATGCCGGTGACCCGGGCGGTCGCCCACCCGCGACAGAGCCGGTGACCCAGGCGGTCGCCCACCGGTGCCGGCCCCGGCCCCGCCGGAAACCGGATATCGGTGGAGCGGGCGGCCGCCGGATGGCATGCTGCGTCGCAGTTACGGGGGACGAAGGGCAGACAACATCGTGGATTTCGCCGAGGCCGTGGAACAGCACCTCGTCGCAGTGACCGCGCGCGACCTCGAGGGCTACCTGGAGACCGTGCACGACGACGTGTCGCTGGTCCTGCCGAACGGCCGCCTCATCGAGGGCCGCGCGGCGATCACCGACTTCCACCGCGACTGGTTCGACGACCCGGACTGGAGCTGGGAGCTCTCCCGCCTGCGGACCGCCACCGCCGGCGACACCGGCATGGCCCTGTGCCAGGTCGCCTATCACGACCTGGACGCCGAGGGCCGCGCCTACACGATGCGCTACCTGCTGAGCCTCACTTTCACCCGGGTCGGCGGCGTCTGGCTGCTCCTGCACGACCAGAACACCCCGACCACCTGATCAAACACCGCACGCGACGCCCCAGACGCGGGACACGGCGCGAAGCGCCGCTGTCAGGCGCCCGGGGGCTCGGCCCCCGGAGCCGGCATGTCGTCGATGCGCCGGAGTCCGCGCCCTCCGCGGACAGACATCACCCCGCACCGACGACGTCGACCATCCACTGGACGCCGAACTTGTCCTTGCACTGGCCGAACGTGTCGCCCCACATCTGCTTCTCGAAGGGCACGTGCACCTCGCCGCCGTCGGCGAGCTTGCCCCAGACCTCCTCGAGGCCCTCGCCGGGGTCGCCGCTGAGGCTGACGGTGATGTTGTTGCCGGGGTTGAGCGTCATGCCGGGGGCGGTGTCGGAGGCCATCAGCCGGTAACCGCGGGGCGTGTCGAGATTGGCGTGCATCACGAGGTCTTTCGCGGCGGGATCGGGGCTGCCGAACTCGCCGAAGGTGTTGATTTTCAAGTCGCCGCCGAAGACCGACTGGTAGAACTCCATGGCCTCGCGGGCGTTGCCGTCGAACGTCAGGTAGGGGTTGAGCTGAGACGCCATTTCCGGCTCCCTTGGCTGGGTGACTGTCCTTTCACCGGCCGACCCTAGACCTCACCTACGACAAAAATGAGGCCCTTACCCCGAAAGAACGCGCGGAAGAACGGCGCGGAAAGAACGGCGCGGAAAGAGCGGCGCGGAAAGAACGGCGCGCCCGGGACGGCCGGGCGCGCCGCCGAACGGTCAGCGGTGGTCCGACCCCGCCGACTCCACCGCCGCGCGGCCGGCCTCGAGGCGGGCGACCGGAACGCGGAACGGCGAGCACGACACGTAGTCGAGCCCGACCTCGTGGAAGAAGTGCACCGACTCCGGGTCGCCGCCGTGCTCGCCGCAGACGCCGAGCTTCAGGCCCGGACGGGTCGCCCGGCCCTCCTCCGCGGCGATCCGCACCAGGCGGCCGACGCCGTCGCGGTCGATCGACTCGAACGGGCTGATGCCGAAGATGCCGAGCTCCAGGTACCGCCAGAAGAAGGCGCCCTCCACGTCGTCGCGGGAGAAGCCCCAGGCCATCTGGGTCAGGTCGTTGGTGCCGAACGAGAAGAACTCGGCGGCCTCGGCGATCTGGCCGGCGGTCAGCGCCGCGCGCGGCACCTCGATCATCGTGCCGATCACGACCTTGACGCCCGAGTCGCCGACCACCTCCGCGATGATCTTCTCGGCCTCCGCGCGTACGGTCTCGAGCTCCTGAACCGCACCGACCAGCGGAACCATGATCTCGGGTTTGGGGTGACCGCCCTCCGCCGCCAGCGCGACCGCGGCCTCGGCGATCGCCCGTACCTGCATCGCGAAGAGACCGGGAATCACCAGGCCGAGACGTACGCCGCGCAGGCCGAGCATCGGGTTCTGCTCGTGCATGCGCCGCACCGCCGACAGCATCCGCTCGTCGCGCTCGTTCTCCTCGCCGCGCGCCTTCGCCACCGCCACCTGCACCGCCAGCTCCTCGAGCGACGGCAGGAACTCGTGCAGCGGCGGGTCGATCAGCCGCACGGTCACCGGCAGCCCGTTCATCTCGCGGAAGATGTCCAGGAAATCGGCCCGCTGCAACGGCTGCAGGGCCGCCAGCGCCTCGTTGCGCTCGGTCGGGTTGTGCGCCAGGATCAGCCGCTCGACCAGCTCGCGGCGGTCGCCGAGGAACATGTGCTCGGTGCGGCAGAGCCCGATGCCGTGCGCGCCGAAGCGCCGCGCCCGGGCCGCGTCCAGCCCGGTGTCGGCGTTGGTGCGCACCTTCAGCGCCGCCCGCGAGTCCGCATGCGACATGAGCAGGTGGACGGCGGCGACCAGCGGCTCGTTGGCCAGCGCCGGGTCGAGGTCGCCCTCGAAGTACTGCACCACCTCGGACGGGCGGACCGGTACCTCGCCGAGGTAGACCCGGCCGGTGGTGCCGTCGATCGAGATGACGTCGCCGGAGTGCACGACCTGGCCGCCGACGGTGAACTGGTCGCGGCCGACCTCGATCTGGTCGGCGCCGCAGATGCAGGTCTTGCCCATGCCACGGGCCACGACCGCCGCGTGCGAGGTCTTGCCGCCGCGCGAGGTGAGGATGCCCTGGGCCGCGATCATGCCGGGCAGGTCGTCCGGGTTGGTCTCCCGGCGGACCAGGATGACCGGGCCGTCGGCGGCGACCGCCTCCGCCGAGCTGAAGACCACCTTGCCGTACGCGGCGCCGGGCGACGCGCCGACACCGCGGGTGATCGGCGAGGGGTCGCCGGCGAGGTCGAACCGCGGGAACATCAGCTGGGCGAGCTGGGCGCCGCTGACCCGGGTCAGCGCCTCGTCCAGGTCGATCATGCCCTCGTCGACGAGCTGCGCCGCGATCGTGAAGGCGGCCGCCGCCGTCCGCTTGCCGACCCGGGTCTGCAGCATCCACAGCTTGCCGCGCTCGATCGTGAACTCGATGTCGCACAGGTCGTGGTAGTGACCCTCGAGCGTGGCCATGATGGCGAGCAGCTCGTCGTACGACTTCTTGTCGATCTTCTCGAGGTCGGCCAGCGGGAGCGTGTTGCGGATGCCGGCCACCACGTCCTCGCCCTGCGCGTTCTGCAGGTAGTCGCCGTAGATGCCGCTCTCGCCGGTGGCCGGGTCGCGGGTGAAGGCGACGCCGGTGCCGGAGTCGGGCCCGAGGTTGCCGAAGACCATCGCGACCACGTTGACGGCGGTGCCGAGGTCGGTCGGGATGCGCTCCTGCCGGCGGTAGAGCACGGCGCGGTCGGCGTTCCACGAGCGGAACACCGCCTCGATCGCGAGCTCGAGCTGCTGCCGCGGGTCCTGCGGGAAGTCGTGGCCGGTGTGCTTGGCGAAGACCTTCTTGTACGCCCCGACGAGTGCCTTGAGGTCGTCGGCGTCGAGCTGGACGTCGTCCTTGACGCCCTTGGCCTGCTTCGCCTTGTGCAGCGCGTCCTCGAACTCCTCGCCCGGCACGTCGCAGACGGTCTTGCCGAACATCTGGATGAGGCGGCGGTACGAGTCCCACGCGAACCGGTCGTTGCCACCGGCCTGCCGGGACAGCCCGTCGACGGACTCGTCGTTGAGCCCGACGTTGAGGACGGTCTCCATCATGCCGGGCATCGAGAACTTGGCGCCCGAGCGCACCGACACGAGCAGCGGGTCGGCCGGGTCGCCGAGCTTGCGGCCCATCGACTCCTCGAGCGCCGCGAGATGCTCGTCGATCTCGCCGTCGAGACCGTCGACGTGGATGCCGGCGGTCAGGTACTTCTGGCAGGCCTCCGTGGTGATCGTGAACCCCGCCGGCACGGGCAGCCCGAGGTTCGTCATTTCGGCGAGATTCGCGCCCTTGCCGCCGAGCAGATCCTTGAGATCCTTGTTCCCCTCGGCGAAGTCGTAGACGAACTTGGCCATGGCGACCACCTCCGGTTTCGATTCCGCGGCCCACATGGTTTCTGCCCCGGGATTCGTAAGGCTAAGCAGACATGGACCGAATAGTTAACCTGCGGGTGGGGTTTTCCACAGGTCCCCGCAGGTCCCTGTTCGGGAAGCGCTCTCTTCGCGCAGTTCCGTGCAAACGAACCTGCGGGTAGCCTTTCGGCGGTGAAAGGTTTGCGGTGGCGTAGCGAGCGGCGCCTGCGGGGCATCCGGGTCCCGCGCCCGTTCGACCTCGACGCGTTCTGCGCCGAGCTCGCCGCCGGCCGCGGCCGCCCGCTGATCCGCCGCCCGGTCCCGGGCCTGAGCGCCGACGCGCCGTGCGGGCTCTGGATCGCCACCGACAAGGCCGACCACGTCTTCTACGACCCGGGCACCTCGACCCTGCACGCCGAGCACATCGTGCTGCACGAGCTCGCGCACATGATCTGCGGCCATTCCGGCTCCGACGGCGCGTTCGCCCGGCTCTTCCCCGACCTCGACCCGGCCACCGTGCGGCGGGTGCTGGGCCGGGTCAGCTACACCTGCGAGCAGGAGCGCGAGGCCGAGATGGTGGCGTCGCTGATCCGCGGGCGCTCGGCGACGCCGCCGGGCACGCCCGGCCGCGTCGCGGATGCCTTCGGCTACGCCGAGTGATCTTCGACGTCGCGCTCCTGACGCTCCTGTGGGGCGCGACCGTGGCGCGGGTGCCCACCCTCCTGCGCGACCGGCGGCAGCAGGCGATGTGGGCGACACTGTTCGCCGGCACGCTGACCGAGACGTCGACCTTCCCCCCGGTCGCCCGGGCGGTCGACTGGCCGATCCTCACCCACCTGCTCGGCGTGGTCGCCGCGTTCGTGCTGCTGCGCTTCCTGGCCGTGCTGGCCGGCTCCGGCGGGCTGCGGTGGCAGCTCGCGCTGACGGTGACGGTGCTGGTCACGATGCTCGTGCTGGACGCGGTCGCGGGCGGGATCGATCCCCGCCCGGCCAGCCTGGCCGGCCACCTGTCGCCGGCGGCGGTCGCCTACTGGGCGGTGCTGGAGGTCTACCTCGGGGCCGTCCTGATCACGACCACGCTGCTCTTCTGGTCGGTGGCCCGGGACGCGCCGGCCGGACTCCCCCGGCTCGGGCTGCGCACGGCCGCGGTCGGCACGGCCCTGATCGCGATGTACGCCGCGGCGAAGACGATCCTCATCGTGCTGCGCGGGGCCGGCGTGCCGATCGACTTCGAGACGGTGGCGCCGTGGGGGCGCTCCCTGCAGGGCGTGGGCACGCTGCTCGCGGTCTCGGGAGGGCTGGTGCCGGCCGGTCGCCGGGCGCGCGCGGTGCTCTCCGCGTACCGGAGCCTCCTGGTTCTCAGGCCCTTGTGGACCGCCATGCGCGACGCGTTCCCCGAGGTCATCCTGTTCTCGCCGCGCCGCGCGGTGATCGAGCTGGCCGGCGTCGACGACGTGCACCTGCGCCTCTACCGGCGGGTGATCGAGATCCGCGACGGGATGCTGGCGCTGCGCCCCTACCTGCCGGAGATGTCCCACGAGACCCCGGAGGCGGAGGCGGCGGCCATCCGGCTCGCGCTTCGCCGGCGCGCGGAGGGGCATCCGCCGGTCGACGGCACCCAGGCGTTCGCACCGGTCGGGCCGGAGATGTCGGACGAGGTCGCGTGGCTGAGCCGGGTGAGCCGCGCCTACCGCCGGCGCCGCGTCACGGCTGCCGCTGCTCGGACTCCCAGACCTTCCGGATCAGCTCGCTGATCGTCTCGCGGCCGCGCGGCGACACGCCGGCCGCGCGCAACGCGATCTCGGTGACCCCGGCGTCGCTGATCGACCGCAGGAGGTCGAGCTGGGCGTCCACCCGCCGGGTCTGCTCGTCGTCCAGGAAGTACGACACCGGGACGCCGAAGTAGGTCGCGAGGGCGGTCAGATGCTGGACCGTCGGGTTGTCGCGCCGGCCGGTGCGCAGCTGCCAGATGTACGTGTGCGAGATCGCCACGCCCTGGCCGCTGCGGATCGCCTCGGCGACCGCCATGTAGCTCGGCTCCGCCCGGCCCGCGTCGCGGACCTGGCGGAACAGGCGGTCAAGTTTCTCGGCGATGGAGAAGGCGCCCACCACGCCCTCCTCCCCGTCCCGCCATCGATCTGTCCCGACCATACGACGCCCATGAGCAGGGACGCGCGCCGCGCCCATGCACATCCCCCGATGTAGGACGTCATAAACTGTGGTTGATGAGACCGCCAAGAGCCTAAGTCACGACCCACCCTCGCTCAAGCCCCGCCCCTTGTAACGTCGTCCGGGTGGTGGACATTGTGGAAGGACCCGAGGTCTCTGCCCTGCTCGGCGAGCTGACGACGCTGGTCGGCCGGGAAAATCCGTACCCGCGGTACGACCGCCTGCGGGAGATCTCCCCGGTGCTGCGCGCGGAGGACGGCGCGCTGGTGGTCACGAAGTATGCCGATTGCGCCGCGGTCACCCGGGATGCCCGGCTCGGCCACATGCCGGCGGACATGCTGGCATTCGTCGGGCTGCCGGACTGGAAGGATCACCCGGCTCTTCATCAACTGTTCACCAGCCTGCTCGCGATCAACCCGCCCGATCACACCCGGCTGCGCCGGCTGGTGAGCTCGGCCTTCACCGCCCGCCGGGTCCACGCGCTGCGCCCGGCGATCGAGCGGATGGTGGACGACCTGCTGGCGCCGCTCTCGGGGCCGGCCGACTTCATCGCGGCGTTCGCGTTTCCGCTGCCGGTCAACGTGATCGGCGAGCTGCTCGGGGTTCCGGCCGAAGATCGAGGGCAATTCCAGTCGCTCGTACGGGACTGGTCGCGGCTGCTGGACACGATCACCCCCGAGGTGATCGCCCGTGCCGACCCCGCCGCCGCGACGATGCGTTCCTACCTGGCGTCGCTGGCCGGCGCCCGCCGCCGGGCGCCGCGGGACGACCTGATCAGCGCGCTCGTCGCCGTCGAGGAGGGCAGTGACCGGCTCTCCGAGGACGAGCTGCTCACGATGGCGGCGCTGCTGTTCGCGGCCGGTTTCGAGACGACGACCAACCTGCTGGCCAACGGGTTGGTGGCGCTGCTGGCTTCCCCGTCGGAGATTCCCGCCCTGCTCGCCGACCCCGCCACCGCGGTCGAGGAGCTGCTGCGGTTCGACTCGCCGGTGCAGCTCGTGGGGCGGGTGGCGTGGGAGCCGACGTCGATCGGTGGTGTCGACATTTCGCCCGGTGACCGGATTGTCGCTTATCTCGGAGCGGGCAATCGCGACCCGGAACGCTTCGACTCACCGGGCCGGCTGGATCTGACCCGGGCGGACAACGCGCCGCTCTCGTTCGGCGGGGGCATCCACTACTGCCTGGGCGCACCACTGGCCCGTTTGGAGGCTCAGGTCGCTTTTCCGGCTCTGCTGCGGCGTTTCCCGGGCCTGCGCCTCGACGGGACGCCCGGCCGGCGCGACAGCCTCACCATCCGCGGGTTCACCTCGCTGCCGGTGACCTTCGGGTGAAAATTAAGACGCCGCTGAGAATTCCACGGGGGAAGAACTCTCAACGGCGCACGCCGAACATTAGACGAAGCCGGGCGGGTCTGTCTATCCCACGCGCTGCACGACCGTGCCGACAAGTTTCTGCCAGTCGGTGGCGAAGCCGGGCGCGGGGGTCGCGCTGTTCAACTGATAGATCGCGTACGCGTCGACGAGCACCACGTTCGCCGACTGCACGATGGTGACGGCGGTGTCGGCCGTGCCCGGGTGCGCCGGGTCGTACTTCTTGTGCCGGATCACCACGAACCCGGTCCATCCACCCTGGTCGAGCGGCTGCACCTGGACGGTCTCGGTGTAGGCCGGCTCGCTGCGGTCGCTGGTCTTCACGGCCGGCACCGACACCGTCTTCGCGCAGCCGTCGGCCACACCGTGCAGGCCGGCGAGGGCCGCGTCGGCGCCGGACTTGTCGCCGTAGACGATCGCGATCTGCTCGAGCGTCTGCGCACCCTTCTCCCCCTCGTCGACGAGCGGGGACGCGACGACCTGACCACCCGGGGGCACAGTCGGCGCGGGGGCGGTGCCGCCGCAGATGCTCACCAGCTGGTTGGGGTCGGCGCTCTCCTCGGGTGCGCTCCAGGTCGGCCCGACCTCGGCGGCCTGGAGGAAGGCGCCACGCATCGTGGTCGTCGTGATGGTCCGCCGATCGGGCTGCTCATGGTCGTCGGAGCCGCTGCAGGCGGCCGTCACGGCAAGGGCGCAAGCAGCCACAACGGCGGCCCGGGCGGCTCGGGGGGTCACGAACATCCGGCCATCTTCGCAGATGATCCGCCCCTCGCCGACTCGTCTACGTAGCGTGATGAGGTGGCTTCGCACTGGACTCTCCCCCAGGGGCCGGGCGCAGGATTCCGGCATGGCTTCCGCCGGTGTGGCGGGTTAGGTTGACCGAGGACTCGTCGTCGGTGAGGGGGTCGCAGGTGGCTGAGATGTCCCAGGTGGCTGCCATCGAGAAACTCGCCGAGCGGCTCCGGGCCGAGCTGGGCGCGGCGCGGGTCATCACCGACCGGCAGGAGTTGCGCACCTACGAGTGCGACGGCCTCGCCCACTACCGGGTGGTGCCCGCCCTGGTCGCCCTGCCGCAGGACACGGGACAGGTCGCCGCCGTGGTGCGGGCCTGCGCCGACGCGAAGGTGCCGTTCGTCGCCCGCGGCTCGGGCACCGGGCTGTCCGGCGGGGCGCTCCCGCACGCCGACGGGGTGCTGATCGTGACCGCGCAGATGCGCGACATCCTCGGCCTGGCGCCCGCCGACGAGCGCGCCGTGGTGCAGCCGGGCGTCATCAACCTGCACGTCACCCGGGCCGCGACGCCGCACGGCTACTACTACGCGCCCGACCCGTCCAGCCAGCAGATCTGCTCGATCGGCGGCAACGTGGCGGAGAACTCGGGCGGCGCGCACTGCCTGAAGTACGGGTTCACGACCAACCACGTGACCGGGCTCGAGGTGGTGGCGCCCGACGGCGAGGTGGTGCGGCTCGGCGGGCGGGCGCTCGACCCGCCCGGCTACGACCTGATCGGCGCGTTCGTCGGGTCGGAGGGAACGCTCGGCGTCGCGACCGAGGTGACGGTGAAGCTGACCCGGCTGCCCGAGTCGGTGCGGACGCTGCTGGCCGCCTTCCACGGCACCGACCAGGCCGGCGCGGCGACGTCGGCGATCATCGGGGCGGGCGTGGTGCCGGCCGCGATCGAGATGATGGACGCGCTGGCGATCGAGGCGGCCGAGGCGGCGGTGGCCTGCGGCTACCCGGAGGGGGCCGGTGCGGTGCTGATCGTCGAGCTGGACGGGCCGGCGGCCGAGGTCGCGGCCCAGTTCGACGAGGTGAGCCGGCTCTGCGAGGAGAACGGCGCGTTCGAGATCCGGATAGCGGCCGACGACGCCGAGCGGGCGCTGTTCTGGAAGGGGCGCAAGTCGGCGTTCGCGGCGGTCGGCCGGATCAGCCCCGACTACATCGTGCAGGACGGCGTGATCCCCCGGACCGAGCTGCCCGAGGTGCTGCGCCGCATCGGCGCGCTGGCCGAGGAGCACGGCGTCCGGGTGGCGAACGTCTTCCACGCCGGCGACGGCAACCTGCATCCCCTCGTGCTGTTCGACGACGCGGTCGAGGGGCAGGCCGAGCGGGCCGAGGCGGCCTCGGGCGCGATCATCGACCTCTGCATCGAGTACGGCGGATCCATCACCGGCGAGCACGGGGTGGGCGCCGACAAGGCGAAGTACATGCCGCGCATGTTCACCGACGACGACCTCGACACCATGCAGCTGGTGCGGTGCGCGTTCGATCCGGACGGCATCGCCAACCCGGGCAAGATCTTCCCCACGCCCCGGCTGTGCGGCGAGCGGCCGGGCCGGCATCAAGCTCTCGAGGCCAAGCCCGAGTGGCACGGCGCGGACGTGTTCTGATGAGCGCCCTCGACGAGCTGACCCGGCCGGCCGGGGACGAGGACGTGGTCGGCGGCGTCACGGCCCGGCTCGTGGCCGCGCCCGCCGACACCGCCGAGGCGGCCGCGCTGATCGCGGCGTCGCAGGACCTGACCGTGGTGGTGCGGGGCGCGGGCACGAAGCTCGACTGGGGACCGCCGCCGGCGGCACTCGACCTGATCATCGACACCCGGCGGATGGCCGGGGTGGTCGAGCACGCCGCCGGTGACCTGATCACGATCGTCCGGGCCGGGACGCCGCTGGCCGACATCTCCCTCGGCGACCAGGTGCTGGCACTGGACGGGCCGGCGGGCGCTTCGGTGGGCGGGACGGTCGCGACGAACACCAGCGGGCCGCGGCGGCTGCACTACGGCACGACCCGCGACCTGCTGATCGGCATCACGGTGGTGCGGCCCGACGGCAAGGTCGCCAAGTCGGGCGGCAAGGTCGTGAAGAACGTCGCGGGGTACGACCTGGGCAAGCTCTACACCGGCTCGTACGGCACGCTCGGCCTGATCACCGAGTGCGCGTTCCGGCTGCATCCGCGGCCGCGGGCGGCGGCGTACGTGCGGGCGCAGGCCCCGGCCGGCGAGGTGGCCCGCGTGCTCGAGGCGCGGGTGGCGCCGGCCGCGATCGAGATCGACTCCGCGTCGGGCGAGCTGGCCGTGCTGATCGAGGGGACGCCCGGCGGCGTACGGGAGAGATCGGGCCTGCTGGCGAAGCTGCTCGCCGGCGAGGTAGCCGAGGACCCGCCGCCGTGGTGGGGCGCCGATCCGTGGGAGGCGGGCGGGATCGGGCTCAAGCTGTCGGTGCCGATCTCCGCGGTGCCCGAGCTGGTGTCCGAGGGCGACCCGGTGCGCGGGTCGGCCGGCACCGGCGTGCTCTACGCGGGGGCGGCCGGGATCACCGAGGTCGAGCGGCTGCGGGCGCGATGCGTGCGGCTCGGCGGGCACGCGGTCGTGCTCACGGCGCCGCCCGGGTCGCGCGAGATCCTCGACATGTGGGGGCCGGTGCCGGGGCTGGCGCTGATGCGGCGGATCAAGGACCAGTTCGACCCGGGGCGCCGCTTCTCCCCCGGCCGGTTCGTGGGAGGGATCTGATGGTCGACGCCACCTGGGGCACCGGGGAGCCGCCGCGCGACGTGCTCGGTTCCGTCAACGGCGGCGGGCCGGCGTTCGACGACGACCACCCGCCACGGCCGGAGCTCATCGCCGACTGCGTGCACTGCGGGTTCTGCCTGCCTACCTGCCCGACCTACGTGCTGTGGGGGGCCGAGGCCGACTCGCCGCGCGGGCGGATCTACCTGATGAACCAGGGGGTCGGCGGGGAGCCGCTGAGCGACTCGATGGTCGAGCACTTCGACCACTGCCTCGGCTGCATGTCGTGCGTGACCGCGTGCCCGTCGGGGGTGCAGTACGACCGGCTGATCGAGGACACCCGCGCGCAGGTGGAACGGCGGCATCCGCGTACGGCCAAGGACCGTGCCCTCCGCTCGGCGATCTTCGCGCTGTTCCCCTATCCGCGGCGGCTCCGGCTGCTGCGGGGGCCGCTTCGCGCGTACCAGGCCTCGGGTTTGCAGAAGCTGGTGGGCCGCAGCGGTCTCCTCGATCGCCTGGGCCCCACCCTCGCGACGCTGGAATCGCTCGCGCCGCGGCTGCGCGGCGTGCCCCGGCCACCCGCCCGGGTCGCCGCCCGCGGCACGCGCCGGGCGGTCGTCGGCATGCTCACCGGCTGCGTGCAGAGCGCGTTCTTCCCGGACGTGAACTCGGCGACCGTGCGGGTGCTGGCGGCCGAGGGCTGCGACGTGCTGATCCCGCCGTCGCAGGGGTGCTGCGGCGCGCTGAGCGTGCACAACGGACGCAAACCGGAGGCGCAGCGGTTCGCCCGGCGGCTGATCGCGACGTTCGAGAAGACCGGCATGGACTACTTCGTGGTCAACGCGGCGGGGTGCGGGTCGTCGCTCAAGGAGTACGACGTGCTGCTCGAGGACGACCCCGCGTTCGCCGGGCGGGCTCGTGCGTTCGTCGCCAAGGTGCGCGATCTCTCCGAGCTGCTGGCCGAGCTCGGCCCGGTGGCGACCCGGCACCCGCTCGAGATGACGGTGGCCTATCACGACGCCTGCCACCTCGCGCACGCCCAGGGCATCCGGGCGCAGCCGCGGTCGTTGCTGGCCGGGATTCCGGGCCTGACGCTGAAGGAGATCGCCGACCCGGAGATCTGCTGCGGGTCGGCCGGCATCTGGAACGTGCTGAACCCGGAGCCGGCCGCCGCGCTGGGCGACCGGAAGGCCGCGCACGTGCTCGCGACCGGGGCATCGCTGCTGGTCACGGCCAATCCCGGGTGTCTCATGCAGATCGCGGCGGCGGCGAAGCGGCAGGGCGGGGAGATCGCCCTGGCGCACACCGCCCAGGTCCTGGACGCTTCCATCCGGAACCTGGGGGTGCGTGCGCTGGTCGCTATTTGATGGCGAAGCTCGGGTGCGGCGGCTGGTTGTACGCCGTGTTCTGCCAGGCGATGGCCTCGCGGTACTGGATGTCGTGCAGCAGGGTGACGACCCGGCGGTCGGTGGGCGTCGGCGTGCTGTAGATGCGCAGCGCGTTGTTCGCCGTCGTCGGCCAGATCACCTCCTCGCGCCAGTCGCCGAACAGGTCGCCGGAGAGCGACGGGGTCGACTTGGTGCCGTTGTTCGAGTGCACGTCCGACGCGGTGAGCAGGCGGGTGTCGCCCGAGGTGCCGTACTTGTCGATGTGCGTGCTGTCGAGCAGCTCGCGGGTGGCGTCGCCGTCCCACCAGACCACGAAGTTGGTGGAGCCGGGCTTGCGGGTGGCGACCACCGCGCCGGACGGGCTGCGCACGCCGTCGGCGGCCGCCGACCACGACTCGGCGCCGGGGCTGCCGGCCCAGATGTCGTCGCTGACGCCGCGGCCGTTGTCGCCGTTGGGCGCCGTCGTCCACAGGACCTGGCCGGTGCGGGCGTCGGCGAAGTAGGACGAGGGCTTGCTGCCGTCCTCGTCGACCTTGAACTCCTCGAGGCCGGGGCGGGACGGGTCGAGGTCGCCGACGTGCATGGCGTCGCCGTGGCCGTTGCCGGTGTTCCACAGCTTGCCGCCGTTGTCGTCGATCGCCATGGCGCCGTAGATGATCTCGTCCCTGCCGTCCTGGTCCACGTCGGCGATCGCCAGCTGGTGGTCGCCCTGGCCGGCGTAGGCGCTGTTGCCGCTGCTGTTGGAGTCGAACGTCCACCGCCGGGTGAGGGCGCCGTTGCGGAAGTCCCAGGCCACGATGACCGTACGGGTGTAGTAGCCCCGCGCCATGATCAGGCTCGGGCGGCCGCCGTCGAGGTACGCGGTGCCGGCCAGGAACCGGTCGACCCGGTTGCCGTAGGAGTCGCCCCAGCTGCTGACCGTGCCGCGCGGCGGCTCGTAGTTGACGGTGCTCACGGCCGCGCCGGTCCGGCCGTCGAACATCGTCAGGTACTCGGGGCCGGACAGGACGTAGCCGGCGGAGTTGCGGTAGTCGGCGTTGGCGTCGCCGATCACCCGGCCGGCGCCGTCCACGGTGGCGTCGGCCGTCTTCATGGCCACCTCGGCGTCGCCGTCACCGTCGTAGTCGTACACCTGGAACTGGGTGTAGTGCGCGCCGGCCCGGATGTTGCGGCCGAGGTTGATCCGCCAGAGGCGGGTGCCGTCGAGCTTGTAGCCGTCGACGTAGACCGGATCGGTGACGCCGGACTGCGAGTTGTCCTTGGCGTTGGCCGGGTCCCACTTGAGGACGATGTCGAGCTTGCCGTCGCCGTCGAGGTCGCCGACGCTCGCGTCGTTGGCGGTGTAGAGCGAGCTGTTCGGGTTCTGGATCGGGACGTCGAGGTAGCCGTTCGCGAAGGTCAGGGCCGGGCCCTCGGCCGCCTGCTCGGCGCCGTTGACGACCGCGCGGACGGTGTAGGTCTGACCGGCGGCGGCGCCCGGGTCCAGGTAGTTGGTCGACGCGGTGAGCGGGCTCGCGGTGAGCTTGGTGGTGCCGCGGTAGACGTTGAAGGCGACGCCGCTCGGGTCGGTGGCCAGCCAGCGCCAGCTGATCAGGTTGCCGCTGCCGGAGTGGACGCTGACGACGCCTCGGTCCAGCCGTTCGACCTGTTTCCCGTTCACGGTGGGCGCGCCCGTCGTGGGCGGGGTCGTCGGCGGGGTCGTCGGTGGGGTCGTCGGGCTCGTCGTCGGCGGGGTCGTCGGGCCGGTCGTGGGCGGCGTGGTCGGGCCGGTCGTGGGCGGCGTTCCGCCCGTGCACGCCACTCCGTTCAGGCTGAACGATGCCGGGGTCGCGACCGTGCCGCTGCCGTTGAAGCCGAAGCTGGTCGTGGCATTTGTCGCGATATTTGCGTTATAGCCGGCGTCCTTCACCTGGACGGTGGCGCCGGTCTGGGTCACGACGCCGTTCCACAGCTGGGAGATGGTCTGCGATCCGGGCCAGGTGAACGTCAACGTCCAGCCGTTGATCGCGTCGCCGAGGTTGGTGACGTCGACGGCCACACCGAAGCCGCCCGGCCACTGGCTGGAGATCGTGTACTTGACCTGGCAGCCCGCGGCGGCGTCGGCCCGGGTCGCGGCGGCCAGCAGCCCGGCGCCGACGGTGGCGACGGCGAGGGCGGCGACGATCTTTCTCCTGCTGGCCACGCTGGCCCCTTACATTTACAGTCATGGATTGGGAGCGCTCCCAGACTGACCGGTCGCGGTCGGTTCGTCAAGCTCCCGCCGTTCCCCACCCACATCCCGCGTCCTCCGGGAGGAACCCCCGATGCGTCGAAGAATCGCCCTGCTCGCCGTGGCCGGCACCGCCGTCGCCGCGGCCACCGTCGTCACCGCCGGACAGGCCTCGGCGGCCGCCGGCTGTCAGGTCAAGTACACGATCTCCAGCCAGTGGCCGGGTGGTTTCGGCGCGGCCGTGGACGTCACCAATCTCGGCGATCCGCTCAACGGCTGGACCCTCGCGTTCACGTTCACGGCCGGGCAGTCGATCACGCAGCTCTGGAACGGGTCGGTCTCGCAGTCCGGCGCGTCCGTCCAGGTGAAGAACGCGGCCTATAACGGAAATATCCCGGTAAATGGGGTAGCTAGTTTTGGCTTCAACGGGTCGTGGACGGGCAGCAATCCGGTGCCTTCGTCGTTCGCGCTGAACGGTGTCGCGTGCACCGGGGTCGTGACCACTCCACCTACGACCACGCCCACCACCGCGCCGACAACTCCACCCACTTCGCCGACCACGCCGCCGACGACCTCTCCGACCACTCCCCCGACGACTTCTCCCCCGGCCGGCTCCCCGGTCAAGATCATGGCGCTCGGGGACTCGATCACCGGGTCGCCGGGCTGCTGGCGGGCGCTGCTCTGGCAGAAGCTGCCGGCCGCGCGGGTCGACTTCGTGGGCACGCTGCCGCCGCAGGGATGCGGGTTCACCTACGACGGGGAGAACGAGGGGCACGGCGGCTACCTGGTCACCAATGTGGCCAACCAGGACCTGCTCGTCGGCTGGCTCGCGGCCACCCGTCCGGACGTGGTGATGATGCATTTCGGGACGAACGACGTGTGGAGCAATCTGCCGGCGTCGACGATTCTCACCGCGTACACCAAGCTCGTCTCTCAAATGCGAGCCTCGAACCCGCGCATGAAGATCCTGGTCGCGCAGATCATTCCGATGAATCCGAGCACGTGTACGGAGTGCGCGGCGCGCGTGGTGAGCCTGAACGCCGCGATCCCGGCGTGGGCCGCGTCGCAGACGACCGCGGCCTCGCCGATCACCGTGGTCGACCAGTGGACGGGCTTCACCGACGCCACCGACACCTACGACGGCGTGCACCCGAACGACGCCGGGAACGTGAAGATCGCCAACAAGTGGTATCCGTCGGTCTCGGCCGCCATTTCGTGAAGTTTCGCGGCCGGGCGGCACGGTCGCCCGGCCGCGAGTTTTTGTCGTACCCCTCCGGCATACTCGCGGCATGTCTGATTCGGATCATCTGGTGGAGACCTGGCGCCGCATCATCGCCGGGGAGGGCAAGTCGTGGGTGGTGTTCGAGCACGGCACCTGCGTCGTGCTCGCCGAACCGGGCAGCGGCGACCTGGCGACGCGGGCCGTCGAGATCCTGCGCGAGTTCGGGCCGGTCGAGGCGGGCACGCCGACGGCCGACTTCGGCACCATCCATCTGGAAGACACGCCGGGCTGGGTGGTGACGGGCAGCCATCCCGACGTGCTGACGTTCGTCGCCCCCGACGAGGTCGACCAGCACGACACGCTCGTGGTGGGGCTGGCCGGCCGCTCCAAACGCGACCAGGACGCGCGGTCCCCCACCGTCGTCCACGTCGAGGACGCCCGTGCCTGAGCGGCCACCGTTCACGTTCGGCCCGGCCAGCGCGGCGCGGGCGCAGCCGGCCCTTTCGCTGCGTCCCGCGCCGGCCCGTCCGTCGCTGGTTCTGGACGCCACGGTGGTCCCGTTGCTGCGGGCCGGCCTCGGCTTCTACGACATGGAGTACCGCTGGGTGGCCCACCTGGACGACCGAGACGAGCTCCGCTTGTGGCGCTCGTGGTCGGCGTTCCAGGTCTACGCGGTGCAGGTGGCCGGCTTCGAGCTGCACGATCTCCGGGTCGAGCAGGACCGTTCCCGCTTCCGTGGCTTGCTCTCCGACGAGCCGGCGCAGTTCGAGCAGGTGCTGATCTCGGTGGTCAACCAGCTGCGGGATCTCTCGGCCGGGCACACGACGTACGGCCCGGTCGCGGGGGCCGGGCCGCGACCGGCGAGGTGGCCCGCCGCCCGATCGGAGGTCGCCGCCGAGTAGACGGACACCATCGGGCCTGCCACCTGCCGGCCATCGCCCCGCGGCGGTCAGCGCACGCGCACGGTGGCGCTCAGCTCAGGGCGCGCACTGTCGCCGGCACGCGGCGCCGCAGCGGTCAGCTCATTGCATGCACCGTGGTCGGCGCACGGCGCCGCAGCAGTCAGCCGATTGTGTTCGCGCACGGCGCCGCAGCAGTCGGCCCATCGCGGCGCCGCGGTCAGCAAACGGCGCCGCGGCGGTCAGCTCAGGGCGCGCACCGTCGTAGGCACAGGGCACCGCAGGCGTCAGCTCAGGGCGCGCACCGTGATCGGCGCACGGCGCCGCAGCAGTCGTCAGCCGATTGTGCTCGCGCGCGGCGCCGCAGCCGTCAGCTCAGGGCACGCACCGCGGTCAGCAAACGGCGCCGCGGTCGTCAGCTCAAGGCTCGGACCGCGGTCAGCACCTCGGCCGGGGACGGGTGCGGGGCGCCATCGGGGTGGACGGTCGCGTGGCGGATCGTGCCGGTGCGGTCGGCGATCACCACGGCCGGGAACGGGAGGATCGAGCGGCGCGCGCCCAGGATGACGTCGGCGCCGGGAGTGTGGAAGCCCAGGTTGAAGGCGTCGATCAGGGTGTGGCGGACGTCGGCGGCCACGAAGTAGGACAGGTCGTGCCGGCGCTTGATCTCGGTGAGCCGCTGTGGGATCTGAGGGCTGACGGCTACCAGGTGGGCGTCCGTGTCGGCCAGCGCGGGGATCAGCCGGTGCTGGTAGGCGGCCAGCGTCGCGTTGCACGGGTCGGACGCGGCGTAGCGGAAGAAGACGAGGATCACCGCGCCGGTCTGGCGTAGGCGGTCGAGGTGGATCGGGCCCAGGTCGGCCTCGAGCAACGTTGCCGAGGGGAGGCGGTCGCCGGGTTTGACCATGCGGTGCCAGATGGCGTCGCGGTCGAACTGGCGGCGCAGCGACTCGTCGTCGGAGCGGCTCGGGGCCGGGGCCGGGTGGGTCTGGCGGTGCACGGCCGCAGTCATCTTCTCTCCCGCATGGCCATAGCCTACCTTACCGATAGGAATAAGGACCACCGACGGTCGGTGCGCACGGAGACTCGGCCGATGGGGACGGGGATGGGGACGGCGCGGACGAGGCCGGCGCGGACCGGGACGGCAAGGATGCGGCTGCCGCGGACTGCGACGGCGCGGACGAGGCCGGCGCGGACCGGGACGACGCGGATGTCGCCGACGCGGACTGCGACGGCGCGGATGTGGCCGGCGCGAATGTGGCCGACGCGGACTGAGCCAGCGCGGACTGGGACGGCGCGAATGTGGCCGGCGCGGACCGGGACGACCCTTCGCTCAGCGCGACGGGCGCGGGCCGGGCGCGCAACACCCTCGCGGCCAAAGCAGCGGCGGCGATCAGCAGCGCCGCGGCGGTCAAGGACATGACGGCGAAGGCCACGCCGTACGCCGCGCCGGCCTGGGCGACCAGCTCGGACCCGGCCCGCGGCGGGAGGGCAGCGGCCACCGCCACGGCGTCGGGCAAGGTGCCGCCACCAGGGACGGGCAGGCCGGCGGTGCCGTGGCGGTAGACGGCCACCACCAGGGAACCCAGGACGGCAATCCCCAGGGCGCCCCCTAGCTCGCAACCCGTTTCGGTCACCGCCGCGGCCATGCCGGCCCGGGACGGGCGCGCCGTGGACACGACGATTTCCGTGGTCAGGATGTAGACGGGCGCGAGGCCGGCCGCGATCAGGACCATGCCGCCGACCATCGCGGGGAGGCCGCCGGCGGCTACCACCGCGAAACCGGCCGCCATCGTGGCCAAGCCGAGGGCGATCACCCGGGCTCGCGGGAGACGGCGGGTCAGGGCGGGGCCCAGGAACGACGCGGCCAGGTAGGCGATCACCGACGGCAGGGTCCACAGGCCGGCGCGCAGTGCGGACAGGCCCAGCACCACCTGAAGGTACTGGGCGATGGCCAGCAGCGAGCCGTACTGGACGAAGAACGACAACGCGTTGGCGGCCAGCGCCACGGTCAGCCGGCGGTCGCGGAACAGGGTCAGGTCCAGCAAGGGAAAGGCGATGCGGCGCTGGCGGGCCAGGAACGCGGCGCCCAACCCGAGCGCCAGCAGGACGGCGGCGCATGCGGCGAGGGACCAGCCCGCGGCGGCCAGGCGCTTCACGCCGTACACGAAAAGAAGTATCGCGGTCAGGCTCAGCAGGGCGCCGAAGATGTCGAATCGGCCGGCGGCTCGGTCGCGGGACTCGGGCAGCAGGAACGGGCCGACGGTCAGGAGCACGGCCACGACGGGGACGGCCAGCAGGAAGACCGAGCCCCACCAGAAATGGGCCAGCATGACGCCGCCGATCAGCGGGGAGGCTATGCCGCCCAGGGAGAAGCTCGCGCTCCAGATGCCGAGGGCGACCGTGCGGCGGCGGGCGTCGGGGAACATCACCCGGATCAGGGCGAGGGTGGACGGCATCAGGGACGCGCCGGACAGGCCCATCAGGACGCGGGCGGCGATCAACTGCGCGGGCGTCGCGGCGAAGGCGGCCAGCAGCGAGGAGACACCGAACGCGGCGGCGCCGGCCAGCAGGAGACGGCGGCGGCCGATGCGGTCGCCGAGGACGCCCATCGCGATCAGGGCGCCGGCCACGACGAAGACGTAGCTGTCCATGATCCAGAGCTGCTGCACGCCGGTGGGCCGGAGGTCGGCGGCCAGGGCGGGCGCCGCGAGGTTCAGGACCTCGGCGTCGAGCGAGACGAGCAGGCACGGCAACGCCAGCACGGCGAGCCCGATCCACGAGCGCATGGCGCCACCTCCGAAGTTGAGTAACGCAATCAAGTCGTTCATCACGTTACGGAAGGAGGCGACAACGCGCAACGCGAAGAAACGGGGCAATGCGTTATGCTGCGGGGCATGGGCACGCGGATCGCGGAGACCTCGGTGGCGGAGCTGGTCGGCTTCGTCAACGAGTGGGGCACGCTGCCGCGCGCGGTCGAGGGGCGGCCGCCGGCCGATGATCGTGGCCGGGCCGCGCTGGCCGACGAGCTGCACCCGGTCTTCGCGGTAACGGCGGCGGGCGAGCGGGCGGCGCTGGTCACGGCGCTGCTGGACCGCACGAAGGTCCGGCCCGCGCTGACCGAAATCGACGGTGCGCTGACCGAGGTGTGGACGGTCGACGACCCGTCGCAGTCCGAGCGGGCGTCGGCGGCGCTGGCGCTGCGGCACCACCTGGCCGAGCATCCGGGTCGCATCGGGGTCTGCGCCGACGATCAGTGCGCGGACGTCTATGTGGACGCCTCACCCGCCGGCAAGCGCCGCTTCTGCTGCCTGACCTGCCAGAATCGCGCGCGGGCGGCGGCCTTCCGGCGCCGCGGCAGGGAACGGGCCTAGCGGAGGTACGCGAGCTCGGGCAGCCGCCGCTGATACTCGGCGACGAGACGGCGCGCGATCGGCACCGAGTCGATCAGCGGGTGACAGGCCATGGCCCGCACCGCGACCGCCGCCGAACCGGTCGTGGCGGCCTCGAGCACGGCCCGGTCGATCGACTTGATGCGCTGCACGAGCTCGATTCCGTGCGCGGGCACGGAAGCATCCGGGTAGGGCCGCACCCCGTCGCCGTCGACCCGGCACGGCACCTCGACCACGGCGTCGTCGTCGAGGATCGGCAGCGTGCCACGGTTGCGCACGTTGAGGATCAGGTCGGCGGGGGTGCCGGTGGCGAGCGCCATCATCAGCGCGAGCGCGATCTCCTCGTAGCCCCCGCCCTCGGCGTCGTCCCGCTCGCCGAGACCCTCCATCGCCATGTACGTCGCGTCCCGCTGCCGCAGCGCCGACTGCCAGATCTCGAGCGGGTCGGCATCGGGCTCGGCCAGCGCCGCGTAGACGCCGGCCTGCTGGCGCAGCAGAAACTCGCCTCGGGTCTCCCCGGCCGCGAGCTCCGCGCGTACCAAATCGGGATTTTCGTAGTAGTAATGCAGGTATTCGTTGGGCACCGCGCCGAGCTTGCGCAGCCGGGCGGCGCCGAAAAGACGCCCTTCCTCGAAGGACGCGAGGGCCTGGTCGGAGGCGAGCAGCCGCGGGAGAAGATCTTCTTCCCCCCGCCGTACGGCCGAAAGCCAGCCGAGGTGATTGAGACCGGCATAGCTGAGGCGGGCCGTCCCCGCGGGCAGCCCCAGCGCGCGGACCACCCGCCGGCCGAGCGCCGCCGGCGAGTCGCAGATGCCGATGACCCGGTCGCCGAGCTCGGCCGCCATCGCCTCGGTGACCAGGCCGGCCGGGTTCGTAAAGTTGATCACCCAGGCCTCGGGCGCGACGAGCCGGATGCGGCGGGCCAGCGCGGTGGCGACCGGCAGCGTGCGCAGGCCGAACGCGATGCCGCCGGCGCCGACCGTCTCCTGGCCGAGCACGCCCTGGTCGAGGGCCACCCGCTCGTCGATGACGCGGCCCTCGAGCCCATGGACGCGGATCGCGCTGAACACGAAGTCGGCCCCGGTGAGCGCTTCCGTCAAATCGGTCGTGACGGAAATGTCGGGCGGTTGCGCCCGAAGAGAGGAGGCGGCGCGCGCGGCCTGGGCCTTCAGCACACGCGCTATCGCGGCCAGGCGGGCGTGCGAGACGTCGTACAGCGTGATCGAGGTTATCGGGTTGCCGGGCCCCAGCAGGGCGCCGTAGATCAGGGGGACGCGGAAACCGCCCCCGCCCAGGATTGTCAGGTTCACATGCCACCCCCGTGGGCGTCCGACAGCCGCGCGATCGTCGCGCCCGCCCGCCGCACCCTACGTTGCTCGCCGCCCGGAAGGACGTCGTCCAGGAACGCGTACCGCGGATCGCCGGACGTGCGCCACCAGTCGGCGATGTCGCCCCAGCCCGGCGCCGACAGCGAGCCGCCGAAATGCTGCACCGACAGCGACGCGATCAGGTTGGCGAAGGCCAGGCGCTGCCCGAGCGGCCAGTCGTTGAGCGTGCCGAGGATGAAGCCGGCCATGAACACATCGCCGGCCCCGGTCGGATCAAGAGCATCCACGGGTACGGCGGGGACGTGCACGAGTTCGCCGGTGCCCGAGTCGATGGCGATCGCGCCGTCCGCCCCGTTGGTCACCACCACGACCGGGACCAGGCCGGCCAGCCGCCGCGCCGCCTCCTCGGGGGTGCTCGCCCGCGTGTACCGCATGGCCTCGACCGCGTTGGGCAGGAACGCGTAGCAGTCGTCGAGCATGCCGAGCGCCTCGGCCGGCCACTCGTCGGTCGCGTCCCAGCCGACGTCCGCGAAGACCAGCGTGCCGGCCTCGCGCGCCTTCCGCACCCACGGCAGCCGGTCCTTGGTCAGGCTCACCGACGCCGCCCGGGCTGCCGGCAGGTCCCCCACCAGGCCATCCGCGTTGAGCGGCGGCGGGTGGGCGTGCGTGATCATGCTGCGGTCCCGGTCGTAAGCGAGCGACACCGTCACCGGCGAGTGCCCCTCGATGCGGGTCGAGGCCGAGAGGTCGACGTTCTCCTGGGCGCAGAGGGTCCGGGCGCAGAAATCACCGTAGGCGTCGGTCGCCAGCGCGGTGCCCAGGCCCGTACGCAATCCGAGTCTTGCCGCCGCGACCGCGAGGTTCGCCACCCCGCCCGGACAGGAACCCATGCCGTTGGCCCACACCTCGGTGCCCGGCCGCGGAAGCTCGCGCAGGCCGGTGAAGACGATGTCGAGATAGACAACGCCGGGAACGAAGAGGTCGAGCCCCATCCAGCGATCTTATTTCCTACCCGGCCGCAGGCGAGCGATCGTGAAGGTTCGCTGTGGTGATCCCGCTGACTACGCGGCCGCCGCGGTCAGCTCCGGCCGGTACACCGAGTACCGGCCCTTGCCTTCGCGTTTGGCCGTGTACAGCGCGATGTCGGCGTGCCGGAGCAGATCGCCCGGCTGGTCGTCCCGGTCGCGCTCGGCGACCCCGACGCTGGCGTTCGCGGCGAGCTCGTGGTCGCCGAGGCGGACCGGCAGCGTCAGGGCCTCGACGATCCGGGCCGCCACCTCGGCGGCCTGGGGTGCGTCGGCGGGCAGCAGCACGGCGAACTCGTCGCCGCCGAGCCGGGCCACCAGGTCGCCGGGCCGGGCCGCGGCGCGCAGCCGGCGGGCCACGTGGATCAGCAGCTCGTCGCCGACCGGATGGCCGAGCGTGTCGTTGACGGTCTTGAAGTTGTCCAGGTCGATCAGGATGGCCGAGACCGGTTCCCCGCTGCCGCCGGTGTCGTCCAGCGTCTCGTTGAACAGGGCCCGGTTGGCCAGGCCGGTGAGCGCGTCGTGGGTGGCCTGCTCGCGAAGCTGCTGCTGGTGCTGGCGCAGCTGCTCGACCAGGGCGGCGTTGTCCCGGAACGCGAGCAGCTGGCGGACCACCACGGCGGCGGTCGCGGCGACCGCGCCGATGAGAATGGGGAGCTGGTCGTCGCCGGTCAGGACGGCGGCGAACAGCAGCGCGTCGACCGCGCCGACCGCGAGGTAGGGAATCACGCTGTACGGCCGGGTGCGGGGCGCGGCCGTCACCGCGACCGCCCGGCGGCACTGCACGACCGCCGCGAGCGCCGCGACCAGCCCTTCGGTGGTCGTGATCACGTTCGAGACGCCGGCGTAGCGAGGGTCGCCCAGCACCGGCACGAGCGCCGAGCCGACGGCGCCGACCCCGACCACGGCCGCCAGCAGCCGCAGCGCGACGGAGTCCACCGCGACGGTGCCGGCCAGCATCAGCTTCACCACGGCGAGCACGGCGAGCAGGCAGATCAGGCACATCACCAGCAACCCGAGCACCGTGGCCGGACCGCGGCCGTTGCGGAGCTCGGGCCGCAGCACGAAATGCCACAGGAACGCCGACGCGCCGATCAGCACGGTCGCGGCGTCCATGCCGAGGCGCAACCAGTCGGCGCGGCTGCGCCGGGCGCTCGGGAGTCGCAGCAGGCTCCACAGCACCAGCGCGAGCGCCGTCACGAGCAGCCCGACGGACACGAAGAAGACAGGCCCGGCGCCCACCCCGGTCCCGCCCACGCTGGCGGCGGTGAACGGCCCGGTGGCCGGGGCGATCAGCAGCGCGGCGACGGACAGCCGGCGCCAGAAGCGGCGACCGGCCGGCGTCAGCTCGGGCAGCGTGGCGGCCCGACGGAAGCACCAGGCCGCGGCCAGCATGCCGAGCGCGCCCGGCAACCACCCGGCAACGCCGAGATGGTCCCAGCCGATCATCCGGGCCACGCACCAGCCGACGGCGACGGCGTACAACAGCCCGTACACCGACATCACCTGGCGAAGCATTCGCCTGTCCAACGCCTCACCGCCTTCCGTCACCGGTGCCATCGACCCGGCGGGCGCGGAGTTGAGGCGTAGCGCGGGTTCGCCCCGATCTCGCCACCGTGCCGTCCGGCGCGTGAAGCTCGCCGAAGCCGTGCGCGAGCTGCCGTGCGCCGCCCCGGCGGAGTGCGCCCGCGCCGTGTTCCCCGACGACCCCGGCCGCGCCGAACGACTGCTGC
Source organism: Actinoplanes sp. NPDC051537 (assembly GCF_055586105.1). Taxonomy (NCBI): domain Bacteria; kingdom Bacillati; phylum Actinomycetota; class Actinomycetes; order Micromonosporales; family Micromonosporaceae; genus Actinoplanes; species Actinoplanes sp. NPDC051537. The sequence goes on from NZ_JBVJIU010000007.1 coordinate 377,246, forward strand.
GGGACGCCGAGGAACGTGCCCGGCAGGAGTGGGGCTCGGCCACGCCCGCGACGGCCGGCCTGCCACCGCGCTCGGCGTCGCTCGCGCCGCGACTCGCGGCGGACATTTTCGGACGCTCGCCGTCGTCCTCTGGCACAGCGCCTCCCGCGCCCGCCGACCAGACGCGGGAGGCGCTGGTGGCGCCGCTACTGTTCCCCACCCCCATCACTGGGTGGGGGTGGAAACTACCCCACCCCTACGACATTTCCAGCTCGCCCGTCCACAGGGCCTCCGCGGCCGGAATGTCGGCCGACACTCCCCCCACGATCTCGACGCGCCACGGCAGGGCGGCTCCCTGGCGTTCGACGCGCACCGCGGTGCCGTCCCGGGTCACCGTGAACGTGCTGTCGCCGACCGGAACCGTCGTCTCGCCGTCGACCGGGGCATAGAGGCGCAGCGTCACGCCGTCGCGGTGGTCGTAGTCGGGGCGGTCGGTGCGGCTGCCGATCGGCAGGACCGCGCCCGGGCGGACCAGCAGCGGGGCGCTGTCGAAGCCGTGCGTCTCGGTCACCCAGCCCGGGCCGGTCACGGTCTCGCCGGTCTCGAAGCGGGTCCACCGGCCGGCCGGGACGTAGTACGTGACCTCGCCGGCCTCCGAGAAGACGGGGGCGACGAGCAGGTCGGGGCCGAGCAGATATTGGCGGTCGAGGTGGGTGACGGCGGGGTCGGACGGGAATCCGACGATCATGGGCCGCATGACGGGGACGCCAGAGGTGTGGGCCACGCGCGCGGCGCCGTACAGGTACGGCATCAGGGCGTACTTGAGGTGCGTGAACTTGCGCAGCACCGCCACCGACTCCTCGTCGAAGAGCCACGGCACGCGGTACGAGTGGTTGCCGTGCAGCCGGCTGTGCGACGACAACAGGCCGAACGCGATCCAGCGCTTGAACACGGCGGGATCGGGGCGCCCCTCGAAGCCGCCGATGTCGTGGCTCCAGAAACCGAAACCGGAGGACATCAGCGAGAGGCCGCCGCGCAGGCTTTCCGCCATCGACTCGTACGTGGCCGAGTTGTCCCCGCCCCAATGAACCGGGAACTGCTGGCCGCCGACCGTGGCCGAGCGGGCGAACAGCACCGCCTCGCCCTCGCCCCGGGCCTCGCGCAGCACGTCGAACACGACCTGGTTGTAGAGCTGCGTGTAGTAGTTGTGCATCCGCTCGGGGTCGGAGCCGTCGTGCCACACCACATCGGTCGGGACCCGCTCGCCGAAGTCCGACTTGAACGCGTCGACCCCCATGTCGACCAATGCCCGGAGTTTCCCGGCGAACCACGCCCGCGCCGCCGGGTTGGTGAAATCGACCAGCGCCATGCCGGCCTGCCACCGATCCCACTGCCAGACGTCGCCGTTCGCGCGTCGCACGAGGTAACCGTGGAGCCGGCCCTCTTCGAAGAGAGCGGAGCGCTGAGCGATGTACGGGTTGATCCACAGGCACGTGCGCAGGCCCCGGTCGGAGAGGCGCTTGAGCATGCCCGGCGGGTCGGGGAAGATCCGCGGGTCCCACTCGAAGTCGCACCAGTGGAACTCGCGCATCCAGAACGTGTCGAAGTGGAACACGCTCAGCGGCAGGTCGCGCGACGCCATCCCGTCGACGAACTGGGTGACCGTCTCCTCGTCGTAGGGCGTGGTGAACGAGGTGGTCAGCCACAGGCCGAACGACCAGGCCGGCGGGAGGGCCGGACGGCCGGTGAGCGCGGTGTACTTGCGGAGGATGTCGGCCGGCGTCGGTCCGTAGATCACGACGTAGGACAGCGTCTGCCCGGGCACGCTGAACTGGGTCCGGGAGACCATCTCGCTGGCCACCTCGAACGAGACCCGTCCCGGATTGTCGACCAGGACGCCGTACCCCTTGTTGGTCAGGTAGAAGGGCACGTTCTTGTAGGCCTGCTCGCTGCTGGTGCCGCCGTCCTCGTTCCAGATGTCGATGCTCTGGCCGTTCTTGACGAACGGCCCGAACCGCTCCCCCAGCCCGTAAACGGCTTCACCCACCCCAAGATCCAATTGCTCGTGTACGTACTGAGCACCGTCCCGGGTGTCGACGATCCCGATGCCTTTCCAGCCACTGCCGGTGAGCCGCCTGCCATCGGCGAGGAAGTCGAGTCCCCACTCGTCGCCGGCCTTGAACCGCGCCGTCAGCGAGCCCGAGGTGATCTCGTGCTCGGTGATCGTGACCGGGTGCTCCTCGCGGTTCAGGGCGAAGTTCGGTCCTCGGACGGCGCCGCCGAGAAAGTGCCCGATGGTCACGCGGATGACGTCCGGCGCGGGCGCTTCGGCCCGGATCGTGATGATCGGGGCGTCCAGGGTGTCGCTGCGGCTCTTCACCGTGCGGGCGGTGGCGAACGCGGTCAGCGTCTCCCCGTCCGACTCGGTGTCGTGCAGCTGTGCCGGGTGCAGCACGGTGAACCCATCGCGCTTGTGCCAGTAGCCGTCGGTGAACTTCATGCGTATCCCTTACTTGATGGCGCCGGCAGTGATGCCGCGGGTCAACGTGCGCTGGAAGATCAGGAAGAACAACATCGCGGGCACGATGCCGATCAGGGCCGAGGCGCTGGTCGTGGTCGCGTCCATGAGGCGGTCGCCCTGGAGCACGCCGAGGGCCACCGGCACGGTCTGCTTGTCGTTCGAGATTAGGAAGACCAGCGGCAGGAAGAACTCGTTCCAGGTCCAGATGAAGAAGAACGTGAACAGCACGCCGAGCGTGGGCCGGCTGACCGGGACCACGACGCGCCACAGGGTCCGCCACTTCCCGGCGCCATCGACGGAGGCGGCGTCCAGCAGCTCGGTCGGGAACTCGGCGTACACACTGGTCAGCAGGTACGTCCCGAAGGCGCTCTGGATGACGGTGAAGATGATGATGATCGAGATCAGGTTGTCGTACAGCCCCACCTGCTTGGACAGGTAGTACAGCGGGTAGACCAGCACCTCTTGCGGCAGCAGGTTCGCGACCAGGAAGAACACCAGGAACCAGATGCGGCCCTTGACCTTCCCGATCCCCAGCGCGTACGCGTTGAGAATGCTCAGCAGGACGCCCAGAACCGCGACGACGATGCTGGTGATGAAGCTGTTCCAGAGCTTCTGGCCGAAGTGGACGCGGTTCCAGAAGTTGACGATCCCGTCCCAGTAGAAGTGGGCGGGCAACGACAGCGGTCCGTGGCTGGCGTAGTCGGCCGGGCTCTTGAACGCGTTGATCGCGACGACCAGCAACGGGGCGACGGTCAGCAGGAGCAGGATCAACAGCACGATCAGGATGGCGAAGCGTACGGGATTGCGCCGCTTCTGGGGTTTGATCGTGTTCTTTTCTTCCACGGCTGCGGGGGCAGCGGTCAGGGTCATGTCAGGCTCCGGCCTTCTCGGCCCGGTTCTGCAGCCGCAGGAACACGAACGCCAGCACGATGATCATCACGGTGAGCACGGTCGAGATCGCCGAGCCGTAGCCGACCTGGGCCTTCTCGAAGAAGTTCTTGTACGCGAAGTACGACGGCACCAGCGTCGCGTTGCTCGGGCCGCCCCGGGTCAGCACGAAGATCGGGCCGAAGATCTTGAGCGCGGCGATCGTGGTGGTCACCAGGACCACGTAGAACTCCGGCCGGATCATGTAGACCGTGATCTTGCGGAAGCGCTGCCACCAGCTCGCGCCGTCGAGGTCGGCGGCCTCGTAGAGCGAGGGGTCGATGCGCTGGAGACCGGACATGAACATCACGATCGGGTAGCCCAGCTGGAACCAGATCATGATCGCCATGACGCTGTAGAGCGCGTACTTCGGGTCGCCGAGCCAGTTCTTGGCCAGCCCGTTCAGCCCGATCGAGTCGAGGATCTTGTTGAGCGCCCCGTAGTCGGGGTGCAGGATCCAGCCCCACACGATGCCGGTGACGGCGACGGGGATGACCTGCGGAATGTAGAACCCGGACCGGAAGACCGAGGCCCACCGGTTGCTGAAGTGCTTCGCGATGTAGTCGAACAGCACCGCCGCCAGCACCAGGCCGAGCAGCGTCGGCACCACCGCCATGGCCAGGATCAGCAGGATGATGTGCCCGAAGGACGACCAGAACAGGGTGTCCTTGAACAGCCGGGTGTAGTTGTCGAAGCCGATCCACGTCTGGTCGCCGACGCCGTTCCAGCGGGTGAAGCTGGTGTACACCGTCATGATCAGCGGGACCACGATGATCGCCAGGGATGCCACGATCCCCGGGATCAGGTAGACCGCGTAGCCGCTCTTCTTGCCGGCCATCAGGTGACGTCCCTTCTTTCCTGGGGTTACCCGCGTCCTTCCGGGGTAACCCGTGCCCGGCGGGCGGCGACGCCTGGGGTGCCGCCGCCCGCGCGGAACGTCACTTGCCGAGGTCGGCGAGGTTCTCGTTGTACGGCTTCGCGATCTCGTCGAGGAACGCCGGCGGGGTCTTCGAGCCGTTGATCAGGCCCTGCACGCCGCCGACCAGCACGTCGTAGTAGCCGGGGGCCGGCCAGTCCGGGTAGAACGCGAGACCGTCCGCGCCGGAGATCTTGTTGAAGTTGTCGATCAGTTCCTTGTTCTTGGGGTCGGTGATCGCCGAGGCGTCGGCCGCCACCGGGACGCCGCCGCTGTTGCCGAGCAGGTTCTGGATCTCCGGCGACATGGTGATGTCGATGAAGTCGTACGCGAGCGACTTGGCCTTGCTCTTCTCCGGCACCACCCAGAGGTTGCCGCTCGAACCCGGGTGCAGCTTGTTGCCCGGGAAGAGGAACGTGCCCCACTGGAAGTTCTTGACCTCGCTGGCGAACCGGCCGTACCACCAGCTGCCGGAGATCAGGATCGGGAACTTGCCCTGCTCCCAGGCGACGCCCATGTCCTCGGCCTTGATGCCGGCCGAGTTCTTGGCGATGTAGCCCTTGTTGACCCAGTCCGAGAACGTGGTGGCGCCGTAGGTGAGCTGCGGGCCGTGGAAGTCGACCTTGTTCTTGTAGAGCTGGTAGTCGTCCACGAACGAGCGGTCGGCCTGCGACAGGGCGAGCTCGTAGAAGATCTGCTGGGCCGGGTACTCGGCGCCGCCGACGCTCAGCGGGGTCACGCCCTTGCCCTTGAACGCGTCCATCACCTTGGTGAACTCGTCCAGAGTGGTCGGCACCTGCAGGTTGTACTTCTTGAACATGTCCTGGTTGTAGTAGACCATCACGTACTCGCCGTAGTTCGGAACGCCGAACCACTTGCCCGAGCCCATGATGCCCTGGTCGTCGTACTTGGCCGTGGTCTGCAGGCTGGCGCTCAGCTTCTTGTCCCAGCCGCGGCTGGTGGCCTCGCTGCTGAGGTCGGTGAGCAGGCCCTGCTTCGACAGGAGGCCGGCGGTCGCGTTGCCCTTGTTGTACTCGAGGATGTCGGGCGCGCTGTCGGAGTTGAGGATCATCTGGGCGTTCTGCTGGATCTGCTCGAAGGACTTCTCCTCGAACTTCACCGTGACGCCCGGGTGCTTCTGCTTGAAGATGTCGATCGCCTTGTTCCAGGCGACACCCATGGCGCTGGTCGGACCCTCGTAGTGCCAGAGGGTGAGGGTCTTCGCGTCGCTGCCGCTGTCCTTGTCGTCCGAGCCGGAACCGCTGCATGCGGTCAGCGCGAGAGACGTGGCCAGCAAGAATGCACCGGCGGCAGCGCCGGCTCGTTTTCTGAACATGCCGTCCTCCGGGTGGGCTCCGTCGAAGCGCTTCGACGCGGGACTTTCCGGTGACGTTAGGGTTCGCCGCACATGGATGTCAACGGTGTGACGAAGAGATTTCGCAACGATCGGATCCCGGCCCCACCGGCCCGCTGAACTCGGCACAAAGCCACCCGTCGATGGCTCACCGCGCCACACCCCACCCTAGCGGCGAGACCTCCCCCAGACCGCCGATCATGCCCAGCCGGCCCGCGATGTCCCCCATTCGATCACCGCCGGAGGCGGGAGATGGGAGCGCGCCCAGGTCCGAGATCGCCATGATCCGCGGGACGTGCCGGCCTTGCGGGACGCGCCGGCCTCGCGAGACGCGCCGGCCTCGCGAGACGTGCCGGTCTCACGAGACATGCCGCGCCCCGGGGGGACGGCAGCGCGCGGAGGCGACGGGGCCCTGCCGGGGGCGGCAGCGCCCCGAGAGGAGGGCGTCCCGAGACGACAGACGGACGAACAGGAACGACACCGCACGCGACAGGAGCGCACGGCGACGACAGCGAGCGAGAAACGACACGCGGGAGCTGCACCGCACGAGCTGGGATCGCCCGAGACGCCGGGCGCGGGAACGGCGGCGTGCAGCACAACGGCCACGCGCAAGGCAAGAAGGGCGGCGATCGGCGGCGGGTGAGGTGGGCGCCAGACGGTGAGCGGCGCCGGGTGGTGAGCGGCGCCGGGTGGTGGGCGGCGCCGGGTGGTGGGCGGCGCCGGGTGGTGGGCGGCGCCGGGTGGTGGGCGGCGCCGGGTGGTGGGCGGCGCCGGACGGTGGGTCAGGGGTGTGGGGGTGCGCAGCTCTCGCGCTCGACGAGGGTGGGTGGGAGCAGGCGGATCGGCTCGGTGTGGCGGCCGTCGAGGAGTTTCATCACGGTTTCCACGGCCAGGCCGCCCACGTCGTGGGAAGGGATGTCCACCGAGGTCAGCGGGATCGGCATGGAGAGGGCCACGTCGCGGGGGCAGACGGCGACCAGGGAGATGTCCTCGGGCACTCGGCGGCCGGTGGCCCGGAGCTGGTCGAGCAGGGGGCGCAGCGCCTCTTCGTTGTGGACCACCAGCGCGGTCACGCCGTCCAGCTCGGCGTCGATGTCGGCCAGGCAGGTGCGGACGCCGTCCTGGCCGGGCTCGCACGGATGGGTCATCGTCTCCAGGCCGAGCTCGGCCGACGCCTCGGTGAAGCCGGCCAGGAAACGCTCCGCGTAGCTGGTGCCGCGGCGGTAGACCGACGGCGACGGGCCGACCAGCGCGATCTTGCGGTGGCCGTGCCAGGACAGGTGGCGGAGCGTCTCCTTCGCGGCGGCGGCGAAGTCGAGGTCGACGCAGACGATGCCGTCGGGGTTCTGCGGGAGGCCGATCAGCACGGACGGCTGTTTCAGGCGGCGCAACGCGGGGATGCGCACGTCGTCCTTCTCCACGTCCATGACGATGAGCGCGTCGACCATGGTCGAGTGCGCGACCCGCTCGAGGCCGGTCGTGCCCTCGTCCTTGGTCAGCAGCAGCACGTCGTGGTTGTGCGTGCGGGCGGCCGTCACCACGGCGGTCGCGAACTGCATGATGACCGGCACGTTGACGTCCACCCGCAGCGGCACCACGAGCGCGACCACGTTGGTCTTGCTGCTGGCCAGCGCCCGGGCGCCGGCGTGCGGATGAAATCCCAGCTCGGCGATGGCGGCCTGAACCCGGGCCCGGGTCTGCGCCGAGATCGGTCGCCGCCCGCTCAGCACGTACGACACCGTGCTGGGCGAGACCCCGGCAGCCCGGGCGACGTCGTTGATCGTCGGCATCGGCCCTCCCCACGTGACCCGATCGTTCCCCATCATGCGCCCTTCGCCAGGAATCCTAACTACCTACTTGATCAATTGGGCACGTCCCGAACGGGCACACCTCCGCGCTGTGACCCGGCGACGACCAGATGCGGGGTCGCCACGGTCGACGGCTTCTCGGCGATCACGGCCAGGGCGAGCGTGTTTCGCCCGTTCTGGTGGAGCAGGCCGGCGGGCAGCACGAAGTCGGTCTGCGGGCCGATCGCCGCGCCGTACTGACCCAGGTTCCAGCCGTTCAGGTACAGGATCACGCGGTAGCCGGCCGGGATCGGGCCGTCGAACCGCAGCGCCACCGACGTGTCCTGACCCTCGGGCAGGCGTACGTCAAATCCTGTCCGCAGCCAGCTCACCCCCGCCCCGACGGACGAGGACGCCGCCGGCCACCCGCGGTCGGAGTAACCGGGCAGACTCCAGCCATAACGCTCCCCGTAAAGGCCACCGTTGTTGAGCCCGCCCCGAGCCGGATCGACCCGAGCCTGACCCTGGATCTTCCAAGAGATCGACGAGACGCCGTCCACCGACGCTCCGACGAGGCCTCGCGGCTGGCGGAACCGGCTGTCCTCGGCGGTCCAATCATCGTTGTTGCCCATGTTTTGCACCACGACCGAAAGTACGGCCGTTTTGCCCGGTTTGATCAGCCCGGCGGGTATGGCGAAGTGGCCGGCGCCCGGCGACGGATTGCCCGGCGCGTCGGAATCGGCCTGCACCCCACCAGCGGCGCTCCCGAGATACTGCCCGTTCAGCCAGACGAGATAGTCCCCGCGCTTGCCGGTGATCGCGTTGAGATCGACCGTCGTCTCGGCGCCGGTCCCGGTGAACCGCCCGCGGTACCAGACGCTGCCGGCGTGGTAGCCGTACTCGTCGCTGAACAGCACCGGCTGGGTGAGCGGCGCGAACGTGCTGAGGCTCGTCGACTTGTCGGCCACCGTCCAGCGCGAGTCGTCGAACCCCGGCCGGGCCTCGGGCGCCTCGGCCATCTGCCGCCACCCGCTCAACGCGGGCAGCGAAACCCCGCGGGGGCCGGGCAGGCTGCCTTCGCGAGAGCCACTTGCGGACGTACGGGTGAGGAGCACCCGGTTGTTGACCAAGATTGCCCGAGCGGTGGTGAAGACCTCGATCGCCCCGGCCGACGCGGTGTCGGCTCGCAGGGAGGCGACCCCGTGCGCGACCGTGGCCGAGCGGACCAGCGACGTGCCCCGCACCAGCACGGGCCCCGAAGCGGTGTCGACCCGCCAGAGCTGCGCGGCCGTGTCGTCGGTGCCGAGCAGGAGCAGCATCGGACGCCGCCCGCCCCCGCTGATCAGCACACGCGCCAGCCCCTGGTGCCGGTAGTCGAGGCGGAGATCGCCCCCGGCGTACGAGGACCGGACGTCGCCGGAGAGAACCTTGACCGAGGGTGACGCGGAATACCGCAGCACGGTCGTCCCGGCAGTGCCCGGCGACCCGTAGAGGACCGCGACGTCCCGGCCACCGATCGCGGCGGTCGTGAGCAGCTCGGACGACGAGGTCACCAGCCGCTGCCCGCCCAGGTCGGCCCCGGCGAGCAGCACCTTCGCGTCGTGCCCCGGCAACGTCAGCGGCAACTCGTACCCGCCGAGCGAGACGGTGGACGACACCGGCGCCGTGGAACCGTTGCGCACCAGCACGAACTGCGTGCCGGTGTCGGGGTTGGCCCGCGCGGCCGTCTCGAGCCCGGCCGCTGCCGGCGCCGCCGAAGCGTCGGTCTTGGTGAGCGCCGGGACGGCCTGCAGGAAGTAGCCCTGGCGCTTGTACTCGAAGTACTTGCCGGTCAGCTGCCGCGCCTCGTCGATGGCGGCCCCGTAGTCGTACGAGGTGTAGACGTCGTTGGGTTGCCCGAGCCAGCCCCAGTTCGTCCCGCCGAAGCCCATGTAGTAGTTGAACGCGGTCGCCCCGCTGAGGATCAGGTTCCCCTTCTGGAAGTACTTCGTGTACTGCGTGCCGGTCAGGTCGTTGCAGGCGTCGTAGCCCGCGTTGTTGAGGTCGATCGCGCCGCCCTGGTACTCGGCCGCGAAGACCGGCGCGTCGTCGCGGACCCGCTCGGTGACGCCGGCGCCCCACGGGCCCCACGTCGTGCCGGCGGCCTGGCACTCGAACGACTGCGGGTAGTCGTCGACGCCCGGTATCTGCACCGCGCCCGGGCCCGATCCCCAGGTGGACGACCAGGATCCGGCGTCGCAGCAGTCGTTCGTGGTGATCGGCACGTCGATGCCGTCGGCGCGGGCCGTGTCCTGCAGGTCCTGCATGTAGACGGCGTCGGTGTTCACCGCGTACTCGTTCTCGACGTTGTAGAGCAGGACCGAGCCGCCCCGGGTGACCTGGTGCCGGGCGAGGATCGGGTTGATGTGCGCGAGCCACTCGTGATAGGCCGCCGTGTAGCCGGGATCGCTGCTGCGCGCGCGGCCGGGCACGGTCTTGAGCCAGGCGGGGAAGCCGCCGCCGCTCGTCTCGGCGTTGATGTAGGGACCGGGCCTTGCCACCACATAGAGACCGACCTCCTCAGCCGTGCGGAGCAGCCGGTCGACGTCGCGGACGCCGGTGAAGTCGTACTTGCCCGGGGCCGGCGAGTGGTAGGCCCAGGAGAAGTAGACCGAGACGGCGTTGAAGCCGGCTGCCTTTTCCTTCTCGAGGATGTCTCGCCAAAGGTCGATGCTGGGCAGCCGAAAGTAGTGAAATTCCGCCGCCTGAAGTACTACGCGGCGGCCGTCGAGCATGAGCGAGTATCGGTCGTACGTGACGCGGTGGGCGGGCGTCGCGGACGACGGGGCGGCGAAACCGGCAAGGCCGGCCGCCGCCAGGACAACTGCGAGCAGGATACGGCGGATTCTCATGCGAAGCCTCTCAGGACTCTCGGTGACCCGCCCGCCGGCTGACCAGGCCGGCGGGCGGGTTCCCCTCTCACCGAATGGAGAATGTGGACAGGCGCAGCGCGTCACCGAACACCAGGTAGACGTCGTGCCTGCCGCCGGCCTTGGCCAGCGTCGCCGTCGTGGTGGCGTACTTGTAGACGTCACCCGTGGCGGCCACCGGCGCGGTGCCGAGCAGCCGGCCGGCCGGCGAGTCGAGGCGCACCTCGACGGTCGTGGCGGTCAGCGAGGCGGTGCTCGCCGTGAAGGTCGTGCCGGCCCGCAGGTCGGCGCCCTTGAACGCGATCCAGTCGCCGGCCTTCGACGACCCGACCGCGGTGCCCGCCGCCTTCGACTGATCCACGAGCTTGACCGCCGGGGCGTACGCGTCGAAGTTCTCCGCCCTGGTCTCCCGCGAGAGATCGCGGGCCGGGATGGTCTCCCCGCGCACGTTCCAGGTGAGGCGCTGGCGGATGTCGCTCGACGAAGAGCCGATCATGATGTCGTACGCGGAGGACTCCACGACCCAGCGGCTGCGCGTGACGTCCCAGTGCTTCAGGTCGTCCGTGGTCAGCTTCAGCGAGACGGTCCTCGTCTGACCGGCCTTGAGGTGCACCCGGTCGAACGAGCGCAGCTGCTTGACCGCCGTGGTGTCGCGCGAGGTGCGCTGGTGGGTGTACAGCTGAACGACCTCGTCGCCGTCGCGCCGGCCGGTGTTGGTCACGGTGAAGGTGACCTTGCCGTGCCCGATGCTGGGCTTGCCGTACTTGAAGGAGGTGTACGACAGGCCGTAGCCGAACGGGTAGAGCGGCGTCTGCTTGCTGTAGAGGTAGGTCTGGCCCGACGAGATGATGTCGTAGTTCAGCAGGTCGGCCGGGAGCTGGCTGTCGCTGCGGTACCACGTCTGGGTCAGCCGCCCGGCCGGGTTGTAGTCGCCGTAGAGCACGTCGGCGATCGCGTGCCCGGTCTCGGCGCCCGCGTGCGTCGTCCACACGATGCCGGGGACGTTCTGCTGCTCCCAGGTGATCGTGTCGGGGTAGCTGGTCTGCAGCACGACGATCGTGTGCGGGTTGACCGCGCGGACGGCCTTGACCAGGGCCTCCTGGCCGGCGCCGAGCGCCATCGTGGTGCGGTCGTGCGCCTCGCGGCCGTTGATGAACGGCTGGCTGCCGACCACGAGCACGGCGGTGTCGGCGGTCCTGGCGGCGGCGACCGCCTCGTCGATGCCGCTGCGGAGCACCTCCTTGCCGAACTTCGCGGCGCCCGCGGCGTCCGGGGAGCCCAGGGCCAGCTTGCCGTCGGCGCCGACGGTGAGGTACTTGTTCGGGCCGAACCAGCTCTCGGTCGTCTCGTAACCGGCGTAGCGGATCGCGACCGTGCCGTCGGCCTGCGGCTCGAGCTTGAACTGCTGCTGCACGAACCACCCGTTGGGCTGATCGTCCCGGGTGATGAACGGGCCCCAGTTGTAGCCGAGGTACTTGCCGCTCGCGACGTTCTTGAGGGTCAGCACGTCCTGGCCCCAGTCGTCGGCGTCGAACTGCGCGGCCGTCGTCGCGCTGTCGGCGGTGACCGCCACGGCGTCGGCGTCGGTGGTGCCGGTCGAGGTCAGGTACTTGCCGGTGGCCACGTCCCTGAGGGCGATCCGGTCCGAGCCGGTCGAGCTCACGACGCTGCCGGCCTTGGCCTTGATCCCGTCGACCGCCGTCACCTGGTAGGGCAGCTTTCCGCCGTACCAGTCGCTGTAGAGGGTGTCGGCGAGCGGGCCGACCACCGCGACCTTCCCGCCCGGCTTCAGCGGCAGCGCGCTGCCCTGGTTCTTCAGCAGCACCATGGCCTTGTCGGCGGTCTCGCGCGCGAGACGCTGGTTGGCGGGGCTGTTGATGACCTCGGGGCCGATCTTGCCGTACCGGCCGCCGTCGGGGTCGAACTCGCCGAGCCGGAAGCGGATGCTGAGCGCCTGCCCGGCCGCCACGTCGATGTCGTGGACGGTGAGCAGCCCCTGGTCGAGCGCCTGCTTGATGGCGGTGACGGTGGGCGTGCCGTTCGCGTCGTCGACGGTGAAGGCGTTGAGCCCGGCCTTGATCACGGCGGCGTTCGCCTCGGCCTGGGTGGCGTAGTACTTCTGCGAGCCGGTGAGGTTGTAGGGGGCGTACGCGTCGGAGACGTTGAAGAGCGGGTAGTCGCTCCAGCTCCGCTCGATCGTCGCCAGGTCCGGGTCCACCGTGGCCGGACGCCCGTTGACCAGGTTGTACGAGGCCATCACGCCGGTGGCGGCGTCGGCGGCCAGCGCGGGGCGGAAGGCCTCGCGGTCGTACTCGTTGAGCACCCGCGGCGGCACGTTGGACGAGGTGACGTCGCGGCCGGCCTCGTTGTTGTAGGCCAGGTAGTGCTTCAGCGTCGGCGCCGCCTTGAGGTGCGCGGGGTCGCCGCCCTCGAGGCCGTTGCCGTAGGCGGTCGAGATCGCGCCGGTGAGCAGCGGGTCCTCGGAGTAGCCCTCCTCGTTGCGGCCCCAGCGGGGGTCGCGCAGCAGGTTCACCACCGGCGCCCAGAGGTTGAGGCCGAAGACGCGGGGGTTCTTGGCGTTGAAGCCACGGGCCTCGTCGCCGACCGCTTCGCCGACCCGCCGGATCAGGTTCGGGTCCCAGGTGCTGGCCATGCCGACCGGCTGGGCGAAGGAGGTGCCGTCGGCCTGCACGACCGCGCCGTTGTTGTCGATGTCGTTCGACCAGGCGACGCCGTGCAGGGCCTCGGTGCCGGCCTTGAAGAGGTTGATGCCGAGCCGCGGGATGGCCGGCTGGTACTGGTGCAGGAGCGAGATCTTCTCATCCAGCGTGAGCCGCCCGACGAGGTCGTCGACGCGGGCCTGCAACGGCAGATGTGGATCACGGAACGGATAGGCCGGGTCCGCGTGCGCGGCGCCCGGAATGGCGGGCGCGAGCAGCAGCGCGGCCGCCAACATCGGCAGGAAACGCCTTCGCATGGGCGATTCTCCTCATCGAAGGATCTATTTGTAAGAACGGCGAATCACCTGCTCAGCGCGTTGCGTGCCGGAGCAGGACGGTATTGAATCGCATTGTCGAAGCGCTTCGATTGTCGGCGGTATCGCTCACGATAGATGTCCCCCGATCCCGTGTCCACACCCGAATCGAAATCCGCCGGTAACATCGATGGAGATCATCCCGGGGCTGGGTCTGCGCCGCCCCGTGGGCGTGCTCCGGGAGGCCGGGCGGCTGCGGGCCGCGGGCGGTGTCGCGGCGGCAACGGCCGGCGTTGTGGGCGGCAACGGCCGGCGGCGCGGGCGGCAACGGCCGGCGGTGTCGCGGCGGCAACGGCCGGCGGTGTCGCGGCGGCAACGGCCGGCGGTGTCGCGGCGGCAACGGCCGGCGGTGTCGCGGCGGCAACGGCCGGCGGCGTGGACGGCAGGCGGCAGCGCCGGCGTCGGTGGGTGGCTCAGGGCGGCGGGCGGCAGCGCCGGCGTCGGTGGGTGGCTCATGGCGGCGGGCGTCCGTCTCAGCGGTCGACTCGCGCTAGGCGGGCTTCCTGCATGCGGGACGACAGCGCCGCCTCGATGGCCTGGGCGGTGTCCCTTCCCAGGATCCGCCGGCCGTGGTCCCGCCACGACTTCGGGCCGCACCCGGGCGGCGGGTCCAGCACATGCGTCGACGCCAACGTGCGTCCCAGCGGTTCTGCGTGCTTCCGCGGGCCGTCCTATCGTCCATCTCACGTCGGTCACTCGGGTCGGCGCCGTCAACTTGCGTCGGTCGTGGCCGATTGCCAACGCGGCCTCGGCGGAGCCCTACCCTGCGTCGCAACCTCGGCGGGGACGGCGCGCGGGGGGCTTTCCGTTGCCGGTAAGCCAATGTTGTCCCAGGACAACGAGGGTTTGGGCGATCTTGCGCGGACTTGGCCGAGGTCTATGGTTACCGCATGTCCCGCCCATTCGGCGCGGCGCATGGTGACCTGTTCGCCCAGAACTTCGCCGGCGATCAGGTGACCGCGTTGCGCCACGCCGTCGCTCGGCTGGCCGCCAACGCCGGCCTGCGCGACCACGCACTCGAAGGCTTTGTCACGGCGGTTCACGAGCTGGTGATCAACGCGGTGCGCCACGGTGGCGGTCACGGATCGCTGCGGATGCACGGTGACGACGACAGCCTGATCTGCGAGGTGCGCGACCACGGCCCGGGTTTCGCGGGCGAGGTGCCGGCGTCGAGCGGGCCGCCGCCGGCCGATGTGCCCGGTGGCCGGGGCCTGCTGATGGCACGCCTGCTCACCGACACCCTGCTGATCAGCAACGGGCCCGGCGGCGTCACGGTCACCGTGACCGCCTGCCTGCCGGGCAAGAGGGCCGACAACAGACCCGACAGCAGGCCCGACAGCACGCTCGACAACAGGCTCGACAGCCGACTCGACAGCCGACTCGACAACAGGCTCGACAGCCGACTCGAGAGGCCCGAGAACAGGCATGACAACAGGCATGAGACGAGGCATGACACCGAGTTAGGAAAGGATCATGGCCACCGAGGCAACCTGCCCGCATGCGATTGACCGGGATGGCGCCACCAGCACGGTCGTCCTCACCGGAGAGCTCGATCTGAACGTCAGCGAGCACCTGAGCACGATCCTGCTCGAAGAAGTGCGGCGACCGGCGACCAGCACCGTGCGCGCCGATCTGAGCGGCGTCACGTTCATCGACTCGACCGCGATCAACGCGTTCGTCGCCGCCTACCGCGGCGCCCGGGATCGGGGCCGGTGCTTCGTCGTGACCGGCTCGCACGGACAGGTCGGCGAGGTTCTCGCCATCGCCGGCATCCTGCCGACGCTCTCACCGTGACGCGGCGGTCAGCTCGATCGTGAGCCGCGGCCACAAGCGACCTCAGCGCCGCTCGAGGATCTGCTTCAGCGCCTTCAGGTCCTTCTCGTTGGCGCGGCGCATCGCGGCCGCCATCAACGGCGCGGTCACGTTCGCGAAGCCGGCCGGCTCGCCCCGGTTCCGCAACGTCATCCGGGTCCTCCCGCCCTCGACCGGCTGCCAGGCGTAGGTGGTCTCCATCGGGAACGGCCCCTGCGCGGTCCGCATCACCAGCCGCTCGCCGGGCACGAGCTCCTTCACCTCGTACGTGTAGGCCAGCCGCCGCCCGAGGAACCGCGCCACGAAGTCCATCCGCGATCCGACCGCCACGGGCGAAGGGGTCCGCCACTCCACCGAGTCGATGTTGGCGTACCACAGCGGGGCGTTCGAGGGGTCACCCGCGTACGCCGCGACCTCCGCGCACGGGCGGTCGATCACGATCTCGGTCAGCACGTCGACGCTCACCAGGACATCCTGCACCCGCCGGGGTCAGCCGGCCGGCAGGCGTACCTCGAATCGGCATCCGCGGCCGATGTTGCGTACGCCCACCCGCCCGCCGTGCGCCTCGACCAGCCCGCGCACGATCGCCAGGCCCAGCCCGCCGCCGCCCGCGCCCGAGCCGCCGCTGTCCGGGGTGCGGGCGCGCTCGCCGCGGAAGGCGATGTCGAAGACCCGGTCGAGGTCGGCGTCGGGGATGCCGCCGCAGGTGTCGGAGACGGTCAGCCACACCCCGTCGCGCTCGCGGCCGGCGTCGATGTGCACGGTGCCGTCGGCCGGGGTGTAGCGGACCGAGTTGATCAGCAGGTTGGTGACGACGCGGGCGAGCTCCCGTTCGCTGCCGCGCACGGTCGGCCAGCCGCTCTCGGCCGCCACCAGGGTGATCTTCTTGCCGGCGGCGAGCGGCGCCACGCCGGCGATCGCGTCCGAGACCACCTCGCGCAACGGCACGGTCGTGGGGATCAGGCGCAGCGCGCCCGCGTTGATCCGGGACAGCTCGAACAGGTCGTCGACCAGGCGCGTCATCCGGCCGGTCTCCACCCGCAGGCGCCGGTGGTACTCGGCGACGGTCGCCGGGTCGGCCACCACCCCGTCCTCGAGCGCCTCGGCCATCGCCCGCATGCCGGCCAGCGGCGTACGCAGGTCGTGCGAGACCCACGCGACCAGCTCGCGCCGGCCGGCCTCGAGCCGCCGCTCGCGGGCGCGGGCCTGCTGGGCCCAGATCGCCGAGGCGGCCAGCCGGCGGCCGAAGATCGCGCCGACGGCCAGGCTGACCACAGCGGCGGCGCACACGGTGAGCAGCACGACCCGCATGTCGTGGCCGGAGAGGAACATGGCCCGGGCGACCGTGACCACGCCGGCGACCACGGCCAGCACGGTCACCGTCAGCAGCACGACGACGTGGGTGAGGATCGACCGGCCGCGCAGCAGCCGCAGCACCGCGGCGCCGGCCACGCCGACGACCGCGCCGGCGGCGAGCGCGTAGAGGCCGATGAGCAGGGTGTCCTTCATGAGACCTCGTAGCGGTAGCCGACGCCCCACACGGTGCGGATCCGGCGGGGCTCGGCCGGATCGGCCTCGATCTTCTCGCGCAGGCGCCGGACGTGGACGGTCACGGTGGACTGGTCGCCGAACTGCCAGCCCCACACCCGGTCCAGCAGGTCGGCGCGCGACCAGGCCCGGCCGGGGTGGCACAGCAGGAAAACCAGCAGGTCGAACTCGCGCACGGTCAGCGACAGCGGCACGCCGCCGAGCCCGGCCAGCCGGCGGGCGGTGTCGACGATGAGCCCGGCGTCGCTGATCATCGCGGGCGGCGGCGGGTCGGTGGCGGGCGCCACCCGGCGCAGCACCGACCGGATCCGCAGCACCAGCTCCCGCGGCGAGAACGGCTTGGTCACGTAGTCGTCGGCGCCCACCTCGAGGCCGAGCACCCGGTCGGCCTCCTCGCCCAGCGCGGTCAGCATGATCACCGGCAGGTCGGGCAGCTGCCGCCGCAACCGCCGGCACACCTCGATGCCGTCGATGCCGGGCATCATCAGGTCGAGCACGACGAGGTCGGGCCGCTCGGCGGCGACGGCCGCCAACCCGTCGGCGCCGTCGCCCGCCAGCCGCACCTCGCAGCCGTCCTGCTCCAGGTAGCGGCGCACGACGTCGCTCACGGTCGGATCGTCGTCGACCACCAGCACCCGATGTCCCACCCCGGTCACGCTACCCACCCCCGGGTCCCCGCGGCCTTGCGAACTTCTTACGGACGACCACGCGCGCCGCCGAGACCAGCGCGAGGACCAGCAGGATCAGCGCGAACCCGCGCCCGTAGTGCAGCGGCAGCACCGACGGGTTGTCCGCGGGCCGGCCGAAACCGAGCACCAGCGGCAGCGCCACCACCCCGAGCGCGGCCACGATCAGCGCGACGAGCCGGGTCCAGCGGCCCCTCCGGGCGAGCAGCGCCCCGGCGAGCAGCACCAGCGGCATCCAGAGCGCATCGTGCACCACCAGCACCGCGACGAGGAACACCAGCACACCGATCTGCGGGAGAACACCGCTCATGGCGTACGCGATGAGCACCGCACCCGCCACGATGAGGGTGACCCTCGTCTTCATCGTGGCCCCCGCACGGTGAGCCGGCCGACCCACTTGGTCTGCAGGACGCCGGGCCGGTTCGGCGCGATCAGCCGGGCCGGGTAGCCGTGGTCGGGATGCAGCACCTCGCCGCCGAGCCGCAGCGCGATCAGGGTGAGCGGGTCGCGGGCGTGCTCGGCGGCGACGGTCGACGTCCGGTAGCGGCCGCGCCGCTCCAGCGACTCGACCAGCACCGTGGCGTGCTCCGGATCGGCGCCGGCCAGGGTGACCAGGTCGCGCAGCCGCACGCCGGTCCAGGTGGCGCCGGAGCTCCAGCCCTCGACGCAGGCGATCGGCAGGTGGGCGGTGTGCTGCGGCAGGGCGCCGAGCGCGGCGAGGTCGAGCGTGGTCTCCCCGGCCGGGCCGGCGACCACCAGGCGGTAGGCGGCGGCGTCCACCGCGATCCCGGCCGCGGCCGCGGTCTTGTTGACCGGCAGGCCCTGCGGCCCCACGCCGGGCCGCCGTGGGGCGAGCAGCCCGAGACCGGACAGCGGCCGGACGGTCTGACCGACCGTGGTGACCGTGATGAGCCCGGCCGCGGCGGCGACACCGGCCAGCAGCTCGCGGCGGGTGGGCCGATCGCTCGCGGGCTCGGGCTCCGGCTTCGGCTCCGGCTCCGGCTCGGGCTTCGGCTCGAGATCGGCCGGGGCCGGCTGATCGGGCGCGGGCGCGGGCGCGGACGCGGACCGACGGCGGCGCAGCGCCTCGCGGATCACCGGCAACTGGACGCCGAGGTGCACCAGCAGGGCGCCGGTCACCAGCCAGGCCACCCAGTAGTGACCGGTCGTGAAGAAGAACGGCATCGGGGCGTACCAGTGCGTGATGTTCAGAATTCCGCTGATCACCTGGAAGAGCGCGGCCGCCACCAGCAGCGCGACCCCGGCCCGTTCCGCCGCGTGCGCGATCGAGCGCACCGCCGGCAACGTGAACAGCCGCGGATACACCGACCACAGCTTGACCCCGAGCATCGGCACGCAGGCCAGCCCGGTCGCGACGTGGATGCCCTGGGTGAACCGGTACAGCCCCACCGGCCGCGACGGCCACCAGAACCAGCCCGGCGGGTGCTGGATCAGGTGGCTGAGCAGGCCGGTCACGAAGCAGATCGCGAACGCGACGCCGAGCGCGACCCCGAGCAGGCTGGTGAGCCGGGCCGACCGCAACGGCGACGGGAACGCGTCGTCCCGGAACGGGCCGCGCCGCGGCGGCGCCGATCCCCATTCCCATGCGCGCCGGGTCAGCGCGACGACAGTGTCGCGAACCATCGGCCCGCCTCCGTCCAGGTGCCGAGCACCCGCATCGCCGTCGCGGTGGCGAGGGCGTCCAGATCGTCGACCGGCACCGACGCCCACGCGAGCACACCGTGATCGCCCTGCACCACCGCCGTCCCCGACCAGCCGGCCGTGCCGGGAGCGGTCACCTCGGCGTGCACCCGGCCGCCGGGCCCGAGCAGGCGACGGCACCGGCGCAGCAGCCGGGCGGGGTCGCCGCCGATGCCGATGTTGCCGTCGGCCAGCAGCACGTGCTGCCAGCGGCCGGTGCCGGGAAGCGGCTCGAAGACGTCCCGGCGCAGCGCGGTCGCGCCGCGGCGCCGGGCCAGCCGCACGGCGGTCTCGCTGATGTCGATGCCGAGCACGGGACAGCCCCGGCGGGCGAGCTGGCCGGCGAGGCGGCCGGGACCGCAGCCGACGTCCAGCGTCGGGCCGGTGCAGCGGGCGAGCAGGTTCGCGTCGCCGGGCAGATCGTCGCGGCACCAGGCGGCCGGGTCGAAGCGCTGCTCCCGGCCGGTGCGGTGGCGGATGGTGACGGGGGCGGCCCGGCGGAACAGGGCGTCGAACACCACGGCCGCGCTCACCCCCGCACCGCCGCCGTGACCGCGACCTCGGCCGCGACCTCGGACTTCACCAAGCCCGGGAAGCGGCGGCCGGGCGGGCACAGCGCGGCCACCGCGTGCGCGTCCGCCGCCGTGTCGACGTCGCGCAGCACGGGCAGTCCGGTCACGCGCAGCCCCCGGCGGAGCAGCGCGGCATAGGTACGCGGCCCGGTCGTCGCCGTCGAGGTCGGTATGTCGCGCAGCACCGTGGCGTGGCCGGGCTCGCGCAGGCCCAGCGCCCACCAGCCGCCGTCCTCCGCGAGCCCCAGCACCGCGTCGGGACCGCCCGGCTCGCGCAGCAGCCGCAGGGCCGCGCCGACCTGGCCGGCGGTGAGCTGCGGGGTGTCCATGCCGACCAGCAGCGTCGCCGTGCCCGGGGTGCGCGTGTCGGCGAACGCGTGAGCGAGCCGCTCGCCCAGCGGGCCGCCCCGCTGGAGCCCGGTCCGCCAGCCCGGCGGCGCCGGCAGCGGGACGTCGGTGACCAGCACGCGGTCGGCGGTCGCGGCGCCCACCGCGTCGAGGGTGTCGGCCAGCGCCGCCGCGGCCACCCGGGCGGCCTGCGCGGGCGTGCACGGCGGGCACAGGCGGGTCTTGACCCGGCCGGGGACCGGGGCCTTCGCGAGCACCACGACGCGGCTCATCCGGCCAGCACCCGGCTCATGTCGCGGACCGCCCGGGCCGTCCCGAGCACCGATCCGGTCACCTTCGAGCGGGTGCCGGCCGCCCGGGGCAGGTAGTCCACGTCGATCTCGGCGACCCGCCAGCCGGCCCGCCCGGCCGCGATCAGCAGCTCGAGCGGGTAGCCGAAACGGCGGTCGCGCAGGCCGAGGGCGAGCAGGTCGTCGCGGCGCACGGCGCGCATCGGCCCGATGTCGTGGACGTGAAGCCCGGTGGTGCGGCGCACCCGGCGGGCCAGGATCGCGTTGCCGGCCCGGGCGTGCAACGGCCACACCCCGCGCGCGGCGGGCCGGCGGCGACCGGCGGCGAGCTCGGCCCGGCCCTCGCGCACCGGCCGGGCCACCGCCGGCAGCTGCGCCGGATCGAACGAGCCGTCGGCGTCCATCACGCACACCAGGCCGTCGTCCGGGTCGGCGGCGAGAACCCCGGCGTGCACCGCGGCGCCGTACCCCGGCTCGGCCACGGTGATCACCTCGGCGCCGTGCTCGCGGGCGACCACGGCCGAGCCGTCGGTGGAGCCGTTGTCGACGACGATCGCCCGGTACCCGGCCGGCATCCGGGCCAGCAGGGCGGGCAGGGCCGGGGCCTCGTTCCGGCAGGGCAGCACCACATCGGTCATGGCTCCGACGCTAGGAACGAGCGACCCGGAAAGGGCTTACGCGCCGATGACAAACCCTTACGAACCGCTGACGTCGGCCCCGTTCGGCCCGGCCGCGCCCTAGCGTCGGCGCCGTGACTCACGTACTCGTGACCGGCGGCGCCGGCTTCATCGGAACCCATGTCGTGCACGCGCTGACCGCCGCCGGCGGCGACGTGACCGTCCTCGACTCGGGCCACCCGGCCGCGCACCGGGAGCCGCCGCCGGCCGACATCGCCGGCGCCCCGGTGCGGCGGGGCGACCTGCGTGACCCGGCGGTGGTCGACGCCGCGCTGGCCGGCGTCGACGTGGTGGTCCACCAGGCGGCGATGGTCGGCCTCGGGGTCGACTTGGACGACCTGCCCGACTACGTCGGCTGCAACGATCTCGCTACCGCCGTCCTGCTCGCCCGGATGGCCCGCGCCGGGGTGAGCCGGCTGGTGCTGGCGAGCTCGATGGTGGTCTACGGCGAGGGCGGCTACTCGTGCGCGCAGCACGGCCCGGTGCGGCCCGGTCCGCGGGTCGTCGCCGACCTCGCCGCCGGCCGCTTCGAGCCGCCGTGCCCGCGGTGCGGCGAGCCGCTCGTGCCGGCCCTGGTCGGCGAGGACGCGCCGCTCGACCCCCGCAGCGTGTACGCGGCCACCAAGGTCGCCCAGGAACACCTCGCCGCCGCCTGGGCCCGGCAGACCGGCGGCGCCGTGGTGGGGCTGCGCTACCACAACGTCTACGGGCCGGGGATGCCCCGCGACACGCCCTACAGCGGCGTCGCGGCGATCTTCCGATCCGCCGTGGCGGCCGGCCGGCCGCCACGGGTCTTCGAGGACGGCGGTCAGCGCCGCGACTTCGTCCACGTCCGGGACGTCGCCGCCGCGAACCTCGCCGCGGTCTCGGCAACCGAGTCGCTCGGTGGCTGGCGGCCGTACAACGTGGCTTCGGGCCGGCCGGCCACCGTGGGCGAGGTCGCCGCCCAGCTGTCCCGGGCGGCTGACGGCCCGGTGCCGGTGACCACGGGCGAGTTCCGGCTCGGCGACGTCCGGCACATCGTGGCCGACCCCGGCCGGGCCGCCGCCGAGCTCGGCTTCCGGGCCCGCATCGGCCTGGCCGAGGGCGTCGCCGAGTTCGCCACTGCCCCGCTGCGCGGATGACCGGGGTTCGGCTCCGCCCCACTGCTTCGATGACCCGGACGACCACGGTTCGCGGCGACCTCGTCGCCGCGGCGGGCGCCGGGGCGCTGCTGGTGGTCGCGGCGGTCACGGGCGGGATTCTCGGGTTGGCCGGCCATCCGGTCCACGCGGGCGCCGCTCCCCTGTTCGCGCACTGGCTCCCGCATCTCGGCCCGGGCACCCCGCTCGCGGTCGCGGTGGCGGTGCTGGTCTGCCGGTACGGGCCGTGGCTCGCGGCCCGGTTGCGGTGGCGGACGCTGCTGGCCGTCTCCTACCTGACCGCCGTCGCCTGGACCCTGTCGCTCGCGCTGGTCGACGGCTGGCAGCGAGGCGTGGCGGGCCGCCTCACCACCGGCCCCGAGTACCTGGCCGAGGTGCCCGGGGTGACCGGCGTGCCCGCGATGCTGCGCGGCTTCACCGCCCGGATCCTGGACCACCAGCCCGACTCGTGGACCACCCACGTCGCCGGCCATCCCCCGGGCGCCCTGCTGGTCTTCGTCGGGCTCGACCGGCTGGGCCTGTCCGGCGGCGCCTGGGCGGGGCTGTTGTGCATCGCGGCCGGCGCGCTCACCGCGGTCGCCGTGCCGGCCACGGTCCGGCTGACCGCCTCGGAGCGGGCGGGACGGGCCGCGGCGCCGTTCGTGGCCCTGTTCCCCGGCGCGATCTGGGTCGGTGTCTCGGCCGACGGCCTGTTCGCCGGGGTCACCGCGACCGGGATCGCCCTTCTCGCGTACGGCATGGCGCGCCGGTCCGGGATCGCGGCGTTCGGCGGCGGCCTGCTGCTCGGTTGCGGCGTCTACCTCTCGTACGGGCTGGTGCTGATCGCCGCGATCGTGGCCGCCGTGGTCCTGACCGTCCCGGGCGGCCGCCGCACGGCCGGGTGGGCGGCGGCCGGCGTGGCCGTCGTCGTGGCGGCGTTCACCGCGGCCGGCTTCGACTGGCCGACCGGCTATCACCTGGTGACGCGGCGGTATTACCAGGGGCTGGCGGCCCATCGCCCGTACGCCTACTGGGTCTGGGCCAACCTCGCGGCCGTCGCCGTCGCCGCCGGCGCGATGGCCGCCGTGATCCTTCGCCGCGCGCTGCCGCGCCTCCGCCTCCGGACGGACGGCGGGGGCGCCTGGTTGCTGCCGATCGCCGCCGCGGCCGCGATGCTGGCCGCCGACCTGACCGGCTACAGCAAGGCCGAGGTCGAGCGCATCTGGCTGCCGTTCGCGGTGTGGCTCATGGCCGGCGCCGCGCTGGTGCCGAGCCGGCCGCGCCGCCACTGGCTGATCGCGCAGGCC
Organism: Actinoplanes sp. NPDC051537; assembly: GCF_055586105.1. NCBI lineage: Bacteria > Bacillati > Actinomycetota > Actinomycetes > Micromonosporales > Micromonosporaceae > Actinoplanes > Actinoplanes sp. NPDC051537. Next base: position 400,735 of record NZ_JBVJIU010000007.1, read on the forward strand.
GCGGTCGCCCTGCTGGTCAACCACCTCCTGCTCACGGTCTGGTGACTCCCGGCCCGCCCGGCGCCGGGCGGTGACGGTCGCGGAACGTGGCGATCTTGGCGCGGTTGCCGCAGTTGGCCATCGCGCACCAGCGTCGTGAGGTGTTGCGCGAACCGTCGATGAAGACCCACCGGCAGTCGTCCCCGCGGCACGCCTTGACCCGCGCCCAGCCCGGCCGCGCCGTGGCTCGCAGCAGCGCCGCCACCGTGGCGGCGCCGATGTCCCGCGCGAGATCGCCGGGCGCTTCGGCACGCAGGGTCGGGTCCCCGCCCAGATCGAGGCGCAGGGTCAGCCCGTCGAGGCCCGAGATCGCGCTCAGGTCGGGCTCGATGCCGTTGTTGCGCAGGGCCAGCCCCCGGATCAGGACGCGCAGCGAGCGAAGCGTGGCGACGCTCTCCACCGCCGACCCGTGCGGGCCGTCCCACCAGGCACGGACCGATTCGGCGTCGGCGAGCTCGTCGTGGTCGCCGTGGGCGGTGTTGGCCACGGCGATCAGCAACTCCTCGTCGCCGAGGCCGGGCCGGAAGGTCGGAGGTGCCATGTAACCACCGTACCGCGTTTATCGGTTGACGGGTCCCGTAACCGGTGTAACGGTTAAGGCGGTTACTACTTGAGGGGGAAGCTGGAGATGGCGCGTACCGGGGAACCGATGCTGCTGCTCTCGGCCGCGGTCTACGGCGTCAGCACCACCGTGGTGCCCGGCCTGGCGTTCCTGTTCGGCGACCTGGGCCTGGCCCGTACCAGCGCCTCCAGCGGCAGCCTGCTGCTGGCCGCCGAGCCGTTGCTCTCGGTGCTGCTGGCCGTGGTCGTGCTGCGGGAACGGCTGCCCGGCCGGGCGGTGATCGCGCTGGTCCTCGGCCTCGCCGGCGGCGCCCTCGTCGCCTTCGAACCCGGCGCCTCCGGCGGCGGCACGACCCTCGGCAACGCGCTGGTGCTGCTCGCGGTGGTGGCCGCCGCGCTGTTCCTGGTCGCCACCCGCCGCTTCAACGACGACGGTGACGGGCTGCACGCGAGCGCCTGGCAGAGCACCGGCGGCGCGCTCAGCGTGCTCCCCTTCGTGGCCGCGTCCTGGGCCACCGGCGGCACCCGCCTCGACACCGTCGGCGCGGCCGGCTGGGCGGCCTGCGTCGCCGTGGTCATCTGCGGCGCGGTCGGCAGCGTCACCTTCAACCGGGGCATCGCGCGGGTGCCCGCGGCCCGGGCGGGACAGCTGGGCAACCTGACCCCCGTCGTCGGCACCCTGACCGCGGTCGTGTTCCTCGGCGACCGTCCCTCGTTGCCGCAACTGATCGGCGGCGCGGGGATCCTCGGCGGCCTCGCTCTCCTGCTGTACGAGCGTCACGAACCCACACTCGAGCCGGTAAGCACAAGGAGCACACCATGTCCGAGCTGTTCTGCGACATCACCCTCGCCGGCCGCATCGAGCGCGCCGAGGCCCGGTTCATCGGCGCCTGCAGCGACGCCGCCCGGCGACGCACCCACCGCGCCGGTTTCGCCACCGCGATCGCCGGCGGGCTGGCCAGCTTCGCCGAGCCCGACTCGCCACTGAACAAGGTGGCCGGTCTCGGCTTCGCCGGGCCGCCCGATCCGGCCGCCCTCGACGCGATCGAGCGCGACTTCGCCGCGCACGGCGCGCCGGTTCAGGCCGAGGTGTCCAGCCTCGCCGATCCCGCGCTGCTCGGCCTGCTCGCCGGGCGCGGCTACCGGCTGGTCTCGTTCGAGAACGTCCTCGGCCGTACGCTCGGCGACGTCGCACCGGCGGAGGCCCCGCCCGGCGTCGACGTCCGCCCGAGCGGCGACGACGAGTTCGACACGTGGCTCGACGTCGTGGTCGAGGCGTCCCTGCATCCCGACACCGAAGGGGTGCCCTGGTACGAGGACTTCTCGCGCGACGTCCTCGAGAACGCCGAGCGTGACGCGGCCGGCCTGACCCGGCGTTATCTGGCCCGGTTCGGCGGCGCGCCGGCCGGCGGCGGAAGCATGCACATCGCCGACGGCATCGCCCAGCTGACCGGCGCCGGCACCGCGCCCGCGTTCCGCCGGCGCGGCATCCAGAGCGCCCTGCTGGCCGCCCGGCTCGCCGACGCGGCCGCGGCCGGCTGCGACATCGCGGTCATCACCGTCCAGCCCGGCTCGAAGTCGCAGCAGAACGCCCAGCGCCGCGGCTTCGACCTGCTCTACGCGCGGGCCGTGCTGTCCTGGGAGCCGGCCGCGGCGGACTGCCAGGAGGCGAGCAGCCGGAGGCTCGCCTCGGACGGCGACCCGGGCTCCGCGGTAGGTGATCAGCGTCTGGTCGGGATCGCCGGGCGCCCGCAGCGCCTCCTGCCCGAGCAGCATCCGGCCGGCGATCGGGTGGTGGACCTCGTAGCCCACATGGGACTTGTCGCCGACCGGGTGCTCGGCCCACAACTGCCGGAACAGCGGGCTGTGCAGGGACAGCTCGCCGACCAGCTCGGCCAGCAGCGGATCGTGCGGGTGGCGGCCGGCGTCGAGGCGCAGGAACGCCACGATGTCGCGCGCCTTCCGCCGCCGGTCAGCGAACAGCGCGCCCACGTTCTCGTCGAGCAGGACCAGGCGGGCGAAGTTGCGCTGCCGGGGCGGCAGCGCCGGGAAGTCGGCGATCAGGGCGGCGCCGAGCGCGTTCCAGGCGAGCACGTCGGTGCGCCGGCCGACGACGAACGCCGGAACGTCGGTCATGGCGTCGACGAGCCGGCGAAGCTGGGGACGGACACGTTGCGGCGCCGGCGGCCGGCGTGACTCCCGGGCCGGGCGGGCCAGGTTTCGCAGGTGCGCGCGTTCGTCGTCGGCCAGGCGGAGGGCGTTCGCGACGGCGTCAAGCACGGCGTCCGAGACGTGCCGGCCGCGGCCCTGTTCGAGGCGGACGTAGTAGTCGACGCTGACCCCGGCCAGCTGGGCGATCTCTTCCCGGCGCAGGCCGGGGACCCGGCGCCGGGTGGCCAGCGGCGGCAATCCGACGTCCTCGGGGCGCAGGCGTGCCCGCCGGGAACGCAGGAACTCGCCCATCGTGGTGTGGCCGTCCATGCGGCCAGTATGGCCAGTCGGCGCCGGACGCGCCTGGTACTGCCGGACCCAGGTTAGGGGCGCCCACGGTGGAACGGTGCTCTGGGTAACCGTCGCGGGCCGGCGCAAGGTGGCGAAGACAGGAGCCATCGACGCGAACGGAGTACGACATGATGGACGTGACCACGAGCACGGCGCTGGTGACCGGCGCCAACCGCGGCATCGGACGGGCGATCGTCCAGGAGCTGCTCGACCAGGGCGCCAGGAAGGTGTACGCGACGGCCCGCCGGACCGAGACACTTGGCGACCTCGCGAACGACCCCCGGGCGGTCGCCCTGCGGCTGGACATCACCGACCCGGACAGCATCGCCGCCGCAACGGCCGCCGCCGACGACGTCACCCTGCTGGTCAACAACGGCGGGTCGCTCGCGTTCGCCGACCTGCTCACCGGCGACCTCGCGGCGATCCACGCGGACCTGGCCACCAACTACTTCGGCACGCTCGCCGTCACCCGCGCGTTCGTCCCGGTGCTGCGGGACAACGGCGGCGGCGCGATCGTCAACATGCTGAGCCTGGTGGCGCTGGGCGCGGTGCGCGGCATGGGCGGCTACAGCGTGTCCAAGGCCGCCGCCGCGTCGATGACCCAGGCCGTGCGAGCCCAGGTGGCCGGCATGGCCATCACCGTGCACGGCGTCTTCCCCGGCGCGGTGGACACCGACATGATCCGGGCGTTCCCGATCCCGAAGACGAGCCCGCAAGACGTAGCCCGAGCGATCCTGGACGGCGTGGCGGCGGGCGACGAGGACATCTTCCCCGACACCATGGCCCGCGACGGCCACCAGGCGTGGCGAGACGACCCGAAGACGCTCGAACGCCGGATGGCCGCCATGTGAGCCCGCGGGGCAGCCCGGCTCCGACCTCGTCACGCTGGGCGGTTACTCCGCCGGGGTTCGCGCAGATGACCACGGCGGGTCCACGCCGGCCCGCCGCATCTGATCATCGATGAATTCCGCAGTGCGCCGCCCGGCCGGCGTGTTCATAGCGTTCGAAGGCGGCGGCGTGGCGGGCGTCTTGCTGGCTGCTGTGTTCGGTCTGGGCTTGGCGCAGCTCGGCGCGGCGCTTAACCCGCTCGGCGACGACCAGGTTGCGGCCGCCGATCAGCAGCGCGGCGACGCCGGAGGCGCCGGCGGCGAACGTGAACGCGGTCTTGACCGCGTCGATGCGCAGCTTCGCCCGGTCGGTGGAGGCGGCGCCGTCCGCCTCGTGCAGCAGGAAGATCAGCACTGCTGTGCCGGCGCCGAGGACCACGACGGCCCCGGCCGCGACGATCCAGCCACGGATCGGTGTGGACACGTCCGGGTCGGCAGGACGGGCGGGGCGGTTGCGCCACGTCCGCATGATCCGGGTCAGCAGCACCGCGCCGACGGCCGCGGCCCGGCTGGTGGTGAATTTGCTGCTCACGCGCCCAACATATGGCCTCGTCGATCCGCGCGGCGCCGTTGCCGTCGGGCGAGTCCATCGGGCGCCGGCGGCTCGGCGGATCGGCCCCGAAGCGGTGACCGTTGCTGACCTGCAGTTGGGCGGCGGTGTCGGTGAGCCGTGACCAGGCGCTTTGAGGTTCGGAGCGGCTCCGCTTGCGGTCGGGTGGCAAGCTCGTGTCCCATGACTGGTGATCTCGCGAAGGACCTTCGGGCCGGTCGACCGGATCTTGTGGAAGCGTGCCCGTGAGGGCGGTCATCGTCGCGGCGGCAGTCGCGTTCATCGTCTCCCTGTTCGGCACCCCGGTGGCGATCCGCGTGTTCACCGCGCTCAAGGCCGGCCAGCCGATTCGATCCATCGGGCTCGCCAGCAATGAGGGCAAGCAGGGCATGCCCACGATGGGCGGCGTCGTCTTCATCGTGGCGACCGTCCTCGCCTACGTCGCCGGGCACATCGCCCTGACCACCCTGCCCGACCGGCAGATCGCGCAGGAGGGGCCGACCATGACGGCGCTCGTCCTGCTCGGGCTGTTCGTCTTCTGCGGCGTGGTCGGCTTCCTCGACGATTTCCTGAAGGTGCGCCGGCGCAACTCCGACGGCCTGTCCGCCAGAGGCAAGCTGCTCGGCCAGGCGATCGTCGGCTCCGGCTTCGGCATCGCCGCCCTCTACGTGGCCAGCACCAACGGCCAGACCGTGGCCAGCGAGCACATCTCGTTCATCCGCGACGTCAGCTGGCTCGACGTCGGCAAGGTCGGCTCGGTGATCGTGTTCGTCTTCGTGATCACGGCGATGTCGAACGGCGTGAACCTCACCGACGGCCTCGACGGCCTGGCCACCGGCGCGTCGGTCCTGGTGCTCGGCGCGTACGCGCTGGTCGGTTTCTGGCAGTACCGGCACTGGTGCGGTGACACCGACTACGTGCTGCACAACACGTACTGCTATCAGGTCCGTGATCCGCTGGAGATCGCAATGATCGCGGCGGCGGCGGCCGCCGCGTGCGTGGGCTTCCTGTGGTGGAACACGTCCCCAGCGCGGATCATCATGGGCGACGTGGGCGCGCTCGGGCTCGGTGCCCTGATCGGCGGGCTCGCGGTGGCCACCCGCACCACGCTGCTGTCGATTCTGATCGGCGGGCTCTTCGTCCTCATCACGGTGACCTGGGTGATCCAGATTGTCTCGTTCCGGACCACCGGCAGGCGTGTCTTCCGGATGGTGCCGTTGCACCATCATTTCGAGCTCGCCGGGTGGAGCGAGGTCAATATTGTGGTCCGGTTCTGGATCGTGGCAGGCGTCTGCGTGGCGGCCGGCCTGGGCCTGTTCTACTCGGAATTCCTGGCGGCCGTCGGATGAAGCCCCGCGACAAGCCGGTGACGTCGACGTCCCGGCCCCGGCCTCGCCCAACGCCTCCCTACGACGGGTCGCGCGGCACGCCGATCGCCATCAGGGCGGTGTCGTCCTCCAGGCCCGGCCCGAAGCCGTCGAGCAGCTCGACGAAGGCGTCGACGGCGGCCGCGGCGCCGGCCGGGGCCAGGTCGTTCGCGAACTTGGTCACGGCCTCCACCCCGTACCGCGGGTCGGTGGTCGTGCCGCCCCGGACCCGGGCCTCGGTGAGGCCGTCGGTGTAGAGCACGAGGGTGTCGCCGGGACCCAGGGTCACGGTGGTGTTCGTGTACGTCGAGCCGGGGAAGACGCCGACCAGGCGGCCCTTGGTGCGGTGGTACTCGGCGCCGCCGCCGGCGCGCAGCAGCAGCGGCTCGGGGTGTCCCCCGCTGGCGATCACGGCACGGACGCCGCCGGCGCCGGGGGTGAGGATGCCGAACACCACCGTGCAGTACCGGGCGTCGTGACGATATTCCTGGTAGAGCACCTGGTTGAGGTTGCGCAGGACGGCGGCGGGGTCCGGGTCGTAGACCGCCGCGGCCCGCAGCGTGTACCGGGCCAGGGCGGTCACCGCGGCCGCCTCGACGCCCTTGCCGCTGACGTCGCCGAGGACGAATCCCCAGCGGCCGTCGTCGAGCGGGAACAGGTCGTAGAAGTCGCCACCGACCTCGTCGGCCGACGCCATCCGGTAGTGCGCCGCCGTCTCCAGGCCGGGCGGGGCCGGCAGGACCGACGGCAGTAGGCTGCGTTGCAGGTCGGAGACCAGGTGGCGGAGCCGTTCGCCTTCCCGCACGGCCGCCTCGCGCTCGGCGTCGGCGGTCCGGCGGGCATGCAGAAGCTCCTGCTCGTACGCCCGGCGGTCGCGGCCGTCGAAGACGACGGTGCGGACCAGCGGCGGCTGCCGGACGTCGCCGGCGGACGGGCCCAGGGAGCTGATCAGGGCGGGGAACCGGGTGCCGTCCTTCGCCCGCAGATCCAGCGCGATTCCGCTGATCTCCCCCTGCATGGTCAGCAACGGGGCGAAATGCGTCTCGTAGTAGATCCGGGCGCCCACCGTGAGCAACTGGCCGAACCGGGCCTGCCCGACGATCTCGTCCCGCGCATAGCCGAGCCAGCCCAGCAGGGTGGCGTTGACCTTGACGATCGTGCCGTCGGGCGTCGTCGTCAGGCAGCCGCAGGGTGCGTTCTCGTAGAGATCGTCGGCGTTGTCATCGAGCACTGCGGGCAACCCTGCTTGTCCTGTTCAGCCGCCGGGTCGGCACAGCGATGGGGTGGGCGCGGACCCCTCCGGCCGGATCCAGCCACCACGATATCCCGGCGTCCGGGGGCCGGCACGCCGGCTGCGGGTCAGCGTCGCCGGGCGTCGATCCCTACCATCGACGGTCATGCGTGCTAAACGGATCTTGACCGGGTTGGTGGCCGTCGCGCTGCTGGCGGCGCCGCTGCCGGCACGGGCGGACGCCGCCTCGTTCGACAACGGCACCGTCGGCTTCTCCGAGGGGTCGGCGACGGCCGGGCTGGCCGACCGCCTCGACCGGATGGACGCGTATGCCGGTGAGCGCAAGCCGATGCTGCGGCTCGACCTGAACTGGTGGGGCGTGCAGGAATGCGCGGGTTGCACGCCGGACTTCTCGAGCCTCGACCCGATCGTCGACGCGGCCGCCGCCCGCGATATCCGGGTGCTGCTGATCCTCACCTACGCCCCGCCGTGGGCCAACGGCAATCACGACGACGACCATTGGTTTCCCGTACGCGACACCGACTGGACCGGCATCGTCGACGCCACCGTGGCGCACTTCGCCGGCAAGGTGCAGGCCTACGAGGTGTGGAACGAGCCGAACTTCGTGAGCATGGGCGACTACGGCGACGGCAGTGTCGCCGCCCGCCGGCTGCGGTACTGGCAGCTGGTCGCGATCGCGCACGAGCGGGTGCACGCGGGCTGCCCGGGCTGCGTGGTGCTGGCCGGCGCGTCCGGCGCCGGGACCCCGACCGGCGGGACGAGCAACGACAACGAGTCCGCGGCGTGGCTGGAGTGGGCCTACGCCAACGGCTACGGCGCCGTCTTCAACGCGGTGGCTCACCACCCGTACGCGCCCTGGAGTGTCGGTCTTGGCCCTTCCTACCCGGAATGTTCCACGCCGCGCTGGTGGAACATGTTCGGGCCGCCCGACGAGAAGTGCGGTGAGCTGGCCGCCGTCCGCGCCGTGATGGTCCGGCACGGCGACGGCGCCAAGAAGATCTGGGCGACCGAGTTCGGCTATCCCTCGACCGGCACCGGGATCACCGCCGCGCAACGGCGGGACAATCTCGAGGAGGGCGTACGGAACTGGCGCGCGCTCGACTACACCGGTCCCCTGTTCCTGTTCTCCTTCGCCGACAGCCCGCGCCCGGACTGCGCCGGCAACCCCGACCCGGAATGCCATTTCGGCCTGGTCGACACGGCCGGAAACGCCAAGCAGCCCGCGTACGACGGGGTGCAGCTCGCGCTGACCGACACCCGCCTGGAGAGCCTCGCGCCGGGCCGGTCCCTGCATCGGACGTCGGCGTTGCGATCGAGCCTGGGACGGTTCGAGCTCTGGCTGCAGGGCGACGGGAATCTGGTGCTCTATCAGGGCGCGACGGTGCTGTGGAAGGTGGTCGACCGGCACGGCGTGCGGCTGACCAACCAGACCGACGGCAGCCTCGCGCTGTTCGACGTCAACGGCAAGAAGGTGTGGAGCACGCCCACCGCCGGAAAGGGCGCCTCGAACCTGATCCTGCAGAACGACGGGAACCTGGTCCTGTATCCGAACACCACCCCGGCCAAGGCGTCCTGGGCCTCGAACACCTGCTGCCACTAGCGGCACGAGGGTGCCACGGACCGAAGCCGTGGCACCCTCGCTATCTCATCCGGCAGAGCTCACCCCACTACGCTCATCCGGCGATGCGGAAGGCGATCGCGGACGACTGGCCGGTGGTCCCGTCCCATTGGCTGCCCACCGCCCACTCGGTGGTGGCGTCCGCCGCGGTGACCGCGCTGAGCAGCGGTATGCCGACGCCGCCGGTCACCGTCACCGGCGTGACCGACCAGGCCGTGCCGTTCCAGTGGGCCAGTGCGGGCTTGCTCGCGTCGTCGGCCGCGGCGCCGGTCACCCAGACGTCGGTGGCCGAGCGGGCGGTCACGCCGCTCAGGTTCGTCAACGGCGGGGCCGTGACGGTGTTCCACGCGGTGCCGTTCCAGCGGAGAACGAACGCGCTGCCGCTGGTGCCGACGCCGACCGCCCAGGCGTCCGTCGCCGAGAGCGCCGCCACGTCGTACAGGAAAGTGCTGCCGTTGTTCGGACTCGGCACCTGGGTCCACGCCGTGCCGTCGAAGTGCAGGATCGTGGATTGCCGGACCCGGTTGCCGTACGGGAGGTTCAGCGAGTAGCCGACCGCCCAGACGTCCCGGGTCGAGACGCCGTCGACCGCGGTCAGGAAGTTGGTGCGGGTGCCCGCGCTCGGCGTCGGCACGGCGCTCCACGCGGTGCCGTTCCAGTGCATCGCCAGCGTCTTGCGGAAGGTCGAGCCGGTGCTCGCGGTCTGCCCGACCGCCCAGGCGTCGCTCGCCGAGAACGCCTTGACCGCGGAGAACTCGGTGTCGGCGCCGGCCGGCCTCGGGACGGCCTGCCGGCTCCACGCCGTGCCGTTCCAGCGCAGGGCGACGGCCGACTTCGCCCCGCCGCCGGCCGCCGTCGAGTTGCCGACGGCCACCGCGGAGGTGGCCGAGGTGGCGTCGACGCCGCTCAGGTCCGCCCAGTTGTTCGCGTTACCGCCGAGCAGGTCCGGGCTCGGGAACACGCTCCATCGCGTGCCGTTGAAGCGCTGGACGACGCCGTTGCCGTTGCCGCCGACGGCCCATCCGTCGGACGGCGAGACGGCGTCGACGGCGAGGAACCCGCCGAAGAAGCCGGTCGATGCCGCCGGGACCTGGGTCGCGGTCGAGGCCCAGGCCGGGCCGCCGGTCGCGAACACGACGCCGAGAGCCACGGCCGAACCGGCCGCCCCCATGAGTGCCTTTCTCACGTCATCCCCCCTCTGTGGATGCCCGACCATGCCATCGAGCGCTGAAGCGGCCCTGAAATCGCGCTTTCAGTGCCGCTTCAGGACTCGCGCGCAAGCTCGCCGCCATGAACCGATTACTCAGCCCCGCAGTGGGCGCGGCCGTCGCCCTCGCGGCCGGCAGCGCCCTCGCGGCGCCGGCGTGGGTGGCCACGCCGACCCCCGACCAGGCCCCCCAGGGGGTGCCGTTCACCAACGTGTTCAACGCCGTCAGCGCCCGGACCAGCACCGACGCGTGGGCGGTCGGCACCTTCGAGCGGGCGAACGACGACGACGGCTCGGCCATCCTGGCCGAGCACTGGAACGGCACGGCGTGGACGGCGCTGCCCACGCCCAACGTCTTCCGTTTCAACGAGAAGCTGAATGCCGTGTCCGCCTCGGCCGCGAACGACGTCTGGGCGGTCGGCTCGACCAACATGACCGGCTTCGCGCACACCGACCCGATCACGGCCCACTACGACGGCCAGGCCTGGAGCCTGGTGCCGGTGCCGGCCACCACCGGCGGATCGAAGTCGATCCTGTTCGGCGTCGCGAACCTGGGCGGCGGCAACGTCTGGGCGGTCGGCCGCAGCGAGGCCAACCGGGCGCTGATCGAGCACTGGAACGGCACAGCCTGGACGATCATCCCGGCCCCGGTCCCGAAGGTGCCGGCCGGCAACACGTTCGTCGGCACCACCCTGAACGGCATCTCGGCCCGCAACGCCAACGACATCTGGGCGGTCGGCTACACCCAGGGCGCCCAGGGGACGAACGCCAACAAGTTCACGCTGACGATGCACTGGAACGGCTCGGCCTGGACGATCCTGCCCAGCCCGAACCCGGCCGTGCCCACCCCCGCCGGCACCACTCAGGTCCTCAACAGCGTCGTGACGATCGCCGCCAACGACGCCTGGGCCGTCGGCGGCACGTCGGACATTTCCGGCTTCCAGCCGGCGCGCCCGATCGCGATGCACTGGAACGGCACGACGTGGTCCCTGTCGGCGCTGCCGAACATCGGCAACGGCGGGATCGCGTCGGTCACGGCGAATTCGCCGACGAGCGTCTGGACGGCCGGCGGCCCCGGCGACACCGGAACCGTGCTGCACTGGAACGGCACGTCATGGGCGCAGGACACCACCGTCCCGACCGGCCCGGCCGGCACCACCACGCTGCGTAGCATCAACGCGGTGCCGGGCTCGGCGAACGAGGTCTGGACGGTCGGCAACAGCCTGCCGGCCGACGGCGTGAGCCGCACCTTCGCGGCGCATCGCTCCTGACCCGTGCGGTCCGGCCCACCTCACGCCGTGGGCCGGACCGTACGCCGCCGCGCGGCCGCGATCACCGCGAGCGCGCACCCCGAGGCGATGAGGCCGATCCACGCGCCCTGGGCGACACCGAGAACCCACAGATGGCCGGCCACCCCGGCCATCGTCTCGCGGGTCACGTACACGGGCAGGCTGAGCCCCGCACCTCGTTCCCGCCACTCGGCCCGCATCAGGGGGTCGCCCTCGACCGAGGCGCGGAACGCGGCCAGCAGCAGCGCGCCGCCGAGCGCCGCGCCCAGGCCGCTGCCCACCCCCGACCATGCGCCGGCCCGCAACCCGGAACGCCAGCGCCCGGTCCGGGCGGTGACCCGGGCGGCGACGATGGCGGTGGTGACGCCGACGACGGCCCACGTGACGTTGTCCAGCACACCCCGGGCGGCGGCCGTCGACACCGTATGGGGCGTGAGGTTGTTGAAGGCGATCTCGGCGATCCACCACGGCGGCGATCGCCACCGCGCCACTCACCGCCACGACAGCGGGGCGCACCCAGCTCGGACCGGCGACCGTGCCCACGGCGGTGATGGTAGCCGGGGCTACTCCCCCGGGCTCACCAGGCCCGTCTCGTAGGCGAGCACCACCGCCTGGACGCGGTCGCGCAGGCCGAGCTTGGCCAGGATGCGCACCACGTGCGTCTTGACCGTCGCCTCGGCGAGGTACAGACGGGCGGCCAGCTCGGCGTTGCTGAGGCCGTGGGCGAGCAGGCGCAGCACCTCACGCTCGCGCGGGGTGAGCCGTTGCAGGACGCGGTGCGCGGGCACGGCCGCCTCGTCGCGCCGGGCGTAGCGCTCGACGAGGCGGCGGGTGATCGCGGGCGCCAGCAGGGCGTCTCCGCTCCGGACCGTCCGGACGGCGGCCACCAGCTGGTCCGGTGGCAGGTCCTTGAGCAGGAAGCCGCTGGCCCCGGCCCGCAGCGCGGCGTACACGTATTCGTCGAGGTCGAACGTGGTGAGGATGAGGATCCGCGGTTCCACCGGGTCGCCGGTGAGCAGGGCCCGGGTCGCGGCCAGCCCGTCGAGCCCGGGCATCCGGATGTCCATCAGCACGACATCGGGCTCGGTGCGCCGGACCGCGTCCACCGCCTCGGCCCCGGTGCCGGCCTCGGCCACCACGGAGATCCCGGCCGCGTTCAGGATCATCCGGAAGCCGGTGCGGACCAGGGCGTGGTCGTCGGCGATCACGACCCGCGTCGGCTCGGTCATGCGCCGGCCAGCGGCAGCGTCGCACACACCCGGTAGCCGCCGGTGAGCCGCCGCCCGGTGTGCAGGGTGCCGCCGTGGACGGCGACCCGTTCCCGCAGGCCGGCCAGACCGTAGCCGGCGTCGTGCGGCGCCGCGTCCGCCGCCGGGCCGGCGTCGGTCACCTCGACCCGCAGCTGGGCGGGCGCGTACTCGACGACGACCGACGCGGCGGCGCCGGCCGCGTGCTTGAGGGTGTTGGTGAGGGCCTCCTGGGTGATCCGGTACGCGGTCAGGCCGACGCTTTCCGGGACGGCTCGCCGTTCGCCGACGACCCGGTAGTCCACGGACACGCCGGTGTCCCGGATCCGGCCGATCAGCTCCGGCACCTCGTCGAGGCCGGGCAGCGGCGCCAGCTCCGCGTCGGCGCCTGCCGTCAAAGCGCCCAGCACGCCGCGCAGCTCGACGAGCGCCGTCCGGCCGCTGGTCTCGACCGCGAGCATGGCCTCGCGTACGTCCTCCTGGGTCTCACCCAGCACCGTGCGCGCCGCGCCCGCCTGAATGACCATCATGCTGACGTGGTGGGTGACCACGTCGTGCAGTTCCCGGGCGAGCTGCGCGCGTTCCCGGGCGGCCGCCGCGCGCAGTGCCTCGGCCCGCTCGTGGTCGCGGACCTCCCGGTCCCGGTCGGCGCGGCGGCGGCGGACCCGGACCCCGGCGGCGGCCAGCGCGATCGGCAGCAGGATCAGGACGCCCACCCACGCGTTGGGCAGGTTGGGCAGCGCCGCGTTCTGGAACAGCACCACCAGCATCGCGGCCGCGACCGGCAGGCTGATCAGCGTGGCCCGCCGGTGCGGGCTGTGGGCCGCGGCGCTGTAGATCGCGACACCGAGCACGACGCAGGCGATGAACACCACGTCCGGATTGATCAGCAGCGCGGGCGCCGTTCCGGCGGTCGCCAGCCAGAGCGCGGGTAGCGGGTACCGCCGGCGCAGCGCCAGCGGCGGCGCGGCCAGGGCGGCCAGCAGGTAGGCCCCGGCGCCCCCGATCGTCAGGTCCTGCGCCAGCCGGCCGAGCGGCGACGGGCTCGGCCACTCGAGGATGAGGCCGACGCCGTTGCCGACGTACCGGAGCGCGGCGCCGGTGAGCACCAGCGCCAGCACGGCGTCCAGCGCCCAGCTTCGACGGGTGACCGCGGTGGACATCTCGCCATTGTGACCGAGGCGCCGGCCCGGATGCGTACAGCCCAGGACTACATCCTGAGGATGACACGGACACCGCGCCCGGTTGACGACCGCGGCGATCCCCGCTCCTAGCGTCGAGCCGACACCGGGAGCGGGGAGCGGACGATGATCGAGGTAGATGCGGTGAGCCGGCGGTACGACGGGGGATCGCCGGCGCTGCGCGAGGTGACGCTGAGCGTGCCGCCGGGCGAGGCGGTGGCGATCCTCGGGCCGTCGGGCAGCGGCAAGTCCACGCTGCTGAACCTGCTCGCCGGCCTGGACCGGCCGACATCCGGCACGGTCACCGTCGACGGGGTCCGGGTGGACGAGCTGAGCGAGGCGGCCTCGGCCCGCTACCGGCGGGCGAAGGTCGGCCTGGTCTTCCAGTTCTTCAACCTGCTCGACGACCTGACCGTCACCGACAACGTGGTCCTGCCCGCGTTGCTGGCCGGCATGGCACGGGCGGCGGCGCTGCGCCGGGCGGCCGATCTGCTCGGCACGCTCGGCATCACGGGGCAGGCGCGGGCGTACCCGGCCCGGTTGTCCGGGGGTGAACGGCAGCGGGTGGCGGTCGCCCGGGCCCTGATGAACCGCCCGGCCCTGCTGCTGGCCGACGAGCCGACCGGGGCTCTGGACAGCGCGGCCGGCGCCGACGTCCGCGACCTGCTGACCGAGTTGCACGCCGAAGGGCAGACCATCGTGCTGGTCACCCACGACCGGGCGCTGGCGGACGCGGTCGCCACCCGTACGGTCGAGCTGCTCGACGGCCGGGTGCGGTCATGAGCGGGCTGGGCCGGGTGGTGCGTTCGGGCGTACGCCGCCGGCGGCCGGCCACCCTCGTGATCGCACTGGCCGTGCTGGTGGCGGTGACGGCGGCCGTGCTCGCGGGCTCGCTGCTGGTCGCGTCCTCGGCGCCGTTCGACCATGCCTTCGCCCGGCGGCACGGCGCGCACCTGATCGGCCAGTTCGACGCGGCCAGGACCGGCCCGGGCCGGGTCGCCGCCTCGGCCCATGCCCCCGGGGTGACGGCAGCGGCCGGGCCGTTCCCGGTGGTCTCGGTCACGGTGCGGGACCAGCACCCCGGGACCGGTGCGCTGCCGCCGATGACCCTCGCCGGCCGGGCCGATCCGGGCGGCCCGGTGGACGCGATCGACCTGACCGCGGGCCGCTGGGTGCGCGGCCCCGGCGAGCTGGTGCTGTCCGCGGACGGCTCGCTGTACCCGCTCGGCGCCGTCCTGACCGTGCCGGACCTGCCGGGCCGCCCGGCGCTGACCGTGGTCGGCGTCGCCCGCTCGGTCAGCCGCAGCGCGGACGGCTGGGTGTCGCCGGCCGCTCTCACCGCGCCCACCGGCTACCAGATGCTGTACCGGTTCGCCGCCGCCGCGACCGACGCGCGGGTCGCCGCCGGCCGGGCCGCGATCGCCGCCACCATGCCGCCGGGCGCGCTCGCCGGCGCCCAGTCGTGGCTGGCCGTGAAGCACGCGGCCGACCGGAACACCGGCGTGTTCGTGCCGTTCCTGGCCGCGTTCGGCGTGCTCGGGCTGGCCATGTCGGTGCTCATCGCCGGTAACGTGGTGGCCGGCTCGGTCACGGCGAACACCCGCCGCATCGGCATTCTGAAGGCGCTCGGCGGCACCCCGGCCCAGGTGGTGCGGGCCTACGCCGGGCAGGCCCTGATCCCGGCCGCGATCGGCACCCTGCTGGGCGTCGTCGCCGGCAACGCCCTGGCCGTTCCGGTGCTGGACCGGACCGGCGCGGTCTACGGCACCCCGGCTTCCGGCGTCGCGCCCTGGGTCGATCTCGCGGTGGCCGCCGGGGTGCTCGGCGTCGTGGCCCTCACCGCGTGCGCCTGCGCCTGGCGGGCCGGCCGGCTGCGCACGGTCGAGGCGCTCACCGTGGGCCGGGCGCCGACCGGCTCGCGCGGGCTGCTCGCCGCGCGGCTGGCCGCGCGCCTGCCCGGCTCGCGAGCGGCCGGTCTGGGCCTGGCCCACCCGTTCGGCCGGCCGGCGCGGGCGCTCGGTCTGCTCGCGGCGGTGGCGTTCGGGACGGTCACGGTCACCTTCGCGCTCGGCCTGGGCGACTCGCTGAAGGACGTGCAGGCGGCGAAGAACCACAACAATGCCGACGTGCTGGTCGCGACCGGGGCCTCGCCGTACGGTCCACGGCTGATCGGTCCCTCGGGCGACCCGGCGCCGCCGGCCACCGCCACCCCGGCGCAGATCACCGCGGCGATCGACGCACAGCCGGGCACCGGCTCGTACTACGCCACGGCGCAGTCCATGGTCACGGTGGCCGGCGTCAGCGGGGCCGCCGATCTGTACGCCTTCCGCGGGGACGCGACCCGGGCCGGCTATCAGATGGTCGCCGGGCGGTGGTTCCGCGGGCCCGGCGAGGCGGTCACCGAAAGCACCTTCCTCGACGCCGCGGGCGCCCGGATCGGCGACACGGTCGTGCTGCTCGCGAACGGGCGCCCGGTGCCGGTGCGGATCGTCGGCGAGGTGTTCGACCCGCACACCGATCCGGAGGTGCTGGTCGACGGGGCGACGATGCCGTTTCTGACACCCGGCGCCTATCACGTCACGGTGCGGCCGGGGACGGACATCCCCGGTTACCTCGATCGGCTCGACGGCCTGCTGCGGCCGTACGGCGTCCTCGTCGCCGTTGATCTCGCGACCGGTCACAGCGGCACCATCGTGGCGCTCGACGCCCTGACCGGTCTTCTCACCCTCCTGCTGGTGGTGGTCGCCGCCCTGGGCGTGCTGAACACCGTTGTGCTCGACACCCGGGACCGCGCCCACGACATCGGCGTCGGCAAGGCGCTGGGCATGACGCCCCGCCAGACCGTCGGCATGGTGGTCGCCTCGGTCGTGCCGGTCGGGCTCGCCGGCGGGCTGATCGGCGCGCCGGCCGGCTACCTGCTGCACGCCGCGGTGACGCCGGCGATGGGCCACGCCATCGGGCTGCACCTGCCGGCCCGGGCGCTGCACGTCTACCGGTTCCCGGAGCTGGTGGCGCTGGTGGCGGCGGGCCTGGGCATCGCCGTGCTGGGCGCGCTGCTGCCGGCCGGGTGGGCGGCCCGCTCCCGGACCGTCACCGCGCTCCGCAGTGAATAGGTCCGGCGGCCGGCCCGGGACCGTCGAGGCCTGGGTCGACGACGCCATCCGCCGGCTCGCCGACCGGGACGCCGCCGCGGTGCTGCGCACGTACGCGGTGGCCGCGGCGACCGATCCCGAGGCCGCGCGCCGCATCGTCGAGCGGGTCATCGCGCCGGACCGCCGGCACCTCGCGACCCTCGTGCCGGGCGAACCCTCGTGCCGGGCGAACCCGCGCTCGCCGAAACGATCGCCGACATGGCGATCGCGGCGCTGTTCTTCCGGGTGCTCGGCCGGCAGCCGATCGACGCCACCCGGCACGCGGCGCTGCTGCACCTGCTGACGGCCCGCTAGCGCTCCCGCCGCTCAGGCGGCCTGGGTCGCGGCGGTGAAAATCACGCGGCCGGGTCGCGGCGGTGGAAGATCACGCGGCCGGGTCGCGGCCGGTGGAAAATCACGCGGCCGGGTCGCGGCGGCGCAGGATCAGGCCGCACGCGGCCACGCACCCGGCGATCCAGCCGAGCTGGACGGCCGCGCCGAGCAACAGGTCGCTCGACCCCGCGGGGTCGAACAGCCCGACCCAGTTCTGCCAGTAGTGGACCGGCAGGAACGCCGTGACGGGTTGGAGCGCCGCCTGCCCGTTGAGGATGCTGGCGACGACCACGAAGGCGATCGCGACGGCGAGGGCCTCGGCGCCGCGCGGCAGCAGCAGGCCGAGGGTGAAGGCGATCGCGGCCATGGCGAGCATGCACAGCAGCAGGTATCCGGTCGCGGCCGGCACCCGGGCCCCGGTGGCGCCCGCGGTGAGGTCGGCCGCGTCGATGATGTGGAACGGGTGCCAGCCGAAGAGCGCCCACCCGGTGGCCAGGCCGGCGGCGAACACGCAGGCGAGCGCGAGCACGGTGGCGATCGTGGTGGCGGCGAGCTTGGCCGTCAGCAGCCGGGCCCGGGTGACCGGGGCGACGTAGAGGTAGCGCAGAACGCCCCAGTCGCGGTCGGCCGACGCGATGGCGGTGGCCAGCAGCGCGACGACGATCGGCAGCAGGAGCGGGCCGATGAACTCGAGACTGGCCATGGCGTGGTTGAGGGCCGAGTACGGCGAGGCGCCGAACAGCCCGCCCTGGCTGCCGTTGCGGTGCCCGGCCGAGGAGGCGAACGACAGGCCGGCGGCGACCGGGACGGCGGCGAGACAGATCAGGGCGATGACGGTGCGCAGCCGCATCAGCTGGGTGGTGAGCTCAACGCGCAGCATGGTCGGGCCCCTCGGTCATGGCCAGGTAGGCGTCCTCGAGCGAGGCGCGGTCGGCGCTCGCGCCGGTGACCGTGACGCCGTCTCGGACCAGGGCCTCGACGAGCTTGCCGGCGGGCACGTCGGGAGCGGTCACGATCACGTCGCCGCCGCGGATCTCGGCGGAGGTGACAACGCCGGTGCGGCGCAGCACGGTCAGCGCCCGGCCGGGCTGGTCGGTGCTGATCCGGAAGGCGCCGGCGCCGCGCAGCAGGTCGTCGAGCCGGCCGGCGGTGACCAGCCGGCCGTGGTTGAGCACGACGATGTGGCTGGCCAGCGCCTGGACCTCGGCCAGCTGGTGGCTGGAGATGAGCACGGTGGCGCCGGCGGCGGCGCGGTCGGCGAGATGCTGCCGCAGGGCGCGGACCTCGGCCGGGTCGAGGCCGTTGGCCGGCTCGTCGAGGATCAGCACGTCGGGGCGGCGCATCAGGGCCTGGGCGAGCATGAGGCGCTGCTTCATGCCCATCGAGTAGCTCTTGACCTTGCGGTCGACGGCCGGGCCCAGGCCGGCCAGGTCGAGGGCGTCGGCGAGGCCGGGCGGGGGCCACGGCCGGCGGCTCGCGGCCCACAGCAGCCGCAGGTTCGCGGCGCCGGTCAGATGCGGCACGAACGCCGGGCCGTCGATCAGCACGCCCACCCGTTCCAGCACCGGAGCGCCGAGGCTCATCCGGGCGCCGGCGATCCGGACCGCGCCGGCGTCGGGCTTGGCCAGGCCGACCAGCATGCGCATGGTCGAGGTCTTCCCGGCGCCGTTCGGCCCGAGCAGCGCGCAGATCTGCCCGGCCCGGACGGTGAAGGCGAGCCGGTCGACCGCCGGCCGGCGACCGTAGCGTTTGGACAGACCCTGGGCGTCGATCATCGCGGTCACGCGGGCCGCCGCACGGCGAACGCGGCCAGGACGCTCGCGGCGGCCAGCGCCACGACGACGGCGATCCAGCTGGGCACGAACGGCGTGGCCAGCAGCCCGGTGTGCCCGTGGAATCCGGCCGGGTCCCCGGCGCGGATCCGCAGGCCCCACAACAGCGCGGCGACGGTGGCGACCGCCATGCCCGCGGCGACGGTTACGACGGCGACCGGCCGCAACCGGCCCGGCAGCCTCGCCGGCACGCGACGCAGGACGGCGATGACCGCCCCGGCGGTCGCGGCCACCACGACGATTCCGGTCACCGCGACGAGCAGGAACGCGACCATCCTCGGTGAGATCGGCCGGGCGAGCGCGAGGACGCCGAGCCAGACGCCGGCACCCGCCACCGGGACGGCCACGTACTTCCACGCCCCGGCGTCCCGGCCGCGCAGCAGCGCGACACCGGCCGGCGCCGCGGCGGCCACGAGCGCGAGCAGGGCCAGCGCCGCGGCCACGACCAGCAGCACGTACGGGCCTCGGCCGGCGCCGGTGAAGTCCTCGGCCAGCTTCGCGAAACCGATGCCGGCCACCGTGAACAGCCCGCCCGCCCACACCATCAGGCTCATCGGGGAATCGCCGGCCATCAGAACACCTCCGTGGGCGCGGGCGGCGCCGCCGATCGAGTCGGCGATCAACCGCGGATGACGGTGGACACGCAGGTCGCGCAGCAGCTGGGCGTACTCGTCGCCGTACCGGCGGCGCCAACCGGCCGGGTAGCAGGCCACCAGCGCGCGGACCAGCCGCGGGTCGCCGCTCATGCCGGGCCCGGCCGCAGGCGGTGCAGGCTCAGCGTGGCCAGATGCTGCATGCGGGTGGCCTGGGCGGTCAGCTCGGCCGCGCCGGCCGCGGTGATCCGATAGGGGCGGCGGCGTCCCTCGGCCGGCGTCGCCTCGATCAGGCCGCGCTCCTCCAGCCGTTGCAGGGCCGCGTACAGCGTGCCCGGCCCGAGCGTCACCCCGGCCTGCTCGGCGATGTCGGTGGTGATCGCGTACCCGTGCTTGTCGCCGTCCGCGAGGCTGGCCAGGATCAGAAAGCCCGGTTCCATCGTCTACTCCGTCCTCCGCTATATCGCCCAACGTACTACGCGGGACGATATAGCGGAAGGGGAAACCTGAGCGCGCGGCGCCCGCATGGCCGGCCGACATCACACCGGCCGACCGGACGGCGCTCAACCCGATCGGCGGCGCGTCGTTCATCGGCGTGCACGACCCGATCCACGTACGCGCCCTCGTCCCGCACGACGGCACGACCGAGGTCGCGCTCGTCTCGGCCGAGCCGTCGCTCGACCTGCTGCTGGATCGGCTGGGGGCGCGCTCGCCGGGCTAGACGTCGCGCCGGTGCTGCACCACCATCGCGGCCGCGATCACGACGGTCGGCCAGATCAGGTACGCGAGCCAGGCTTCCGTGGCCGACGTGTAGAGCGGATCGACGGCCGCGGGCGGCCCGTACGACTCCGTCAGGCGCTGCCAGGCCGGAATGAGCATCGCGTGGTGGAGCATCCGGGTGGTGTCCGAGCGGATACTCAGCAGTGTCGGCAGCATCACCAGCAGCACGATGCCGGTCACGTAGACCGTGCCGGCGTGCCGCAGCAGCACCGCGATGCCGAGGCCGACGAGGGCGCAGACCGGCCCGATCAGCGCCGCCGCCACCAGCGCGGGGACGGTTCCCGGGTCGGTGAGCGTCACGTTCGCGCCGCGGCCGGCCAGGGTTGTCTGGGCGACGGCGAACCCGGCCACCGAGCCGAGCACGCCGGCCACCGCCCACGGGACGGCGACCACGAGCGCCTTCGCCGCCAGCAACTCGGCGCGGGCCGGCACGGCGGCCGCCGTGACCCGGATCAGCCCGCTGCTGTACTCACTGAGCATGCCGGCGGCGCCGGCGCTGACCGCCACCACGACGAGCACCAGATAGCCGGCGATCGGGAAGCCGTCGGCGAGCGCGAAGCTGTGCGAGCGCTGCTCCGCGGGGCTGTAGTGCGGGAAGTTCGCGAAGTCGGCGTGCGACGCCACCGCCGCCGCGGCGGTCACCACCACCGTGGCCAGGGCCAGCGCCCACCAGGTGGAGCGCAGCGAGCGGGACTTGAGCCACTCGGACGCGATCAGATCACGCATCACGCGCCCCCGGCCCGGTAGTCGACGCTCGCCGCGGTGAGATCGAAGAACGCGTCCTCCAGCGAACCGCCGGGACCGGCCAGCTCGGTCACCGTGCCCGACGCCAGCAGCCGTCCCTGGCCGATGATGACGACCTCGTCCGCGGTGGCGGCCATCTCCGTGATCAGGTGGCTGGACAGGAACACCGTGCGCCCCTCGGCCGCGAGCCGCCGGAACAGGCCGCGGACCCAGCGCACGCCCTCCGGGTCCATCCCGTTCACCGGCTCGTCGAACAGCAGCACCGGCGGATCGCCGAGCAGGGCCGTGGCCACCCCGAGCCGCTGCCGCATGCCCAGCGAGTACGTGCCGACGCGCCGGCCCGCCACCTCGGCCAGGCCCACCTCGCCGAGCACCTCGTCGACCCGGCGGCGGGGCAAGCCGTTGCTGCGGGCCAGCGCGGCCAGGTGAACGACGGCGCTGCGTCCCGGGTGGGCCTGCTGCGCGTCGAGCAGGGCCCCGGCGTGCCGCAGCCCGCGTCGGTGCCGGCGGAACGGCACCCCGCCGATCGTGGCGTGCCCGCTCGTCGGCGCGTCCAGCCCGAGCAGCACCCGAAGCGTGGTCGTCTTGCCCGCGCCGTTCGGGCCGAGGAAGCCGGTCACCACTCCCGGCCGGGCGGTGAACGACAGGCCGGCCACCGCCGTGGTGGCGCCATAACGCTTGACCAACTCGTCAACTTCAATCATGCCGATACGGTTCCGCGGCCGCCCCGGTCTCGTCATCGGACCGGGGAACGCCCTCACCATCGACCGTGGTCGTCATACCGTGGTCGGATGTCGGCGGCGCCTCCCGTCGCTACCATCGGCCCCATGCAGGGCACACCGCGTCGTCGAGGGCTTACGTGGGTCGGCTGGGCCGGGCTGATCTGGTGCCTCGCCGCGTTCAGCGCGCTGCGCGGTTACACCGGCCTGCCCGGCCTGCCGAGCGGCCTGGCCGCCCGGCCGGCGTGGTGCTGGGCCCTGATCGCCGCGGCGCTCGTGCTCGGCGTCGCGTCACTCCGGCTGGCCCGCCCCCGGCCGCTGCTCGCCGTCAACCTCATGGTCGTCTCGGCCATCACGATCGTGCTCGCGGTCAGCCCGGGCGGCCTCGCCAGCTCCGTCGAGAGCGCGCTCACCCTGTTCCTGCTCGCCGCCGACGTCATGCTCGCCGCCGTCATCGTGACGCAACCGCCGTGGGCGTGGTTCGCCGCGATGGTCCCGGTGCTGGCGGCGCTGCCGGTGACCTCGGTCCTGCGGCGGCTGCTGCGTTATCCCGACGAGGGCGTCCCCCTGGGCCTCCAGCTGCCGTGGACGCTCTGGCTGGCGTACGCGGTGCTGCCGGCCCTGGTGGCCGCCTTGCTCGGCTTCTCGATCCGGCAGGCCCGTGAGTACGCGCGACGCCTCAGCGAGCAGACCGCGACCCAGGCGGTGATGACCGAGCGGCTGCGCATCTCGCGCGAGCTGCACGACCAGGTCGCGCACAGCGTGGGCGTCATCGCGCTGCAGGCGGGCGCGGCGGCCCGGGTCATGGACACGCAGCCCGAGCGCGCTCGGGAGGCGATGCGGGCGGTCGAGTTGACCAGCCGCGACACGCTGTCCGGGCTGCGCCGGGTCGTCGGCGGGCTGCGACAGCCGGGCGACCGGGCCGCCGGCACACCGCCTTTGCATCCCGCGCCGAGCCTGGCCGACGTGGAAGGGCTGGCCGCGACCACCGGCGACGCCGGCGTGACGGTCGAGCTCCGCTGGGTCGGCGATCGCCGGCCGCTGCCGGCCGAGGTCGAGTTGTCCGCCTACCGGATCATCCAGGAGTCGCTGACCAACGTGTTGCGTCACGCCGGGGCCGGGGCCTGCCGTGTCCGGGTCGAATACCGCCCGGCCGAGCTGGCCATCGACGTCTCCGACGACGGCGACGGCCACGGCGGCCGCAGCAGGAACGGCAACGGCAGGAGCGGCGCGATCGCGAGCGGCGGGATCGGAGGCGGGATCGGAGGCGGGACCGGTGGCGGAAGCGGGAGCGGCGGAGCCGGCAGCGGGAGCGGCGGGAGCGGGAGCGGCGGGAGCGGGAGCGGCGGAGCCGGGGACGCCGGGTCGGGCGGGTTCGGGCTGCTCGGTCTGCGGGAACGGGTCGCGCTGTTGCACGGCAGCATGACGGCGGGCGCGCGGGCGGAGGGTGGGTTCCGGGTGGCGGTGTCGTTGCCGCTCGAGCCGGAAGTGGTCGCGGCGTGACCGTTCGGGTGCTGCTCGCCGACGACCACGCGCTGGTGCGCACGGCGCTCACGATGGTTCTCGACGATGCCGAAGGGGTCGAGGTGGCCGGCGAGGCGAAGGACGGCGACGAGGCGGTCCGGCTGACCCGGGAGCTACGGCCCGATGTGGTGGTGATGGACATCCGGATGCCGGGCATGGACGGCATCGAGGCGACCCGCCGGATCACCGCCGAGCCCGAGCCGCCGCGGGTGCTCGCGCTCACCACGTTCGACGACGACGAATACGTCTACGGCGCGCTGAGCGCCGGGGCGTCGGGCCTCCTGGTCAAGGACATGGCGCTCGAGGACATCGTCGCCGCGATCCGGGTGGTCGCGGCCGGCGACGCGCTGATCGCGCCGAGCGTCACGCGCCGCCTCATCGAGATGGTGGTCCGCCATCCCGAGCCGCAGCGGAAAGCGCCGGCGCTGGACGCGTTGACCGAGCGGGAACGCGAAGTGCTCACGCTCATCGGCCAGGGCGCGTCGAACGCCGAGATCGCCGAGCGCATCCACGTCACGACCGCCACCGTGAAGAGCTACGTCAGCCGGCTGATGACCAAGCTCGCGGCCCGCGATCGGGTCCAGCTCGTCATCGTCGCCTACCGGACCGGCCTGGTGACCGCCTGATCCGGCGGCACGGGCCGCCCGCGACACTCACGGGCCGCCCGCGACACTCACGGGCGGCCCGTGGGCCTTGCCCGGGCCGCCCGGCCAGGCGGGCGGGCGGGCCGATTACTTGCCGGCGTGGGCGTTCTGGGTGAAGGTCGTCAGGTCGGCGCTCACGTCGTACATGACGTTCGCACCCGCCTTGGTGCCGAACACGTCGTAGGAGTTGTCCGGGTCCTTGCGCACGCTCGTCACCGTGATCGACGAGTCCTCGGCCTTGACCGCCGCCGTCACCTTCGCCAGCTCGTCCCCGGTCACCGCGGTGTCCTTCGACCCACCGCCGCCGTGGCCGTTGCCGCCGCCGCGGCCGGTGCTCTGGGTGAAGGTCGTCAGGTCGGCGCTCAAGTCGTACATGACGTTCGCGCCCGCCTTCGTGCCTAGCACGTCGTAGGAGTTGTCCGGGTCCCTGCGCACGCTCGTCACCGTGATCGACGAGTCCTTGGCCTTGACCGCCGCCGTCACCTTCGCCAGCTCGTCCCCGGTCACGGCGGCGTCGTTCGACCCGCCGCGGCCGGTGTCGTTCGTGGCGCCCGCCGAGGCGCCGGGTGCGGGTGTCGCGGCGTCGGCCATCGCCGAACCGCCGAGAACGACCAGCCCGGCCGCCACGACGCCGGCCGCGGCCAGCCCGGCGCGCTTGGCCACCTTGTTCGCATTCGTCGACACGAGATGTTCCCCTCGTTCCGCGGCCCGGCCGGATGCCGGTGCTGCTGGTAGCCCGACATTCGGCAGCGAACTTAGGAATGAGCTGTCAGGGACCTGGACCGGCCCTGGCATCGCGAACTCTTAGCCCAGCCGGGGCGAGCTTCTTAGCGAATACTTAGGCCGTTCTTCACGCCACCCAGTGATAGCGGTGCTCGGGGCGTCCGGTGGCGC
Source organism: Actinoplanes sp. NPDC051537 (assembly GCF_055586105.1). Lineage (NCBI taxonomy): Bacteria > Bacillati > Actinomycetota > Actinomycetes > Micromonosporales > Micromonosporaceae > Actinoplanes > Actinoplanes sp. NPDC051537. The sequence goes on from NZ_JBVJIU010000007.1 coordinate 425,629, forward strand.
CGTAGCGCAGGCGCATCTCGGCCGAGCCGTCGCGCGCCAGGGCGGCCAGGTAGCGCTGCGCGGTCGCCCGCGAGATGCCCAGTTCGTCGGCGATCTCGGCGATCTCGGCGGCCGTGCGCGGCTCGCCGGCGTGCCGCAGCGCCAGGCTGACCAGCCGCACCGTGACCGCGTTCTGTCCGTTCGGGACGGCCGGGTGGTCGTCCTCGTGCGGCAGCCGCCACAGCCGGTCGATCTCCTCCTGCACCAGGGTCCGCTCCCCCGCCACCACCCCGGCCAAGACACGCGGCCAAGGTGGCCGGCTGACCGGATCAGCCGGGAGGCCGAGCGCGCGCCCGCCGCGCCGCGGCCTCCAGGGACGGTTCGTCGCGGTGGCTGACGCTCAGATAGCCGATCACCAGCAGGATCGCGATCAGGCCGGCGACGTCGACGGCGATCCGGCCGCCCAGGGCGGCGCCGAGCGGGTCGGTGAGGACGTAGGCGGCCCAGAACGCGAACGTCGCGCCGACACCGAGGTACCGGTGGGCGGCCCAGACCGCCGCGACCGGCACGGCGACGGCGGCCCCGTTCGCGGTCACGGTCGCACCCAGGGCGAAGGTGAGGAACACCGCGACCCAGTAGAACGCCTCGCGGCGCGGGGTGTCGACGGTGTGGATCGACAGGGTTCGCTCCACGGCGTACCAGATCCCGAAGGTGGCCAGCAGCAGCGCGGCGAAGGCGACCGTGGCGGCCGCGGGGGTGACGCCGAAGATCTCGGTCAGGTTGTCCGCGACGAGCGGGCCGAACACGCCCATCGTCACCACGATCGCCCAGTACAGGCCCGGCAGGTACCGGTTCACCGACAGCTGCACCACCAGCACGGCCGCGAGCAGGGTGGAGATCAGCATGGTGGTGACGGCGAGGCCGAGAACCGGCCACAGAACGTCCGCGACGGCATTGCCCACGGGCGCCGCGAGGACCTTGATGATCCAGAAGTAGATCGTGACCTCGGGCGCTTTGCCGAGGTAACGGCGAAACGGTCGCTGCGAGTCGTCCGGCCATGCGCTGGGCATGACCGAACACTCGCAACGAACCCCTAAGAGATGGCTGAACGGGCCGGTACGGGAGCGTCCGTGCGGCGCACCGCCAGGTGGACGACGAGGGCCACGATGACCGCGGCCCAGGCGGCGGTGACCGGGCCGGTCCCCCACCCGAGCCCGCCCCGCGCGGTGGACACGCCCATCCAGTCGGCGAACGAGGCGCCCAGCGGGCGGGTGATCACGTAGGCGGCCCAGAACGCGGCGATCGCGTCGAGGCGGCCCGCGCGGAAGGCGAGCGCCGGCACGCCGATCGCCGCGGCGAACACGAAACCCGACAGCAGGTAGCCCCAGCCCCAGGTGGCCGCGGTCAGGTCGCCGGCGGCGGTGCCGAGCGCGAAGGTGACCAGCACGGTCGCCCAGTAGAACAGCTCCGGGCGGCCCCGGGTGACGGTGTGGATCGACAGCGTGCGCTCACTGCGGTACCAGGCGACCAGGACCACGACGAGACCGATCGCGAAGAAGGAGGTCGAGATGGCGTACGGGATCCCGAGCCCCACATGCAGAACGTCCGCCGCCATCGTCCCGAAGATGCTGACCATCACCACCGCGAACCAGTAGACGCCCGCCCGGTAGCGGCGCGCCCGCAGCTGGACGGCCAGCGCCACCGCCAGTCCGAGGGCTCCGGCGGCCACAGCCACCGGCGGGTCGATGGTGCGGGCCAGGAAGTCGGAGGCGGTCTCGCCCATCCCGGTGGTCAGCACCTTGATCACCCAGAACAGGGCGGTCACCTGCGGCACCTTCACGGCCAGCATTGCCGGGCCGTGCGGGCGCCAGGTCTGTTCGTCAACGGTCACGGCCGGAAGGCTCTCCGGCCGGACCTGAAAAAGCGCTGAATCGGCCGGGATCAACCCGCGCTGAGGTTGGTACGGCGGACGATCCACCAGACGGCGAGGACGGCCACCGCGGCGAGGCCCAGGTAGCCGGCGGCGAGGATCAGGTGGAACTCGGGGATCCGGCTGCCCGGCTGGTACTGCAGGTGCTGCTCGAGATGGTGGGACGTGTAGCAGCTGAGTATCGTGCCGGCGCCGTTGTCCGGCGGGCAGAGGCGTTCCAGCTCGACGCCGCTGAGCTGATGCCCGGTGGCGTCGTACGCGGCGGACGGACCGTCGATGCCGGACGAGATCAGTCCGCCCTTCACGAGCAGGGCGTTGCCGTGCAGCAGACCGTCGTCCGGGGCGCCGATCAGCCGGACCGCGGACAGTGGCTTCAACAGGGTCGGGTAGCGCCACCGGATGAGATAGCCCAGGCCGATGAAACCGGCAACGACCCCGAACACGGCGGGCAGCGTACGTCTGATCGCGGCCCCGAGTGCGACGCCGAGCGTGAACCAGCACAGGCTGATCGCGACCGGCAGCATCCCGGTGTTCACGAACGGGTTGTAATGGAAGAGGCTCCCCGGAGCGACCTGCGTCTCCAGGTGCTCGAGGTGGTCGCTGACCCCGGCCACGACCGCGGACACGGCCGCCACGAACAGGCCGAGCATGCTGAGCTTGGCCCACAGCCAGCGCGTCGGCGAGACGTCCTGGCTCCAGGCCAGCAGCAGGGTTCGCTGCTCGTGCTCCCGGGACAGCACCGGGACGCCGAGGAACACGCCGATCAGCAGCGGCATGTACTGCACCACCCACGACAGGGCGGCCATGGTCATGACCAGTGCCGAGGATCCGCCGAGCCGCTGGCCCTGCGGCGTGTCATCGGCGCAGAACGTCTCGTGGCACTGGTGCCACAGGTCGGTCAGCTCGATCGACAGGTAGGTCATCCAGCCGGCCAGGACCGCCGCCAGCACGAGCGTGGCGACGAGGGCCCAGCGATGCTGACGCCAGGTCAACCACAGCAGGCCGCGTACGCCACCGGCGGGCCCGAGGTCGTGCCGGCTGGTCGTGGGGGTCGGCGCTTCGGTCACCGGGCTCATGCTGCCGTCTCCAGTTCGTGGTGGGCCCTGGCCGACGCCTTGAGGTAGGTCAGGATCAGCTCGTCCAGGGTGAGGGGCTGGGCGGTCCAGCCCGGGGCGACGATGGCGTGCGCGGTCGTCTCCGCGGCCTTCCGCAGGACGAAGGTCGACTGCCGGCCGGTGTGCTGCGCCTGGACGATCGTGCCCGGGCCGGGCGGCTGGTCCGCGCGGGGTCCGGTGAGCCGCAGGTGGCAGTCGAGCAGGTCGTCGACGTCGCCGGTGAGCACCGGCCGGCCCGCGTCGAGCAGCAGCAGGTGGTCGCCGACGCCGCTGAGCTCGGCGATGATGTGGGTGGACAGCATGATGGTCAGGTCGCCGTCGGCGGCCTCGGCCATGAGCTCGCCGGTGACGTCGGTGCGGGCCACCGGGTCGAGGTTGGCGAGGGGCTCGTCCAGCAGCAGCACCGCGGGACGCGAGCCGAGGGCGACGGCGAGCGCGACCTGCGCCCGCTGCCCGCCGGACAGCTTGCCGCAGCGCCGGTCGAGCGGAATGTCGAAGCGCTCCAGCCACGACAGCGCCCGCCGCTGATCCCACACCTCGTTGGTGGACCGGCCGAAGCGGAGCATGTCGGTGACGCTGAAGTCCCGGTACAGCGGCTTGTCCTGGGCCAGGATCGCGACCCGGGCCGGCGACCGGCCCCTGACCACCGGCCGGCCGTGCACCAGCAACGAGCCGGAGGTGGCCGCCAGCGTACCGGCGATGATGCTCATCAGGGTCGACTTACCCGCGCCGTTCGCGCCGACCAGCGCGATGATGCGGCCGGCGGGCAGCGCGAAGCCGCAGTCCCGCAGCGCCCAGACATTGCCGTAGCGCCTGCTCAGCTCGCGGGCCTCGACGGCGCTCACGCGGCGCCGTCCTTCTGGCCGAGGCTCTTGTGCGCCGCGTTCTCCACGATCACGGAGGCGAGCAGCGCCTGGACGTCCTCGTCCTCGAGACCGGCCTCGCGGGCCTGGCCGAGCCATCGGGCCAGTCCGCCGCGCAGGCGGGCCATGACGTGCGGGTCGGTGTTGCCGAGCGTCCCGCTGATGAAGGTGCCGGCCCCCTGCCGCGCCTCGACCAGCCCGGAGAGCTCCAGCTCCCGGTAGGCCTTGAGCACGGTGGTGGGGTTGACCGTGCACGAGGTGACGACGCTGCGAACGGTGGGCAGCTGGTCCCCCGGTTGCAACGTCCCGATCCGCAGTCCTTCGCGTACCTGCCGAACCAGCTGCGCGTACGCGGGGACGCTGCTGGCCCGGTCGACATGAAAATCAATCACCCGCTAATTGTTACGGTAAACTAGAACACCAGTCAACCAACATGTCCTTGACTTTTCCGAAACCGCGCAACATGCTTCCACTAAGCAATTAGTGGAATGAGGTTTAGGTGATCGACTTCCAGCTCGACGACCGATCGGGTGTCGCCACCTACCTCCAGCTGGCACAGCAGGTCCGGCACGCCCTGCGGCTCGGCATGCTGCGGCCGGGCGACAAGCTGCCGACCGCCAAGGAGGTCGTCGCGAAGCTTGCGATCAACCCGAACACCGTGCTGAAGGCGTATCGCGAGCTCGAACGCGAAGGGCTGGTCGGCGCACGTCCCGGGCTCGGCACCTTCGTGCTGAAAACCCTTTCCCACCACGACCTGGCCGAGCAGGCGGAGCTCCAGCAGCAGTTGGCCCACTGGGTGTTCACCGCCCGCCGCCTCGGCCTGGTCGACGACGACATCGAAGCGATGTACCGCACGGTGATGCGCCAGGACGTCCAGGACACGGAGGGACTGCATGACACCCGCACTTGAGGCGACCCGCCTGGGCCGTCGCTACGGCCGGAAATGGGCCCTTCGGGACTGCTCGCTGAGCCTGCCGCAGGAGCGCGTCATCGGGCTGGTGGGGCCGAACGGCGCCGGCAAGACCACGTTGCTGAGTCTCGCCGTCGGTCTCCTGCGCCCCAGCGCCGGAGACGTGCGTGTCCTCGGACGGCCGCCGCGCACGGTGATCAGCGAGGTCGGCTTCGTGGCCCAGGACAAGCCGCTGTATCGCGGTCTCACCGTCGCCGAGACCCTGCGGATGGGCGGCTGGCTCAACCCGAGCTGGGACCAGGCGCTCGCCGAGAAGCGGATGGCCCGCGCCGACATCCCGCTTCGGCAGCGGGTCGGGCAGCTCTCCGGCGGCCAGCGCTCCCAGCTCGCGCTCGCGATCGCCCTCGGGAAACGACCGAGGCTGCTGCTGCTCGACGAGCCGGTGGCCGACCTCGACCCGTTGGCGCGCCGCGAATTCCTCAAGGTGCTGATGGAGGAGGTCGCCGACTCCGGCGTGACCGTGGTGCTCTCCTCGCACCTGCTCGCCGACGTCGAACGCACCTGCGAATACCTGGTTCTGCTGTCCGCCGCCCGCGTCCAGCTCGCCGACGACACCGAACAGCTGCTCGAGCAGCACCGAATCGTCACCGGTCCCCGGGGCGGTGCCGCCGCGGTGGAAGCCGGACATCAGGTGATCGACGCCGACTACACCGATCGGCAGGCCACTCTGCTGATCCGGACCCGCCGGCCGATCACCGACCCGGCCTGGACCGTACGGCCGGCCACGCTGGAAGAACTCGCCCTCGCCTACATGTCCGCGCCGACCACCGCGGCCATGGCCGCCCCGGCCGTCTCCCAGGAGATCCCCACATGACCCGGCTCAGCCTCCGGCTGGCACGTCCCCACATCCTAGCGTCCGCCGCCCTGTTTCTCGCCATCGCGCTGTACGCCGTACTGACCCGCCGGGCGATGTCCGGTTACCTGCACGCCTCCGGCCTGAGCGCCTGCCTCACCTCCGGCGCCGACTGCCAGGGTCTGGCCCGCAACTTCACCGACAAGTTCAGCGTCGTGATGACGTCCTATCGCCTGATCATCCTGGTACCGCTGCTGATCGGCATGTTCTGGGGCGGCCCGTTGATCGCCCGCGAGCTCGAGCAGGGCACCCATCGCCTGGCCTGGACCCAGTCGGTCGGCCGGGTCCGGTGGCTGGTAGTCAAACTCGGCGTCTATCTGCTCGGTGCCGTTGCCGTGGCGGCGGCCCTGACCTGGCTGATGACCTGGTGGTTCACGCCGATCGAAGGCCTTCAGGACGACTTCGGGCGGCTCAAACCGGAGGTCTTCGACTTCCGCGGGATCGTGCCCGTCGCCTATACGGTGTTCGCGTTCGCGCTCGGCGCCGCGGCCGGGGCGATCTTCAAACGAACCGTCCCCGCGATGGTCATCACGCTGGTCGCCTACCTGCCGATCAAGCTCGGCGTGCAGGCCCTGCGCGGTCACTTCCTGACTCCGCTGCAGGTGACCTATGCCTTCGGCACGACCAGCCCGCGCAGCAACAGCGGCGACTGGATCCTGAGCAGCGAAGTCATCAACCTCAACGGCCAGATCATGGGCAGCGCCGGCGTTTCGAGCCCCTGCGATGCCCTGGCCAGCCGGGCACAGGCCGAGGCCTGCGCCATCGAGCACGGCTACCGCTTCCTCGACACGTACCAGCCGCTCAGCCGCTTCTGGCCGCTTCAGCTCATCGAATCGGGCCTCTTCCTCGGCCTGTCGGTCGCCGTGCTGGCCCTGGCGGTGTGGTGGATCCTGCGCCGCACGGCCTGACCCGGCAACCGCCGTGCGCGCTCAGCTTCCGGCCGCGGCGGGGCACGGCGTTCCGCGGTCGAGCGTGTACCGGGCCTCGATGGTGTAGGTGCCGGCGGACGGGGCGACCAGCTCGGTCCAGGAGCCGCTGGGGGCGAGGCAGGCGCGCGGGCTCGCGTCGTCGTCGACCCCGTCGATGGCCAGCCACGGCGACCAGGCGATCCGCACCACGGCCGAGGCCGGGCCGGGAACCCGGACGGTGACGGCGGCCGGGCCCGCGTAGGTGACCGTCGCCGGCGCCGAGGCCAGCGGCAGGACGCCGGCCACCCGGTACACCTGCCAGCCGGCGTCCGCCCACACCAGGGGCAGCCAGTCCGGCCCGGCGGTGATGATCCGCGACTCGGCGACGCCGGCGCTGTCCGCCTCCGCGGCGGGCAGCACGACGTAGCCCACGCTCCAATTGCGCAGCCAGTCACGGTACGACGTGGCGGTCACGGTGCCGTCGTAGAACAGCGGGTTGCGTTCGACGTCGGCCTGCCGGTTCCAGCCCCGGGCCAGGTTGACATACGGGGCCACGCCGGCGGCCTCCCAGTGGGTGCGCAGCGGCACGACCTCGACCCGGCCGCGCTGGGCGTCCAGCCGGAGGAGCTCGGCGATCAACGGCCGGGCGTCGGCGCTGGTGCCGTCCACCGGGGCGGTGTGCACGAGGTCGGCGATCGGCTGGACCATCGTCCAGGCGGCGAGCGCGGCGGCCGACCCGTACGTGGCGATCGTCCGCCACCGGCGCGGCTGCTCGACGGCGGCGGCGCCGATCAGGATGACCGCGCCGGCCAGCAGCGCGAGCCGCTCGACGTTGCTGCCGATCGGCGTGGGTAGCAACCAGCACAGAGCGACGCCGGCGGCGTACACCCAGGCCCCGGCCCGGACCGTGCGCCACGACGGCGGAGCCAGCACGGCGACGGTGATCGCGGCGCCGACCGTGGTCACGGCCGCGAACGACGGGAAGGGCTGCACCCCGGTGAACGGGAACAGCAGGGCCGTCACCCCCACGACCACGGGCGGTCCCGGCGCGAGAAGGCAGGCGTGCCGCCGCCGGCCGGCCAGGAACAGCGCGGCGGCCAGAACCTCGACGAACACGCCGGCCACCGGGCTGCACAGGGTTGCGACCGTACCCAGCAGCGCCGCGACGACCGGGCGGCGCCGCTGCACGAAGGCGACGGCCATCAACGCGAACGTCATGCCGAGCAGATAGGTGACCCGCCCGGAGGCGAGGTTGCACCAGACCGCCAGCGCGAGCCAGAGTGCCGGCACCAGGGGGCGCCGGATGCCGGACCGGGTCAGACAGAGCCCGCCGAGCACCGCGCTGCCGACACAGGCGAGCACACCGGTGGTGCGCACGCCGAGCCACGCCATCAGAAACGGCGAGACGACGCTGTAGTTCGCCGGATGGATGCCGCCGTACCAGGACAGGTTGTCGGCCGACCGGGGATGCTGCCGGACGAACGAGGTCCACGCGTACTGGGCGGCCAGGTCACCGGCGTCGCGCGCCAGCCACAGCGCCCAGACGAGGCTGAGCACGCCGGCCAGCAGACCTGCCGGGACCGCGGCGGATCGCCACGCCCGGAAATCCACGGGTGGTCAGTCGCCGAACGGCTCGTGGTGGTCGAAACCGTGGCCCTCCGCGCCGAAACCGTGGAACGCCCCGGCGACGGCGCCGGCGAAGAACACCAGGAGGACGGCGGCGAGGGCGAGACGGCGGCGGCCGGCCGGCATCGCCAGCTCGGCGCGCACCATGGCCAGGATCGCCCACCACCCCGGCCGGGACGGCTCGGGGCGCGGCAGGTCGGCCGTCACGACCGCCAGCTCGTGCTCGTAGGTCGCGGTGTACGTCGCGGTGAGGCGTTCCTCGAGATCGGTCATGCTCAGCCGGCCCTCGCCGGTGGCGTCGCGGAGCCTCGTGGAGACACGTTCCCGGTCCGCGTCCGAGCATCGGACGGCGCCTTCGAGTCGGGTCGCGGGTTCGGTCACTATGCACCTCGATGTCGTGGAGTCGGTCAGCGGTAAATCGAGAATGCCGGGCCGGCGATAAGAATTCGCTGAAGATCACTCGAACGGGGCTTTCAGCGAATTCTAAGCAGCGCTCCTTGATCGTTCTGCCCGACACCGAGCCATTTCCAAGGAGAGACAAATGTCGCTGGGCTATGCCACCGAGAAACGCTCACGCGTCTGGCTGACGAAAGTTCCCGCCATTACGGCGACATTCTGGGTCATCAAAGTGCTGTCGACGACGATCGGCGAGACCTTCGCCGACTATCTGTCGGTGAACGTGGGGCTCGGGCCGGCGGTGACCGACGCGGTGATGGCCGCGGTGCTCGCCACGGCGCTCGTCATCCAGTTCCGCACCCGCAAGTACACGCCCTGGATCTACTGGCTGTGCGTCGTGCTGGTCAGCATCGTCGGCACCCAGATCACCGACTTCTTCACCGACACGCTCGGGGTCAGCCTCTACTTCAGCACCGCGGTCTTCGCGGTCGTCCTGGCCGTCGTCTTCGTCGTGTGGCATCGCCAGGAGGGCACGCTGGCGATCAGCTCGATCGACACGCCCCGCCGCGAGGGCTTCTACTGGGGGGCGATCCTCACCACGTTCGCGCTCGGCACCGCGGCCGGCGACCTGGCCACCGAGGCGCTCGGGCTGGGCTTCCGCAACGGCGTCCTGATCTTCGGCGGGCTCATCCTGGCCACCTGGATCGCGTACAAGGCAGGCGCCGGGCAGGTTTTGACATTCTGGATCGCGTACGTGCTGACCCGCCCGCTCGGCGCCTCGATCGGTGACCTGCTCACCCAGGACAAGCAGTTCGGCGGTCTCGCCCTCGGCGCCAGCACCACGAGCCTGCTGTTCTTCGCCATCATCGTGGTGCTCGTGGCGCGCGAACAGGTGCTGGTCAACCGGCACGGCGTGGCCGTCAAGGGCGCGGGGCCGGCCGGCGGGCACCGGGCCGACTACGCGTGGGCGGCGGCGGGGCTGGCCGTCGTAGTCGCGGCCGGCGGGGTGCTGAGCGCCCAGACGCCCGCGGACCAGACGAGCGCGCCGGCCGTTCAAACACCGGGAGCGACCGGGAAGGCCACGCACCCGACCACTCGCCTGGGTGACCTCACCTCCTTCGCGACGATCGCGACCGACGTCAAGGCCAAGGTCACGAAGAATGATCTGGCCGGCGGCAAGGCCCGGGTCAAGGACCTGGAAGTGGCGTGGGACGACGCCGAGGCGGGCCTGAAGCCGCGGGACTCCCGGAAGTGGAACCAGCTCGACGGCCAGATCGACGACGTCCTCACCGCGCTGCGCGCCGGCACTCCCCGCCAGTCCGACTGCGCCGGCGCCCTCACCACGCTGATCGGCACCCTGAACAAGTTCGACGGGGTCTGATTTTCAGCGCCCTTTCAACTGCCCGGTGGGAGGGTCGCCCGGTCGAAGCCGAGCGAGGTGCCCCCATGCCGGACAGAACCGGACCCGCGTGGCCGCGGCGCGTGATCACACGCGTCGCGGTCGCCACCGCCCTGGCCACGCTGGCCACGACCGGCCTGCGCCATCTCACCGCGGCCGATCCGCGGGTGCACCTGCCCACGGTGCCGGTCGTCGCCGCGCTGACGCTCGCGCTCGCGGTCGGCGTGTTCGCCTCCCGGCTGGGGGGCGCGGTGGCGCTGATTCCCGCGGCGCTGGTCGCACTCCCGATGCGGAACCATCCGTACGGGATGCTCGCCGGTCTGGTCCTCGCCCTTCTCGCGGTCAGCGAGGTGCAGCTGTGGTCGGTGTGGCTGCCGATCACAACGCTCCGGGACCCGGCGGACCGCCAGGCCGCCGGGGAGGTCAGAACGGGATGACGCGATGGCGGGGCGGCGTCCGGCTCCGGACCGCGATCGCGGCGGCGGTGGTCGTCGGCGTGACCGGGCTCGGCGCCGCCGTCGGGTTCGTCCGCGCCACCGAGTCGATCCTCACGCACAACGTCGACAACACGGCGCGACAACGGGTCGCCGAGGTCACCGCCGGGCTGCGCGACGACGAGGCCTCCGACGTGATCGAGACGATGACCGGGAACGCGACCCCGGTCCAGGTGCTGGACGGCGCCGGCCAGGTGGTCGCCTCCTCGTTCTCGACCCGGTCCCGGCCGCCGCTCGCGGTCCGCGGCCTCCCGGTCGGCAGCACCACCCGATCCACCCGCCCGTGGCCGGACGACGACGCCGGCCCGTACCGGATCTGGGCGGTGGGCGTCACCACCGCGGCCGGCCCGCGCACCGTCGTCGTCGCCCAGTCGCTGCAGCCGGTGCGGGAGAACGCCGAGGCGATGACGCGGACCCTGGCCTGGGGCATGCCGGTCCTCGTGCTGGTCGTCGGGCTCGCGACGTTCGTCTTCGTGGGACGCTCCCTGCGGCCGGTGGAGGCCATCCGGCGGCAGGTCGCCACCATCACCGCGCAGGACCTGCACGCCCGGGTGCCGCTGCCGGGCGGGCGGGACGAGGTCGCGGCGCTGGCCCGGACCATGAACGCGATGCTCGACCGCCTCGAGGCGGCGGCCGCGGCCCAGCGGCGGTTCGTCGCCGACGCCGGCCACGAGCTGCGCAGCCCGCTGGCCACCATCCAGGTCGGTCTCGACCACCTGGCCCGGCGCGCCGGCACCGAGGACGAGCTCACGCTGCTGCGCGGCGAGGCGGAACGGCTGGGCACGCTGGTCGCCGACCTGTTGCTGCTCGCGCACTCCGACGAACACGCCCTCACGGTGCGCCGCGACGAGGTGGATCTCGAGGATCTGGTCCTGGCCGAGCGGGAACGGTTCGCCGCCCGCTTTCCCGAGGTGGCGCTGCGGGTACGCCTGGAGCCCGTCCGCCTCGTCGGCGACGCCGCCCGGTTACGGCGCGCGCTGCGCAATCTGCTCGACAACGCGGCCGCGCACGCCCGGTCCGCGGTGACCGTCGCGGTGTGGGCGGACGACCGCGCCCATCTCACGGTCACCGACGACGGCGCCGGCATCGACCCGGCCGACCGGGAACGCGTCTTCGACCGGTTCGTCCGGCTCGACGACAGCCGGGCCCGGCACGACGGGGGTTCGGGCCTCGGCCTGCCGATCACCCGGGAGATCGTGGACGGGCACGGCGGCGACGTCCGGATCGACGACGGGCCGGGCACGTCGTTTCACGTACGCCTCCCCCGGCCGCCGGCGGATCATCCGCCGGTGGCCGCCAGCCGGTAGCCCGCGCCGCGGACGGTCTCGATGGCGGCGCGGCCGAACGGCTGGTCGATCTTCTTGCGCAGGTAGCGGACGTACACCTCGACGATGTTGGTGTCGCCGTCGAAGCTCCAGTCCCAGACACCGGCGATGATGGCGCTCTTGGAGACCACCTCGCCGCGGTGCCGCATGAGGAACTCGAGCAGGGCGAACTCGCGGCTCGTCACCGAGATCGCGATGCCGCCGCGGCTGACGAGCCGGGTCGCCGGGTCCACGCTCAGGTCGCCGGCGGTCAGCACCGCCGGTCGCTCGGGCTGTCCCCGCCGGATCACGGCCCGCAGCCGGGCCAGCAGAACCACCAGCGAGAACGGCTTGGTCAGGTAGTCGTCGGCGCCGAGGTCGAGCGCGTCGGCCTGGTCGTGCTCGCCGTCCTTGGCGGTCAGCATGACGATCGGCGTCCACACCTGCCGGTCGCGCAGCTGCCGGCAGACCTCGTAGCCGCTCAGCCGGGGCAGCATGATGTCGAGCACGATGACGTCGTACGGGTGCTCGGTGGCCGCCCACAGCCCGTCGTCGCCGGTGCTCGCGACGTCGACCGCGAAGCCCTCGGCGTTCAGCGCGACCCGCACCATCCTCGCCAGGGCGGGCTCGTCCTCGACCAGCAGGACACGCATCGCGTACCCCCTATCCGAAGTAGATCGCCGCGGTCGCCAGGACCGCCCAGGCGAAACCACTGACCAGCAGGAACCGGTCCGAGGCGAGGAGGTTCTCGGGCGCCTCGCCGTCGCCGCGCGCCACCAGCAGGCTGTAGCGCATCAACCCGGCCAGGAACGGCACGAGGGACAGGCCGCCACCACGAAAGGCAAAGGCCCAGCAGGCGTACGCGATGACGGTCCCGGTGAGCGTCATGGTGAGCGTCTGCTGCAGCCAGGTGACGGAGTACGACGCGAGGACGGCCCGGCCCTGCGGATCGCGCCGCAGTTCGCCGAGCCGCTTGCCGGTCACCAGGAACAGCGACCCGAGCAGGGCGGTGAGCAGGAACCAGCTGGACATCGGCACCCGGGCGGCGACCGCGCCACCGACCGTGCGCAGCAGGAACCCGCCGGCGACGGTCAGGATGTCGACCACGGCGATCCGCTTGAGCCACGAGCTGTACGCGAAGGTCAGCGCCAGATAGGCGGCAACGCACCCGGCCAGGGCCGGCCCGGCGAGGGCCGCGACCGCGATCGACGCGGCGGCCAGGCCGATGCCGGTCCGCCGGGCCGTGCGCACCGCGATCAGCCCGGCCGCCACCGGGCGCCGGCGCTTGACCGGGTGGCGACGGTCGGCCTGGGCGTCGGCGGCGTCGTTGACGAAGTAGGTCCCGGACGAGGCGAGCACGAAGGCGAGCAGCGCGACGAAGCTGCCCGGCCGGACGAAGGCGCCGGCCGCGAGCGGCGCCGCGAACACCAGCACGTTCTTGATCCATTGACGCGGCCGGGCGGTGAGCAGGAACGGCGGCGCCACCGGCGGGGCAAAGGTCGGCAACGCCATCTCAGGCCGCCGTCACATAGAAGAAGTCACGCTGATCGGGGATCAGATAGCGGTACGCGCTGCGCGGCATCGCGGGAAGCAGCTTGGTGGGCGTCGCGCCGGTGCTCCCCGCCGGCTGCCATGAGGCGAAGCTCGCCATGCCGGAGTGGATGTCCAGCTGCATGCCGCGGACCACGCCGGCGTCGGTCATCGCGGCGGCGAGGGTGGCCAGGTTCATCTTGTTGCCGGCCACGTAGATCAGGTTTCCGTGCGCGTCGACGCCGGCGCCCGACCGCCAGGTGTACTGGTACTGGTTGTGCGCGGAGCCCCAGCGCCCGTCGGCGTTGGTGCTGAGCCCGGCGACCGGCCGGCCGCGGTCGACGATCAGGGCGAGGTTCTGCCGCACGGCGACGACGCCGGGGGTCATCGAGACGTCACGTCCCCACGCCCCGACCGTCATCGCGCCGTTCTTGTCGATGACCAGCGATGCCAGCCCGGCCGCGAGCGGCGGCGACGACTGCCCGTCGAGGTAGAAGCCACCCGCCGTGTCCTGCATCTTGAACCCGGAGTTGAACGTGGCGACCAGCCGGCCGACATCGCCGGCCGGCACGGCGGCGTTCCCGGGCCACGCCGGGCCGCCCGGCTGCCGGGTGCCGGCCACGAGATGGCCGGTGGTGCCGGCGGCGCGGATCCAGGCGACTCCCGCGACGATGCTCAGGTGGGCGCGGTCGGGCCGCAGGAAGCCGGTGCAGATCAGGGGAAGACCGGCGGCGGACATGCGGCCGGGCGCCCACGTCGACTCCCCCGGCAGCTGGGTCACGCCGGCCAGCCGCGGCAGGGCCGCGGGTCCGACGACCTTCGCGGGGGTGGCGCCGATCGACGGGAGGGTGGCGGCGTCGGGCGGCCCGGTGGCCGGCTTGTGCCGGGTGTACCACCAGTTCTCGATCGCGTTGATCACGGCGTTGCCGTGCTGGGAGCGGATCCAGTCGACCGTGCGCATCTGCCAGGTGGCGCTGCCGGGCGCGGTCAGGGCGCGGGTGTACGAGATGGCGGGGCCGAGGAGGATCAGCGCGACGGCGAGGGCCACCAGCCGGCGGAGGCGACGCCGCTGCGGCGCGGTCATGGCGGGTGAGGCGCTCATCGATCGTCCCGGATCGTGTGGTGCCGGTAGGGCGTGACCCGGACGGCGACGTCGGCCAGCTCCAGCAGCGGCCGGTCGACGGCGCCGTCGGCGTACGCCCAGACATGGCTCGCCGGCCGCTCGCCGAGATGGGCGAGCACGCGCCGGGCCTTCTCCGCTCCCCGGCAGTTGCCGCCGGCGAGGGCGCCGGTGAGCCGGCCGCCGGCGACGGTCATCTCGGTGCAGATCACCTCGTCGGCGCCGAGCAGGTGACCGAGGTGGTGGACGTAGAGGCCGGGCGAGGCCGAGGCGATCACCAGCCGGTGCCGACCACGGCGGTGCCACGACCACTGTTCCCGCGAATCCGCCCGCAGCCGGGTCTCCACCACCCAGCCGGCGTAGCGGCGGGCGATGCGGTCGACCTCACCGAGCGAGCGCCCGCCGAGCAGGTGCCGCAACACCAGCTCCTTGGCGGCGCCGCGGCGGCGGCCGGTGGCCGCGGCCAGGGCCCGGACCACGGCGGCGGTGCCGGCGACGCGGCGCAGGAACGGCAGCAGCGTGTCCGTGCGGGTGAGGGTGCCGTCGAGATCCCACACGGCGACCGGGCGGCCGCGGCGCGGTTCCGGCTCGTCCGGCGTGGGATCGGCCGGCAGTGCTTTCATCATGGTCACGGGCTGGCTCCTTGGCGTGCGGACGCGTCGAGGCGGCGGTGCACCGCGGGCGGAAGCAGGCGCAGCGCGGCCATCACCGGCCGGAGCACGGCGGGCGCGTGGATGAGCGAGGCGCGGCCGGTCAGCGCCCGGCGGACGCGGGCGGCGACCTCGGACGGCTCGGTCGTGAACGGAGGCTCGGGCAGGCCGGCGGTCATCCGGGTGCGGACGTGGCCCGGCCGGACGACGAGCACGCGCGGGCCGCCGCCGCCGCCGCTGCCGCTGCCGCTGCCGCTGCCGCTGCCGCTGCCGCTGCCGCTGCCGCTGCCGCTGCCGCTGCCGCTGCCGCTGCCGCTGCCGCTGCCGCTGCCGCT